>NZ_OZ244153.1:495000-1095000 GCF_965216265.1 Kordiimonas sp.
TGGCTCGCCTGTTCCTCGCTATCGCCCTCGGTGGCTGCTGCATCCGCAAAACCAGACACTGTGACGATGATGACCGACAGGACGAAAGACAGGACGACAATATAGTTCGACACCCTTCCTTTCATCTTTGCTTTCCTTCTCGTTGCGGTCGCGATATCATTATCAGATAATTAATTTCTGTAAAACAATAATTTTAGAAATTGCCACAAGAGATTTCCGATGCCGAAAATCCCCGAATACCCCGAATTTGCCAAACACCCAAGAATCCCAAGCCTCGTTGCGCTCAGGTGGTTGATCTATGTGTCAATCATCGTGGTAATTGCGCCTATTTTATGGATGTGGCTGGACCCCAACAGCTACAGCTACCTGAACACAAACGTCCTTGTAGAACGGTTTGGCGGCTTTGAAGGTCTGGTTTGGTGGCAACGCATCCTCGGTTTTCTTATTACTCTTATCCCTGGACTTTTGTTCACGACCGCCCTTTGTGCTCTGTTGCCGCTTATACGGTCCGCAGAATCGGGCAACTGGTTTGATGCCTCGTCTGAGCGTTACTGCATCCGCGCAGGCAAGCTTCTATTGTGGCATGCGTTCGCTAACTGGATCAGCCAGACCCTGCTCGTGATTGTGCTGACGTCAAGCAATGCGTCGGGGGAGCGTGTGCTCATGCTATCGATCAGAAGTGATGACCTTCTGGGACTAATTCCCGCTCTTATGGCGCTTGCCATCGCGCATATGATGCGGGTGGGCCGTGAGCAGCGCGAAGAGCTTAATGAGATTGTCTGAACAGGGGCCGCGACCATGCCAATTACAGTAAGACTTGATGTGGTCCTTGCTGAACGCAAGGTGAAGTCGAAGGATCTCGCCGCGCATGTGGGCATCACCGAAGCCAACTTAAGCCTGCTTAAGTCAGGCAAGGTGAAGGGGGTGCGCTTCTCGACCCTTGAAGCCATCTGTGACTATCTGGAATGCCAACCGGGCGATATCCTTGGTTTTGAAAAAGAGTAACTTCAACATGCGTAATGCTGCTTGCCCCTTGCACACACGGGCCATAATGCAGCAAGTTGAGCACATTCATTTTCAAGGACGACCTCTGTAATATGCTTGGACTTCTAAAAGGCGATAAAAAACGCGCACCTGAAACACCCGCCGCAGAAAACAGCTCTGCACCTGAAAGCAACAAGCCTGCGGCCCGGCGGCCAAAGATTGGCCTGGCGCTTGGAGCGGGTGTGGCGCGGGGCTGGTCCCATATTGGCGTGCTCCGGCGTCTGCGTGAAGAAGGCATCCCCGTTGATATGGTCGCCGGCACCTCCATCGGTGCGGTTGTTGGCGGCGCTTATGCGAGCGACAGTCTGGATGAAATCGAAGAGTGGGCGCGCGGCCTGAGGGAGTATAATTTCTTTCGCCTGCTGGACCTACGCCTTGGCGGCGGGCTTTTTGGTAGCGACAAGCTGAACCGCCTGATGGACGACCGTTTTGGCAATGTGGCTTTCTCTGACCTTAAAACACCGTTTACCGCTGTGGCCTGCGAACTGAAGAGCGGCCACGAGATATGGCTCGATAGCGGCGATATGTCAGATGCTATTCGCGCGAGCTTCGCTATACCCGGTATTTTTGAGCCCAGAAAGCTTGATGGCCGCTGGCTGGTAGACGGTGCACTTGTAAACCCCGTGCCCGTTTCCGTGTGCCGGGCAGCAGGCTGCGAAATTGTTATTGCCGTTAATTTGGCGGAGGACCTTTACGGCCGCAGACGCGCGCAAGCTGATGGCGCGCTTAGAAGCGATGACTATGGCGTGTTCGCGGACACAGACGACCGCGCAGCCATGCTTGTCAACACCCAAAAGTCATCCGTGTTTCGCAAAATATTCGGCCACAAGAAGGACGCACCCAGCCTGTTCGCCAACCTCATGGCCAGCCTTAACATCATGCAGAACCGGCTATCCCGTTCCCGCCTGGCCGGTGACCCACCGGATGTTTCCATCAGCCCGAGGGTAGGCCATATCGGCTTGATGGAGTTTCACCGTGCTTCTGAGCTGATTGACGAAGGGACTGCCGCGTTTGACCTCGCCCTGCCCCAGATCAAAGACGCACTCGCCATCATCAGCCACAGAATCAACCATTAGGAACACGGCTCATGCGCATACTGCACGTCCTTGACCATTCACTGCCGAAACAAAGCGGCTATGTGTTTCGTACCATGTCTATTGTGGCGGAGCAGCGCGCCAGGGGTTGGGAACCTGTGCTGGTGACCACACCTCGCCATGGCGCCGGAGATGAGACGCAAGAAGAAATTGGTGACTGGCAAATTTATCGCACCCCAAACCATGGGCCAAAGTCATGGGCTCCTGCTGGGCTCAGGGAATGGCTTGAAACCAGAATCACAACCACCCACCTGCGGGACCTTGTGCGAGAAATAAACCCGGACATCTTGCATGCGCATTCACCGGTTCTCAATTTCTTCCCGGCGAAAGCTGCGGCAGGCAATCGCCCTGTAGTGTACGAGATTCGCGCGTTTTGGGAGGATGCCGCCGTAGACCACGGCACCACCAAGGAAGGCAGCCTGCGATACCGGCTTAGCCGCGCACTTGAGACACGTGCGATAAAGCGCGCCGACCATGTCACCACAATATGCGATGGCCTGAGGCAGGATATTATTGGCCGCGGCGTGGCAGCAGATAAGGTTACCATCATCCCCAATGCGGTAAATGTAGACAATTTCCCGCCCATTGAGGCCTGTGACGAGCCGCTTAAGGCCAGCCTTGGCCTGGCCGACAAAACCGTGCTTGGTTTTATTGGCTCCTTTTACGGATATGAAGGGCTTGCCTTCCTTATCAAAGCCTTCCCTGCGCTGAAAGCGCGCAGGCCCGACGCGGCACTTTTGCTGGTGGGAGGTGGCCCGGCCGAAGACCGCATGCGCGCGGCCGTCAAGGAACTGGGGCTGGAAAAGGATGTGATCTTCACCGGTCGCGTGCCACATGAGGACGTGCGCCGGTATTATAGTGTTGCCGATATTATGGTGTATCCGCGCCATTCCATGCGCCTGACAGAAACGGTTACGCCCCTTAAACCACTGGAGGCCATGGCGCTCAAAAAGCTGGTGCTGGCATCCGACATTGGCGGTCACCGCGAGCTTATTGAAGACGGCAAAACCGGGCGACTTTTCAAAGCTGATGATCAAGACGACCTTGTTAACGTCTGTTCACAGCTGATGGGAGAGCGCGAAAGCTGGCTCGCATACCATGAGGCTGGGCGGCATTATGTTGAGAATGTGCGTAACTGGCACGCGAGCGTCGCCCATTATGAGGGCATATACAACCAACTACTCGCGCGCGACTGAATGCCCGCCTAGGCGCTGGCAATATAATCTTTGAGCGCAGCGGCTTCCTGCTCGGTTTCCTGCATGCGTTCCTTCACAACGTCACCAATCGAGATCATGCCAACAAGCTCACCCTTCTCAAGCACCGGAACATGACGGATACGCCGTTCCGTCATCATCGCCATAAGGTGCCCTACCGTATCGTCGCGTGAACACGTGAAAACCGATTTGGTCATCAATGTGGAAATGTCGTCAGCGAGTACACCACCACCGCGAATGGCAAGACCGCGCATCACATCCCGCTCTGAGATAATGCCAACCAGCTTTCCACCTTTGGTAACAGGTACCGCACCGATGCGGCGCTCACCGAGAAGTTTGGCAACCTCAAGAACCGTGCATCCGGCCTCCTGTGCGATGACGTCGCTGCCTTTCTGGTCCAGAATTCTACCGACATTCATACGCGTCTCCTCTTAAAGGGCGCAGCGACCCGCGCCGTGGCTTGCGGTTGGGCTCAAAACACTGATCATAGTATGCCTTTTTTTGACGCATGAAGCAAAGACAAGCGCACCAAGACCGGGGATTATCCTTCAAAAACTATAGCTTGGCCCCCTTCCCCTCGCTTGTTCGTTGCGTTACAACGTACCGGGGCAATTTCAAAAGGGCAGCGGACAAAGCACGAGTACGGGGGAACGTATAACGCATGTCACGGATATTTTTTAAGAAGGGCGAACGGCGACCGTCGATTTTCTCGACGCTTGGCTTTCTTACCGTTTGCCTCGCAGGCCTCGCTCTCATCGTTGCGGGCCCTGCCTATCAGCTGGAATTCCTTGGCCCCGATCTTCTTGACCCGTCTGACATGGAGATGCGGAACAAGATACTGCATGTCGCAACCCGGCTTGTGCTGGTGGCTGCGGGGTTCACCGTGGCCGGCATCATCCATGGTCAAACCAGCCCACGGGTGCGAACTAGCTGGCGCGGCGTTGTTGCGGCCATTATCGTGGCGGCGTTGGGGTATGTCGTCTGGACCCTGGAAACACGGATCGAAATTACCGGCGCGCTTTATGATGTCAGCACAAATCTAGAAGCCCCCCCTTCGTTCATTACGCTATCAGCACCGACAGAGGACGGATTCTCGCTCAACGCCACAACATATCAGGCCCAGCACAAGCGGGCCTATGGCGATCTGCTGCCCATCACGCTTTCCGGCACGGTTGAGGAAGCCACCCAGGACCTCGCTGGCATTCTGGCTGACAAGGGCTTAGATATAGTCGCCTCAAACACCAACACAGGCCATATTGAGGCACGTTATCACACCATCTGGTTCGGTTTTGACGGCATCATATCCTGCCGCGTGCGCGGAAACGCCGCATCGGCAATTCTTGACATTAGAGCTGTCTCAAGGCTCGGTACGCCCAATATGGGCGCAAATGCCGAGTTGATCAGAGAGATTCGCGACGCACTTGACGCCCAACGCAGTTAACGAGTGCAGTTAATCCGTTAGGAAGTCAGCATGAAAAACATCATCACCTTTTTGGCAGCATTTGTTGCCCTTGGTCTTGTAGCCTATTGGGCACTATATGTTTTTGGCAAGATTGAAGGCGTCACGCTTTCCGGGCATGGTGTCACTGCCATGGTCATTGGTCTCTTTTTCACCTTGGTTATTGGATTTGGGCTGATGGCGCTCTTGTTTTTCAGTAACAAGCATGGCCATGACGAGCAGGTCCATCATCTCTATCGCCATGACGACGATACAGATAAAGAGCAGTAAACAACAAAGCAGGTGCACAGCGTGAAGTTTGAAGACTGGGAAGAATTTTTAAGCCTTGTAAAGGATGTCTGGAAGAACGGCCTGCTTGGCATCGATGTTGGCCAGATCGTTGTTGCTGTCGGCATCTTCATCCTGTTCCTCATACTTCGCAACCTGATGACACGCTTCATGCTGAACCGGCTTGTGGCCTGGGCCAAACGCACCAACACGAGCGTGGACGATTCGATCGTTGCCGCTGTGGAAGGGCCTGTCCGCTTCATTCCCGTTGTTCTTGGCATCTTTTTCGCGACAGCCTATCTGGAGCTGGATCCGGAGAGCGCGGCACTCGCGTCAAAGCTCAATCGTTCCCTTATCGCTTTCGTGATCTTCTGGGCACTTTACCGCGCGTCTGGACCAGTAGGGCAACTACTGCAACGTGCGGACCGCTTCCTCACCGAAGCCATGATCATCTGGCTATCAAAAGCCATCCGCATCGCTTTTGCGCTTATTGGCGCCGCTGCTATTCTGGAGATATGGGGTATTGAAGTCGGGCCACTGATTGCTGGCCTCGGCCTATTTGGTGTTGCGGTTGCCCTTGGCGCGCAAGACCTGTTTAAAAACCTGATCTCCGGGCTTTTTGTTATTGGTGAACGCCGCTTCCACCCAGGTGACTGGATTTTGGTAGACGGTGTGGTTGAAGGCACTGTTGAACAGATTGGTTTTCGCACTACCACTGTGCGCCGTTTTGACAAAGCCCCGGTTTTTGTACCCAACGCCAAACTGTCTGACCAGGCTGTCACTAACTTCTCCCGTATGACATTTCGCCGAATCAAATGGGTGATCGGGCTTGAGTATCGCTCCACATCTACCCAGCTTCAGGAAGTTCGTGACGGCATTGAAAAATACCTGCTTGAGAACGAGGATTTTGTGCAGCCGGAGGAAACCGCGACCTTCGTACGTATTGACGCCTTCAGCGGCAGCTCAATCGATGTTCTGCTCTATTGTTTCACCCGCACCACAAATTGGCTGGAATGGCTGGAGATTAAGGAAAAGCTTCTGCTTGAGATAAAACGTATTGTCGAAAATGCCGGAACAGGCTTTGCTTTCCCAAGTCGCTCTCTGTATCTTGAGGCCATGCCGGGCGATATAGAAATTGCCCCTATCCACAACACCATTTCAGAAACCACCGGAAAGACCGAAGCATGAGCGAACATCGCCGCGCCACCATCCGCACCATCCCGCAGCCGTCTGACCTTAACGTAAACGGCAACATCTTTGGTGGTTGGGTGCTTTCACAGATGGACCTTGCCGGTGCAGATGCCGCCAGCAGGCTTGCGCAGGGTGCTGTGGCTACAGTCGCGATTGAAGGCATGAAGTTTCATCGCCCGATTGAGCTTGGTGATGTGATCAGCATCTATACGGATATCGAAAAGGTTGGCCGTACCTCCATCACTGTGAAAATCGAGGTTTTTGCCGAGCGCGGGCTGGAACGCAGCCTCCATCAAGTGACGGAAGCTCGTTACATCTTTGTTGCCATTAATAAAGATGGCCGCCCCCGCCCCATTAAAGACTGAGCCTATCAGGGGTTAGAACCTCAATTGCTTTGGGTAGCGTCCCCGCTCCCCACTTTCACACCGCTCTTCTCAAGCTGGGATGCGCAATAGTTTGCGATACCATCCAGCAATGAGCGGTTGCTGGCAGAAAGCTCACCACGTGAAAGCTCTGCCGACAGGTCAAGATATTTACTGAAATCCAGCTGTTTCTTGAATTCATCCACAGTGCAATTGCAAAGCGGTGTACAGGTCTCTTTACCAAAGCCAGGTTCACAGTCTTTCATGCAACGCTGGAAATCGAGCGCCAGCAGATCCGCCGGAATTTCACTCTGCTGCGCGAGCGCGGCACCGCTTGCCATAAACAGTACCGAAGCCGCAGCTGCTTTTAAAAATCTTGTCACACCCAACCTCCAACACGTGATTTTTACCATATTGCCCCTCGACAAGTGCACGGTGCAACCACATATTCGCACCCAATACGGTTTGTGTGTAACTCTAAGCATAAAAGAGACAAGATCATGGCAATCGCAACATTTGGTGCTGGCTGTTTTTGGGGAGTTGAAGAAACTTTCCGCACAACAGAAGGCGTGCTCAACACGGCTGTTGGCTATATGGGCGGGGCAAAGGACAACCCTACCTACCAGGAAGTATGCACCGACAAGACAGGCCATGCTGAAGTTGTGCAGGTAGAATACGACCCTGCCCGCTTGGACTTTGACACGCTGGTGGACATCTTTTTTGATAACCACAACCCGACAGAGCTGAACCGTCAGGGCCCCGATGTTGGCACCCAGTATCGCTCCGTTGTGTTTTATGAAGATGACGCACAAAAGGAAGCTGCACAGCGCAAAAAAGAAGAACTGACAGCATCAGGTCGTTTCAAACGTGAGATCGTTACTCTTATTGAACCTGTACAGACCTTTTGGCCCGCAGAAGAATATCACCAGCAGTATTTGTTGAAACGTGGCATGTCCAGCTGCCACATATAAAGGCTTACCCAAGCGCGAGTGGTCGGTAAAAACGTCGCGCCCAATCTTCTACATCAAGGCCCGAGGGAGCAATCTCGAGGGCCTTTTCCATGGCAATGCGCGCATCATCCTCGCGGCCAACTTGCTCAGCCAGATAGAGTGCATAAACGGCCCAGGGTTCAAAGTTTTTCGGCTCAAGCTCAACGGCGCGTTCAAACGCTTCCTCAGTCAATGCCTCATCGCCACCACTAAAGGCCAGATAACAGCCATAAGCCCGCCAGGCGAGGCTCACTTCGCTATCAAGCTCGAGCGCCCGCTCAAAATGCGCCCGCGCACCGTCAACACGGCCTTGAACGTAGCGTACAAGCGCGATGTCGCAGTCCAGCGTGCTGCAGTCGTTCGCGAGGGTTTGCGCGCGCAGGAGCGCCTCTTCTGCAGGTTCCACATCAGCCAGATCATAAAGCAGCACCTCACCATAGGTGTGCCAGACAAAATGATCCTCAGCGTCCAGCTCAATCGCGCGGCGTAAAACATCAATCACATCACCAGTCTCAAGACCAAGCTGACGTTTCACGAGCGCCGCAAGGGCCAGCGCAAATGCGCCAGCGTCATCACTTGCAATAATCTGGTCAGCGTACTGTGCCACCAGGTCCGGGCGAAACAGGCGGTAAAGCCCCATCCACACCAGATCAGCCGCCGCGTCCATATTGCCGGGTGCAAGCTCAACCGCCCGCAAGAGAGCATTCCATGCGCTTTGCGTATCTTCCTCAGTCGCCAACAGCAAGCGACCAAGCCGCGACCATGCAAAGCTTTGCGAAGGGTTCAGTTTGATGGCTTCACGCAGGTGATGCTCGGCCAAGGGCAGGTCTTCGCCTTCGTCAAACAACAGTGAGCCCAAGAGCACATGGGCCCAGTCAAAACTGTCATCCACACTCAGCGCTTGCTTTAGGTACCGTTTGCCCTCGTCCATATCGCTGCGGCCGTGATACTGCGCCTGCGCCATATGGGTTAAAGCCCAGGGGTCATCCGGCGTCAGCTCGATCGCTTTCTCCAGGTGTGCAATCGCGTCATCGGTGCGCGCCATTCGCTCCCACATCAACCACGCAAAACGAACCCTGAGATCGGCGTCCAGCGGGTCACGCTCAACAGCCCGCGCGTAGTGAAATGCCGCTTGTTCCACATCATCAAAATGTTCGTGGTACAGGATCGCCTGCCGCTTGAAACTCGCGGCGTCAGCATGGTTACGCTCAATCACGTCCGCAAAATACTTCAGTGCCTTTTTGGGGTTCCCGAGCTGCTCATCATAAAGGCAGGCCAGATTATAGAGGGTCGGGATGTCGTCGGGGTCCAACGCAAGTGCAGCTATGAAAGCTTTCTCTGCCGCGCGCGGCTTGGTTTCCATCGCGTAGCGCACAAACCCGAGGTGAAAATAGGCCCACTGATATTCGGGCCAAAGCCTGACAGCTTGCTCAAGCACCTTTTCTGCGGCTTCAAAATCTTCGCTCTGGCGATAGAGGGACCAGCCAAGCCAGCCGTGATAATAACACTCACCCGGCTCAAGGCTGATGGCATGGCGCAGCATGGCCTGCCCTTCTTCTACCTTACCAAGGAAATCAGCGAGCATGATACCAAGCTTGCCCCACGCCCAGTCATCAGTCGGGTCTTCTTCGAGCGCTGTACGGAACGCTTTTTCAGCCCCTTCATAGTCATGCAGGTTGACGCTCAGAAGGTGCCCAAGCTGAGCCCACGCCCAGGTATCGCTTGGGTCAATCTCAAGCACACGCTCCCACGCGCGTTTTGCACCACGCCAGTTTTCTGCTGATTCTGCCGCGCGTGCATCTGCTATGGCGACTTCCTTGCCATCAGCAGGTGCCATATGCGGCAATAACATCTCACGCTCGATATGGCGTTCATACGGTGCTGCGGTCTCCCTCGCGCTAAGCCTGAACTGGCCGCCTTCAGCCGCTGTGTCGCGAGGGTCCAACTCCAGCGCCCGGGCATAAGCTTTTGAGGCTTCGCCCCGCCGCCCGGGGCTTGCAGACAGGATGTCGCCCAACAGCCGCCACGCAGGGGCATGAGTGGGCGCAAAGCGGAGCACCGCGCGCATGGTCTTCTCAGCCCCATCAAGCTCGCCGCTTGAAAGCTGATGAAGCGCAAGCTCGGAAAATTCGCGCGCGGTCTCAAATATATCTGCAAGTTCAGCCATAAGGCATGCCCTTTAAAGGGGCCTTCAGGAAAAGACTAGAAAATTTTGAAGCCCGGCAGCCACAGCCCCAGCACTCAAAAGGTGATTAAGCGGCTTCGCGCCCCTGCTTGCAATTGGCACAAACCCCGTGCAGCTCAAGCGTCTGGCGACGTATAGAGAAATTCGCCTCCTGCGCTGCAGATAAAACAGCCTCTTTGAGGGCAGAGGTTGTTACCTCACGCACGGTTTCACATTTGTCACAAATCAGGAACTGGCTGACATGATTGTCCCCCGGATGCGGGCAACCAATGTAGGCGTTGAGCGATTCGATCTTGTGCACAAGACCCTCATCCATCAGGAAATCAAGCGCACGGTATACGGTTGGTGGCTTGGCAGAGCCACCCTCGGTCGCCAATTGGTCAAGCAGGTCATAGGCTTTCACTGCCTTATGGCCTTGCCAGATCATCTTCAGGATACGACGGCGCAGGTCGGTAAAGCGTGAGCCACGCTCCGCGCACAAGCGTTCTGCCTCCGCCAAGGCAGTTTCGATGCAAACACTATGATCGTGTGAATGTTTATGGCCCACTTGTCTTCCTTCAGCGTGTTACCGTTATTTCAGCGATAGTAAACGTTATCCGCTAACGTTTCCAGCCCCGTGGGCAGAGTATTGGCCATAGTAATAGCCAGAGATGAGGCTGGAACATGCGCCCCAGCCCCAGCTGTTGTTCTATTTCTTCGCCAGAAGCGACAACGCTGCTGTTGTCATCGCCTCAACACCGCCTTTGATTGTCGGCTCCCTGTCTGGCCCAAAAAGCGGAGAATGCAAGCTCGGTAGCGCCGCGCCGCCATTTTTTGAAGCTTCCACTGCCTCAGCTTTGGTTGCGCCAAGCCACAACATCACGCTTGGAATTTTTGGATCTGTGCGACCAAAGAGGGAGAAATCCTCCGCCGCCATCACCGGGTCTGCCTCATAAACATGCTCAGCCCCCATCTTCTCCGTCAGCGCAGCCTGCAGCGTTGCTGTCAGCTCCGGGTCGTTATAGGTAGACGGCGTGCCTTCAGAGAAAGTCACTTCCGGCATTTTATCTTCCGGCAAACCAAAGGCGATTGCCTGCCCGCGCGCGATACGCACAACACCATCTTTCAGGTTCTGCCGCACGTCATCTGCATAGGACCGGATTGTGATCTGCAGATGCGCATTGTCTGAAATAATATTGTGTTTGGTGCCCGCGTGAATGGACCCCACCGTCACAACACCGGATTCGAGCGGTGACGTTTCGCGTGCCACCAGCGTTTGCAGCGATGCAACGATATAGGATGCCAGCACGACAGGGTCTTTTGTGGTGTGAGGGTAAGCCCCATGGCCACCAATGCCCTTGATGGCGATGTCGGCCGAATCCACATTCGCAAGTGCATAGCCCGATACGATACCGATATCACCAGCACGGATCGCGGGCGATACATGCAGCGCAAGGTTATAGTCAGGACGCGGGAAACGCTCAAAAAGCCCTTCCTTGATCATGGCTTCAGCGCCCATTGTGCGCTCTTCCGCTGGCTGGCCAACCATAACAACGGTGCCAGACCATGTGTCACGCAGGGCGGCAAGGCGCCGCGCGGTGCCGATCATGCTGGTCATGTGCATATCATGCCCACAGGCATGCATTACTGGCACAACAGTGCCGTCGTCATCGGTCGCCATCACCTCGCTCGCATACTCAAGGCCGGTCTGCTCTTTCACTGGCAACCCGTCCATATCAGCGCGTACCAGAACCGTTGGTCCTTCGCCGTTTTTCATCACCGCCACAACGCCGTGCCCGCCAAAGTTCGTGGTCACGTCATAGCCAACAGCCTTCAGCTCCTCAGCAACCCGCTTTGCGGTTTTCTCTTCCTGTGTGGACAGTTCCGGGTTTTGGTGCAGATGGATATAGAGACTTTCCAGATAGCTATAATCCGCCGCTACATCATCCCGCAAATCAGCGGCAAAAGACGCACCAGACATAAGCGCTGCAAGCGCAGCACCTGTAATCAACTTTTTCATAAGAACCCCTCTTTATAGTTAAGAGGGAGAATAGCGTGATATCGCGTGTGATCAAGCCAAGATAGGCCGCATATGCAGCCCATGCGCAACCTAGGCCAGCCCGCTGCCCTTTGGCGCAAGGGATACGTCCCTGTGGATGGCGACCGAGAGGATAAGCCCATACGCAATCATCCATGTGAGCATAGCCGAACCACCATATGAGATCATGGGGAGCGGCACGCCCACCACCGGCATCAATCCCATCACCATGGCCACATTGATCAGCACATAAAGGAAAAGCGTCATCGCCAAGCCACTGGCCAGCAACCGCCCAAACTGACTTCTGCACCCGATACCAATGAGCATGCCGTAAACCAGCACGATCATATAGAGCGCAAGCACACTGACAGCACCAATCAGGCCAAACTCTTCCGCAAGCACGGTGAAGATAAAGTCGGTTTTCATCTCCGGCAGGAAATTAAGCTGGCTTTGCGTGCCTTCCAGAAAGCCCTTGCCGGTAAGCCCGCCTGAGCCCAGCGCAATTTTCGACTGTGTGATCTGATAACCTGCACCTAACGGGTCGGCTTCCGGATTGAGGAAGGTGAGGACCCTGTCGCGCTGATAGTCACGCATGAACTGCCACCCAACCGGGATTGCGGCAGCGATCGCAATAAATGCCCCCACAAAAAGCCACGCAGGCAAGCCCGCGAGGAAGAGGATAGCACCGCCACCCGCCACAATCATCAAGCCTGTGCCAAGATCTGGCTGCCGTACCACAAGCGCCACGGGCACCATGATCAGGACCGCGGGTGTGAGAAGCGAGCGCAGGCTTCGGCTCTGGTCATAGTTCCGGCCATGGAAATACCGCGCGAGCGACATCACCACCGCGATTTTCGTTAGTTCGGACGGCTGGATACGCATTATGCCGATATCAAGCCAGCGCTGCCCGCCCATGCCTGTTGAGCCAACGACCTCTACCGCAAGCAAAAGCGCAATACCAAGAAACCACGCGGGGTAGGCAAGCGCCATCCAGTAGCGAATATCTACCGTCGCGATCACGAGCATCAACACAAAAGCACCGCCAAAACGTGTGGCCTGGGTGGAAGCCCAAGGCTCCCACGCGCCGCCCGCCACGGAATAAAGCATGGCAAAACCGGCACCGGCGATCAGCATATTGAGGAATACAATGCTCCAGTTCAGCTCAGCAAGGCGCTGGAAGATATTTTTGCGGACCCTGCGCGGGCCAAACATGCGTGCTGTCCCCATCAGGTTTTCTTCTCTTCCGCTACCGGCTCGAGAGCACGGCGCATCTCAATGGCTTTGTCGAGCACGGCGCGCGCAATCGGTGCCGCAACCTTGGAACCACCGCCACCGTGCTGCACCAGAACAGAAACAGCAATCTCTGGATCTTCAACCGGGCCATAAGCAATGAAAAGAGCATGATCCCGCATATTCCATGGCAGGTCTGCGTTATCGATCACACCTTCAACGCGTTCTTCTTTTGTTATTCGCCGCACCTGCGCGGTGCCGGATTTACCCGCAATCTTCATCGCGCTTTTTGGCCTGCGGTAATCGTGCGCTGTGCCGCCCACCTCCGTAACCATCTCCATGCCGCGCCGCGCGAGGCGCATATGCAGTGGGTTCACTTCCATGGCACCAAAACTTTCGGCCCTGAACTCTTCTTCCCCCGGCATCGACACAAGGGTTGGATATATGCGCCTGCCAGACGCCACCCGCGCTGTCATCACAGCAAGCTGCAGCGGTGTTGCCAACATAGCGCCCTGCCCAATGGAGACATTCAGCGTTTCGCCCGTGTGCCACGGCTCGTTCAGCACCGCCCGTTTCCAGGCTTTGTCCGGCACAAGGCCCGCTCTCTCACCATCAATACCCAGATCGTAAAGTTCACCAAGGCCAAAACGCGAGGCCATATCCGCGATATGGTCGACGTCCATCTCTTGCGCGACCTTATAAAAATATACGTCGCAACTATTGGCTATGGCGCCCAGAAGGTCCTGTTTGCCGTGCCCACCACGTTTCCAGCAGTTGAAGGTATGGTTACCCAGCCGGTGTGCCCCATTGCAGTAATATTCAGTCTCAGGCTTCACGATGCCCTGCTCAAGGGCCGCCAGCGCGACAACGGGCTTGATGGTTGATCCGGGTGGATATTGCCCCGTTACGCACTTGTTCAAGAGCGGCTTGCGCGGGTCTTTCAGAAGCGCTTGCCAGTTTTCGTTGCTGATGCCACGTGTAAACTCGTTCGGGTCATAGGTGGGAGCCGACGCCATCGCAAGCAGCTCACCGGTTTTGATATCAATAGCCACAACACCAGCAGCTTCTTCACCAAGCTGGTTAATCACATATTTCTGCAACTCAAGGTCAATGGTGAGCTTCAGGTTATTCCCCGCGGACGCATCCTGCCGAGGCGGCAACTCACGAATTTCACGACCCACCGAGTTAACCTCAACCCGCCGTGTACCCGCGGACCCGCGCAGCCTGTCTTCATAGCGACGCTCAAGCCCTTGCCTGCCAACCTTGAAACCCGGCAACTGGTAAAGCGGGTTCAGCGCTACATCTTCCTCGTTCGGGCTGGCGGTATACCCCACCAGGTGAGCGATCTCATGCCCGTTTGGATAATAACGCGAGCGGCCTGCATCTGTTACCACACCCGGCAGGTCAGGCACCGCCACATTCACCCGTGCAAACGTGCGCCAATCAAGCCCCTGCGCCACGGTTACAGGCACAAACTTCCGCTGTTTTTTTATCTGGCGTTCAAGGCGCGACAGTCGCCGTTCGTCCAGCTTAACAATATGGCCAATTTTCGTCAGTGTGTGCGCAATCTCGTCCGCCTGCTCGGGGATCAGGAAAACCCGGAAATCCTGCCTGTTAGTCGCGAGTTTGCGATTATACCTGTCAAGAATTTCACCGCGCTCGGGTGTGATCAGGCGAATGGCAACCCGGTTACGTTCCGCACGCAGCTTGTATTTTTCCCCCTCAACGATGGAGAGATAATAAAGCCGGCCACCAAGCGCGACCATGGCAAGCCCCTGCCCGCCTGCAAGCAGGAAAGCCCGTCGTGAAAATGTCTGATACCGAAGACCTTCTCTTGCCATACCTTAAAGGATCGCTCTACGCAGGCGCCCCAGCACAAAAGCCACGGGCGCATAGGAAAATGCCGTTACGGCCCATTGCAACATGATCGGCTGTAATGGCCAGAACGCACCATACACCGCAGAAACAAGGAGCCAGGAAAGAATATACAACCCAAGGCTCAGCACCGTAAAGACAGCCCAGTGCACAATTCGGTTACGACCCTTAAAATGTTTGAGCTGGTTGAGCACAAAAAGTCGTGTGAGCAACAGAAGCACCATATTGAGCCCAAGCGGTACATCAAGCCAAAGGTCAAGCATAAAACCAAGCACCGCGCACGCGCCATATGGCATCAGAAGCGGGCGGGATGACAGCCAGTAGAACACTGCAATCATCACCAGATGTGGCATCGCAACATTCGCCGCGCCTGTACCGATGGGCAGCAGCATGAGCATCGCCAACACAAAGGTGCTGATTACCGGGGAAAGTCCCGCAAAGCCAAACGAGGTGATAACTGGGCGGCGCGCGTTCATTGTTCGCCCTCCCCATCCGCGGGTACTTCTATTACATCATCTACCGGTACGGCGCGGTAATCCAGCACCCGTACATAATCCAGTTTCCCGAGGATACCAAGCGGCTCAAGCCGGATAAGATCACCCGACACATCGCTGACGCGTGCGACCGGCAGGTCTGGCGGGAACGCTCCACCGTGGCCGGAGGTCAAAAGCCTGTCCCCAACACGCACGGTTACTTCCTCAGGCAGAAAACGCAGCAACAGGAACGGTTCGTTCTGGCCTTCAGCAATGGCCAGGTCACCTGTGCGTTCAAGCCGTACAGGCACACGGCTGTTGAGGTCAGTTACCAGCAGCACGCGGCTGGTCCAGCGGCCAACCTGAATGGTGCGGCCAATCACGCCGCTTTCATCCACCACCGGCAGGTTGCGCCGCACGTTATCGCTCGCGCCCGCGCTTATCAGCACACTACGCTCAAACGCGCCACCACCAACACCGATCACACGGGCAGTTGCCGCAGGCGGCACTTCCCGACCCGGAACCTTGAGCATCAGGCGCAGGCGTTCATTCTCACGGCTGAGCTGCATGGCCGCTTCACGCCACTGGCGCAGGCGGTCGTTCTCGTCCCGTAACGTTTCATTTTCAAGATAGATGTCGGAAACACCAGCGATACGCTCAAGCCCGGCCTGCACGGCACGGATAGGCTGTTCAAGCAGCCGTAAAACGGGAGAGACTACATCGTTTGCATAAGCACGTATCTGGCGTGGGAGCCCTTGCCCAACACCTTCAAGCACCAAAAGGGCGACAGCAATAAAGAGATAAAGCCATAAGACCTCACGGCCCCGCCCGCCTCTGCGCAGGCGAGGGCTAGATGCCAAGCCTCCTGAATGCATTGTCGGGACCAGCGGTCAACCTCCTCAAACGCGTGTGTGCGCTTATCGCCCTATTTGTCTTAAAGCCGTGTGGTACGCATAATACCGATCAGTAGTTTTCCATGAGTACCATACGAAGTGCCGGGTCTTCGAGTGCGCGGCCTGTACCCAGCGCCACACAAGTCAGCGGCTCTTCCGCGATGGTGACAGGCAAGCCCGTCGCGCGGCGGATCACAGTATCCAGATCCTTGAGAAGCGCACCACCACCCGTGAGCACAACGCCAAGGTCAACAATATCGGCTGCAAGTTCGGGTGCAGTCTGCTCAAGCGCAACCTTCACGCCTTCCACAATCTGGCTCACAGGCTCAGAAAGGGCTTCAGCTACCTGAAGCTGGTTAATTTCCAGCTCTTTCGGCACGCCGTTCATCAGGTCCCGGCCTTTGATGATCATGGTGTTGCCAACGCCGTCTTCCGGCACAAGTGCTGTGCCAATTTCCTTCTTGATCCGTTCAGCCGTGGCTTCACCGATGAGAAGGTTATGGTTACGGCGGATGTAACCGATCAGCGCTTCGTCCATCTTGTCGCCGCCTACGCGAACGCTGGTTGCGAACACGATGCCGGAGAGCGAAAGCACGGCTACCTCGGTGGTACCACCACCAATATCAACAACCATGGAACCCTGTGGCTCGGTTACCGGCAAACCAGCACCAATCGCGGCAGCCATCGGCTCGTCAATCAGATACACTTTGCGGGCACCAGCCTGCTCAGCAGATTCCTGAATGGCTTTCCGCTCCACTGCCGTAGAGCCGGAGGGCACACACACAACAACCTGCGGACTCGCAAACGAGCGGTTATGAACCTTTTGGATAAAATGTTTGATCATCTGCTCGGCAACGTGGAAATCAGCGATCACACCGTCCCTGAGCGGGCGAATGGCCTGAATGCCGCTTGGGGTACGCCCAAGCATCAGTTTCGCCTCGTCGCCCACCGCTAGTACGCGGTCGCGCCCGTGTTCGCTTTTAATTGCAACAACGGACGGTTCGTTCAGCACAATGCCGCGGCCTTTTACATACACGAGTGTGTTTGCCGTGCCGAGGTCGATAGCCATGTCAGATGAAAACATGCCGAGCAGCTTGGATAGCATTTAACCCTCTTAATTTTCTATTGCTCTTGGGGCCAGTATTGGCCCTCCCGTTTATGCGGTTATGGGCCAGATATTGCCCGGACACAAGGGCCAAGCGCGCCGTTCGCACTATATTTTGTAATTTACCGGCGAATGAGGCGAATTTACGGGGTGTAGGCACCCTAACTACTAAAACTTTAACGATTTTCAGTGTTTTACATACCTCAACCCTCAAGCCTTTACGCGGTCAAGCGTGCCGATATCCGGCAGTGGGATAAACTCCTTGTCATCCCCCGGCACCTTGGCAAACTCGCCTGCCTGCCAACGCTCAGCCGCATCCCGGATCTGGTCAATCCGGGAGCCCACAAAGTTCCACCAGATATATCTGGGGCCATCCATCACAGCACCGCCCAACAGCATCAGGTGGGTGTCTGCTTCCGCCCGCACAGCCACATCTGTGCCGGAGCGCAGGCTGATCATCTGACCCGCGCCATATTCGGCTCCGCAAAGGCTCACACTGCCGCTGACGATGTAGATAGCTCGTTCTTCCGTCTCGCGGGGTAGCGGCAGCACCGCGCCTGCCGCCATGCGCACATTGGCGTATAGCGTGTTCCACGGCACCTCCACCGGTGACTGAAGGCCAAAGGCCTCCCCCATGATCATCTGCACCTCAAGTCCCTCTGCATCCAGCGTGGGCAGGTCGTCTGCACCGAAATGCTTGAAAGCAGCCTCGCCTTCCTCATGAATTTTAGGCAACGCCAGCCAGCTTTGGATGCCATACAGCCGGGATGTGCGCTCGCGATCCTCAGCGCCAGTGCGTTCGGAATGCACAATGCCGCTGCCCGCTGTCATCAGATTCATATCACCGGGCTTGATGGTCATATGGGTGCCAAGCGAATCCCGGTGGTCCATCGTGCCGTCAAACAGGTAAGTGACGGTGGAGAGACCAATGTGCGGATGGGGCCTGACATCAATGCCGTCGCCTGCGAGAAACTCACCCGGCCCCATCTGGTCCCAGAACACAAAGGGCCCGATCATACGCTTTTTGCGCGACGGCAAAGCACGCTCAACGGTAAAGCCGCCAATATCGCTGGTGCGCGGGATGATCACTGCATCAACCGCGTCCGGGCAGCCTTCACTTCTGCATTCAGGTTCCTGATCTGCCAGTCTGCTCATTGCCGTCCCTTTCGTGCTGTTTGCCGTTGGTGGAAGTTTACACTGAAACAGGCCGCACCAAAACCAGTAGCCTACTCACCATTGAAAATTTGGATAATCGCGAGGCCATTACTAACCATATGCATGAGGATCGCAGGCCATAACGTGCCTGTTATCTGATACACAGCCCCAAATGCGGCACCCACCATCACAAGAAGTGGGAAAGCGCCCAGCTCCATATGAAAGGCACCGAACACCAGTGAGCTGATAACCACGGCCGCCCATGGTGGTATTTTTTCTGCAAGCGCTGTTTGCAGGTAACCGCGAAAAACCAGTTCCTCAACCGCAGGGCCAATCACCACGATGGCGAGTACTAACAGGCCCACCACAATGGGGCTCATGCCCTGGCTCTCACTCACCCAAGCTGCAACCTGTTGCTCGTTCACATAGCCCGTTACCTGTACATAGACACCAACGATCATGCTGCAGGTGAGGTAAATGATAACCGCGAGGCCAAGCGTCAGCGGCCAGGAGAAGCGCCCCGCTCTTAAGCCAATGTCCGCAAGGCTAATACCCTCATCGGCCCTCAGGTTTCGCCAGACCAGGCTGAGCACAACCGCGTAGCTCGTAAGTGCCGCAAAGGCCAACACCAGCGGCATGATAGATGTGCCCGCGAAAGCACCAAAGGCAAAGCCGAAGAAAAGGGAGCTAATAAGCTGGGTTGCCATGATCGCAACCATCAGCACAATGGCCATCAACAAGCGGCTATCTGCGCGCTCGGCACTGTCTCTCCAGTCTGATAATCTGCCCATATACTTCGCCCATTTGTGTCCTTTTCAAATAGGGAGTTTTCTCAGGCAAAACAAGCATTTGGAAAATGGTGCGCAACAAAAAAGCGGCCCGAAAGCCGCTTCCCTGTCATCAAACCCAATGCACGCTACTGCGCAGCAACGGGGCCCGGTGCCTTTTTCTCACGCTTGACGATAAGCTTGTTTACCGCAGACACATAAGCCCGCGCAGCAGCCGTGACCGTGTCTTCATGTGCGCCTTGCCCGTTCACCGTGCGGCCACCTTCCTCCAAGCGCACGGTGCATTCCGCCTGCGCGTCGGTGCCTTGTGTTACCGCATGCACCTGGAAAAGCTGCAGGTGTGGCTCGATGTCGATCAGATCCTTGATCGCGTTAAACGCGGCATCCACGGGGCCTGAGCCATAAGTAACGGTTTTGCATTTCTCACCATCAATTTCCATGGTGAGGTTGGCAACCGCTTCCCCACTTGACGAAGAATAGGTATTGAGCGCGGTGACCTGATAGCGGTTTGACCACGTGGCCACCTCGTCATCCACAAGGGCGACAATATCTTCGTCATAGATATTTTTCTTGCGGTCCCCCAACTCCTTGAAGCGACGGAAACATTCCTGAAAAGCGTTATCACCAAGCTCGTAACCAAGGTCCTTGAGCTTGTCGGCGAACGCGTGACGGCCGGAGTGTTTACCCATGGTCAGGAGTGATTTGGTCACACCCACCGATTCCGGGGTCATGATCTCATAGGTTTCAGCGTTTTTGAGCATACCGTCCTGATGGATGCCACTTTCATGCGCAAAGGCGTTGGCACCCACAATGGCCTTGTTGTTCTGCACGGTAAAACCGGTCACGGTGGAAACGAGGCGGGACGCGCGCATGATTTCTTCGGTCACGATACGGGTGTGATACGGCATCACGTCACCGCGCGTTCGAAGCGCCATCACCACCTCTTCCATCGCGGCGTTACCAGCACGCTCACCAATACCGTTGATGGTGCATTCAATTTGCCGTGCGCCGCCCATAACACCCGCAAGCGAGTTGGCAACCGCAAGGCCAAGGTCGTTATGACAATGGGTGGAGAAAATGGCTTTGTCCGCGTCCGGCACCCGCTCGATCACGGTGCGGAACATCTGGGCATATTCCTCCGGCGTGGCATACCCCACCGTGTCCGGCAGGTTGATGGTGGTGGCCCCGGCCTTGATCGCGGTTTCCACCGCACGGCAGAGGAAATCAATCTCGGTGCGCGTTGCGTCTTCGGCCGACCATTCCACATCATCGATAAGGCCGCGTGCATGGCTCACCGATTTATGGATCGCCTCGATCACCGCTTCAGGCTCCATCTGCAGCTTATATTTCATATGCAGGGGGCTAGTGGCGATAAAGGTGTGAATACGGCCGGATTTCGCGGGTTTTAACGCTTCTGCGGCCCGGTCGATATCACCGAGGGCAGCACGCGCCAGCGAACAAACGGTCGAGTTTTTAACCCGCTGCGCAATTTTGTTAACACACTCAAAATCCCCGTTTGACGCGATGGCAAAACCTGCCTCAATCACGTCTACCCGCATGGATTCCAGTACACTTGCGATCTGGAGCTTTTCGTCCAGCGTCATGGACGCGCCGGGCGATTGCTCACCGTCGCGCAAAGTTGTGTCAAATATTCGCACACGGTTTTTTTCACTGTGTGACATGGCGGTCTTCCCAATTTCTAATGGTACAAATCTGATGAAAATATGAAATCAGTGGCATTACCCTTAAGCATCGGTGCGCCAATGCGCCGTCTGCCGCGATGCTCAAGGGCCGGTAAGTCGGCCTGCCGAAAATAGTAGAAGAGCAAGGAATAGCGTACCGGCCCCAAGCGCCACAAACCGTGCATGCAAAATATCCGTTGCCCGCAAGGTGCGTGCAACCGCTTTTGCTCTTGGTTTATAGGGCTGATTTGGCCTCATCCGCCGCCAATTCCTTTGTGTTTCTATCAAGAACCAAGGATTAGCAGATTATTTTCTTTTCGCAAGGCGGAAGTTTGAGAAATTTTATTACAAAAAGTCACAAGTGAAACTAACTTGAAATCGACCCGCAATCACTTTGAAACCGCAGCCAACAGCCCTTCTGCGCTGACTTCATAGTCAATCTCGTCACACCACTCGCCTTTCACGAAGGTGCGCTTCTCATGCACTGGGCCCGCCTTGAAACCAAGACGCTCGAGCACACGACCTGAGGCCGGGTTGCGCGCATCAATATCGGCGGTGAACCGCTCAAGCCTCAACGGCTCAATAAGGGCGGGCAACAGGGCTTCCAGCGCTTCGGTCATATAACCCTTGCCTTGTGCGCCCGTGCTCAGGCTGTAGCCGATACGAATGGCGCCTTTTGTTGGTAAGCCACTACCAATGCCGATATCACCAACCGCCTGCCCGCTCGCCTTCTCTTCAATCATCAGCTGATAATATTCGCCCTCAGGGAATGGTGTAGTGATGGCCATCCTGCGGCAGAAGGCCACCGCGTGCTCCATCGGGTACGGATAGTCCCACAGCGTGAGCCGCGCTACCTCGGCGTCATTCCGCCAGCCATGAAATGCTGTCGCATCGTCAACACGAAATGCGCGGATGATCAAACGCTCGGTCTCTATGGGCAAAATCTCAGTCATAGCAGCACCTTAGGCGTAACAATCTGTTCAGCCAATAAAAAAGGGGCGACCCCACCAAAGGGATCGCCCGTAAGCCTCTTGGTGCAAGAGGGTCTAAGGGGGACCTAGTTTTTCGCTTTGTCCACAAGCTTGCCTTCCTGCATCCACGGCATCATGCCACGGAGTTTCGAGCCCACTTCCTCAATCGGGTGGCGCTCGGCAAGGCCTCGGTGGGCCTTCAACTCAGGATTGCCGGCAAGATTGTCAGCGATAAAATCTTTCACGAAACGACCTTGCTGGATGTCTGCGAGAACGCGTTTCATCTCGGCTTTGGTCTCGTCTGTGATAATGCGCGGGCCGGTTTTATAGTCGCCGTATTCCGCCGTGTTGGAGATGGAGTAGCGCATGTTGGCGATACCACCTTCGTAGATCAGGTCTACAATCAGCTTCACTTCGTGCAGACACTCAAAATAAGCCATCTCTGGCGCGTAACCGGCTTCAACAAGCGTCTCGAACCCTGCCTTGATCAGCTCAGACACACCACCGCACAGCACAGCCTGCTCGCCAAAGAGGTCGGTTTCACACTCTTCGCGGAAGTTGGTCTCGATAATGCCCGAGCGCCCACCACCGATGCCCGACGCGTAAGAAAGGCACAGGTCGTGCGCCTTGCCGCTCGCGTCCTGGTGCACGGCAATAAGGCACGGTACGCCCTTGCCCATGGCGTATTGGCTGCGCACGGTGTGGCCGGGGCCTTTTGGTGCAACCATGATCACGTCAAGGTCAGCGCGTGGCTCAATGAGGCCAAAGTGAATGTTAAGGCCATGCGCAAACATCAGCGCAGCGCCTTGTTTCATATTAGCGGAAAGCTCGTCCGCATAAATCTTGGCTTGATGCTCATCAGGCGCCAGTACCATCACCATATCGGCAACTTTGGCGGCCTCGGCCGCTGTCATGCACTTGAAACCGGCGGCTTCCGCTTTTTTGCGGGTGCCCGAGCCTTCACGCAGCGCCACGATCACTTCTTTCACGCCGCTATCACGCAGGTTGCCTGCATGGGCATGGCCCTGGCTACCGTAGCCCACGATGGCAACGGTTTTGTCTTTCACCAGATTTACGTCTGCATCACTGTCAAAATAAACACGCATGTCTAACTATCCTTTTGGTGGGCCACGCCCGTCAAAATATTTCCAAGGTCCACAGGGCGGACCCTGCGGTATTCTTTTCCGTCATTCCCGGCGAGGCCGATGGGCCGAGGGAAGGGAATCCATTTCAACCCCTATTCCTGTCATTGGCCGCGAAGACGGGAGTGACAGGAAAGCGGTTGCCTAAAGGCCGTCTGGCCCGCGCGAGAGCGCAACCGCGCCCGTGCGTGCCACTTCAACAAGGCCCAGATCAGCCATTAGCTCAACAAAAGCGTCGATCTTCTCGGCTGAGCCGGTGAGCTCAAAAATAAAACTGTTTACAGACGCATCCACCGCGCGGGCGCGAAAGGTATCCGCAAGCCTGAGCGCTTCAACGCGCTTTTCGCCGGTGCCTGTTACTTTCACCAACGCCATGTCACGCACCACATGGGCACCTTCCATGGTCAGGTCACCCACTTTGTGCACAGGCACCAGTCGGTCAAGCTGCGCTTTGATCTGCTCGATCACCATACGGGTGCCCGAGGTGACGACGGTGATACGTGACCGTTCGCCCGTATGGTCAACCTCTGCCACTGTCAGGCTTTCAATATTGTAGCCGCGGCCTGAAAACAGGCCGGTTACACGTGCAAGAACACCCGCTTCGTTATCAACGATCACGCTGATTGTATGGCGGGCGATTGGGCCAATCTCTTTCATGGAGCCGTCCATCTGCTAGTTATCTTTCCGCTTGCAAGGGTAAACATCAATTCGGTGATGAGCCACTTTAAACGACAGCCAAGGCTTCATCGTTTTTCGGTTTATCGATCACATCCCCTGCTAGCAGCATCTGGTTATGGGCCGCACCCGCTGGCACCATTGGGAAACAATTCTCGAGCTTGGCGATCCGGCAGTCCATCAGTACAGGACCATCGTGATCCAGCATCTCCTGAATAGCGTCATCCAGCTTGGCCGGATCTTCTACCGAGATACCCTTGATGCCGTACGCTTCGGCAAGCATGACAAAATCCGGCAGACTTTCCGAATAGCTTTCAGACCGCCGACCATCGTATGAGAGGTCCTGCCACTGGCGAACCATGCCCATATATTCGTTATTCATGATGAAGATTTTAACCGGCAGATTATACTGCGCGATGGTGCCAAGTTCCTGCATGTTCATCTGGAACGATGCTTCACCAGACACATCAATGCACAAACGGCCAGGATGCGCGATCTGGGCACCAATGGCGGCTGGCAGGCCGTAGCCCATGGTGCCAAGGCCACCTGAGGTCAACCAGCGGTTTGGCCGGTCAAAACCAAGGAACTGGGCGGCCCACATCTGGTGCTGGCCCACTTCAGTGGAGATGATGGCGTCTTTGCCTTTGGTGAAGTGTGCGAGGCGCTCCAGCGCCTTTTGTGGCATGATCTCGGTATCTGAATCCGTATAACTCAGGCATTTCTTGGTGCGCCAGGTGTTGATCTGGTCCCACCACGGTGTCAGCTTGGGCTGGGTTTCGCCGAGGTTCTCTTCTTTCCAGATTTCAATGAAACGCTTGAGCGCACGACCTGCATCCGCGATCACCGGTATATCAACCGGCACGTTTTTATTGATGGAGGAAAGATCAATATCCACCTGAATTTTCGTTGAATCCGGTGAAAAACCGTCAATCCGGCCTGTTACGCGGTCATCAAAGCGTGCGCCAATGGCCAGCATCACATCACAGTCATGCATGGCGTGGTTGGCTTCCCATGTGCCGTGCATGCCCAGCATACCAAGGAACTGGTCATCGCTTGCCGGATAAGCACCAAGACCCATCAGTGTATTGGTTACTGGCGCGCCGGTGAGGCGGGCAAATTCTGTCAAGAGTTCAGAAGCTTCTGGTCCCGCATTGATGATGCCGCCGCCGGAATAAATGATCGGGCGTTCAGCGCTCGAGAATGCGCGGGCTGCGTTCCTGAGTGCCGCATCGTCGCCATCAACCTGCGGGCGATAGGTGCGGTGCTCCCGGTGACCGGAGCGCTTGTATTGGCCTTTCTCGATCTGCACATCTTTTGGCAGGTCAATCACCACCGGGCCGGGACGGCCATTGGTGGCAACATAAAAGGCTTCATAAATCACATCCGGCAGGTGCTCGGTTTCCTTCACCAGATAGTTATGTTTGGTGCAGGGCCGCGTGATACCAATCGTGTCTGCTTCCTGGAAGGCATCGTTTCCGATCAGGTGGCGGGCCACCTGCCCTGTGAGGCAAATGATCGGGATACTGTCGAGCATCGCGTCCGTAAGGCCCGTCACCGCATTGGTGGCGCCGGGGCCTGAGGTCACAAGGACAACACCGGGCTTGCCGGTTGCGCGCGCATAGCCTTCCGCCGCGTGGGTCGCGCCCTGCTCGTGGCGTACAAGGATATGCTTGATGTCGCTTTGCTTGAAAATCTCGTCATAGATGGGCAGCACAGCACCGCCGGGGTAGCCAAAGACGACTTCCACACCTAGCTCCGTTAGCGCTCTCAGGATCATCTGTGCGCCGCTCATCTCTGGGGCGTCATTTGCCTTAATGTTCGCTTCGTCAGCTTTTGGTTTGGTCTTTGTTACCGTCATTGTTCTATCCGTTTGACCGTTGTCCCATAATCGTCTTTTCGCCTGCCCTTATTCGCTGTGACGCCGGTGTGCCTTCCCGCATACCATTTTGCCCCCTTTATAATAGTTGGGGGCGCTCGTTGAGCGCCCACACCCCTTTTATAGTAGTTGGGGGCGCTCGTTGAGCGCCCCCAGGGGGTGGGTCTCGTCACAGTTAGAACCCTCTTGGGCAGAGGATTCCGCTACCGACACCTGGGCTGGCTTGGTGCCGATGTGGACTTTTTATGGTATGAAAATTACTCAGTCAACGGCTTTTTTGATCTTTTTATTCAAAAATTGCTGGTATTCACTTTCCGAAAGTTGCGCAGGTAACCTTTCCCAGTCTGCAAACTGGTTGCGGAACCACGTGAGCTGGCGCTTGGCAAAACGTCGGGTTTGCATCTTGGCGTCCTCCACCGCGTCCTCAAGCGGCAGTTCACCTTTCAGGTAGCCCATCAGCTGCGGCACACCAAGCGAACGCATCACCGGCAGGCTCTGTTCAAGGTTCCGCGCCATCAGCGCCTGCACTTCATCCATCGCGCCTTCATCCAGCATGATGTCAAACCGCTGATTACAGCGGTCGTATAAAACGTCCCGTGGTGGGTCGAGCACAAGCTTGGTGAGCGCGCCGTCTTCATCATAGCGCTGCATGGGGCCGGGTTTGGTATCCGCCTGCCATGCGCTGATGGGTCTACCGGTCGCCTTTACTACTTCAAGCGCGCGGCATATGCGCTGGCTGTCACCAGGCGCGAGGCGGGTGGCAGTTACCTCATCAAGGGCCATCAGCTCAGTGTGCAGCACGTCACTGCCCTCACTGGCGCAGCGATGCCGCACGGATGCGCGGATATCGTCCGGGATATCAGGGATTACGGCGATACCGCTCAACAGCACCTTGAAATACATGCCGGTGCCGCCGATCACGATCGGGGTTTGGTCCTGCTCCCACGCTTTGGTGATCTCTTCCATCGCGCGTTCGGCCCAAAATGCGGCTGAGCAGACCTCAGCGCCGTCGAGGAAGCCATACAGCCGGTGGGGCGCCCTGGCTTCCTCCTCCGCGCTCGGGCGTGCTGTAATAACGCGCAGGCCCTTATAGACCTGCATGCTATCAGCATTAATTATCACACCGTTAAGATCTTCTGCGAGACGAAGTGACAATGCCGACTTGCCGCTTGCGGTCGGACCTGCAATAAAAAGGGCTCGTTTCAAGGCAACCTCGCCAATTGAAGGACATCCCCCCATGGATATCGCTTTGACCCTTGTCGTCAACCCCGGCTGTTCATTCTCGCTTGAAAAGATCATCGCGCAGGTTCGTGATCTGAATGGGCACGAGCCAGACATTCGCATCCTGAGCGAAGCCAAGGCTGCAGACCTTATATATAAAGTCGCCGCAGCGGATGCCACAAGTGAGGCCACAGAATCCGCCACAAATCGCGCCACACTCGCCACATTTACGCGCACACTTTCGCCCCCCCTTAATAGTATTTCCGGCCTCGACTGGTGCCTTGGTTCAGAAAAATACCGGAAAAAACGCCTTATTTTGGCGGACATGGATTCTACCATGATCACGGTGGAATGCATTGACGAACTGGCTGATTTTATAGGCCTCAAGGACAAAGTGGCCGCAATCACCGAAGCTGCGATGCGCGGAGAACTGGACTTTGAAGGTGCGCTGACGGAACGTGTGGCGCTTCTGAAAGGTTTGAGCCGAGATGCGCTAGAGCGTTGTTACAACGAACGTATTTCCCTTATGGGCGGCGCACGTATTCTTGTTCAGACCATGAAAAAACACGGTGCACAGGCGGTGCTGGTTTCGGGTGGGTTCACCTATTTCACTGAGCGTGTGGCCGCAGCCATCGGTTTTGATGTGCACCGCGCCAACGTGCTTGAGTTTAATGGTGACGCGCTTTCAGGCACCGTGCAGCATCCGATTTGTGGCGCGCAGACCAAACTTGATACCCTGTTGGAATATAGGGATAAATTAGGCATTGAGACCCGTGATATTCTCGCGGTTGGGGACGGCGCCAATGATATCCCGATGATTGAGGCGGCGGGCCTAGGTGTAGCCTATCACGCCAAACCCAAAACCCAGGCAGCGGCCGCAGCGGCTGTGCGTTTTGGCGACCTGACAACTCTTCTTTATTATCAAGGCTTTAGTGATAACGAGTTTGTAAGTTAAGCACCCTAAGGCACAAATGTCAGCCTGCCGTGGCTATCAGGCTCAAAATGATAGATGTCCCAACGCTTGGACTTTGAGCGTTCCTGCTCAAGCCGCTGGGCCACGATAAGCCTGGTGCCATCGGTCAGCACATTGATCATGCCGTAGTTGGCGACAGAGCGCTGGATCACCGACAGGTGCTTCTCAAGTCTTTCTTCCGCCTTGCTTTTTTGCAGGTCAGTCGATTGAGCGTCATTAATGATAGCAAGTTCCGCTTCCATATTCGCACGCAATTCACGCCGGACAAGGTTGGGGTGTTTGATATGCTCGTTGCCTGACCGTGCCAACTCGGTTGAGAAGATAAGCGGCCTTGCACCCCTGCTGTGCTTACCGATCAACCCCAGTGTATCCGGGCGCGGATGGGAATGGGGCTCAGCGTCACCTGATGATATCACCGTCGCGAGCGGGTTGGTGGCCATCAGGAAATGCGGGGAGACATGTGCGCTGCCGTGATGGCAGGCCTTTGCAATATCGACCTCGAATGTCTTACGCGCCTCGTCTACCAACAGTTTTTCATCATCAACCGATTTGGGGTGCGCACTCAAGCCTGTGTAATGCTCCAGAAGATATTCCTGCGAGGGTTCGTTCAAATCCCCGCCGAGCAACATCTTGATGCCACCGATTTCAAGCAACAGCACCACCGAATGCCCGTTTTTCGTCTCTCCCGCAGAACCCAGCCACGGTACACCATGCTCGCCCGCCAGATCCGCAGGAACAGGGCCTAGAAGCTGAAGTGTCAAACCACGATTATCCGCCGGGGCATATCCCGGCAGATAGGCCTTGGCTTGCCAGTCCGTTGGGGCAAACGCACCCCGAATATCAGTCACGCGGCCGGAATCTACCGCAGTTTTGAGCATATTGGGATACCAATAGCTTCCCCGGCGCTCATCGTCATCAGTGATCGCCTTCAGCTCATCCTTGGTGCGTACCAACCCGGTAATATAGCGAGTGCGGCCAATTTTAACTTCGTCTCCCAAGGTCTTTTTGCCCGCCTGTTTCTGTTCCACAAGGCCGTTATGGAACACCGTATCCACCCGAACATTGGGTTCCTCAAACAATGGCCTGAAGCCATAATAATGGTCACTATCCGGGTGGCTGATCACAAAGCTTTCAAATGTGAAAGGGTGGGAGAAGCGCCCAAATCGCCACCGCAGGAAGCGGTACATATTATCCCCCTCGCCAGCGTCGATCACGATAGCCTTGTCGTCGGGGGTCTGGATATGGCAGCCGTCGCCTTGGCCGATATCTACAAAATTTACCTCGAGTATCCGGTTTTCCTGCAGGTTTTCTCGCCTCAGCCAGCCATTCCGTCCTCGCGCGCGAACCTTGACCCAACTGCCGTCAACCTCCAGCACTCTGGCGTAGTCGCCCCACAGTAGTTGGTTAATCGCTCGCTTGCCTTTGAAGCTGGCCTGGTCGCCCGCTTCGCCGTAATGCACAGCACTTGAGTATGAAATAAACCTTGTATCGCCGACCTGCATGAGTAGCCCCCTCATAGAATTCGCCATCGTCACTTTAAATCATATGATGTATTTATACAATTTACAGTGATGTGACAGCCATTCCCGATATGAGAGGCCCATTAAAAAAGGGGCCGGAAAACCGGCCCCTTCCTTCACTAAACCATTGGTTCAGCTTATTCTTCGTCATCCATCAACCGAAGCGGGATATGCACCGTGTTGCCGCGGAAGTTCACAAGAACGAGGATACGGTCACGACCGGCATCCCTGGTTTCCTCGATCAACTCTACAACATCAGTCGCGCTGGATACATCCTGCTGGTTGACACTGATGATAACCGTACCAGGGCGGATACGAGCCCGGGCAGCAGGTGACCGGCGCGCTACACGAAGCACAACAACACCTTCCACGGTTTCATCAATTTCATACTGCCTACGCAGACCATCATTGAGCGGCGCAAGCTCCATACCTTCAACCAGTTGGCGGTCTGCCCGGTCACTACCAGGGCCGTCACCATCTTGCTCATCACCCGGTGTCACTTGTGCAAGCTCGGCAGGCAGTTCACCTGTGGTAACCTGAAGGGTTACCTTCTCTTTGCCACGCAGGACGATCACGTCAACTGGCTTGCCGATATCTGTGCGTTTCACCAGAAGGCTCAGGCGGTTGCTGTTCTCGATCTCTTTACCATCCCACTTGATGATGATGTCACCGTCTTTGAGGCCACCGTTCGCGGCTGGGCTGTCTGGCTCAACGCGCGTTACCATGGCACCTTCGGTTTGCTCGATACCAAGTGTTTCAGCAATTTCCTTGGTCATTGGCTGAATGCCCACACCAAGCCAACCGCGACGTACCTTGCCATGCTCACGCAGCTCACGGATCACGCGGGATGCATCGTTGGACGGAATAGCAAAACCAATACCTACGTTACCACCAGATGGTGAGAAGATCGCCGTGTTCACACCGATAACTTCACCTTCCATATTGAAAAGCGGGCCACCGGAGTTACCACGGTTGATCGATGCATCGGTCTGAATGAACTCAACATCGTTGTTGTTGATGCTGCGATTGCGCGCCGAAACAATACCTGCGGTTACGGTTGAGGAAAGTCCAAACGGGTTTCCGATTGCCATCACCCAGTCGCCGATACGCTCAACATCGCTATCACCCCAAGTTACGAACGGAAATTTGTCACCGTTTTCGTGATTGATCTGTAGGACAGCGATATCGGACAGGGCATCACGACCAATAAGTTCGGCCGGAAATTCCTCGCCGTCAGCGGTGATCACCGTGATCTCGTCGGCGTCTTCAACAACGTGATTGTTGGTTACCACAATGCCCGTGGCGTCAACGATAAAGCCAGAGCCCAGGCTTTGTGCCTGACGTGGTTCTTCGTCTTCATCCATACGGTCACGGAACTGGTCCCACAAGTCACCAAAAGGCATGCCTTCTGGCAGTTGCGGTGCGCGGCGATTACCGCGTGTGCGGATTGTCTGCACCGTTGAGATATTCACAACAGCAGGAGACAGTTTTTCAACCAGGTCGGCAAAGCTTTCAGGTGCGCCACGCGCGGCAGCTGGCCGCATCGAGACTGTTGCTGCTGCGACAATAAGCACAGCTGTCAGGAGCGCGCGCATCATGCCCGCCCAATGTCTCGTGTCGATCGCTTTTACTAAGTTGGTGCTCAAGGCACATACTCCTTCAAATTATTTTCCGTTACTCGCGTTGGCCGGTTTATTTTGGTCTGGCACAATTATGCACCTTTAACCATCCACACTATCGCAACACCGATCACCGCCAGGGTCAAGCCCATGATGCGGAGCTTTGCGGCGGGCTGCCCCGCCGCTGCGATAAGCAGCTTTTTAAGGCTTTCCGGCATAATGGCATAGGCCGCGCCCTCCAAAAAGAGAGCGAGGCCCAAACCAAGAAGTAACAGTTTCCAATCCACTTTGCTTCCGCGCGGCTTAGTTCTTCTCGTTCATGAACAGTTTGAAAAACTCACTGTCAGGCGAGAGAACAAGGCGGGTATCATCTTTGCCGAGCGCAACCCGGTACGCCTGCATGGTACGGTAAAACTCGAAAAAGTCCTGGTCTTTACCGAAAGCATTCGCAAAAATCTTCACCGCTTGCCCGTCAGCTTCACCACGAATGGTTTGTGATTGACGCTCGGCTTCAGCGATAAGTTCAGCCACCTGCCTGTCAGCCGCTGCTTTGATTTTCACCGCGTCACGCTGACCACTGGCACGTTTGTCTGCGGCTTCCCGCTGGCGCTCTGTTTCCATGCGGCGGAAAATCGCTTCGCTGTTCGCTGGTGGAAGATCAACCCGTTTCAAGCGCACATCAACAACTTCAAGGCCAAAGGTTTTAGCCCTTTCGTTGGTGAGGTCACTGATGCGTTTCATCAGTTCGGCACGCTGGCCGGACACAATCCCCGCCATTGGTTCCTGTGCCAACACCTGACGAACCGTTGATTCCATAGCATTTTCAAGGAGGCTGGCTGCACCGCGCTCATCACGTGCTGCCTGATACCGCTTCAGCGGATCGCTGATACGGTAGCGGGCAAAACTATCAACAAGGATACGGCGCTGATCGCTTGCGAGCACCTCTTGTGGCGGCACGTCAAGACTCATGATCCGCTTTTCAAGCAAGATAACCTGTTCGACCATCGGTGTTTTGAAGTGAAGGCCTGGTTCCGTTACCGTCCGTTTCGGTTCACCAAATTGAACCACGATGGCCTGCTTGCGTTCATCTACAATGAACATACTGTTGAGGCCAACAAAAGCGACAATCGCAAGAAGAACGAGCGCTACAATTGATTTAGCATTCATGGCTTATTTCCCCTCGCTTGACGATTTTGCTTTAAGTTGCTCAAGCGGCAGATAAGGCACAACACCGGAACCTGCTTTGCCGTCCACGACGATCTTGTCCATACCTGAAAGAATCTGTTCCATCGTTTCAAGGTACATACGTTTTCTCGTCACGTCTTTTGCCAACACATACTCGTCATAAACAGACAGGAAGCGCGCTGCTTCACCTTGAGCCCGCGCAACTGTCTGCGCCCGGTAAGCTTCGGCCACCTGCACCATACGCTCAGACCGGCCTTCAGCCTCACGAACAACCTGGTTGCTATAGGCGTCGGCTTCGTTCTTGAAACGTTGCTGATCAGCTTCTGCACGCTGTACATCAAGGAACGCGTCTTTCACCTCTTCCGGTGCTTCAGATTCGATAATTTGTACGCGCAGCACGTCAACACCTGTTTCATATGCATCAAGCGTTGTTTGGATCAGGGTTTTGACGTCCTGCTCAAGAAGGCCACGCTCCGTGGTGATGATGGGGGTGATCTTGTTTTTACCAACCATCTCACGCATTGCACTTTCAGAAACGGATTTGATGGTTCCCTCAGGGTCTTCAAGTTTGAAGAGATAGTTGCCGAGATCCTTGATGCGCCAGACCACATTGAAACGAACATCAACGATGTTCTCGTCCTGTGTCAGCATCAGGCTTTCATCAAGGCGCGCAAAACTTTGGCGCCCGCTCCTGCGTGTTTCCTGCTGGCGGCTACCGATGGAAACTTGTTTCTCGTCGGTAACACCGCGGACTTCAACGGTTTCGACTGGATACGGCAGATGCCAGTGAAGGCCGGGGCCTGTCGATTCTGTCCATTGACCAAACCGCAGAACTACCGCCTGCTCGTTCGGTTCAACCCGGTAAAGCCCAGCCAGAAGCCAGAGCGCAACGATAACAAGCAGAATGACAAACACGCCGCCTTTGCCGCCCGGCAATGCTTGACGCAACCGATCCTGACTTTTGCGAATATATTCATCAATGTTTGGTGGTTCGCCACCGCCGCCACTACGCCGTGGGCCATTGCCCCACGGGTTTGGCTTTCCGCCGTCACCGTTATTTTGCCAAGGCATATATATCTCCCCTATTGCGCTTTTGCGCCTCAGAACTCATCTGTTCTCATGTGAACAGAAAGACCGTGTCTTGCTAGCCTATATATGGTAGGGGCACCGTGGCTGCAACGCTTGTCGGCAAAATTGCACCGGATTTCGCCCAAAAATGAGGTTTTATGGTGGTTGAACACAAAGAAATGCTCAAAAAAGCAATCCAAGCGGCGCTGGTTGACGTCCCGAGCCCGGATGGCAAAAGCGATATTGTCACAGCAGGGCTTGTAAGCGCCATTGTGGTTGACGGCGACAAGGCAGGCATTATTCTTGATTTTGGCAATAGTTCACCGTCTGAGGTTGAAGCGCTGCGCATCCGCGTTGAAGCCGTGGCTTGCACTGTTGACGGCATCAACACAGCCAATGCCATAGTAACCGCAACCCGCAAGGCCGCACCTGAGGCGAAACCTGCAGGCCCCTCGCCAGCGAAAGCCCCTCCAACCCCCGTTGAAATACCGGGTGTGAAACACATTATAGCGGTGGCAAGCGGCAAAGGCGGCGTGGGTAAATCCACCACATCCGTCAATCTTGCCCTCGCCCTTAAAGAACAAGGCCTCAAGGTCGGCATCATGGACGCGGATATTTTCGGCCCCTCCCTTCCCATGCTGATGGGTGTGGATGAGCGCCCTGAGATCAAGAACAAAGTTATCCAGCCAATCATGGCTTACGGCGTGAAAGTTATGTCCATCGGGTTTCTGATCGATGTCGATCAGCCGGTAGTGTGGCGCGGGCCACGTGTTATGGGCGCCACGCAACAGCTACTGCGTGACGTAGCCTGGGGCCCCCTTGATGTGCTGATTGTGGACATGCCACCGGGCACAGGTGACGTACAGCTCACCATGGTGCAGCAGGCGCCGCTTACGGGCGCCGTGATTGTCTCCACCCCGCAAGACCTCGCGCTGATTGATGCGCGAAAGGGCCTCGCCATGTTCAGGCAGGTGAAGGTGCCAATCCTTGGCATTATTGAGAATATGAGCACATTCATTTGCCCGCATTGCGGGGAAGCGTCAGACATATTCGGGCATGGCGGTGCGGAAGAAACGGCGAAAGAGCTCGGCTGTGCCTTCCTTGGCGGTATCCCGCTGGAGATGAGCGTTCGCCAGCATGCAGATGGCGGTACACCTGTAGTGTTGCACGAACCTGAGGGCAAACCGGCTATTGCCTACCGCGCGATTGCGAAACAGATAGCCGCAGGTTTACCTGCCTAGTCTGAATTTTCGTCAAAATATCCGGTCGTAGACAACGAATGAATAGGCGGGGTTCTTATCCTCTGCCTGGTGGTTTTCGCGCGATACCACACCCCATTCAGCATCATTGATTTCAGGGAAGTAGGCATCACCCTCCAAGCTCAGCGCCACTTCAGTGACATAGAGCCTGTCTGCTTCAGCTAGAGCCTGTGCATATATTTGTGCGCCGCCAACAATCATGACCTCATCCGCGCCTTCAGCCAGCTTGAGGGCATCGTACAGAGATGAGGCAACCTCTACCCCCTCGCATGCCCAGTCAGGGTTGCGGGTCACCACGATAGTGCGCCGCCCGGGAAGTGGTCTCCCAATCGAATCAAAGGTCTTGCGGCCCATGATCATGGGCTTACCCATGGTGGTTGCCTTGAAAAACTTGAGGTCTGCCGGAATGTGCCACGGCAAATCGTTATCCCGGCCGATCAGCCTGTTCTCGCCCATGGCAACGATCATGGAAATCATCTCAAAACTCCTAAACTAATTTCAGGGAACGGCCCTAGATCATGCCGTCGTCATCGTCTTCCGTGTCGGCAATTTCAAGCGGCAGATGTGCCCGTACTGTGGTGCCCACGTTCGGGGTACTGCGTACGCTGATTTTGCCTTCCATCCGGTCAACAAGCTCGCGGCAAATTGCCAGCCCCAACCCTACCCCACCATGACGACGCGATAATGCGGTATCAACCTGCGTGAAACGATCAAACAGGGTGGACTGTTTCTCTTCCGGGATGCCAATGCCGGTGTCTTGCACTTCCAGAACCCAGCCTGCCTGCCCGGTTGGGAACGGTTTGGGGTGCAAGCGGATAACAACACTGCCCGAATTGGTGAACTTGATAGAGTTTGAGCCGAGGTTGATAAGAATTTGCCTCAGGCGCAATTCATCACCAAAGATGCGGTCAGGCATATTGGATGCAAACTCTGAGCGAAGGTCAAGCCCCTTGCCCTTGGCCTGCTGGGACATCAGGGCTATCGCTCGCTCAACAAGCGACCGTGTAGAAAGTACCTTGTGTTCGATCCTGATTTTACCGGCCTCAAGCTTGGCCAGATCAAGAATATCGTTGATGATGGACAGAAGGTGCGTGCCGCTGGCGTTGATATCCTTGGAATATTCAACATACCTCGGGTCACCGATAGGGCCCAGCGCCTGTTCCTGCAGTAGCTGGGAAAAACCCAGAATAGCGTTCAGCGGGGTCCTTAACTCATGGCTCATCGTCGCGAGAAATTCGGACTTGGCTCGGTTTGCTGTTTCTGCTGAGCGGCGCGCTTCCTCCACATCCTTGTTCAGGTTTTGCAGCAGCTTATAGTGCTGTTCAAGTTCGTCATGCGCCTCCTTGAGAGCGCGGGTACGCCGGTTCACTATATCGATAACGCGCTTGGCGCGCTGGGACTGTGACCAAACTATAAAAACCACCAGACCGGTGAGGAGCAAGCTTACGCTTGCAGCAATAAAAGCCGCACTATAATCGGCTTTAAACTGGCTATAGGGCGCCCATGCGGCAACGCGCCAGGTATGGTTACCCACTTCCATCTCGCGCACACTCACCCAGGGCTTTTCCTCAGGCGACGGCGTGGCCTCTTCTGAAAGTTTCCAGTCAACAAGACCCAGTGTCTGCTGGAATGCGCCCTGTCCCCAGAAGGACGAAAAGGTTGCATTCAATCCAGCGAGGCGGTCACTCTCCAACGCGAACTGCACCATCCTTGGTAGGTCAACCAGTTGCACAACCAGGCCGGTGGCATTCTCGCGGCTGCGGGCGAAAGGATAGGCCAACAGTACACAGCCTTCTTTTTTGTTCTCTAACTGCGGCAACAGAATGCCGGACGGTTTACCGTTTGCCAGTGTCTCCTCAAAGAAGGTATTTATCTGGGCATGGGCGCCAAAATCCAGCCCGCGCCAACGTGCGGCGCGTCCCTCGTCTTCAGACCACGCGTAAAGGAACGGAAATGAACGGGCACCGGGCTCGGCCGGCATGTCAATTTTCCATGGTTTGCTGATTTCAAAGTCAGGACCGTTTTTCTCGCGGGCATAATCCAGGAAATCCGCCCGGTTACCATCGTCCACAGCAATAACGACCCCCACAACCTTCCGGTTGCGATTAAGCGCGCTGGACGCCACCACCATACGGTTGAATGTCGTGTCGTTATACTCGTCATAAGCCTCATAGTAGTGAAACAGGTCCTCTGCGGAGCTTAACCCGTGCACAAATTCGCTTTTTATCCGGTTGACATAGAGGGCCGCAGCCGATTGGAAGCGTGCTCGTGCTTCATCGTCGGCAGAGCGTACGCTTTCCCGTGTTGCAGAAAATGTTAGGATGGCACCGATCAGGATGACCACAACAACAAGGGCCATCTGTTTGAAATCAATGTCGTTATCGCGTGCCACGTGCTGCCAACCCTACCTTGCGCCTACACAGCCACTGGGGCCTTGATATGGGGGTGAGGATCATAATCCTCGATCCTGATATCATCATAGGTAAAGGCGAACAGATCCTTCACATCCGGGTTCAGCCAAAGCTTCGGCAACGGCCTTGTTTCGCGGCCAAGCTGCAAATCTGTCTGTTCGATATGGTTGCTGTAGAGGTGCGTGTCACCAAAGGTGTGAACAAAATCACCCACCTTCAGCCCACATACCTGCGCCACCATATGGGTGAGCAGTGCATAGGACGCAATGTTGAACGGCACACCGAGGAAAACATCAGCGCTGCGCTGATAAAGCTGGCAGGAAAGCTTGCCATCAGCCACGTAAAACTGAAAGAGGCAGTGGCACGGCGGTAGCGCCATATGATCAACATCCGCCACGTTCCAAGCTGAAACAATTAGCCGTCTGCTGTTTGGGTTGTTCTTGATCTGCTCAAGCAGTCTGGAGATCTGGTCAACGCTCTCGCCATTTGGTGTTGGCCAACTACGCCATTGGTGGCCATAGACCGGGCCAAGGTCACCATTCTCGTCCGCCCACTCATCCCAGATGGAAACACCATTGTCTTTCAGGTATTTCACATTGGTATCGCCCGCTATAAACCACAGCAGTTCATGAATTATGGATTTCAGGTGGAGCTTCTTTGTGGTGACAAGTGGAAAACCTTCCCCAAGATTGAACCGCATCTGATGACCAAAAACGCTGTAGGTGCCGGTGCCTGTACGGTCCCCCCGAAACACTCCCTCTTCCCTGATACGCTGAAGCAACGCGAGGTATTGCTGCATGGTGCCCCCTGAACAACTTTGACCGACATGAAAACATTCAACCAAAGCTATAGGACGTGGTCAGGCCGGAGGCAATAGCCGGGAGTATACAACCGGCATTTTATGAAGCACCAAAAGCCTTGAACAATGGCCAAGGCACGACAAACCACAGCCCGTAGGGGCAGCCTGTTTCAGCTTAAGAACCGCTAACTCAGCATCAGTGTTGCAATGCTGGTCCGTGCAGATGTACATCGCGGCCGGAATGACGCCGCAATATTTCAAGCGCGCGGCTTTCCTGCTCCCTGCTGCCGGTTCGCACCCACAACAACAGCCCACCCAGCGCCTGCTCACTTCGGATACGCTTCCGGCTCTCTGAAGCACGTTTGGTGGCGAAATATCCGCCACCCAGAACGCCAATAACACCCAAACCCACGATTAGCACGATAGCTTCCCATGTTGCCAAGCCATGGCCAGAAGCAATAGCGGCCCCCACCAGCAACAGGACATAGACCGGCGCCACTATCATCACCATGAAGCCACTTGTCTTGCTGTCTTTGTCAACAAAGGCCTCGCGTGGTACGCGAGCATCATCTTCAAGTGTGTTAACATTCTCAATCGGATGTTGGATCGCTGCTTCAACCACCGAAGGATCAGCAGGCCTTGAGATCGCAGCATTCGAAAAGCCGTGACACTCAAGGTCATCAACAGCTGATTGCATATCTTCTTCGGTGTCAAACAAGGCAACGGCTTCACGCAGGTTGCCTCTTGGTCCGGTCTCGCCAGACCAATCCCAGTGTCCTTGCTCCGTCATGGTTTTTCTCCCATCACTCGTTCACAAGATCACACCAGTATGCCACAAATCGCCTCTTTTCTCGAATCAGAAAAACACAGCCTCAATGCCGGTTTATCCTTTAAATCGCCGCAAAGATTGCTTATATCCACTGTGCTGGGTTTCCAGCTATGGCGATAAACGGCGCATTGAGTACGTATTACGGACCCGGGGGCAGTGCCCGGCGCCTCCACCAGGAACGGCCAGAGATCCATGTCTGACCTTTGCTGACGGGGGCGAACCAGGATCGACGTGTATCGAAAGATGTTATGCCTTTCGCCCAGGATGGCACCGCTGTAATGGGCCACCTTTAATAAATGCTAACGACAATGACGTCGAGTTCGCTGTTGCTGCGTAAGCAGTCACAAGGACTACATTTATAAATTCCTGAGGGTTGACGCCTTCAGGTGGGGGTTGGGCCACCTAGCAACAGAACGGCCCACTTCTCTTCCCCTTAAATCACCTTATGAACCTAGCTTCGGTTGGACGAATCCGTTTTTGGTTTGCGCTCAGTGGTCACTAAATAAGAACCGCCGAGCGCGGGTCACCACTCCCGGCTCGGCGGTCTAAGATCTCTACCCGGTGGTCCTGAATAGCCGGATAGAGACACCAGAGACTTATATCTTCAGCAGTAGTGCACCTCTGCCGGCACATCGTCCTGCGCGCCATCAATCATGGCCTGTGTTTCGGCATAGGTAAGTGCGAACAGGATGTCCTCATATGACAGACCTGCGATTGCGTAGAGCAGCCTTGCTACCGCCTGCTCAAGAACAGCTCGGCGAGTATTATGGCCAATTGCCGTAATCGCGTCGCCGTGTGGCACACCAATGGCATATTCCACCCGCTCAACGATCGATTCCACCCGCGCTGGGTCAAGTTGCCCGAACAGGAAAAATAGTTGCTCAGCAGCCTTGTTGATGATGGATGGCTGCACCGGGCCTAATCTGGTATCCGCTATAGTCATACTGCAATCTCCAACTGCTCTTCCTGCAATGAGCCTGCCTGCAGCACACTGCCTTCAATGTTGCGGTTCTTCGCGACAGTCCTGTAGTCGCGTTCGTTCAAGTCAATCAGAAAGGCGAGCACAACCTCACCGTCTGAAACTGATGGCAGACCAAGCGGTGTTACATCCCAGCCAGCTTTCAAAATGGTCGGAAAAAGCACCATGCTCGCCACACAACTGACGTGCGTGATCTCAGACATCAGGGCAAATTCGTATAGGCCACAGACCAGCTCAGACACCGTGCGGTCTCGTTCCAGCATCAAATGGCGGCCGGTCAGGCTGTAAAAGCGCGAAATTTCCCAGGTTGTCTTGCCGGTTGGGACGCCCTCAGCACACAGGCCAGGGAACACTTCACTCATCAGATGCGGCTTGGCTGTGGGAAGGAGGCGCATGGCGCCCTTGAGTTTACCTTTGCTGTCTATGCACAGAAGATAAACAGTATCGGGACGGTCGAACTGATCGCGCTCTATCCCGTCGGCACAATCAAGTGTCCATCCCATCTTCTCTACAAAGACATCATAGCGTTGCTGCCAAAGCTCTCTCAAATAACCTTTGTATCTGGCTTTGTTATGAGCACCCACGACGTGGATCATATTAGCCTCCTTGGTGATTTAGGTGGCCTCCATGATCGGATTTCCCGGGGTAGCGGGCTATTAGCTAATCAGACTAGGTTTTTCCACCGCGTTGAATATTAACTACCCAGAGTAGAAATTTGTCGCCAGGAACGCCTTGACCACTGCCTGAAGGCGCGTGTGCACGCCCAGCTTGCGCTTTGCATTCTCAATATGCGCATGCACTGTACGCTCGGCGATGTGGAGGATGCTGGAGATTTCCCAGTCCGTTTTTCCAGCCGACACCCAGCGCAAACATTCAAGCTCCCTAGGGCTTAACTCCTGCCGGTCAGCCGTCGGGTGTTGTCCTTCGTCCCCGAGCTTGACGGCCCGGTCATGCATGTAAACGCTCATAAGGTGAAGAGCATGCTCAACGGAAGGGTCATGCTGGCTGTATTCACCCACGATGTTTACGGCGCCAGGATATGAGCCAACCACATGAATGGGAACAGTAACTCCGTACACAAGGCCAGCGTCTTCTGCCTCATCAAAGAAGCGTTGCTGCTCGCCGGAGCGGCCTTTCACAACGGTTTCATTTTCCCAGTTGAACGGCATGCTTGTGCCAAGGGAAAGCTGAAGGATCTTGTCGATCCGATCATACTTCTTTTCAAGATAATATTTGGTCCAGTCGTCTGGATAATGGGCGAGAAAGACTGCGTTTTCAGGCAAGGTATCAAATGCGACGCAGGAGACACAGGCGTAATGATCAAAGCCAAGCCGCGCGGTGCTTGTTTGAAACAACTGGCCAAGACTTTCGAGGTCGCCGGTCGTTTTGGCTCCATCAATAAAATCGAGCGCGATTTGAAAGCTTTGAAGGTTGCCCATATCCTACCTTTCAAGCACGTCACCATGGCACCGCTCGCCAGGCAGCACCTCTCTCTTCAGCTCCTTGCCCCAATACAGCGGGACCAATCAATTTGTACGATTCCCCAATCGTTCACACCTTATAGCCCGCGGGGGCCATCTCAGTAAATTAAATTGCTCAAAAATGCCTTCACAACGGCCTGAACCCGAGAGTTAACCTCCAGTTTTGCTTTCGCACCTTCAATATGGTTGTGGACGGTACGTTCAGCGATGGAAAGAATGCCCGCAATCTCCCAGTCTGTCTTCCCTGCTGCCACCCACTGCAAGCATTCCCGCTCACGCGGTGTGAGCTTGATCAGGGGCCGCATCGCTCGGTTTTCTTTTTTTGCCAACCTGAGCGCAGCATCATGCAGATACACGCTCATCAGGTGAATGGAATGCTCAGCGGCAGCGTCAACCTGTCGTTTTGAACCAACAACGTTAACCGCACCGGGAAAGGATCCAACAATATGTATGGGCACGGTGATACCGAACAACATGCCCTCGCCCGTGACTTTACTTGAGGTTCCCTCTTTATTTCCCGTTGTTCCTGGGGCATCAAACAGCGCGCCGGAACTATCCCAATTGAAGGGCATATGTTCCTTTAGAGAGACCTGCAAAATGCGGTCCGTGCGACCAAAATGTTCTTCTAGATAGTGATTGGACCAATCAGCTGGATAGTCGGCTATAAAAACCGCGCCCTCTGGCATGGAGCCGAACTCAACACAGGATATACAGGCATAATGGTCAAAACCCAGCGGTCGATAGGACTTCTGGAACGCAGCGCTCAGCGCCTCCAGCGTTTTCACTTTCTTGGAAGCTTCAATAAACTCCACTGCCAACCGAAAATATTCGAGATCCATACGCCAAGTTCGCTTACCAGTGTGCTTCGCCATTCACCGATACGCTATTCAGTGTATCAGCTCCAACGACGCGACCTTCAAAAAATCCAGCTCATCACCCACCTAAGCTGTTGAAGATCATCAAAAAAGCCGTCTTATAATAACGGCGCTGTTGGTGACATAAACCTTAACCTCGAACGAGATATACAGAAACAGGTCTTTTTACACTAATTTCCGTTTAACGATTAAATAACACCCTATGCGCTAATTTTGACGACGCACATTCAGAGTTTTTTTTGATACTTTACGGGAAAAAGCCTGAAATATCCCTTCACGCCTATCCGGCTTGGCATTATAAGGAGCCCAAACCGAGTGTATTGTAACGGGGAGCTTGGCCAGCATGTCAGATACTTATATTGATTATGATGCAAAGGTGCAGGAAGCACTTCGCGGAGTTGTTCGCGCTGTGTTGACTGATACCGAGAAGAATGGCTTGCAAGGCGAGCATCATTTTTATATCGCGTTCAAAACGCAGGCTGATGGTGTTGATATACCTGCTCATCTGGTCAGTCGCTTCCCGGAAGAGATGACCATCGTGCTTCAGCACAAATTCTGGGGCCTTAAAGTAGAGGAAGACCATTTCATGGTTGGCCTTTCTTTCAACCAGAAGCCCGAGCATCTACACATCCCCTTCGATGCAGTGGTTGGTTTTGTCGACCCTAGTGTACAATTTGCGCTTCAGTTCCATGAAGATGCTGACTTTGACGACGAAGACGCCGACGCGGCTGACTTTGAAGACGCACCTGAAGGCGCAATCGCGGATGTAAGTAGTCAAGACATCGCAGGTGATGATGTGCCTGCGGACGACACACCCGCAGAAGGCACCAGCGGTACACAAACCGGCACCGATAACGTGGTAACACTCGACGCTTTCCGGAAAAAATGACCATATCCGGCGCCGACCACTCAGTATTCTGTCAGCACTAAAGCCCGCCTTGGGCTCCCAAATTGAAAGAGACGTCCATCATGAGCGATTGGTCTTACAGCGATCTTTTCCAGTCAGGAAAGGATAAAACCCCTTATCGCAAACTCACCTCAGACTTCGTCTCCACCGTTAATGTGGATGGGCGAGAAATCCTGAAGGTTGCTGATGAAGGGTTGGAGCTGTTGGCACGTGAAGCCATGTCCGACATCGCTCATTTGCTGCGCCCCGGTCACCTGCAACAGCTCGCGAACATCCTCAAAGATGACGAGGCAAGCGAAAACGACCGTTTTGTCGCAAAGGAGCTACTCAAAAACGCGAATATCGCAGCAGGCCGCATATTGCCCGGCTGTCAGGACACTGGCACTGCCATCATTGTTGGCAACAAAGGCCAGCATGTATGGACAGACGGCAACGATGCCGCACCACTGACCAAAGGCGTTATGCGCACGTATACGGAAACCAACCTGCGCTATAGCCAGATGGCTCCGCTTTCCATGTATAAGGAAGTAAATACCAAGAATAACACGCCAGCTCAGATCGATATCTACGCCAACGAAGGTAACGAATATAAATTCCTGTTCCTCGCCAAAGGCGGCGGAAGCGCGAACAAGACTTTCCTCTTCCAGCAGACACCCGCCACACTCCGCGAAGACCGCATGCTCGCATTTCTTGAGGAGAAAATCAAAACTCTGGGTACCTCAGCCTGCCCACCCTACCATCTTGCGATTGTGATTGGTGGCCTCTCGGCCGAGCAGAACCTTGCGACAGTGAAAAAGGCCTCTGCGCGCTACTACGACGAGCTTCCCACCGAGGGTGACGTCACAGGCCGCGCCTTCCGTGACGTAGAGATGGAAGAAAAAGTCCACAAAATGACCCAGAAAATGGGCATTGGCGCTCAGTTTGGCGGTAAATATTTCTGCCACGACGTGCGTATTATCCGCCTGCCACGACACGGCGCTAGCCTACCCGTGGGTATCGGTGTTTCCTGTTCAGCTGACAGGCAAGCCAAAGGAAAAATCACCAAAGACGGCATTTTCCTGGAACAACTTGAAGCCGACCCGGCAAAATATTTGCCTGAGGTCGTGGACGCGCATCTTTCAGAAGAGGTGGTGAAAATCGACCTTAACCGACCGATGAAGGACATTCTGGCGCAACTGACCCAATATCCCATCAAAACGAGGCTCAGCCTCTCCGGCACTATTGTTGTTGCACGTGATCTGGCGCATGCCCGCATTCAGGCCATGATGGAAGACGGCGCAGAAATGCCTGCCTACTTCAAAGATCATATCATCTATTATGCTGGCCCCGCGAAAACACCTGAAGGCTACGCCTCAGGCTCCTTCGGCCCAACAACGGCGGGCCGCATGGACAGCTATGTTGGTCCCTTCCAGAAGCTGGGCGGCAGCATGATCAGCCTCGCCAAGGGCAACCGCTCCCGTGAGGTGACAAAAGCCTGCGGTGAGAATGGCGGCTTCTACCTTGGCTCTATTGGCGGCCCCGCCGCCATCCTCGCGAAAAACAACATCCGCAAGGTTGAAGTACTGGATTTTGAAGACCTTGGCATGGAAGCCGTATGGAAGATTGATGTGGAAGATTTTCCAGCCTTCATCGTTGTTGACGACAAGGGCAATGACTTCTTTAAAGACCTTTAAGCCCCAGGGGATGTTGCAATGACTGTGACGATCAGGGATGCAGCGTCCGAAGCTGACCTAAAGGCGGCCTATGCATTGATTACCGCATTGGCCGCCCATGAAAACGCAAGCCACTATCTTAAAGTTTCAGAAAACGCTTTTACAGAAGGGGCACTTTCGCACCCTCCCCGCTTTCATGTCATGGTAGCGGAAGAGCATAGCAAAATTCTTGGTGCCGTGACCTATACCTCTCGCTTCCACATCTGGTCTGGCAAGGATGTCTTGATCCTTGATGATCTGTATGTTGACCCTGCCGCGCGCGGCAAAGGTCTAGGTGGTAAGCTCCTTAACGCCATTGGCCAAATTGCCAAAAAGCGCGACCTGCCGGTAAAGTGGCAGGTCAACACTGATAACGAGGGCGCCATCCGCCTTTATAAGCGGATGGGGGCTGATTATTCAGAGCGTGGTGTTTGCTTTTGGCGCCCGGAGAAAATCAGCTAGCCCAGTATAACCTTCGTGGCTTTTTCAATCGCCGCAAGCGACCGGTCAACATCCGCTCCCGTCGTGCGCCAGCTTGATACACTGATGCGGATGGCGTGCCGCCCCTTCCAGACAGTTGGCCCAAACCAGCATTCACCAGATTCTTCCACATGTGAGCGGATTGCTACCAATTCCTCTGCGCTTCCGATTGTAGCTACGACCTGATTGAGCATCACATCATTCAGCACCTCAAAACCGATGGCGCGCAGACCGTCTGCAAAGTACCGCGCATGAGCACAGCACCGGTCGATCATAGCTGCGACACCGCTCCGCCCCAGTGTCCGGAGTGCGGCCCACACCTCCACACCGCGCGCACGACGGGAAAACTCAGGCACCATATCCTTTGGCGCATTTTGGCCATCTGCCCTGAAATAAGGCGCCGTTGTTGCCATGGCCTGGTGCAGCATTGAAGCATCACGACATAACACGATGCCGCAGTCATATGGCGTATTCAGCCATTTATGCGCGTCGGTTGCGAAGCTATGCGCCAGTTCAATGCCCTTGAAATACTGTTGATGGCTTTCAAGAAGCTTGGCCCATATGCCAAAGGCCCCGTCAACATGAACCCACGCGCCAACTTTCCCGGCTTCCTTTGCGATCTCGCCAATAGGGTCAATCGCGCCAGTGTTTACATTTCCGGCTTGGGTGCAAACGAGCGTAAGTGCATCAAGTGTTGGAATTTCTTCGAAGATCATGGCGCCATTGCTATCTGTCGGCACTTTAATGACCCGGTTTTTGCCAAACCCAAGCATGGAAAGCGCTTTCTCAACTGTCACATGCACTTCTTCAGAGACCACAACCTTGACCTCCGGTGCGCCATACAGGCCCTGCTCTTCCACATTCCAGCCTGCGTTAGAGAGAAGCGCAGTACGGCCCGCCGCCAGCCCCGTAAAGTTTGCCATGGTCGCGCCCGTGGTCATACCCACACCGGTTGATGCGGGCAAATCAAAGAGGTCAATAAGCCAACCACCCGCGACGGTTTCGAGCTTTACACCCGCGGGCGAATTCATCTCGGACGACGGGCTTTGGTCCCAGGCTGTTGCAAGCCAGTTTGCCGCAACGGTTACTGGCAAAGCGCCTCCAACCACAAAACCGAAATACCGGCTCCCGGTTGTGACTGCTGTGGCGGGGCTGCCTACCCGGTGCAACAGATCAAGCGTTTCTTCCGCGCTCGCGCCATCCACCGGTAATCTTTCGTCAAAACCAGCCAGTCCGGCTCGCGCCTCTGCGCTCGGAAACACAGACATCTCAGGCACATTTGCCAGATAATCTTGAGCCAAACTCGCCGCGTGCTTCAAATCGCGTTCATAGGTCGTATCCATCAAACTGCCTCGCTTATCGCTGTTTTAAACCGGTTAATGGCGTCTTCATCGCGCCTGTAAAATACCCAGCCCTTTTTTCGGGTAGGGAGGATAAACCCGGCAGCCACCAGCACCTTGAGGTGCCGGGCGGCCGTAGGCTGGCTAACCTCAAGTCGTTCTGTCAGCCAGTTCGCGCACACGCCGTCTGTAATGAGATCACCGTCCACCTGTGGCGGAAAATTCGCAGTAGGGTCTTTCAGAAGCTCAAGAACATACAAACGCTTGTCGCTCGCGAGCGCCTTTAACCCTGTCTCAATATCTACATACATAGCCATATAGCTTAATTGCTATATTATGAACTAGATATCAAACAAGAAGTAGTTTTAAGCATCAAAAGGATTTCTATTCACTCTGCCCAACTGAGAGCACTTGTAGCGCGCCGGGCTATCCGGCGCTAAAGGTGAAGCTCAAAGTCAGCTTCTGCCACGGAAACGCCGTTGATGATAATTTCAAGCCTATGAAGCCCTTCATAGTAGCGGCGCGTGGTAATGGGCTTGATTACGTGACGACGTTCAGCCTTCAAGCCACCGTCCTTGAGTTTCGCGTCTTTCCATTTGAAGACTTTTGGAGCCGTCCCCCCGTTCGACTTCACAAAATGAATAGCGTAATCGACCATTACCGGCGCCGCTTTATCCGGCGCCCTGACATTGATGTCGAATTCAAGCGCGTCTCCAAACACTACCTTCGGGGTCAAGACAGAAAGTTCGCAGGTAAGCCCCTCAACGGCTTTGTATCCAAAGGCCGCAAGCGTGTTCTCGTCCCCAGCTTTCAAAAGCGTTCTGCAAGCATGGCGAACAAGGCGCACGCGCTCAACAGACGCTCCTTCAAGCCAATCATGCGCGATCGCTGCCACCATCGCGGGGTGGTCCTTGGCTATGTCATTCAAGCTATTGGCGACCGAGCGACGAACATAGTCCTCCCCATCATCCCGTAACGCCTTCAGGAATGGTAATATGGGCGCGGGGTCAACAACGAACTCATTGAGCCGAAGGCCCCAAGGCAAACGGGGTCGTGTCCCCTCACTCACCAAACGCCTTACGTGACGGCTTCGGTCGTCCACCCAGCCATTGAGCACCGAAAGCGTGTAGTCCCGATGTTCAACAAGAAACGGCCGGATAGCAAACTCGGCAGTAAAACGCTTGGTCACCTCCTTAAGAAGCGGCAGTGCTTTTTCAGGTTGGTGCAGCCCTCGGTGGGTAACTAGGTCAGTGACAGGCCACGCAGCAAACCCCATCAAGCCGGTGCCGTCGAACGTAAGACCCTCCCCGTTTGGGTCTTCACTTTCGTGAAGGCTCGCGAGCACCACTTCTTCAAATTCATCAAATGGCGCTGGCAGGGTCTGGTCGAGCGCATGCATGATCTGGGTCGCGCGTTCTTTCAACTCAAGTGTGTCAAGCCCGGTCGTCGACAGCTCTATAAACCGCTGTTTGTCAAAGCCCTCGCAGGCTCGCTCGAATATATCGGCTGTTTTCCCAATAAGGTCTTGATTGAAGTAATTTTTGAAAGGTTCCACCGTGTTTCTCGCTGTGGCTCAATTGTATTTGTTCTATTTTTGTTCTTATTGTTTTCTGCATCAAGCGTCAAGCTGCTTGACCAATTTTCACCAAGATGCAAGATCGCCGCATGTACGATCTTGATGATGCAAAGCTTGAGAAACACTCGGTGACCCTTTCGGGGCACCGTACATCAATTTCATTGGAGGTTTGTTTCTGGCGGCACCTGCGAAAGATTGCCCAAGACCGCAAGACATCAGTGAACGAGTTGGTTCGCCAATTGGACGAAGCGCGGAGCGGCTCCCTTTCAGGCGCCATCCGCGCCTTTATATTGCAGACGCTGGAGAAAAAGACGCCAACCGGCTAGGTGCCGTCACCGTCTTTTTCTTCTTCAGCCTTTTTGGCCTCAGCTTCTTTCTTCTTTTTTTCTTCCTGCGCTTTTTTCAGGTTGTTCAGGAAACCGAACGCGCGGCTAAACACCTCACCGGCAGGGTTGTTAGCGGCCTCACCAGTGGTCGCTTCGCGGTTTTCCTGCTCTTTGAACAGGCTGGTGCGGATGCGTCGTTCGATACCCGCAATCACAAAACTTTCAAGCGCGCGGCTTGTCCAGTTCGTGGAGGGGTTGTTGAGGGAGCCCGAGTATTTAACCGGGATAACCGGTGCATCTTGCGGACTGGTCAGATTGAGCTGCCCCTTCAGGTCCATCAAGCTCTCGCTAAAGTTCACCTGCCCATCGAGAGACAAGGCACCCCAAGGGCCACTTGCGGAAAGTGTCTCAACAAGTGCCACACCGCCATCAAGTGTGAAGCGTGTCTCAAGGGCCGCGAAATTGGTTTTACCTTGCCGCAGGAAACCTCCGATTGAGGTGAGGAACCCGGTGGGTGTTGAAGCTTGCGACATCTCCCGCACAAGCGAAGGTACACTCAGAAAGTTCAAGGCGCCCGCTCGGCCGGTAATTTCCCCTCGGCCACGCAGTTTACCCAGCATGGCTTCCGGTGTCTCGCCGCTTGCATTGAAATTGAAGTTGAAGGATGCCACACCATCAGCAATCCTGCCGAACCCCTCTGACAGCAGCATGGATGCGATATCCAGTTCTTTGACAACAATGTTGCCCTGCACCGTTGGCGCTCCGCTGACATCGAGATCGACCGCAACCGTCACAGGCTGACCATTGAGCAGAGCACTACTGCCGAGATCAAGCCTGATCAAGCCATCACCAGCGGTGAGCGCCGCACCCGGTGCCTGCACCTTCTGGCCCGCAAGAGTAACGCCTTCAAGGGCCAGATCAACCTGGCCGGAGTAGCCACGTAGAGCCTCGAAATTGAAGGGTTCGCCTTCCTGTGCCGGTGCGGGCTGCTTATTGGCCGCGTTCCCTGTCAGGTTATTGAACACAAAGCCTGAGCCCCTGAGCCTGCCATATAACCGGCTTTTGTTGTCTGAGCCCACGTTACCCGCGATTTGCGCGTCTCCGTTACGAACGTCCAGCGTCTCTAGCGCCCAAGCACCTTCCGACAGGCTTACGTTTGCCGCAACACGAAGCGGTTGGGCCGGGTTTGGTACAGTCATGGCAGGCAAGAATTTACGCGCCGCGGCCTGCGCACGCTTGTGGTCATAGGTAACCTGCCAGGTGCTTCTGCTTTCGCCCTGTTCGCCCTTGGCAAGCAATTGGCCGCCTGCAAATTCGCCACTGATATCCATCTTGATGGGGGCATTCGCCTTTTGACTGGCACTGAAGGTCAGGTCTGCGGCGGCACCACCATTGATTTCAAACCCGGTTTGGGAGGCCAGCGCCCGCAGGTTCTCATGTTTGAGCGTGCCGCGGATATCAAACGCGAGCGGACTATCCGCCACATACGCAACGGTGCCGTTCGCAGCTATCTGCCGGGCCTCACCGTTTGATGCGTTGGCGGAGAGATGCAGGTTGGAGAGAGGGCCTGAAAGCCTGAAGCTACCATCAAAGCCGCTCATGCCACTCGCCCGAATAAAGGGCTGCATGTCGGGCATTACCGCCAGCACGAAAGGCATCGGCCAGTCCGCCAGCTTCGCGTCACCGTCTATTTCTATGTCGGAGCCTGCGGGGCGCAGTTGCGCGGCCAATTGCAGTGTGCCCTTGCCGCCTTTCAGTGTCAGCGAATTTACCTTAACGCCGGAGTTGGCGACTTGCGCATCAACACTGAAATCCCGGAACGATTGTCCCGCCCATTGAATGGCAGATGCCTTAAAACCGAAGCGTAACGTGCTTTCCGGCAACATGGCAAACAGCTCGGCTGTTTTTTGCGCGGGTTCAGCCGCTGTTCCTGCGGAAGCCGGTTTATTCTCAGGGAGATAGGCGTCCAGATTAATGTTATCGGCCTGCAGGGTCACATTTGTTGGCCAACCGCCGTTCAGGGTCCCCACGATACCACCACTGATGTTGGTCGTATCCAGTCGGCTTTTGATGTTGGATACCAACCACCGGCTGCCATCAAGCTCCAGCTTTCCAGCAAAATCCGCTGTAGCGAGACGCCCGGGCGCCAATTGCCCGCTTGGGTCATAGCCGAGCCAGCGCAACATGTCCTGCAAGTTGCCCGAGGTCGCGTTCAGGTTGCCGCTGCCACGCATATCAGCCCCGATACGACCAGAGAAATTGACACTGGTTGCACCAGGGAAAAGCGCCTGCGCGTCACCGACGAAGAGGCCCGCATCACCAACGCCGAGTGCGAAATCTACCTGCTGGATCAAACCGTCCAATACGCGAACACCTTCAATGGTGACATCAATGCTACCAGAAACAGGCAACTCCGGTGGTGCCGCTGTGTTGCTTGCCTGCTCTGTGCTTGGCGAGCCACTCGCCTGTTGCACAGCGTCCATCCACGGCTGAAGATCAACAATGCCGAGGGAGAGCGTGCCACCCACATGGGTTTTACCCGTACGTTCAGCCAGTGTCAGATCAACCCGGCCCTGTGTCTCCGCAGCCTTAAATGTACGAGAGGTTACACGGGTCACGCCGGAAGTGCGCTCAACTTGCAAATCAAGTTCAAAGGCCTCGTTCGGCAACATAGCGCTACCTGGCGTGCCTGTACCCATGGCAGTTGCGGCGGCCACAAAGCGCCCCAGCGCGTCACCACCCAGCTGTACCCGGCCTGCAAAACTGCCGTCGTCCAGCCTGCCTGAAATATCCGCCAAACCACCTGCAAGCGCTGCCTCTACTTTCACAGAGGTCACACCCTCTTCACGGGAAGGCCTGAGCTTACCAACAGTCGTTACCTGCTGGCCTGCTGTTTTTAACCCGCCCTCCCACTCAAAGGGCCCGTCAGGCAAGCTGCCGGAAAAGTCGAGCTGTATTTCTTCAAAAACACGCGTCGTACCGTCAGCGTTCATAAGGGTGATTTTGCCGCCCTGAAGTTCCAGCCGGTTTAACTTGATAGGTGCTGCGGTTTCAGCCACCTCATCTTCAGCCGGGGCCTCCGGCCAGCCGCGAAGGCTGATGCTGCCGTTCTCGCGTTCTTCAAGTGTAACCGCCAGACCGTTCAGGCCCAGATGCTGAATATCCAACCCACCCTTCAGGAGCGCCGAGATACCAAGCCTTGCCTCAATCAGCTCTGCCGTCGCCACAGGCTCGACCACACCATCCTGCATCGGGAACATTCGAACTTGCTCGGCAGACATTGATGGCCTCGGCAACAAGCCAAGCCGAATATCGCCCGCGAGTTCCACGCGCATGCCGGTTTGCTCTGAAATAAGAGAAGCAAGCCTGCCGCGATACTGATTCCAGTCAAGAAATCCAACCGCAACGGAAGCTATCACGACCAGCCCGACCAGGCTGCCCACAAGCCATGTAAGGATTTTTGTGATTTTGCCTTTTTTCATTCCAATCCTCCGTTGCACGCCACGCGCATCTCCACCGTCAGAGTGCGCAATGAGAACGCTGAATGCAAGTGACCATCCCAAGTATTCACATCAATTAGGCAAGCTTACGGCGAAAATTCTTAACCTTTTGAATTTCTGACACTAAGCTGCGGAAAAGACACTTGATTTGGGTACCATGATCACCAGAAGAACACCGCAAATAGCTTTTCATTTGGCAACCACACGGCCCTTTATGGGCGAGACCTGTTTCAGCATGACGAGGAATCGCTAATCATGCCGCAGGAGCATATCAAACGTAACTGGTTCCAACGGCAACGGCGACGTATCCGAGCCTCGCTTTTTAGCGCAGGCGGATATGAATTTGGCGCCATCACGGCCATAGCGGCCTTGGTTGGCGTGATTGCAGGCTATGCCGCTATCGGCTTTTACCTGGGCATCGGTGAACTCCTTTTATTCAGCTTTGGCCAAAATGAAGCCGAACTCGCGACAGGCGCAGCTTCTCTACCCTGGTACCATCTCATTGCCATTCCGGTTATTGGCGGTCTTGTTGTTGGGCAACTGTTACGTTTTTTGCCCACACACCAAACCCGCGCCGTATCTGACGTGATTGAAGCGGCGGCCATCCGGGAAGGCAAACTTAACTTCAAGGAAGGTTTTGTAAGCGCAGGAACAACGCTGATTTCTCTGGGCTCTGGCGCATCCCTTGGCCGCGAGGGGCCGGTTGTGCATATAGGCGCAACACTGGCAGCGGTTGTCACCCGCATATTACACCTCAACCCGTCCATCGCGCGCACCCTGCTTGGGTGCGGTGTTGCGGCAGCTGTTGCTGCATCTTTCAATGCGCCCATCGCCGGTGTTTTCTTCGCGCTTGAAGTTATTATCGGGCACTATGCCTTGCACGCCTTCGCCCCTGTGGTGATTTCCGCCATCGCGGGCACACTTATCAGTCGCGCGCATCTTGGCAACTTCCCAGCGTTCCACACAGCCGAATATGCCATCACAAGCTTTTGGGAGTTTCCCGCGTTTTTCATATTAGGTATCGCATCAGCATTGGCGGCGGTCATTTTCATGTCGGGCCTCGACTGGGCTGACAAAATACGTGGCAAAATCAGCAAGGTGCCCTATTGGCTTCAACCGGCTATCGCGGGGCTCTGTGTTGGTTTGATCGCGCTTTATTTCCCCGAAGTTCTGAGCGTGGGGTATGAGGCAACAAGCAAGGCACTAAACGGCGAGTATGGTTTTGAACTGCTAATTTCGCTCGTAATTGCAAAAATGGTTGCCGCCATCATTTGTTATGGCGGCCGGTTTGGGGGCGGGGTCTTCTCCCCTTCCCTCTTCTTGGGCGCCATGGTTGGCGGCGCGTTTGGCATCGCCGCTGGCGCCGTGTTCCCTGAGCTTGCATCCACGCCCGGCCTTTATGCGGTTGTTGGCATGGGGGCCGTAGCATCCGCCGTACTGGGCGCGCCCATTTCAACTATGCTTATCGTGTTTGAGATTACCGGGGACTATAATGTCACCATTGCAGTCATGATCGCATCTGCCGTTGCCAGCATGGTCACCAGCACCTTTTATGAGCGATCCTTCTTCCTGATGCAGCTTGCAAACCGGGGGATCCGGCTTGAAGGCGGCAAAGCGACCTACCTTTTGAAATCCGCCCGGGTAGCAGATCATATGACACGCGACTTTTTCACCGTGCGCGACACGGAACCCGCCATCAAGGCGCGTGAGCTTCTCGTTACCCAAGGCGGCGGCATGCTCATAGTCACAAACGAGACCGGTGCCATGGTTGGTGTTCTGAGCTTTGGCCAACTGCCTGCGGACATTTTTGAAGGCGACACTGCCCGCACCCATATCGTGGGCGAATATATGCGTGACCTTCCACAAACCGTGAAGGCAAACCAACCGCTTCAAGTCGCGCTGCATAAACTTGATGTCAGCGGGGAGGAAACACTGCCGGTGGTCTCTGCCGACAGCAGCCACACAGTTGTCGGGCTTATCCGGCACCGCGATGTAATGCAGGAATATAATCGTGCCCTGCTAGAAAGCCAGGGCGGCGACACCCGCCTGCGCCGCCGTGTTTAAACTCGCCTGTGAAGAATTTCACCCCACACCATCGCCGCCCTTTTCGTGCCTCCCATTGGGTGCTATAGACCCCCAATGATGAGCGACCCTTTTGACCTTGATGATCTGGATAACGGCGACACCCAAGCGCCTGCCCCCGCCCTAGCACCGCGCGCCGATATCCCGCCGCCGTATATTGAAGGCTTGAACGCGCCTCAGCGGGAAGCGGTTTTGGCGACAGACGGTCCGCTTCTGGTGCTGGCAGGTGCGGGCACTGGCAAAACCCGCGTCCTCACTACAAGGCTCGGTCATTTGATGGCCACGGGCCGCGCGGCACCCTGGAATATCCTTGCAGTTACCTTTACCAACAAGGCCGCCAAGGAGATGCAAAACCGCGTTGCGCGCGTTATCAACCGCCCAGTTGAAGGTATGTGGATTGGTACGTTTCACTCGGTCTGCGTGAAAATATTGCGCAAGCATGCAGAGCTTGTCGGCCTCAAATCCAACTTCACCATTCTTGATACCGATGACCAGATCAGGCTGCTCAAGCAGCTGATTCAGGCCGAGAATATTGATGAGAAACGCTGGCCCGCCCGCACGCTCGCGGGGCTTATTGATCGCTGGAAAAACCGCGCGCTCTCAACAGCCAAAGTGCCCCAAGGGGAAGCTTTTGCCTTCGCAAACGGGCTGGGCAGCACACTTTATGAACAGTATCAGGAACGCTTGCAGGTCCTGAACGCCTGTGACTTTGGCGACCTTTTGATGCATGTTATCACGCTGTTCCAAAGCAACCCGGATGTACTGCGCGAGTATCACAATCAGTTCCGTTATATTCTGGTGGACGAGTACCAGGATACCAACGTTGCACAATATCTGTGGCTACGGCTGCTGGCACAGGCTTCCAAAAACATCTGCTGTGTGGGCGATGACGACCAGTCCATCTACGGCTGGCGCGGCGCCGAGGTTGGGAACATCCTCAAATTCTCTACCGATTTTCCCGGTGCCAAGGTTGTCAAGCTTGAGCAAAACTACCGCTCCACCGGTCACATTCTGGCCGCTGCGTCACGTCTGATTGCAGGCAACGAAGACCGGCTCGGCAAAACACTGTGGACCGATCAGGATGACGGTGAAAAACTCGACATCCGCGGTGTATGGGACGGCCCAGAAGAAGCCCGCGCCATCGGTGAAGAGATCGAAAGCCTCCAGCATAAAGGCAATAAACTTAGCGAGATCGCGATCCTTGTCCGCACTGGTTTCCAAATGCGTGAGTTTGAGGAACGCATGATCACGCTTGGCCTACCCTATCGCGTTGTGGGTGGACCGCGTTTCTATGAACGTGCTGAAATTCGGGACGTTATGGCCTATCTGCGCGTGATCTCCCAGCCTGATGATGACCTGGCGTTTGAACGTATCGTGAATGTGCCCAAGCGCGGCCTCGGCACAACTGCAGTGCAAAAAGTGCATCACCTCGCGCGGTCCCACGGCATTTCGATGACGCGGGCTGCCCGCCAGATCACCGGGCTTGATATGCTGAGGCCACAGGCCCGCAAATCACTCACCCGTTTGATGGATAACTTTGACCGTTGGCGCGGCCTGCTACATAGCCACAGCCACACCGAAGTGACAGAAATGCTGCTCGAAGAATCGGGCTATATGGAGATGTGGCAAAACGATACATCGCCTGACGCCGCTGGCCGGATCGAGAATATCAAGGAAATGGTTTCCTCAATGGGGGAATTTGAGAACCTTGGTGGCTATCTTGAGCATATCGCCCTCGTTATGGAAAATGACAGCAACGAGACGCAGGAGAAGGTGACACTGATGACCCTTCATGCGGCCAAGGGGCTTGAGTTTGATACTGTTTTCCTGCCGGGGTGGGAGGAAGGCCTGTTCCCTAATCAGCGCGCGCTGGACGAAACCGGCGTACGTGGGTTGGAGGAAGAACGCCGGCTCGGCTACGTGGGGATCACACGGGCGAAACAAAAGGCCTATATCTATTTCGCAGGCAACCGGCAGGTGTTTGGCCAATGGCAATCCAGCCTGCCCAGCCGCTTCATCGAAGAACTTCCCGGCGAACATGTGGAAATGGAATCGGCGCAAGGACTATACAGCGGCCGAAGCAACCGCGGAAGCTGGGGCGATACCTATGACGACTTTGGCAGTGGTGGCTCTGACGGATACTATACCTCATCCGGCGATAAATACGGGCCGGGCTGGCAGCGCGCACAAAACTGGCGGCAGCAACAGTCCGGCTATGGCCGAAGCAATAAGACCATCGATATGCCCACCACGACAAGCCGAAAGCCAAAACCGAAACCACAAGTTAGTGACATTGCGGTCGGGGAGCGTGTTTTTCACGATAAATTTGGCTATGGCATCGTCGAGGATGTTGAAGGCAACAAACTTCTGGTGGCTTTTGATAAAGCTGGCAGCAAACGTGTTGTCGATACCTATGTCACCCGCGCCTGAGGGCTTAAGGAGCTTCCATGTCTGAAATCTGGTGCCTGAAAGGCGAACTGACGCTTGAGCGCGCGGAAGCGCTTGAAGCACTTCTGGAAGTGATGGGCGAAGAGCGCGGTGCGTTTCCGCCAACCCTGTCCTATTTTGAACAACCCGGGCAACCCTTATGGATGGTTGAGATATTCTTCGCCGAAAAGCCCGACGACAGGTTTGTACCAGAGCTTCTTGAACGTGCTGACCTTACCAATTGGCAGCATGACTTTGCAGCCGTAGAGAACAAGGACTGGGTGAGCGAAAGCCAAAAACTGCTTTCGCCCGTTGAGGCAGGCCGGTTCTTTGTGTTTGGCGCGCACGACAAAGACAAGGCACGTAGGGAAGGCATCAACTTGCAGGTCGACGCGGGCCAAGCCTTCGGCACAGGCAAACACGAGACAACAGCCGCCTGCCTTGAGGTTATAGACAGCCTGGCGAATGAGATTACCCCTCACAAGATACTCGACCTGGGCACAGGCTCTGGTGTGCTTGCTCTTGGTGCTCATAAGGTTTGGGCAAATGCGCATGTTGTCGCGAGCGATATCGACCCCATCGCCATTGTGGTTGCGGACGAGAATATCGAGATTAATGCTGGTGTTTCCCGCAAACCGGGCGAAAACAAAGCGGGCATCGCCACCGTGGTTGCCGCCGGACTTGATGATCCCGCGTTCAAAGGCGACAGTCCTTTTGACCTGATCGTCGCCAATATCCTCGCAGGGCCATTGATAGACCTGTCAGCCGATATCACGGACGCACTGGCGGCAGGCGGCACTCTGGTGCTTTCGGGCTTGCTCGTGACCCAGAAAAAAGAAGTCCTCGACGCCTATAAGGCTCGAGGACTAGTAACTCTGGGCAGAGTAGAGAAAGGGGAGTGGCTCGCGCTTACATTGCGCAAGCCATAAGCCTCATAAAGAGACCTGAGGATCGCAGCCTCGGCGGTTATCCCGCCAGGCCACTTGGGGAAATTCTTAGTGAGCCAGTGCACCGCCACCGAAGGCACCGCCACCCATGCCGCCAAAACCGCCGCCAAGGCTGCTTGGACGGGTAATTTTGAACTGGATAGGTTTGCGAACTGGTTCAGCGCGCATCATGCCGTTTGCGGTCATCAACGTGAAGAAATCACCTTTGGCTGTCAGGTCCAATGCAAGCTCGGAAACGGTTTCTTCTGCAGTTACCAGAAAAAACTCTTTATCTTTGCGGCCACACACGGCGCCAGGCACTTTGCCATTCGCTGCCATCAAACCCATGAAGCTATATGCTTCGAGCGTTACAAATTCATTTGCTACTTTTGCCATCGGTAATCTCCTTAACCAATCTCGCTGCTTATTCTTATTTGTCAGCCCTTGCTGACGCCGCTTAGATAGGCCTGTTCGATATGATTAAGAAGGCGTTAAATTTGCGTGGTAGCCATGCATAAAACGCATAACTATATTCAATTACCTTCCCGCATGACGCAGGTCACATTTTGGTAACAAAAAGGCAGCCTGGTGACATTTCGGCGAAAGAAGTGAAATAATTTAGCCTGCAGGCCGAAAGGCAATAACAAACATGAGTATGGCTAATAAAACCGTCCAAAGCGCAATGCCACCAAGGACATAGGGGGTTGCCATGCGCCGCTCAAACCACAGGCGGGGCTGAATACCCTTGGCAAGGAAAACCAGAAGGCCAGAGAGGTTCACGCACACTACGTTTACCACCAGCAGCAAGAGTGCGCCGTAAGCCAATTTAAGCTCGCCCTGCCCCAGCATAAACCCAAATGTCGCTGCAGGCGGCAGCAACGCAACAGCAACCATAACCCCCACAAGGGTCATCGATAGCCCCGACGTCAGCGACAGCACACCAGCAACACCAGACGCCGCCGCAAGCGCAATACCACCAAGGCCAACTTCTGTCCGGCTCATGAGCTCCCAGCTATCAGGGAGTTCTGGCCAAACGAATCCAATCAGTGCAGACACTGCGACCGCGAGCGATATCCCCGAAAAAGCTGTCACAAATGACTGTGTCATCATCTCTTTGTTGCCAAGTGACGTGCCAAAGGCAAAAGCGAGGTTGGGCCCCAGAAGCGGCGCGATCACCATCGCACCAATCACGACAGCCACATTGTTTTGCATCAAACCAATAAGCGCCACAATGGTCGACAGGAACGTGAGAATCATGAAGTTCATGTCGAGCCGGGCGCCTTGGCCCATCTTCTGGAACAACTCTTCCCGTGTGTCAGCCGTTCCTTCCTGCTCTACATGCGGCAAAGTGGTCTCAACTGGCAGGATGGAAATTCGGGCTTTCGATGAAAGACTAAGAAGCTGCTGAAGCGCGTCGATAGCCTTTTGCCTGTCTCCGGACCGGGTGAGCAGGAAAAAGAGCGCGTGGTCCTCATCAAGCGCCACACCCTTATGATAGGAAATGACGCATTCATGCGATGTCGAGATGGCTTTGATGTTGGCCTCTGCCGAGATCGGCGCTGTAATCTGCAACATTTTGAGTGACATAAGCTTCCCTGTCCTTGCCTGGAGGAAAGCCTAATGCAGCCCTATCCGCACCACAAGAGGCGTTATTCCTAGGTCGCTATGAAAGCCAACCACTCGTCCTCGTTCATGGTACGCACGCCGAGGTCCGCCGCTTTCTTGAGCTTTGAACCCGCACCAGGACCAGCCACAACGATATCGGTTTTTTTGGAAACAGAGCCTGCAACCTTGGCACCGAGCGACTCTGCTTTTGCCTTGGCTTCGCTGCGTGTCATTTTCTCTAGGCTACCGGTAAATACCACGGTCAAGCCGGTGACCGGGCTGTCGTTTGCTTGCGCTGCCATCTCATTGATGGAAAGCAGGCCAATCAGCCGTTCAAACGCTTTGCGGTTCTTTGGCTCGGTATAAAAATCCTCAATGTTGAGAATGGCATCAACACCAATGCCGTCGATGGCTGCTAGCTCCTGATTGGTGGTATAGAGTGCGCGGGCTGTATCAGAAGGAAAGCGGAAATTATCACGCTCCAGAAACGTTGCAACCGTCTCAAGATGCGTGAGTTTGATATTATCACCCTTAAGCTGGCCCGCAGTTATCCGCTCTACGCGTTCTTTCACAAGCACAACGTAGGCATTTGGGTCAGCAAGTAAATCACCGGGGCGAAGTGCATCTTCAAATGCCTTCAGTGAGCCAAACTTCATCAGCACATAGTTGAGGGACGAAATTTCCTGCGGGCTGAATTCTTTTTCCAGCACCTCAATAAGGGCGAGTACATCTTTAAGGTAAGTAACCAGCGCATCTATCCCGCCAAAATGGCGCGCTAAAAGCTTGGCTGTCTCCTGGCCAATGCTCGGGATGCCTAGGCCAAAAAGGAAACGGTGAAAATCGATATTCCGACGCTCTTCAATCGCGGCCATAAGGTTATCGACTGACTTGTCACCCCACCCTTCTTTACCTTTCAACTCATCAACCTTGGCTGACAGCTCGAAGATATCACCCGGTTCACTGACCCAGCCCCAGTTCACAAAAGCCTCGATCTGCTTGTTGCCAAGGCCCTCAATGTCAAACGCGTTACGGCTGACAAAATGCCGAAGCCGCTCAACAAGCTGCGCGGAGCATATAAGCCCGCCAGTACAGCGTACCACCACGTCATCGCCCTCAGCCACAGCTTGGGAGCCACAAACCGGGCATTCCTCGGGAAAATCGAATGGGACAGATTCTGCCGGGCGCTTCTCCTGCACCACCTCAACAACCTGAGGGATCACATCACCCGCACGCTGGATAATCACAGTGTCGCCGATGCGCACGCCCAGACGGGCTATCTCGTCCCGGTTATGAAGTGTGGCGTTCGAGACCACCACGCCGCCCACAGTCACCGGTTCAAGTTTCGCAACAGGTGTGAGCGCGCCCGTGCGACCCACCTGAATATCGATATCCCGGAGGATTGTTGCCGCTTTTTCAGCGGGGAACTTGTGGGCGATGGCCCAGCGCGGCGCACGCGCCACCATGCCAAGCCTGTCCTGCAGGTCAAGTCGGTCCACCTTGTAGACGACACCGTCGATATCATAGTCGAGCGTCGCACGCTCTGCTGCGATCATGTCATAATGCGCAATGGCTGCATCAGCACCGTCGCACATCTGCATCAAAGGGTTCACATCAAAACCCCAAGCTTTGAAAAGCTCGATCATGCCCATTTGCGTGGTGGCTGGCATCTCGGACACCTCACCCCAGGCGTAGGCAAAAAACTTCAAAGGGCGCGACGCCGTGATGCTGCTATCCAACTGGCGTAAGCTGCCCGCGGCGGCATTGCGCGGGTTCGCAAAGACCTTGCCGCCCTTTTCCTCCTGCGCCTTATTGAGCGCGAGGAAATCAGCCCTGCCAATATAAACTTCGCCCCGCACCTCGATCACATCAGGCCAACTGTCTCCCGCGAGACGCTCGGGGATTGTCTCAATGGTGCGTGCGTTAGCGGTGACATTCTCGCCAACCGCGCCGTCGCCCCGGGTTGCGGCCTGAGTGAGCTCCCCTTTTTCATACCGAAGGGCAAGCGAGAGACCGTCGATCTTTGGTTCAGCCGTCAGCGCTACACTGTCCGCCGCACCTAGTCCCAAAAACCGCCGCACCCGCGCCACAAATTCCGCCACATCTTCGCCACTGAAGGCGTTCTCAAGTGACAGCATGGGGCGTGAATGAGTAACCTTTTCAAACTTGCTGGCACGCACTGCCGCACCCACTCGTTTTGACGGACTATCCGTTCTTACAAGCGCTGGGAACCGCTGTTCTATTCCTTCATTTCGCTTCCGTAACAAATCATAGTCAGCATCTGAGATAACCGGAGCGTCCTCGCCATGATAGCGCTGGTCATGATAGGATATCTCCATGGCGAGACGAGCGAGCTCAGCTCTGGCCTGCTTTTCATTCAGGTCATCAACTGGCAAATCCCCGACCGGAATATCGCTGTCCTCAGCCATTTTAATCCTCACTAATTACTTGAAAGCAGCTTGTCTGCTGCTGCGCGCGCTTCGTCGGTAATAACCTCACCCGCAAGCATACGCGCGATTTCCTCTCGGCGCTCGCTGTTCGCAAGCTCAACGACTGTCGTCCGCGTGCCGTCACCTTGATCACTTTTTGAGATTTGGAGCTGCCTATCACCGCGCGCTGCTACTTGTGGACTATGGGTTACCACCAGCACCTGTGCGCCTTCAGTCAGCCGCTTGAGACGCTCACCAACGGCACTGGCTGTTGCACCGCCGATGCCACGGTCCACTTCATCAAACACCATAACCGGCACGCTGGTGCCCTGTGCCAGCACAACTTTGAGAGCAAGAATAAAGCGCGCAAGTTCACCACCAGAAGCAATTTTCACCAGCGGCCCGAACGGCGTTCCTGGGTTTGTTTTAACCTCAAAAGAGACCCTGTCAGCCCCAAGCGCGGACCACTCCTGTTCCGGTAGGGCTTCGATCGCCGTGCGAAAGACCGCCTTCTCGAGCTTCAGTGGCGGCAGTTCACTTGTTACCGCCTGGTCAAGCCGCTTTGCTGCAGCCATTCTTGCTGTGGTCAGTTGTGCAGCGGCCTCCAGGTAGCGCGCGTTCGCGGCTTCCGCGCGACGGCGCGCAGCGGCAACCATTTCATCACCTGCCTCTGCCGCTTTCAGTCTTACTTCAAGGCGCTCAAGAAGGACCGCCAAGTCGTCTGGCTGACAATTGTGCTTACGTGCGAGCCGTCTGATCTCAAACAGCCGTTCCTCTGCCTGTTCGAGCTCAAGCGGGTCAAATTCCAGGTCGCGGGCCAGTGCGTCAAGGGCCGCCATTCCTTCCCCAAGCTCGATAGCCGCGCGATCCAGCGCTTCCATCACGGGGGTGAGAAGCTGGGCGGCTTGTGCATCGGTACGCTCCATACGGCGGAGCACGCCACGCACTACGGCGTCGACACCACCATCTGAAGCAAGCATATCCTGATACTCACCCAGGTCTTCTGCCAATTTCTCGCCCTGCATCATCAATGCACGGCGGTCGGCAAGCTCAGTTTCTTCCCCTGGCTGAGGTTTGAGTTCATGCAGTTCTTTAACTGCGTGCGCGAGAAACTCTTCGTCTTTCTTGGCGTCCGCAAAGTCACATTCTGCCTGAGCCAGCGCTTTTGCCGCTGCACGCCGTTCATCGTACGCCCCGGATACTGCTGTCATCGCCGCACTATAACCGCCAAAAGCGTCAAGGAGCGCGCGGTGTGCGACTGCGTCCAAAAGGCCACGATCATCATGCTGGCCATGAACCTCGACCAGCAGAGCACCCAGGTCTGCAAGCATGCTTTGGCTGATGGGCTGATCATTGGCCCACGCCCGGCTTCGGCCATCAGATGTGATCTGGCGGCGAAGGATAACGAGGCCATCGCCACTATCCATGCCCTGCTCTTCAAGGAGAGCACAGACGGTGTGGGTGGGGTCCACCGAAAACACAGCGGAAACCATTCCCTTTTCCTGGCCTTGTCGCACAAGTGCACGGTCTGCCCGCGCACCGCTTGCAAGACCAAGGCTATCAAGAAGAATAGATTTACCCGCGCCGGTTTCACCGGTCAAAACCGTAAGACCTGCCGCAAGCGACAGGTCTAACTTATCGATTAAAACGATGTCACGAATGCTGAGGCTTGTCAGCATCGCGTCCCCCCTGATGTATTAAAATGGCCAGATTTTGCTGAGCCAGGATTTCTCACTATATTCAGGCACCATATCCTGACCGCTCAGCAACGAGTAGCTATAGCGATACCATTTACTGCCTGGGAAGTTATGCCCAAGCACAGCAGCTGCCATCTTAGCCTCATCATTGATGCCCAGCGCCAGATAGATCTCTACCAAACGGTGAAGTGCTTCAGGCGTGTGGCTCGTGGTCTGATATTGCTCAATCACGTTACGGAAGCGCCCTTCGGCCGCCAGAAACTCCTGACGGCTCTGATAGAAACGCCCCACTTCCATGTCTTTCCCTGCTAGGTGGTCACGGGTCAGGTCAAGCTTCAGCTTGGCGTCTTTTGCGTACGCTGAATCAGGATACCGCCGGATAACTTCCACAAGAGAGTTTTCCGCCTCAGTTGTTTTGTTCTGATCCCGGCCCACGTCTGAAATCTGCTCATACTGGCAAAGTGCGATCAGATAGTATGCGTAAGGTGCACCGCGGTTACCCGGATGCAACTGCAAGAAGCGCTGGGCCGCGAGAATCGCATCGTCATATGAATTTGTCATATAGTGAGAATACGCAGCCATAAGCTGTGCTCGACGTGCCCACACCGAATACGGGTGTTGCCGCTCGACCTCATCAAATGCTGCCGCCGCAAACTTATAGCGCTTCTTCGCCAAGCTGTCCTGCGCGAGGTTATACAAAACCTCTACATCCCGCGCTACATACCGATCTTCATCATCTTTGGAACTGCACGCAACAACGCTTAAAACAAGCAAACTCAGTACAGTCTTCTTCAGCCAATTCGCTGTCATGGCAGTCTTTCACTCCCGTAATGAGAGAAATGTCCCCTTGCATTTCCCCCATAAGGTTATAATCTCGTATTCATGCAACCAATGGTATAATTTCACCAACTACTGAAGGAGAAACTGGCCGCATCGGCGTTGGCGAAATCTCTAGCACAGTAAGTCGCACGCGCCAACGGAGAATCCCATCGGCAAAACTGGAGCAAAATCTATGGCCAGACAAATTGACGAAATTGAGGACGGCATGCTGGAACTTTCAGCACGCAAAGCCGACCTGATAGACAAACATGTGGGACGGCGCCTTCGGGATAGACGACGTTCGCTCGACCTATCTCAGCAAGACATCGCCAACATCCTGAGCATTTCCTACCAGCAAGTGCAAAAGTATGAGAGCGGCCTGAACCGTGTGAGCGCTGGTCGCTTGTACCTGCTCGCACACATCATGCACACAACTGTGGGATACTTTTATGAAGGGTTGCCGTCTGGAGACGAGATTCTTTCAGGCCGAATTACGGAGATGGACCTGATTATCCCGGAACTTGAAACGCTGCCAAGTGCAAACGTACGAGATGCGCTAAGCGACCTCGTACGTGCAATCAAAGAATCGAAAATGTTGAGCTAAACGAAGAAATCAGGGAAGGCCCATCAGGCTTTCCCTTTAACCAGCGCGTCATAATCATACATCAGCGTCTTGGTCATTTCTCCTACTTCAAAATTATAGGGCCCAATCTCAGACAGTGGTGTTACCTCAGCCGCAGAACCGGTCAGGAATGCCTGCTCGAATGTTGCCATCTCATCTGGCATAATCGCGCGCTCAACTACCTTGATCTGACGCTTTTTGGCAAGGCCAATGACCGTACGGCGCGTAATCCCATCAAGGAAACAATCTGGCTTCGGCGTATGCAATTCACCGTTCTGTACGAAGAAGATGTTAGCGCCTGTCGCTTCAGCCACCTGACCACGATAGTCAAACATCAGCGCGTCGTGATAGCCCTTCGCCTCAGCCGCGTGTTTAGACATGGTACAGATCATGTAAAGGCCTGATGCCTTGGCATTGGTTGGCGCGGTGTCTGGCGCAGGACGACGCCACGTTGAAATATCAAGCCGCAAGCCCTTAAGTCGTGCCTCCGGTGAGAAGTAGGATGGCCATTCCCAAACTGCAATCGCGGCATGAATAGTGTTTTGTTGGGCGGAAACGCCCATCATTTCACTTCCACGCCAAACAATTGGCCGGCAGTAAGCATCTACAAGCTCATTCTTCTCAAGCAATGTCCGGCAGGCATTATTAATGTCATCCTGCGTATAAGGGATTTCATATCCAAGGATTTTTGCCGAGTTGAAAAGCCGCTCCGTGTGCTCTTTCAGCTTGAAGATGGTGCCATTATAAGCGCGCTGGCCCTCAAAGACCGCACCCGCATAATGCAAGGCGTGCGTAAGGACGTGCGCATTACATTCTCTCCAAGGCTGATACTCGCCATCCATCCACATCCAACCATCGCGGTCATTATAGGGCGCACTTGCCATTTCTGTTCTCCGAAAACGCGAAACAAATAAGAATATGTCTCTTTTTACTTGATCGATGTAACATTCTGTCATTATTATGTCAACAAGGCTGACATAAATTATATGAGCAGATATGCAACGAAAACTACCGCAATCCAACCTTTATTTACGCGAAGAGGAACTTCGTCGCGGAGTTGAACTTCTTTATTTTGCGTACCGTGATTTTACCCGGGACCCAGATGAGATTCTTGCACAGTCGCGCTTCGGGCGCGCCCATCACCGGGTGCTCTATTTTGTCGGACGTAACCCCGGCACCACAGTGTCTGGCCTACTTAATTTATTGCGTATTACCAAACAAAGCCTGTCCCGCGTTCTGGGGCAGCTTGTCGAGGATGACTATATCCAGCAGGACGCTGGGCTTGAGGATCGTCGCCAGCGACTTCTCTATCTCACCGACAAGGGCAAAGCCTTTGAAAAGGAGCTTTTTGAGAGCCAGCGCCACCGGGTCGCGGAAGCATACAAACGGGCAGGTCCTGAGGCTGTTGCAGGTTTCTGGGAGGTGCTTCTCAACATTGTCGACACCGAAGAACGCGAAGCCGTACTCCGCCAGATTGAAAAATAGCTCTTATAAGGGCATGATGGGGAAAGAAGGAAACCTCATCTATGGTCGAGCTCGCACCAGAATTTAACGAATTTCAAACCTGCTGGGAAACCTTGCCTCGCAACGCACATCCTCTGGTGCCTGCGAAACGAGACATCTCTCCCGTTCGTTTCGGTGAAATGCTGCATTATATTGGCATTGGTGAAATGCGTGGGCATCTGGACATGCAAGTGCTTTTTTATGGTGCCGGTATAGAGCGCGTGTCAGGTATCAAGGTTACCGGCAAGAACTATTATGACCTACTGCCGCCCGCGTTCGTAAAACCATTGTCTGTGTTTCATACCTATGTATTGGGAACCCCATGCGGGGCCTTTGTAAGCGACGTTATCACGACCCCGTCAGGTGCCCGATATGAGTACCAATCACTCCAGTACCCACTCTCGGACGATGATGGTGAAATAAAGTATCTCCTTGTCTACGGCCGCGCCCGCATCCCCTACGGAGACAACAGCGAACGGCAGAGCACAAGCTTTCACCGAGATAGCATCAAGGACATGCATTATATTGATCTCGGCGCCGGTGCGCCCAAGGCCTGCATTGAAAATTTCGAGTTTCACCGCTGATCCAGCTTCCTCCCCTTTACGTAGTCAAGTCCGTCTGGAAGCGGCACCATCAATCTATCAAAAATGCTGGCGATAAAAGCGCAAGCGCCCTATGAAAGAGACACCACAACAAACGAGGTACAAAGCACATGAGTATCGACGAACGGCTGCTAACCGGCTACCGCACCTTTCGTGAAGAAGCCTTTGAACGGGACCGCGCGCTCTATGAAGAACTGGCATCACAGGGACAAACCCCTCATACGCTCGTAATTGCATGTTCCGATAGCCGAGTATTGCCTCAGCAAATTCTGACAGCTGGCCCTGGGGACCTTTTTGTCGTGAGAAACGTTGCCGCCATGGTGCCGCCCTATGAAAAGGATGAGGGCCACCACGGTACCTCCGCAGCGATCGAGTTTGCGGTTACAGTACTTGAAGTTTCAAACGTTGTTGTGATGGGGCACGCGGGTTGCGGCGGCGTGGCAAGCGTTGTTGACCGCAACATGCCTGCTGACAGCTTTGTAGGTCAGTGGATGCGCCCTCTTCATCAATGGATGGAAAGCTATGGCCATATCACTGCAGAAGACCCCGCCACCCGCAAACGACTGCTGGAACGCGCGGCCATCCACCTGTCGATCCAGAATCTCAAGTCCTTCCCGTTTGTTGCAGATCGGGTTTCAGCGGGCAAACTCGCACTCAAAGGTCTGCTGTTCGATATCCATACCGGCGATTTGTCCGAGGTAATCGCCAAGCATGACACAGCCTTTAACTTGCGGTCAGTGCTTGAAGGCCATGGCTGAGACGCAGAAAACAGTCACGCGCTGGGCTGAAGACACTTTCGGCCCAGTTCAGGATCACGCTGTACTTGTCCGGCGCGCTATGAATGAGATGGAAGAGCTTCTTGACGCTACGATTGCGGGCGATAAACCCGAAATAGGCAAAGAAACAGCTGATATCGCCATTCTTTTGTACCGGCTGCTTGAACTTAATGGACTCGACCTCACCCAAGAGATCACAAACAAGATGGTTGAGAACCGCGCCCGCCGGTGGCAATGCAAAGGCGACGGCACCGGCAAGCATATCCCTACTGGCGACTAAAGATTAAACACGCGCCGCGCGTTACCCTCAAGGAAACCTTTCTCTTGTTCTGAGGTTAACCCGAGTTCGCTTAACCCCTTCAAACATTGCACAGGCGAAAGCATGGGCCAGTTGGTGCCAAAGAGCACACGCTTCGCACCTGGCCCTTTCATGAATGCCACCAGATCATTGGGCAAGCGGCGCACGGCGTATGCCGAGGTATCCACATAAAAGTTCGGATATTTGAGTGCCAGCGACACCACTTCATCAATCCACGGAAAGCCCACATGCCCGCCGACGATTTTCAGTTCCGGGAAATCAAGCAGCACATCATCAAGATAAGGGATCAAGCGACCGGGTTCGGACCGACATAACGGCCCCGTGTGACCGACCTGGGTGCAGAAAGGCACACCAGCGTCAACGCATGCCGTATAAACAGGATAGTACCGCCGGTCATTCGGCGGAAGATCCCACAGCCACGGCACCACCCTCACGCCAATAAATGACTTTCCATCAACAACGCGCCTGATCTCTCGTACCGCGCCCATCGGATCATTAAGGTCAACCGTCGCAAGCCCCCGGAACCTGGCAGGTGCCAGTGTGATCTGCGCGGCAACCTCTTCATTGCTGATCAAGCTGCCCTTAGGACCATGCCACGCAGACAAAAGGCTGATATCCACGCCCGCCTTATCCATGCTTGCTAGCGTCTCTTCCACCGTTGGTGTGATCACCTCGCCTGAGCGCCCTGTCCAGCGCAGAAGCGTAGCCATCCAAGGTTCTCTGGCCATGCGTTCGGTAGTGATTTGCGCCCAGACATCAATCGCAGCCATGTCATTCTCCTAATTTACTTTACTAGTGAAGTAAATTAGGTTCTTTGGAGCATAAAATCAAGTTGCTAAGGTATCCGCATGGCAGCAAATCAACATCGGCTCTATCTGCGACTGCAGCTCGCGGCCCACCACCTCAAAAAGCACGCGGACCGCGCACTTTTAGACAGTGCGGCGGTTACAACGGCACAGGCCGCTGTTCTATCCATTCTGATGACTGAGGGCGCTGCATCGCAGAAAGTGATCGCGAACACACTTGGCCAGAACGAATCCGCCGTTACCGCAATGGTGAAGAGACTTCTTAAACTCGGTTATATTGAAAGACAGAAAAGCGCTGAGGACGGGCGTGCCTGGCTCCTGAGCCTTACAGAGAAGGGCAAACAAGCCCTTGGTGACATTAAGGGACCGTTTGCAGCGGTAAACGCCATACTTGATGATATTTTGAGCGACGAAGAGGCGGCCAAACTAGCGGACTATCTTGGCCGAATCTCAAAAGGCTTTGGCGTGCGCTAACGGGAAACTATTTTTTCACCGTCGCCAAGCATTCGATTTCCACTCTGGCGCCTAACGCTAGACCCGACGCGCCCATTGCACTCCGCGCAGGAAAACGATCTGTGAAGTAGGTGCGGTACACCTCGTTCATAGCCGCCCATTCCTTGATGTCAGCCATCATAACAAGGCATTTCACCACATGGCTCATATCGGAACCATTGGCTTCAAGCGTTGCCTTGATGTTGTCCATAGTCTGTCTTGTCTCAGGGCCGATGCCCCCTGGTACCAATGACATCGTGCCTGGTTTGGCACCGAGCTCACCTGACAGGTACAGCATATCCCCTACCCTCACGGCTTTTGAGAACGGTAGGCTTGCCTGCTCATTTTCAGCTGCCGCCCCGAAGGTGGTCATAGCTGCTACAACGGTCGCTAGAATTAGGTTTCTCATATCTTCCCCCTGAAGGTGTTTTCAGCAGCCTAGTTATTTTAGGCTCTCATGCCAAAAGAAAAGGGCCGCTCAATGAGCAGCCCTTCACAATCTTGCCATTCTGTATGACCTATTTGTCTTCGTAGAAGTTCTTACCGCTTTTCACCGGCTTCCAGATCTTCTTCATGGAGAAGTAGAGGATGATTGTAAGGATACCTAGGAACAGCAGAACTTTCAGCCCCATGTTATGACGCACTGTAAGTTTTGGCTCAGCCACGTACATCAGGAAGTTGGTGACGTCTTTTGCCATTTGCTCCGGTGTCGCAGCAGTACCGTCTTCATATTCAACGATACCTTCTGCTAGCGGAGGTGCCATGGAGATCGCGCCGCCCTTGAAGTAAGGGTTATACTGTTTACCAGCCGGAATATCGCGGCCAGCCGGCGCATCTTCATAGCCAGTCATAAGGCTATAGAGGTAGTTTGCTCCGTCATGACGCGCCTTCGCCATCAGCGAAAGATCCGGTGGCAGTGCGCCGCCGTTTGATGCACGAGCAGCGTTGTCGTTCGGGAACGGGCTCGGGAAGGCATCTTCCGGACGAGCCGCGCGAACAGTAGGATCACCCGCATCATCAATTTCACCAGGCACTTCATATTCAGCAGCCCACGCTTTGATCATGTCTTCTTCGTAACCGAGGTCCGCAAGGTTACGGAACCGGAAGTATTTAAGGGCGTGACATGCCGAACAAACCTGTTTGTACACCTGCCAGCCGCGCTGGGCAGAGGTAACATCCAGTTTGCCGAACGGGCCTTCAAATTCCCATTCCATCTGCATCGGGTGCTTGTCAGCACCCGCGCTATATGATGCCCCAGCGAGACCTACAGCCGCGGTCAGGGCAATCGCAATGTTCTTAACTAGTTTCATCGTGAATCCCCTTACTCAGCTGCTTTAACAACTGGGTTGGCAATACTTTCCGGCAATGGCAGCGTTTTCTCGATCTTTCCGAGAAGCGGCAGGATAACCAGGAAGTGAGCGAAATAGTAGATCGTGCCAAGCAGACCAACTAGCGGCCAGATACCTTCAGGCTTCTTGCCGCCAACGATCGTGAGGACAAACATGTCGATCACGAGGAAGAGGAAGAACCAGCGGAAGGTCGGACGGAACTTGCCAGAGCGAACCTTGGATGTATCCAGCCATGGCAGGAACAGCCACACAAGGATCGACGCAAACATCGCAAGCACACCCAAAAGCTTGGCAGGAATGAACACTATATCAGTGAATGGTATACCAAGATCAAACGTAATCGAGCGCAGGATCGCATAGAACGGCAGGAAGTACCATTCTGGCACGATACTGTCTGGCGTCACCATTGGGTCGGCCGGGATATAGTTATCCGGGTGGCCAAGTGCATTCGGCATGTAGAAAAGAAATGCAGCAAACACAAAGAAGAAGACACCCGCACCAAACGCATCCTTCACCGTATAGAACGGGTGGAATGGGATCTGGTCAGCGCCGGACTTCACTTCAATACCCAGCGGGTTACCACTGTCCGAAATCTTCTTCGCCCAGAGGTGAAGGATCACAACACCAGCAATTACAAACGGCAGCAGATAGTGCAGACTGAAGAAGCGGTTCAAGGTTGGGTTATCAACTGAGAAACCGCCCCACAGCAGGGTCACAATGCTTTCGCCCACGACCGGAATTGCAGAGAAGAGGTTCGTGATCACTGTCGCACCCCAGAAGGACATCTGACCCCAAGGAAGGACATAGCCCATGAAGGCCGTTGCCATCATGAGAAGGAAGATTACAACACCGAGCATCCACAACACTTCGCGAGGAGCCTTATAGGACCCAAAGTACAAACCGCGGAAGATATGGATATAGACGGCGATAAAGAAGAAGGAGGCACCGTTCGCATGCATATAGCGAATGAGCCACCCATAATTCACATCACGCATGATACGCTCGACACTGTCAAACGCCATCGAGGTGTGTGGGGTATAGTGCATTGCGAGCACAATACCGGAAATGATCTGAACAACGAGCATCAGGCCCGCGAGGGAACCGAAGTTCCACCAGTAGTTCAGGTTGCGCGGTGTAGGCGTATCAGGGCCCACAACGTTATTCACCAGCGAGATTATCGGCAGGCGTTCTTCAACCCATGCAGCTACAGCATTTTTGGGTTTTGCAGCATTCCATTCAGCCATGACTTGCCCCCTTACCCGATCTGGAGTGTTGAATCTGAGAGGAAGGTATAGGTCGGCACCTCTAGGTTCTTAGGTGCTGGGCCCTTCCTTATTCGACCCGCGGTATCATAGTGTGAACCATGGCAAGGGCAGAACCAACCGCCGTACTCGCCACGTTCGTCGCCGGTTTTGGTGCCCAGCGGCACACAACCAAGGTGCGTACAAACGCCCATGACAACAAGCCAGTCAGCATGACCTTCTTGCACGCGTTCCTCGTCGGTTTGTTTGTCGATCAATGAAGCCACAGGTACTGCCCGCGCTTCTTCAATCTCTGCCTGCGTGCGGTGACGGACAAAAACCGGTTTCCCGCGCCATTTTATTACCACAGCTTCCCCTTCGCCAATGGCGCTGAGGTCCACTTCCACGGATGCCAGCGCCAATGTATCAGCCGCTGGGTTCATCTGGTCAATAAAAGGCCAGGCCGCCATAACAGCGCCCACACCGGCCATACCTGCGGCCGCTACATGAAGAAAATCGCGCCGTGTGGCGTCGTCTTCTGCTTCGATAGTCTCGTTGATAGTGCTCATCTAATCTTCCCTGACAGGAACGTGATGCGAAAGGCGATCAGTCGTCTGATTCCCGAACGTAATTCTACCTCTGCATGGTAGCAAATCTCTGCGTCACAAGGCCGCAGCGTCGCCAGCCATAAACTCTACCGCCAGACAGCCCCTGCCCAGCGAATTGGGATTGGTTTAGTCGGACGCGTGAAAAGAGGCAAGGGTTTATCCTCCGAATTTCTAAAAAAATGGCAGAAAATTGTCCGCTTGGATAGTGTGTCGTTGCATCATGGTGACAGAGAATATAGCTTGCGCGCCATGGAAATAGCGCTTTTTCAACCCGATCAACCGCAGAACACCGGCACACTCCTGAGGCTTGGTGCTTGTATGGGGGCGCCTGTGCATATTATTGAGCCCTGCGGCTTTCCTTTTTCTCATCGGGCACTCAAGCGTTCCGCTATGGATTATGTCGATATTGTAGAAATGGTGCAGCATGTGGATTGGGAAGCGTTCGATAAAGCCCGAACGGCCGAAGGCAAGCGGCTCATTCTCTTGACGACCAAAGGCTCCACAGCATACACGGACTTCAAATTTAACAAAAACGACATACTGATGGTTGGAAGTGAATCATCAGGAGCACCACAATTCGTGCATGAAACAGCAGACGCTTGTTTAGTGATTCCCATGGCTGCGAAACCACGGTCTATCAATGTGGCCATTTCAATGGGGATGGTTCTTGGTGAAGCGCTGCGTCAAACAGATATGTGGCCTGAAGGAAGCTAGAATGGAACTCGAAGACAAAAAGCAGGCAGCTGCAGCATGGTTTCTAAACCTCAGAGACCAGATTTGTACCAGCTTCGAAACCATCGAGGACGACAATGACGGACCGCTCGCCAGCAAGCCCGCCGGACGCTTTGAGCGCAAAACCTGGGATCGCACTAACCAGACCGATGGCGCTCAGGGCGGCGGCGGTACCATGTCTATCATGCGTGGTGGACGAGTTTTCGAGAAGGTCGGTGTCAATATTTCAACCGTACACGGCACCTTCACGCCTGAGTTCGCAAAAAACATTCCCGGCGCTGACGAAGATCCACGTTTTTTTGCCACAGGTATTTCGCTTGTTGCACATATGAATAGCCCACGGGTACCTGCCGTTCATATGAACACCCGCTTTATCGTGACAACACAGCACTGGTTTGGCGGCGGCGCAGACCTGAACGCACCACTTCCAAATGCCAATGACACAGCGGAATTTCACGCCGCCTACAAAGGTTGCTGCGACAAGCATGGGCCTGATTATTACGAGCGTTTCAAGAAATGGTGCGACGAGTATTTTTACATTCCACACCGCAATCGTGCGCGTGGCGAAGGCGGGATTTTTTATGACCGCCTTAACACCGGGGACTGGAGCGCTGATTTCGAGTTTACCAAAGACGTCGGCCGCACGTTCAATGACATCTACCCCACTCTCATCCGCAAACATATGAATGAAGAGTGGACACAGGAAGAACGCGAGAAGCAGCTCGAGTATCGTGGCTACTATGCAGAGTTCAACCTTGTCTATGACCGTGGCACGACCTTCGGCCTCAAAACTGGCGGCAACGTGGAAGCGATCCTGATGTCACTACCACCTGAAGCCAAATGGCCTTAGGTGACCTGAGCGTCTATGTTGCGCTATTTCTGAACGCTTTTATTGCCGCCACGCTACTGCCCGCGATGTCAGAGTTGACGTTGGCTTCTTTGATTCTTTCCGACACGGGTACGCCCTATGCCCTGTTCATTGCGGCTACGGCAGGCAATGTTGCTGGGTCGTGTTTGAACTGGTGGCTGGGTGTTCGTATAACCCGGTTCCAATCCAGGAAATGGTTCCCCTTCACCTCGGCGCAGCTCGCCCGAGGTCGGCAACACTTTTTCCGATATGGCAAATACTCCCTGCTCTTTGCTTGGGTGCCTGTGATTGGCGACCCCATCACCCTCGTTGCTGGTATGTTGCGCACCAATTTTCTGACCTTCATAATTTTTGTTTCAATAGGCAAAGCCCTACGGTACGCGGCTGTTGTTTATAGCGTTACCTCGATAGGTTAGAATAATCATTCACCCTGGTGACGAGGTTCGTCGCCGATAAAAACACCTTTCTTGTTGTTGAGACAATTACTACTATAAGATATTTGATCACTCAATCAGTTCCAAAAGCCCTCCGGATTGCCCTATCAATGAAGCCTCGCAAAGAAATTATCGTTATAGATGACCTAGCGCCTCACCCAAAGTACGGGGCAGGATGCTGCCGAGCCGCCGATATATATCAGGCACTTATTGATCAGGGCTTTAATGTTACCCTATACCTTCAGGCGCCACGTGCAGCAGATAAAGAGGTATTTGACGCTGGCCATGGGTGTTCCCGTATCCGATACGTCAAGAATATCGAGCTTCCTCAATTGATTAAGAATCTCGGTCCCAACCTGACGCACATATGGGTTTCCAGAACCCGGAACGTCGCAGCCTTCCGAGACATCTTACTTGCATGGAAAAATGAAGTACCTTCGAGGCGGTACCTCATTTCAGATACCGAAGCATTAACAAGCCTTCGTCCCCTGTCGTTCCGCATCGAGCTTCAGTCACCGAAAAATCGTCAGACTTGCGTGGCTGCAGCACGAGAAGAGCTCTCACACTCCCAAGGTTTCGATACAGTCGTTTGTGTATCAGATTTCGAGGCTGAACTTGCCACAGAAGCCTTACCGGGTGTTCGTATCCACAAACTTGAGTCGGTCTTTTCACCGAAATGCGACACGCCGCCACACGATAAACGAGAGCACTTCTTTTTCTGCGGTGCATTTCATACCGATCAAACCCCAAACACGGATTCTGTGCAGTGGTTCTGCAATAGAGTATGGCCACATATTAAAGCAGCCCTCCCAGAAGCTCAGTTCCATATTGGAGGCTTTGTCGGAAAAGACGTCATTCTCCCGGAAGTTGTTCGCCTTAACGCTCGAATCCTGGGGCCGATTGAGGACCTCCAACTTCACTACAATAGATATCGTGTTTTTGTCGCACCCACCCGAGTAGCGGCGGGCGTGCCCTATAAGGTACGCCACGCCATGAGCAGTGGAATTCCTTGCGTGATTACGGAACTCCTGGCCAAGCAAATGCCTCACCCGGAAAATACTCGGCCATTTGTATCCTCTCCGATAGAGGCTAAGGAATTCGCACAACACTGCATCAACTTGTATTCAAACAAGAACGCGTGGCACGAAACACAGCAAGCAGCCCTCACCGAAATTGATCGTGCTTGTGCGCCCAATATCTTCGACACGGCCTTAAGTGCCATTCTAAGAGGCCGCTAACACCGGTCAGACCAAGCCCTGCACTTCCGCCACAAAATAGTCATAAGCCTTTTGAAAAATGTGATAAATTGAGTTGAAACAATTGAGGTGTAGCTACATGACCAACAAAATACTGGGCGGTATTCTAATCGTTATGATGCTGGCACTACCGAGCCACGCTGACAGCCCCACTGAAAAGCGGGAAAAAATCCAGGTCATGCGTGAAGAAGTACTAGCTGAATTATTTGATCAGCGGCCGCAAGCCCGCGCCGAGATCGATGAAGCCGATGGCTATGCGGTGTTTTCAAACATCGGCGTACAGATATTCTTGCTGGGTGCTGGCGGTGGTCGCGGCGTAGTACGCGATGTCCAGTCAGGCACAGATACCTATATGAAAATGGCAACCGCGAGCGTTGGCATTGGGCTCGGCATCAAAGATTTCCGTGCTGTATTTATTTTCCACAGCCGCGATGCGCTGAATGATTTCACCGAGCATGGCTGGGATTTCACTGGTGAGGCTGACGCCGCAGCGCGCTCCGGCAACAAGGGCGGAGAGATCGGCGAAGCGGCTTCCGTTCGCAAAAAAGTCAGCGTTTATCAGTTCACTGATGGCGGCCTAATGCTTCAGGCGTCCCTGCACGGCACAAAATACTGGCAGGACAAAAAGCTGAACCGGCTTGAAAAATCTCGCTAGGTCGCAAGAGCCTTTATCAAAGCACACTGCGAGCTAAAGCCTTGAGAGCAAGTCATTTTTCCCGAGTTGGAAGTCGCTCTTAATCCAGAGCGCTTCCAGTTGTTCCAGCTTACGGGAGATTTCAGGCCCGGCAAGCGCTCCTCGCGCAATCAAGTCTCCTCCCTTCACGGGGAAGGTGGGAATCTGCCACGCATTAAGTACATCGAAACAGCCCTGGCCAACGGCCTCAGGCTGGGTCATGATAGAAACCTGCGCCGCGTCAGGCCCAAGTTCATAATACAGCTTCCGCATTTCGCGTTCGTCCTCTGGGCATGCCACTTCAAGCCCCTTTGCCGCTGCTCGCAGCCGTTCCTTCTCTTTGTTCGAGAAGCGAAACCGACGGGCAAAACCATTGACCTTATCCGAGCCAAGAGACACCCAACATGCAAGCCGCAAAAGTGGATCGATAGCGATGCCTTGCTCCTTCTCGCTCGACAGATAAACCTCCAGCTGTCTTTCATTCACTGCAATTAGTTTCAGCACCTCGCTGCCGCCAATTTTTGCAAACGACCTGATGCTGAGAAAGGGGGCTGGCGCCGAAAACATCTTCAGGAGTTCAGCGTGCACGCGTTCCGCTGACAGCGACCCAAGCAGCGCAATCTGGTGCTTGCTGGCCGCTAGCCCTGCATCGTCCAACGGGCCCGTGCCATACCAGGCATGAAAACGGAAAAAGCGCATGATACGGAGCGCATCTTCCTTGATACGCATCTCGGCGTCACCGATAAACCTGACCCGCCCCGCTTTAAGGTCAGCGACACCGCCATAGGGGTCATATAGCTCGCCACCCGATGAAAGATACAGTGCGTTGAAGGTGAAATCCCTCCGAGCCGCGTCCTCCAACCAGTCATCTGTGAAAGCGACTGTAGCGTGGCGGCCGTCTGTTTCCGTGTCACTACGCAGGGTCGTTATCTCAATGGTCTGGCCATCAAGCACTGCTGTCACCGTTCCATGATCGATACCCGTCGGTATCACCTTAACACCAGCGCGCTTCAACAAGCCCGTCGTGGTTGCTGGGTGGTGACGACAAGCCGCATCGATATCTTCGACAGCGCGACCAAGGAGGGTGTCGCGCACAGCACCCCCAACAAAACGTATGTTATCAGGCCCCAAAACATCGATAACTCTCTGCACCAACGAGAGTGAGAACCAATCAGGTTGGATTTTCTTCTCCACCCTCGTCGTCCTCTTTTGAGTTATCTACCGCTTCTTCCTCATCCTCGGACACGAAACGACCGGGAACAACCTTGCCGTCTTCACTATGCGGCGGAATATAGCGGGTGCGGGCGTCGCCTGTCCTGTCGTCCAGGAGCCTCAGAGAAACACCTGCGGCAAGTGCGACAATAACCAACACACCCAGCGTTTTCTGGAGCCGCGAGATATCCTGCCGCCTCTCCTCTTCCGTCTGATCCTTCTTCAACCGCCAACGCAGCCAAAAAATGACCGCCACCAACGGTATCAACAACAAAGCGATCCGGAGTATTATGATAGTCATACTGAAACCTTCCCTAGCCCTGCAGGCGCGCGATGTCGCGAAGCCTCCATCACCTCGCATAGGTTCACCAGCATAGCTGCGGTAGCCCCCCAGATGAAAAAATCTCCATAAGGCATAGCATAATACTCGCGCCGTGCACCCTGCCAAACAGCACTTTGTTTTCTGTGATTTTCCCGGTTGAGAATAAAATCAAGCGGCACCTCAAAAGCCGCATCAACTTCCGTCTCCTGAAGAACCAGTTCAAAGCCTGGCTGAACCAACGCAACAACCGGCACAATCTCAAAGCCTGTGCCTGTGCGGTATGTATCAAGAAAGCCACAAACCTCAATATGGCTTGCAGCTAAACCAATCTCTTCTTCAGCCTCCCTAAGGGCCGCAGCAACAGCATCAGCATCGGTGTCATCGATTTTGCCGCCAGGGAAGCTGACCTGACCAGCGTGCTTGCTTAAATGTTCAGTGCGTTTGGTCAGCAGGATAGATGGCCCGTCTACGTGATCAACTATTGGTACCAACACTGCGGCATCCCGAATAGGCTTATCTTTGTGCGCGATTAGTTTGGCATCACGGTTCAGGTCAAAATCGGATCGCCGCCCCCTCGCAGCCGGATTGTCATCCTTCAATGCGTCAGCTAGCCAGTTCTTCACGCATCACCATCCTCAAGCTCACCCAAAGAGAATACAGCCCCTGCACTTGCAATCGCCAGACGAGCTTTCCCGTCATCCTTTACAACTTCTGCATGGTCGACCAACTCATAGAACACATTGCGTGAGATAAGGGCATCCAGCCTGCCGCGCACGCGGATATAGGGCCGAGGTTCTTTGGTGTCGTCATCGACCACCACAGTAATAGGATGATCCCCATCAGCGATAACCTCATCGCCAACATTCGTTGTAAACTTCAGTAATTGCTGGCCGTCGTCCTCAACAATTTCCACCTGGGTGGCAATGAAGTGCGCATCTTCAACAGTAATGCCTATCTTCTCAACAGGTGTAACAAGGTAGGTCTTACCGTCACTATCTTTCCGAAGCACCGTTGAAAATAGTTTGACCATACGCTTACGGCCAATGGGCGTGCCCATATAGAACCAGGTCCCATCGCGGGCGATACGCATGTCAATGTCACCACAAAACTCGGGGTTCCATTTATCAACGGGTGGAAAACGTTGCCCCTCCACATGCTTGATAATGTCCTCAAGTCTGATCTTTGCGTTATTGTTGCCAGATACCATTAATGTCCTCCTGTCCCTATTGTATAGCAAGGGGCAGGTCATACAATACGGTGGCTGCTATAATATTTTATGCTGCTACGACCGGCAGGCCGCGGTCATAGCTCCCAGCCATTGCGGCAGTTGGCATCGCAGGCACTTTATCGGCAGGTATAATTTTACCGACACCCGGCAACGAAGGCAGCGCTGTGTTTTGCCGCACCAAAAGGCGCCGAGCATCTTTACCGCCGGGCAAGGTAATGTAGTTTGGCAGCACACTCTTGAAGCCGAAGCGACAGTAATAATCGATATCGCCCACAAGTAGAATACGGCGATGCCCGGCCGTCGACGCAGCCTCAAGCGAACGGTTCATCAACTGGCTACCGATGCCATACTTCTGCATGGAAGGAGCAACAGCAAGCGGCCCAAGTAGCAGAGCACCTTCGCTGGCGCCCCGCAACAGGTCTTTGATGAGCACTGGCCAGAAGCGTACCGTGCCAACAATACGACCTTCCGCGCGAGCTACATGCGAGAGCGACGCAACCGGCGCAACTGTTTCCCTGAGGCTATAAGAAGATTTGTTGAACCGGTCCGGTCCAAAAGCCGCATCGAGGAGCGCTTCAATCTGCACTCCATCAAAGGGCCGTTCTTGATCAAAATTGATCATCGGCTTTTCCCATATCAGCGGTGCAAAACGCACCAAGAGCATCACAACAGGTTTAAGATCAGGATCTTACGTGTCGTCGCATTCGGCTATGCCGGTTGATATGAGTGGTCTTTACCATGGCTTCCATGACAGTTTTGTGTTCAAGAAGTTGCGTATTTATAATTACTTACAACCAACTTCAAGTGACATTTTCTTTCGGCATTCATCACCCTGGGTTTTGAATTAATACATCATCAAACCCTGATAAAAAGAGGCGGTAGCCCGGGGAGAGCTACCGCCTTTATCGCTTGCACCCGAACAGGGATTACCAGTCGATCTGGAACCTCAGTGTCAGAGCATCAGCGTCGTTCTCACCGTCCGCGCCGTTCGCGGTCACGTTGAAAGCCTTGTCAATCGTCATATGAGCATAATTGGCAGTGAAGCGTGTGTGTCGGTTCAGGTACCAGTTCACTCCTAAAAGGTAAGTATCTTGCTCACCTCCGTACACACCGTCCCCCGTCAGGTCGATCCGGTCAAAGCGCGCTGCAATCTGCCAGGCACCCATGCCGCCCTTATGGACAGGGTTATTCACTTTGGGGCGATCCCATGCGCCTTTAGCAAGGTTGAGAGTTTTCGTTTCGCCTGTAATAAACCAACCAGCTTCAACATACCCACCCCAGAGAGTGGCGTTGCCGCCACCCACGGCGGCGTCTTTGGCCGTCAGATTCGCCCATTCAGATGCAACGTGAAATGCGCCATATTGCATCGCGCCTTCCAGAACAAACAGCGTGTCATCACCCGTAATTGTACCAGTGTCTACAAGTCGGCCAGCAAGGTGTGAGTGCGTGCGTTGGCGGTATCGGTATGCGCCATCACCGGCATCTTGCACACGAGCAGACGCACCCAATAGCCATTTACCATCTTCAAATTCCTGACCATAAGTCGCGCGGCCCGCAAAGAGGTAACCCTCATCCTCAAACCCAGCGTCATTTTTCCCGCGGAAAGCCCCGAGGTTTAAGGTCCATGTGTCTCCACCGTTTTTGTAGCCAATACCGATATTGCGCCCCAGGCCAAAGGCGTCCGTGAAGGATGCGCGTTCCATAAATGTAACGTGGCGGCTAGAGGTCATCTCCTCTAGCGACACGGGAGGTTTATAATGACCAAACTTCCATGTGCCTGTGGAGGTCTTATATTCAATGATCGCGTCGGCGAGGCTAACTTCGTTTCCCGCAAACTCAGCCTCAATGACATATTTAACGTCTTTCCAAGCCTTACCTTCAACACCGATACGCGCTGCACGCATTTCGGTGGCCTTGACATTCATACTGTCGTCGCCGTCGGTCACCCATCCTGCATCAGCCATGATCCGGCCCCGCAGGTTAACCTCAAAAAGACCATCGTCCGTTGCGAGACCAAAGGCAGGTTCTTCCTTCGAAATTTTCGGGCGCTTGGTCTCCACCTTATCAGCTGCCGCCTGCTTTGCTTCCAGTTCCTCAATACGCTTGGCGAGCGATGCAAGTTGTTGCTTCAGCTCGTCGATTGATTGTGCGCCAACTGGCTGTGCCAGAGCTGCAGTGATTGCTGTTGCGCCAAGCAACACGGACAGTCTTTTCCGGTTCATCATCTTCTGGTCCTATTCCTTCTTTGGCAACGATAAGCACCCAACTGCTTACCGCACTGTCAGATCGCAAATTACCCTATTCACGATGACCGTTTCTGGTCTCGCGGGAGAAATTCGCGTTATGTGTCGAAGCGCATTGATGTCTATTTGTGTTTAAGATTTATGACATTTGTTACGATATCGCGACATTTTAGGTAATGCTTTGATTTTAAATGAGTTCCAAAGCATCACTTATAATTTTTCGGCATCATTTTATCATGAAACCAGCCATTCAACCTCAAATATGACAGGCGAATCACAAAAAAATCATAAAACAGAAACTCTTCTGACCCGCGATTTGACGACAATTGTTGTCGTGATCAGATGGTACGAACATCTGAGAGGAATTTATCCACTTCGCGCTTGATGCTTGCGGCCAGCAGCTCCAGCTGTTCTGCCGCAGACATGACATCTGCTGACGCAGCCCCTGTCTTCTCAGCACCAGTCGCTACCTCATGAATTTCCGCCGTTACGCGCTGAGTACCCTCAGATGTGAACTGAACGCTTCTGCTAATCTCATTGGTTGTCGCCTGTTGTTCTTCCACAGCGGATGAAACATTGAGCATAACATTGTTAAGACGCTCATTTGCTTCTCCAATGGTGTGAATAACACCCACAGCAACCTGTGTGACGTCCTGCATATCGCCGATTTGCGAGGTAATCTGCTCTGTCGCCCTTGCGGTTTGGTTCGCCAGGCTCTTAACCTCACTCGCGACAACAGCAAAGCCTTTACCAGCCTCACCGGCCCTAGCGGCCTCAATGGTAGCATTGAGAGCAAGCAAGTTAGTCTGCTCTGCAATATCATTGATCAGTTTGACAACGTCTTCAATCTGACGGGAACTGTCAGACAGCTTACCAATTGCTTTTCCGCCCTCATCCGAGGCTGCAACCGCTTCTCGGGAAATTGCGTTCGCATTTTGCATCTGCTGGTTCACCTCTGCGATAGAGGCTGCGAACTCCTCGATTGCTGCAGCCATTGCAGAGACATTGTCCTGCATCTGTGTAGACGCCTCGGTAACCGACATCACCTGCCGACCAGTAGTGTCGGCTACGTCAACCATCTCGCCCGCCGTGTCACGCATGCGAACAGAAGCTGTATCCAGATTTTCGACAGCATCGCCAATCGTGCTATCGAACGTACCGACAAGAACATTCATACGCTCCGAACGTTCTTCGCGCCTGCGGGTTGCCGCCCGTTCAGCCTCAACTTTTTCCCGCTCTTCCGCTGCACGACGCTCTGCTTCCTCACGGTCCCGTTCTGCCTGCTGCTCAGCCTGCACCCTTGCATCGGCCTCAAGACGCACACGCTCCGCCGCGCTATCTCGTAGCTTTTCGGCGGTACGCGCCATGCTACCCAGTTCGTCACGGTAACTTGTCCCGGGTACATTGGTCTTAAAATCACCACCCGCTATGCCACCAAGAGCGGCCTCCAAGGCTTTAACCGGACCAACCGTGGTACGTACCACTGCCCACGCTACGCATATTGCCAGGGCAATAATAACGACTGAAATAACCACAAGACTGGTGAACGCGCTGGACCGAGCGGCAGCAGCTTTCTCAGAGTAGCGAACTTGTTCGTCACTCGCGATTTTCGCAACAACTTCAAAGGGCTGATCTGTCCGGGCGTAGATATCACTCAGAAGTTTGAGGGACCGCGCATTCGCTTCTCTGGTTTGCGCGTATGCTTTAAAACTCGCCACATATGTACTAAGCTTGTCAAGAATGTCACTCTTCACGTCGTCACCAAACCTGATACTCGCAAGCCGGGTTCTGAACTCTGTATCTCTTGCATCAATGCGGTCCACATATTTGGGATCGGCCCGCATGATGAAATCCTTCTCATGACGCCGCATCATCAGCATCAGAATTTCAAGCTTATCGTCCGTATGCTCTTCAAGAGTTTCCTCAATTGAATGCACCGCCGCGCGCAACTCGCCTTGCCGACCTGAAGTTTCGTCAAGACCTATTTGCACATACCCTGCCACAACTGTTTTGAACTGTTGGCCGTGTTCCAGCAATATCTTGCTGAGTTGATCGGCAGAGGTTTGCAAACGCTTGTTTGGGCTCATTGTTTTCAGCTCAGCCAGTGTAGCCCGCGCTGCATTCATGGCAGTTTGATATCTGTCCGCATAGGATAGGTCGAGCCTCAGGAGAAAATCTTTCTCATTCCTCCTGATTTCGAGGGACTGACGCTCCAATTCTTTTTCAAGAATACTGACTCTACTATATCTATCAGCATCCTCTTGTGCGCTATTGATCACGCTGGAAAAGCTCAAATAGGAAAAGAGTATTGCGAGCAACCCCAATACGGCGACACCTGCCAGCAAAAATACTCGCACAGAAATTGAACGGTTCTGAAGCCAACTGAGCATAGAAATTCCTTCCATCCACCAAGATGCCCCCACAGCATATGATCATTGTTCCGCTATATCCCGACAGGACAGGCTGGTTGGTCTGCAGTCTTATACATTGAGAAACTAACTAACATCCCAATGCAGGTCCTGCTCTGGCCCCAGCTGTCCCCTCGTCCCTCGACGAGCGATGTGTCAAGTATCTAGCTGGCAAGGGTTAATTTTTGGGTAATGCTACGGCTGAGTGAAAAATTTCATAAAAATGTAACAATGATAGACAGATGGTTAATACGCTCTCATTAAGGGTATTTAATAAACAATAAGGTGTTTTGATTTCACACTCAAACTGTCACGCGTTATATTTACGCTGCCTTTATAAATCCAATTAAACTCTCGCACTGTTTTTAGATGCGAATTGCATGAAACTTCCTTCATAAGCAATAGAGGGTCGGAGGTTAAAATGAACTGTCAGGCAATTTCCGCTACAGCACTAACAGGCAAATCCGTTGTTGGGACCTGTGGCGAACCACTTGGGACAATCGAAGATATCATTATCAATGCGGATGCAGGCCAGGTAACGCATGTTATTGTACGCACTGGTGGCTTGATGGGCTCTACTTTGGGGGCGCATCATCATGCACTACCCTTTTCCGCCTTGATACCATGCACTGATGGATCGAGGTTCCGCCTGGACCTCTCTGAAACGGAGCTTGAGCGCCTGCCAGAGATTATCGATGGTGATTATACGAGCCTCAGCGACCCTTTAAGTCAAAGAGCTGTGCACTATCTACTGGGCATGGAACGTTCAACGCCCTAGGAAAAATTTCGGAACAGGTCCACTATCATCAGCTATTACGTGACGCTGAAAGGAAAACTCTATGGATATCATCCGCATTATTATCGCAATATTGCTTCCGCCCCTTGGGGTGTTTCTTCAGGTAGGAATTGGTGCCCAGTTTTGGCTAAATATTCTGCTGACCATTCTAGGGTACTTCCCCGGCATCATCCACGCAGTTTACATCATCGCAAAACGGTAGTCGACGCATCGGCCAGCCTTAGGCAAAGAAAAACCTCCCGAAGATTGCTCCTCGGGAGGTTTCTTTTTCTGCAGAGAAGCGCGGCTTAGAAGCCCATGCCGCCCATGCCGCCCATGTCAGGCATGCCGCCACCAGCAGGCATAGCTGGCTTGTCTTCCGGGATCTCGGCAACCATCGCTTCGGTCGTGATCATCAGACCAGCGATGGAAGCTGCGTCCTGAAGAGCGGTACGCACCACTTTGGTTGGGTCGATGATGCCCTTCTTCACGAGGTTTGTGTATTCCTCGTTCTGAGCATCAAAGCCGAAGTCTGTGTCATTTTGCTCAAGCAGCTTGCCAGCAACAACCGCGCCGTCAACACCAGCGTTTTCAGCGATCTGACGAACAGGTGACTGCAGTGCACGACGAATAATGTCGATGCCTTTAGTCTGGTCGTCGTTAGCACCTTCAACACCATCAAGAGCCCGTGTTGCATAGAGAAGTGCGGAACCACCACCTGCAACGATACCTTCTTCGACAGCTGCGCGAGTAGCGTGCAGAGCGTCATCGACGCGGTCTTTACGCTCTTTCACTTCAACTTCTGTAGCACCACCAACTTTGATTACAGCTACGCCGCCGGAAAGCTTGGCGAGACGCTCTTGCAGCTTCTCTTTGTCGTAATCAGATGTGGTAACTTCAATCTGAGCTTTGATTTGCTCGCAACGTGCTTTGATATCATCCTCAGAGCCAACACCGTCAACGATGGTGGTGTCTTCTTTAGTGATTGCAACGCGCTTCGCAGTACCGAGCATGTCAATGCCAACGTTTTCAAGCTTGATACCGAGGTCTTCAGAGATAACCTCGCCGCCGGTGAGGATTGCGATGTCTTCAAGCATTGCTTTACGACGATCACCAAAACCAGGAGCTTTAACCGCAGCGATTTTAAGACCACCGCGCAGTTTGTTTACCACGAGGGTCGCAAGCGCTTCGCCTTCAATGTCTTCAGCGATGATCAGAAGCGGCTTGCCGCTTTGAACTACAGCTTCCAGAAGTGGCAGCATCGGCTGAAGGTTGGAGAGTTTTTTCTCGTGCAGAAGGATGAGCGGGTTATCAAGCTCAACCGTCATTTTTTCAGCGTTGGTGATGAAGTAAGGGGACAGATAACCGCGGTCAAACTGCATACCTTCAACTACATCCAGCTCGCTCTCGAGGCCTTTAGCTTCCTCAACAGTGATAACGCCTTCTTTGCCAACTTTGTCCATCGCTTCTGCAATCATCTTGCCGATCTCGATTTCGCCGTTTGCAGAGATAGTACCAACCTGAGCAATTTCGCCGGAAGTTGTTACGTCTTTCGAGCGTGACTTAAGGCTCTCAACCACTTTACCGGTTGCGATATCAATACCGCGCTTCAGGTCCATTGGGTTCATGCCAGCAGCAACAGACTTCATGCCTTCACGAACGATGGATTGTGCGAGAACAGTTGCAGTTGTTGTGCCGTCGCCAGCTACGTCGTTGGTGCGGGAAGCTACTTCCTTCACCATTTGCGCGCCCATGTTCTCGAAACGGTCTTTCAGCTCAATTTCTTTTGCCACAGATACACCGTCTTTGGTGATGCGTGGTGCACCAAAAGATTTTTCGAGGATCACGTTACGGCCTTTTGGACCGAGGGTCGCTTTAACAGCGTTGGCAAGCGTATCAACACCGCGGAGGATCTTGGCACGGGCCTGTTCGTTAAACTTAATTTCTTTAGCAGCCATTATATGGGGCTCCTGATTTGAATTGAATTGAGATCGAGACGAAAAAGAGGATCAGAGTGATTACTCAATGATCCCCATGATGTCTTTTTCTTGCATGATCAGCAGGTCTTGGCCGTCAACCTTAACCTCGGTGCCGGACCATTTGCCGAACAGAACCTTGTCGCCGACCTTTACGTCAAGCGCGGTTACTTTGCCGTCTTCGGCTTTGATACCTGTACCAACAGCGATCACTTCGCCTTCTGATGGTTTTTCTTTAACTGTATCCGGCAGAATGATGCCGCCAGCAGTTTTAGCTTCGCTCTCTAGGCGCTTGACCAATACGCGGTCATGAAGCGGACGAAAAGCCATGGTTTGTCTCCTAATATGATAAACCGGAAATTTGAACTGTTAGCACTCACTTCCCATGAGTGCTAACACCGTGCCTCTATTTATGCCTCTCTCGTGACAGGTTCAAGGGGGTACAGCAGATTTTTTGTGAATATTTTGAGACTGATTTGATTTCGGCCGCTACGGCACGGATAAAGATGCCTCTACATATGGTCGCGAAAGCTTCAAGGCACGACGTCAAAAGCATTCATACCCACGCGATCACCTATAAAAGAAAATCGCGTGGGGTTCGTTTTTGGCAGCTGACTAGAGCTTTATAAACGGTACATTTTCACTATTGTGGCTCGCTCGCTCAAGCAGCTTTTTGGTCATCGCGGCTTCCCCATCACGCCCAAGCTTCACTTGCGTCTGCCACAAACCAAACAGAGACCAAGCGCTGTTGGGGTGCCGCACGAGGCTCGCCTTGAACGCATTCTCGGCATCATCATACCTTCCTGCTTCATAATAGGCCGCGCCAAGGCTCTGCTCTGCAGCATAATACCAAAAAGGCGGTTCTGTGTAGCTCATGCTGTCTTGGCTTGCGACCGCCTTTTCAAACAGCGGCACTGCCTCAAGATGTTTCCCTTGGCTCATCAGGTATCGGCCTTCTACCGTATCCCTCGCAACACGAAGAATCGCCACCGCAGGTATGCTGGCATTTTTAATATCCTCATGCTCAAGAAGCGCCTCAATGGCCTCTATTTCAGCTTCCGCTCGTGCATCGCCAGCTGCCGCAAGCGCTGTACCACGCGCATAATGCCACATAGCCTTGATATAGGCGAAATCTTCCCCCGGATCAGGTAAGGCAAGCACTTCATCAAGGCTCGAAAACTGCGCCTGCACAAAATATGGCGCCGCTTTGATTGGCGCAATCCAGGCTGCTTCCCGGAGCACTTCAAGAGGGATCAGCGCATCAAGTTTAGCGGCGTATTCGAGCGCAACCGCGCCGTCTGATGCCATTTGCGCCGACACCAACACAAAATGCACATTGTGCGGATAATAGCCGAAACGGTAGAGGTTAGAGCCCGATGTACTCGCGAGGTAGGCCTCATCCACCGCCACAGCTTTGATGTTGGTCTCCAAACTATCCAGATAACGGCCGATACGATAATAAATATGCCCCGGCATATGCACCAAATGCCCCGCCCCCGGCGCTAGGCCGGCAAGCTTGTCGGCATAAGGTTCGGCCTTTGCTGCAATGCTGCTTGCTTCATACAGGTGAATATATAGATGGATTGCGCCGTAGTGATCCGGATTGGTGGCGAGGACCTTCTCAATCGTGTCGATCGCGACTTGAATGTGAGGTTTCGGGGTGGTGAAATCTCTTTCCCAATAATCCCAAGGCGAGGCATCCATCAACGATTCCGCATACAGTGTGGCGATATCCTGATCATTTGGGTACAGCTTTACCACCCCCGCCATTGCATCCGCATACTTTTGGTCCAACTCAGCGCGGGTGACATTTTCATCCATGCTGTAGCGCTGCCGCAATGCATCAATTAGCTGTGCTTCGCGCTCATTTGCGTATTGACGGAGACTATGTGCTTGCTCAACCGCCACAACCGCCTGTGCATGTGCGGCCTCATCCATCGGGGCGTTGATATTCGGGCCAAGCGCATAAGCCTCCCCCCAATAACAAATTGCGCATTCTGGGTCTAACTCCTGAGCCTTTTTGAAGGCACGGACCGCTTCCCAATGGTTAAAGCCATAGAGCAGAGCAAAACCCTGGCGGAAATAGGCGCGTGTCAGGGCTACTTCGCTTGAAATTGGGAAATCTCGATCATCCAGCCCCTCAATCAGCGGTACGTCCGTGTCTGAAACATCGTCGGCGAATGCTGCGCTCGACAACAGATGTGCCACATCCGGGCGAAACAGTATTCCGCGCTTCGTGCCGACCGGGCCGCAGATATTCTGCCTGATCTCTGTCGGGTTAAAGGCGTAAGGCACCGGATCGGCCACACCAGCCTCATTGGGTGCCTGCAACAAATAGAGACCGCCACAGGCGGCAAGTAGAGCAAATGGTGGCAATAACGATTTCATGATTTCCCCCGTTTATTGCTTTTGTAACCGGCACAACGCAACACTCGCGCCTCTTAAACTAACAGTTTAGCACAGTAGCGCTCACCTACCAGCAGCTTTACCTCACCCGACTTGGCGAAATGTCTCAGGCGTGGCATGCTAGGGCCAAATCAGGGAGGGATATATGGGCAAAAACGGCGCTTTGAACGGTCCAGACACATTGAATGTCGCAGTCATCGGCGCAGGTCCTGCTGGTTACTATACCGCCGAAGCACTGACAGGGACCGATCAATCAGTGAATGTTGATATCATTGACCGTCTCCCTACGCCATTTGGCCTGATCCGTGCCGGTGTCGCCCCTGACCATCAATCCATCAAAAACGTATCTCGCCGGTATGAGGCCACCAACCAGCGCGACAATGTACGGTTTGTCGGCAACCTCTCGCTTGGCCGTGATATTACACTCACAGAGTTACGCGAACTGTATGACGCTGTTGTGCTTGCAACAGGCGCGGGTAAAGATCGCCCGCTGCGCATTGAAGGTGAAGACCTGCATGGCGTCATAGGCTCGGGCGCCTTTGTTGGCTGGTACAATGCGCACCCTGATTATAAAGACCTGCAGCCTGATCTACGCGTCGCGTCTGTCGCTGTGATCGGTAACGGTAATGTAGCGGTTGATGTAGCCCGTGTGCTGGCTAAAACCGCCAGCGAGATGTCGTCATCAGACTTGGCTGACCATGCTGCCAACAGCATCCACGGTTCCCCGATCAAGGATATATATATCCTTGGACGACGCGGTCCGCTTGAAGCCAGCTTCACCCCCAAAGAGCTTGGTGAACTAAACCGGCTGGAGAACTGCGTTGCGCTGGTGGATGGAAGCCAACTGCCTGATGAGGCCACAGGTGAAACACTCGCAGGTGCCGCCAAAAAGAACATGGCAGCGTTAAGAACCATGGCAGCCAACACGCCTGACATGAAACCCGTGCGCCTTCACCTCCAGTTTTATCGCCGCCCTATGGCGATACTGGGTGAAAAATGTGTCTGCGGCATCCGGCTTGAAGAAACACGCGTTGAAGACGGCAAATGTATTGGTACGGGCGTCACAGAAGTGTTGCCTGCCGGGCTGATCGTGCCGTGCATCGGGTATCGCACCAGCCCAATACCTGACGTGCCCTATAGTGAACGCTACGGTCACTTTGAAAATGAGGACGGCCGCATCGACGATGGCCTTTATTGCGTAGGCTGGGCAAAGCGCGGCCCCACAGGCACCATCGGCACCAATAAGCCAGATGGTGTCGAGGTGGCTCAAAAAATCCTCAGTGAAGTACACGCTTCGGGGAAAGCAGGCCGCGCGGGCCTTGACCATGTTGTGAAGGAGCGTGACCTTCATATCGTGACCTTCCAAACCTGGAAGAAAATTGAGGCAAGTGAGGAAGCCAGCGCGGCGGCAGGCGCCCCGCGCAAAAAACTTGTCGACGTGAATGAGATGGTTCGTATTGCGGAAAGTTAAGCATGCGGAAGTTCTCCCGCATGCTAACCCTCTACCCCCTATGCCCGCCAAAGCTTGACTGCCTCGTCCGCTACAATTTCCGGGTATTCTTCAGGAAAAAACAGTTTTGCGGTTTTCAGCCGTCGAATGCCTTTTGAATTTGGCATTATACCGTCAAGATAGTCTGGGCTTTCTTTGGCAAAAATATCGTCCGCCATGCCCCAAACAATGCGCACCGGCATCTTTAGCTTACGAAGCTCTGCTTCAATTCCTGCGAGCGGGTTGGGGGTCAGCCCAAGGGTATAAGCGTTTGTCAGTGCTTTACGCTCGGCGCTACGCACAAGCGGGCTGAGGTACATATCAACCGCCTCATCGGTCGGCTGCCCCGGTTTGCTATAGCAGAGACCACCCAGTCCGTCTTTTGAGCGCGCGAGTTCTTTGTCGTTCAGCCAAGGCACAAGCCACTTATCGGGATATGTCCCGTCTCGTGCCATTTCAATCACCGGCTCAAGCGCTGGTGGCGGGCTATCTGGCTCAACGTCACAGTTGGTGAATAAAATGCTGCGTACCCTGTCAGGGTACTTCACAGCAAATATCTGCGCGACCGCACCGCCACTATCGTTCGCAATAAGATCAACAGATGCAATGGAGAGCTGATCCAAAAAGTCCGCCAGCATCTCAGCTTGGTCTAAAGGGGCAACACTTTGGCCTTGAGCTACTTCTGTATATCCTAGCCCCATAAAGTCCGGTGCAAGGCAACGCCGTAAGCCCGTTAGTCTGGGTATAACACCACGCCACTGAAAATTATTGAGGGGAAAGCCATGCAACAGAAGTACAGTATCTCCGCGCCCCTCATCCAGATATGCGATGCGACCGAATTTTGACTGCATATACTGCCGTTTATGTCCATAATCGTTCGCTGTATAATCTTTGGCCAGATTATTACCAAAAGCAGGTCCACTACCCACCTTTACGACTGCCATCATCACAGCGGCGGCTGTCGTGCCTCCAGCCATTCTTAAAAACTGTCTGCGTTTCATTCTCACTTCTCCAATGCATGATCGGGCTTATTGGCTATGCCCGTTGATGACGAGATTGGCGAAGTGCACTACATGAAATCAATGACCTCTAAGGTCATGGAATTATGGTATTTCAGCGCTATGATCTGGTTGATACTGATTATCTGAAAAGAGAGAGAACGAGTGATGCAGCCTTACGCCCATGTTGGTGCTTTGGTACGTGCCTGGCGAACAAGCCGACACTTGAGCCAGATGGACCTCGCGCTTAACGCCGGCGTTTCAACCCGACACCTAAGCTGTGTTGAGACCGGTAAGTCGCAGCCAAGCCCGGCGCTTCTGGCTCGCCTTTCTGATGCACTGAGCATACCGCTCCGGGAGCAGAATGCGCTTCTTATCGCGGCCGGTTTCGCCCCTAAATATAGCCGCATTGACTTATCTGATGATGAGATCGCGCCCATAAAACAGGCCATCGACTGCATTCTAAAACAGCAGGAACCTTATCCAGCATTTGTGATAAATCGGTACTGGGACGTGCTGATGGTCAATGACGCAGCGCAACGCTTGTTCGCATACCTGCGAGAGGGTGGCGCGAAACACGGAAATATACTGCATCAGGTCTTCGACCCAAGCGATATGCGCCCACACCTTAATAATTGGGAAGAGGTCGCGAGCGATTTGATGCGGCATCTACACAATGATATCGCGGGCTCACCACAAGATGCACGGGCAAAAGCCTTATTGAATGAGATTATGTCGTACCCGAACGTGCCTGAAGAATGGCGACACAGAGAACCCGGGACAGCGCCTCTGCCCTTGCTGACCACTTATTTTAACGACAAAAGGTCAACGCTTGCGTTTTTTTCAACTGTTTCGACCTTTGGTACACCGCGCGACGTAACACTTGCCGAAATCAGGATAGAGTGTCTTTTTCCCGCAGACGACACTACCGCGCGCAAATGCAAGGCATTGGCTGCATAAAAGCTGGCCTATTGGCCGCGTACGCGCTTCAAAATTCCGCTGAAAGTCAGAATGGTGGTCTCGCCAGAGAATATCTCACCGCGCACGAATAAAAGCGATTTGGTTGAGCGCACCACTTCACCACGGGCTTCGATCAACTGGCCCTCAAGCCCTGCGGATACAAATTCCGCATTAAAGCCAACGGTCACAGTAGGACCACTCAGCTCTTTTCTCGCCAAGGCAAACAGCGCAAAGTCGGCAAACGTCATCAACAGACCGCCGTGCAACATGCCATGACCATTGCAGTGCTTACGCTCGGAAACAAATGCGCACCTTATCTCTTCGTCCCTTTCCTTGAAGTAAAATGGCGCCACCAGATTTTCAAACGGGTCTTCGTCACCCCAGGTGCGATAGCCCCTTGCCTTCAGGTCTTCTGTTGTCAGCGCCACAAACATTCCTTCCTTCAATAACTCAATCAATATCGATGAGGGTCCCGTCAATACCGCGAACGCCTCTCTTATCAGCAATATAGTAGGCGATCAGGATTTGACCACTCGGCAACCGTGTCGCTGATGGATATCCCACATCTTTACTGGCGCTATCGTCCCTTATGACGACCTCATCGGCATCTTCAAGTCGTTGCCCAAGCTCTACCAGCCTGGCACGAACGCCCATGGGTTCATGGCGGTAGCCATAAACCAAGAACAAGCGTCCATCTGGCAACACCAGTGGGTCATACGGGTGCCCTTTAATGCCAACACTTTCAGGTTTTGAGAATGTCTCGCCCTCATCATAAGACGATGCAATAACAAGACGATCTTCGTTGTGTCCCGTTCGGTTAAAAACCGTGAGGGCACCCTTCGGCCAATAAGCGAGTGCAGGCTCCGCCAGCGAAATATCAGGCAGGGAAATCAAGGTATCCTGCACCTGCCAGCTTTCCCCATCATCCTCTGACCTGAAAAAGCGAACCGCAGGCAATTCACATCCTGCAAGGCTTCCGTTATAGGCGGGTATTAGAAGTGAGCCGTCCGCGCACTCCACCATACGGCCTCTCAGCGCAGAACTATAGGGCGCAAAAGCATCACGACCCGCCTTAATAAGAGGGTCGCGCGGCATCAATTTATGGTCAGACCAAGTGTACCCGCCGTCGTCGCTGATCCGGGTATAGCTCGCCCAATAAATATACCCCGCACCAAACCTGTCTGCCATCAAGGGACCGACTAGCCCAAGCTCCTTCAGCTTCTTAGCGATCTCATAGGTAACCGGGTACCATAGAAAACCATACTGGATAAGCCTACCCTTTGAGGTAAGAAAGAGGTTCGCATCCTGATCCCCCGCTTCCGGGTGGCTGGGCAAAGACCAAGCATCATCCTTTACCTCAAGCCCGCTATCAAGACGCATCATCGCGATATGTGAGCGGAAATGCACATGGTCAACCGCGTCAAGGTCCTCGTCTGCCGCGTCGCCCAGTAGCCATCGGTGGTCGGGTGCCCGGCGAAACGCAAGAAGCACATCGCCGGCGGGCAATGCCAACACCGCAGGGAAGGCGCTGTAAAAGTGATCGTCACGATAGAGCGTGCGATGCTGAAGAATACGAATTGTCATGCACTGCCTTAAAAGCTGTTGTCGCCGTCTATCATACGACCAATGCCACCTAGTACGGAACCTTCGCCGCGGTCTTTGCCCCCTGCTTGTGGTGCAGCGGCAAAAATTCGCCCAGCCAAGCGGCTGAAGGGCAAGCTTTGCAGCCAAACTTTACCCGGCCCCTGCAAACGCGCGAAGAAAACACCCTCTCCGCCAAAGATCATGGATTTAACACCGCCAACGCGCTCGATGTCCATATCAACACCCGATGTCATGGCCGCCAAACACCCTGTATCAACATGCAAAACCTCGCCGGGTTTGAGTTCTTTTTCAATAATCGTTCCGCCGATATGTACAAAAGCCCAACCATCACCATCCAGACGCTGCATAATAAACCCTTCACCACCAAACAGCCCGGTCATGATCTTTTGTTGAAAATGCACCCCCATCTGCACACCACGTGCGGCTGCAAGAAAACTATCTTTCTGGCAAATCAGCCGCCCACCGTAATCGGACAGTTTAAGCGCAATAATATTGCCCGGATAAGGCGCGGCAAACGCAACCCGCGCTTTGCCTGCCCCTTCATGGGTGAAAACAGTGGTAAACAGGCTTTCCCCCGTAATCAGGCGCTTTCCCGCACCAAGCAGCTTGCCCATAAAACCCGCGTCCTGCCCAGAACCATCGCCAAATACCGATGTCATTTTCACGTCGGGCGACTTGAACATCATCGCGCCGGCTTCCGCGACCGCAGATTCGCCTGGGTCCAGCTCAACCTCAACGAACTGCATTTCCGAGCCCTTGATCTCATAATCGATATCATCGTCTACACCTGCCACACGTGTGTGGCGGTTAATCGGTACCTGCGGAATGTGTGATGACATAGTTTCCCCCTATTGCTGTTGTGTATATTATGTTTGGTGCGAGCTAACATTCTCGGCATCACCTCTTGACGAGGGCCGAACCGCATCGCACCTTCTATCTAATGAAGGCATGTTGCCATCTTTTTTCAAGGTTTGGAAAGGGCAGCCATGAAGGGCGTCTGGGCTATAGTAAAATCTATTTTTTCGTTTATTCAAGGGCTCGGCACGACCGCCCTCGGCATTCTGGTTATCGTTTTGCTGTTTGCCGTGTATGCAGCCAGCAACCGTGAAACCAGGCCAAGTGTGCCGGACGGGGCCGTTCTTGTGCTGTGGCCAAACGGCGCAATCGTTGAGCAGGTAGAATATCCAGACCCGCTTGAGGCTGTTTTTTCTGATTTCAACAGCACACCGCCGCAAACCAGTATCCATGACATCTTGCGCGCCGTTGAGCGTGCAAAAAATGACGACCGCATCAAAGCCCTCGCTATCCTGACTGATTCTATATCTGGCGCGGCACAAAGCCACCTGCACACCATTGCAGACAGCATTCGCAAGTTCAAAGAGAGTGGCAAGAAGGTATATGCCCTTTCGACGTCCTATAGCCAAAGCACCTATCTGATCGCCGCTCAGGCCGACAAGGTGTTTATGAACCCAGGCGGCGGTGTTTTGCTCACAGGCTTTGGGTATTACCCGACCTACTTCAAAAGCATGCTCGATAAAATCGAGGCGAACGTAAACGTCTTCCGTGTCGGCACATATAAAGCTGCTGTTGAGCCTTTCATTCGTGATGATATGTCGCCTGCCGCTAAAGAAGCGAACATGGCGTTCCTTGGCACCCTGTGGGATCAGTATGAAACGTCTATCACCACAGCACGCCACCTTGAAAATGGTGCCCTCACTGCCGCGCTCGCGCGTGTGCCAGAAGACCTGCGCGCCGCGGAGGGTGACTTTGCCAAGCTCGCGCTCAACACCGGCCTTGTTGATGAACTGGCCCCCCGCATGGCGTGGCGTCAGGCACTGATGGACGAATTCGGCGCAACACCCGACGGACAATCGTTCAATCAAATCCATTTTGAAACCTATCTCGCAGCTACTGACAGGCCTATGCGCAGCGGCAACGAAATTGCCGTGATTACCGCGCAGGGTGAAATCGTGATGGGTGACGGCCCGATTACTGTAACAGCCGCTGAAACCGTTGTTGGTTATATTCGTGATGCCCGCAACAACCCGAACACTGCCGCCATTGTACTGCGCGTAGACAGCCCCGGTGGCTCTGCCTTTGCGTCGGAACTGATACGGCAGGAACTTGTCGCGGCCCAGGCGCAAGGCCTAAAGGTTATTGCCTCGTTCGGCCCGGTAGCCGCATCAGGTGGCTACTGGATATCAGCGACAGCTGACGAGATTTGGGCGGCACCAAGCACGATCACTGGCTCAATCGGCATTTTTGGCATTGTGCCCACATTTGAGAAGACACTTGATAAAATCGGCATTCACGCTGACGGTGTTGGTACCTCTCCGCTCGCAGGTGCCTTCAACCCGGCTCGGCCGCTTGAAGAAGCCACAAAAGACATCATCCAGCAGTCGATCGAGTACGGCTACCGCGAGTTTATCAACCTTGTGGCTGAAGGCCGCAACATGTCTGCTGAAGATGTGGATAAAATCGCCCAAGGCCGTGTTTGGGTCGGGTCCACAGCTCACGAGCTTGGGCTTGTTGACAACCTGGGTGAGTTTGACGACGCGGTACAGGCAGCAGCCCGCGCCGCTGACGTTGACAGCTACCAGCTTGTTTTCTACCGCGACCAACCCGATCAGTTTGAACAGATGGTTGCTGACCTCCTGAACTCAACAATCGGCACCAATACCAGCCGCATGTTTGATAGCCAGATGTCGCCTGTGATGAAAACGGCTCTGGAACTGAAGAAGGAGGCTGAACTCTTCCTCAACTTCAACGATCCCATGGGTAAATATGCAGTTTGTTTTGTCTGTAAGGTGCGCTGATGAACGACGACGTACGCGCAAAAACAGAGGATGACTGGCGGGCAGAATTGACGCCTGAGCAATACGAGGTGTGCCGCTGCGGCGGCACAGAACCCCCTTTCAGTGGCAAGTACTGGAACACCAAAACGCCCGGCACCTATATATGTGCCGCGTGTGAAGCACCTTTGTTCGAAAGCCAGACCAAATATGAGAGCGGCTCTGGCTGGCCAAGCTTTTGGGCACCGGTTGATGACGAAGCGGTCATAGAGAAGGTAGACACCACCCATGGTATGGTCCGCACAGAAATACTCTGTGCCCGATGTGAAAGCCATTTGGGTCATGTTTTCCCTGATGGCCCACAGCCAACCGGGCTGCGCTATTGCACAAACTCGGCGTCCCTGAATTTGATACCAGAGGACTAAACCTCTCGGCGTTCTATAATATGCAACACCGAGTAGGGTTTTGGCCAACTACTGTTTCACACCACCGATCATACATTCCTTTCAACAGCACACGCTTTGAAAGGAATTTGAAATGACCAATACCCAGGACCACATCACCGTATTACGCGTTGACGCAAGTGCGCGCAAAAACGGCTCCATCTCTCGTGACTTCACCAATCGCTTCATCGATACAATCGCCGACCGAGTTGATGTCGCTATTCTGAACCACGATACCGCAGAAGGTTTGCCCTTTGTCGATGAAGACTGGATTGGTGCAAACTTCACCCCTACAGACAAGCGCACAGAAGAGCAGAAAGAAAAACTCGCGCTCTCAGACAGCCTGATCGCAGACCTGCAAGCCGCAGATGTGCTGGCGATTGGGGTACCAGTTTATAACTTTGGCGTTCCAGCTTCACTGAAAGCATGGATTGACTTGGTGGCCCGTGCCGGTGTTACGTTCAAATATACTGAAAATGGCCCGCAAGGCCTGCTCACTGGCAAAAAAGCCTATCTGTTCGCGGCTTCAGGCGGCACGCAGGTTGGCAGTGCAATCGACTTCGCTGTACCCTACTTGAAACATGCGCTCGCGTTTATCGGCATTACAGACGTTACCGTCATCGCAGCTGATAAAACCGCTGTTGATATAGATGCAAGCCTGCAGGCGGCGGAAGATCAGCTCGACAGCGCACTCTCCGGCTTCAAGCAAGCAGCATAAACGCTCACCTTCTGAAGCGTGAGTATAGCAACACCGTCGTCCGAAAGGCTGGCGGTGTTTTGCGTTTAGGCTTTAGAGTTCCCGCAAACCAAACAGCACAGCGGAGCCAATAACCACCATCATGACAAAGAAGTAACTGACCCAGATAAAGCCCGCTTTGAAAAAGGCCCGTATGAGGCCCTGCCCTTGCCCGACCTTAAGGGCGATAATGAGATAAAGCGACGTTCCCCACCAGAACAGGCCGGCCCCCAAATCGCTGCCATATAGAGGTACGATAATGATAAGGGCCGTGAGCAGCAGGAATAAAAAACTGTGGAAATGGAGGGAAAATACCAATTGATGCAGATAATATCGCTCCTTGCCCCAATGAAATACTCTGAGAATTAGCGCGAAAACGGGGAGCAGGACAAAAAGCGCTCGTGGCAGCCATTCGTTGAACAAACGATTAAACGCTTCGGGTTGCTGCAAGGCACGCGCAAACCCTTTCGTTGCGTCCTTGATAAAATCCGGCACTGACGGATCATTGAGTACGCGGTCGATATCTTCCTGCTTGAAACCATCCCGGTCCTCATCGTCGTTGGGGACAAACATATCAACTTCAACGTCATAAGGCAGATCAAAATCCACATCCGATCCGTCGGGTGATGGTGGACTTACAACAAGCGCCTCCGGGTCGTTCGCCATGCGTTCCAACTCTGCCCGTGCTTCAGCTGGTATCTTGTCGCCCTGCTGCTCCAGTGCTTCCTTCAACTTGTCTCGCACTGCGGCAGTGTGGCGAGCAGTCGCTTCATCCGGTTGGTCTTGCCTTTCATCCACCACTGCATCGCCATCCGGCGGTCGGTTATTAATAGCTGGCACGTCTCCACCCTCGGCCTCCTCAACCGGAATGCCCATCTCCCTTAAAGCCGACTGAACCTCACTCACCGCCTCTTTTCTGGCCTCTATAGCTTCTTCAGTATTGGGGCGAGGCGTCACATTGATATCGAGAATCAAGACATCCGCTATTGCCAGAATGACAAAAAACATAATGGAGACAGTAATATATAACCGAAGTGGTGGCACAAATTGTGCCCTGCGCCCCATAACGAAGGCACGCGTCAACCCACCGGGCACCAATACAAGCAAAAACAACGTCTTAAAAAGACGGCTATCGCTTGAAAACACATTGTCGAGAATTTCGCGCAACAAAGACCAGAAGGGTCGCTTGAAGTCATCGTCTCGTTGCCCGCAGATGTGGCAAAAGGGGCCGGTTAGCTCCGCGCCGCAATTGCTGCAGCCAAGCCCGGCATCCTGTATTTCGCGCGCAACGAGCTTATGGTTGCCGCGTTTTCTTTGTTCACGCCGCAGACGCCTGCGTTTTAAAAGTACGATCCATTTCCTGACAAGCCGCTTCATCACGCCCCTCCCCATAAAGCCCTTATACCAAAGGCTTTTTTATGTGGCTAGCGCTTAGAGGGACTTCGGCATGGTCTGGAGCTAAGCTTGGGCAAGCACACGATCAGCAACGTAAGGATTGTTTTGCCGTTCTGCCCCGAAGGTTGAAAGCGCACCATGGCCCGGTACAAAGGTAATGTCATTACCAAGTGGCCAGAGTTTACTTGTAATCGCGTTGATCAGGTCTGCGTGATTACCACGAGGGAAATCTGTGCGACCAATTGAGCCCTTGAAAAGCACATCACCAACAAAGGCAACCTTATGTTTTGGTTCAAAGAAAACCACATGACCCGGCGTATGCCCAGGCGTATGAAAAACCTGCATGGTGATATTGCCCAGGGTTACTTCATCACCGTCATCAAGCCATTCGTCAGGCGTCACACAGCGCAGGCCCGGCATATTATATTGCGCGGCATGTTCTTCAATCTGGTCCAACCAAAAGGCATCTTCCCTGTGAGGGCCGATGATCGGCAGGCCGAGTTTCTCCCGAATATCCTGCGCACCGCCCGCGTGGTCAAGATGGCCATGGGTCAGGAATATCTTCTTGAGCGTAACGCCAGCCTTCTTCGCCACATCAAGCAGCTTGTCCGCCTCCCCGCCCGGGTCGACAAACGCCGCCTCCATGGTTTCATCGCACCAGATCAGGCTACAATTCTGTGCAAATGGGGTTACGGGGACGATCTGGGCTTTTAACATTCGGCAACTCCTTGACGCTCATTGGCGCTCGCGCGATGGACCATAAACGACCACCGCGCAGGCCTTCAGGCTTTAATTATGTAGCGTATCTGCCACATAATTAAAGCCTTGTGCCTCAAATTCGCCTCGGGCATACCAACTTAAACGACGAAATGGCCGAAGGTGCCATACGCTGGAGGTTCTGTTTTGCGTCAGTTAGTATTGCTTGCGGTTGCCCTGTTTGCTGTCAGTGCATGCGCTGTGGTCACCGTACCTGTAAAAGTCGCGACAACCGCTGTAGGCACCGCCGTCGATATCGTCGACTAACAAACAAGTGCCACCTAGGGCCACAAACTGGCATTGAAACTATTGCCAGATCAGGTTAGCATCCATATAGTTTAGTACTAAAACAAATACCTGCTGGAAGGATAGTCATATGACCGAAACATCAGATGAAGGCACGCGCCCCGCTACAGCGGTCGATGTCTCAGGTGAGGACATTCACTGGCAGCAGGACATCAGCTACGGTGCCTACCTTAAGCTGGACAATCTCTTGGCATGCCAGAACCCGCTATCCGACAAACATGACGAAATGCTGTTTGTGGTGATCCATCAGGCGTCTGAACTGTGGATGAAAGCCTGCCTGCATGAGCTGCGGGCCGCAATGACACACCTGAAAGATAACAATCTCGGCCCTGTGTTCAAGATGCTGTCGCGCGTGGCAAAGATACAAGCTAACCTGCAACAATCCTGGGAAATACTGTCTACCATGACACCCGCGGATTATGCGGCTTTCCGTGATGACCTGGGGCAAAGTTCAGGTTTCCAAAGCTTCCAGTACCGCGAGATTGAATACAGTCTCGGCAACAAAAGCGCCCGTATGGCTGAAGCGCACAAGAGTGTACCGGCGCGTTACGAGCACCTGCAAAATGTGCTGAATGCTCCTAGCTTTTATGATCTCTGCCTGCAACTGCTCTCCCGCCGCGGATTTGATATTCCTGCTGACCGGCTGGAACGGGATTGGCGGCAACCCTATGAAGCCAGCGCGGGCGTTGAGCGCGCATGGCTTGAAGTATACCGCGATACAAAAAAACACTGGGACCTCTATGAGCTCGCCGAAAAGTTGGTGGACCTTGAGCATCACTTTCACCTTTGGCGTTTTGCTCACATGAAAACCGTTGAACGCATCATCGGCTATAAAAAGGGTACGGGCGGCACAGGCGGTGTATCCTACCTTGTGAAGGCATTGGATTTACGCTTCTTCCCTGAACTGTGGACCGTGAGGACAAGCCTGTGAGCCACATTTATGACATCAGCCAGACCATACGGCCGGGCATCCCTGTCTGGCCCGGTGACAGCGAATTTACGCTTGAGCGCACGTGGAATATTGAGCCCGGCGAGTGCCCGGTGAACGTCAGTGCGGTTCGCATGTCCACCCATACGGGCAGCCACGCCGACAGCCGCCTGCATTTTGATGACAAAGGCTTGGACTGTGCTGAAACAGAACTCGACGCCTATATCGGCCCTGCTGTTTTAATAGACCTTTCAGAAGAAGTCGCTTCAGGACAGCTTGTTGAACCCCGCCACTTGGAAAACAAGCTGCCAGATACGGTAGACCGTGTACTGATCAAGCTGTTCCCGACCTTTCCACACGAGGGTTGGGACCCGGACTTCCCTGCGATCAGTGCCGACGCCATTCGCTTCCTTGCCGCACGCGGCTGCAAGCTCATTGGCCTTGATGTGCCATCGCTCGACCCACAGGAAAGCAAGACGCTTGATGCTCATTTTGCGGTTGATGCCGCAGGCATGGCCATACTGGAAGGGCTTGTGTTCGATGACGTCCCTGTTGGCGAATATGAGCTGATTGCGCTACCGCTTAAAATCTCAGGTGCAGACGGCAGCCCTGTGCGCGCTATTTTGAGGAGTCTGCCATGATCCCCACTTCACTCGACTGGTGCCAAAAACAGGATGCAAGCGATCCTCTTCGGGAGATACGCGACCGCTTTGACCTGCCGGAAGGTGTGATCTATATGGACGGCAACAGCCTGGGGCCAAGCCCCAAAGGGGTGGCTGAACGGCTCGCCAATGTTGTCCAACAAGAGTGGCGCACCGACCTGATAAAAAGCTGGAATACTGCCGACTGGATCAACCTGCCATCTCGCGTCGGCGCCCAAATTGCTCCGCTAATTGGCGCAAGCGGCGACGAAGTGATCATGGCAGACAGCACTTCGGTGAATATTTTCAAGGCCGCCGCCGCTGCATGTCGCATGAACCCTGGCCGTACGGAGATACTGTCTGAACCCGGCAATTTTCCGACCGATCTTTATATGCTGCAAGGCCTCGCTGACTTTCTCGGGCCTGAGTATCAGCTTAAAACCGTTGAGCGTACAGAGATCAAAGAGGCCATCAGCGAGAAGACCGCCGTGGTGCTTTTAACACACGTGCATTATGTCACAGCCGATATGTTCGATATGGCTGATATCACGGAAGCCGCACATGCAAACGGCGCGTTGATGGTTTGGGACCTGAGCCATTCTGTGGGGGCTGTACCGGTTGACCTCAATAAAGCTGACGCAGACTTTGCCGTCGGCTGCGGCTATAAATATCTGAACGGTGGGCCCGGCGCGCCAGCCTTCATCTATGTTGCCAAACGACACCTTGAGACCGCACGACAGCCCTTATCGGGTTGGTTCGGCCATAAAGCACCGTTTGATTTCAGCGATGAATTTGAACCCGCAGCAGATATCCGGCGTATGTTGGTGGGTACTACAAGCGTGCTCGCGGCCTCTGCACTTGAAAGCGCACTCAAGGCGTTTGAAGGCGTGGATATGCGTGTCGTGCGGCAAAAGTCCCTCGCGCTGGCAGACCTTTTCATGGAGCTGGTACGTGAGCGGCTTTCCGTTTTTAACCTGGGTATTGTCACACCTGAGAAGCACTCCTGCCGCGGCAGCCACGTGTCGCTCAGCTTTGCGGAAGGCTACGCTGTCGTGCAGGCGTTGATCGACCGGGGTGTGATTGGTGATTTCCGCGCGCCAAACTACATGCGTTTTGGTTTCACGCCGCTTTATCTTGGTTTTGAAGATGTATACCGCGCGGCGGAAATTCTTGAAGACATCCTGCGCACTGATACCTGGAAGGACAGCAAATACAAAGCTAAAAGCCGCGTCACCTAGGTCTATTCAACCAGCTTGATATTGCCTTTGGGAAACCGCCGCCAGTGTGGTTTTCCGGGGGCGATCTCTACGCCTCCAACAAAACGCGGCTCCGGCATATAATCTAGCCAGTCTTCCTCCGTCATCAGGATACGCTCTCCAAGCTCTGTGAGCTGAAGCATGTTCTGTGCAGATGACTTGCCTGCTGTCACTACCTCAACTGCACCACCTCGCACCAACCGATCAAGCTCATGCCAGTACATTAGGTCACCTAGGTACGGCCTCGGCTCATAACGCAACATAAGCTGGCTGAACATCGCACCAGCGCTTATCACGCCCTTCTCCGCCAGAATACGCAAGCTCAAGGTCTCGGTTAAACCGAGGCCATGGCGAGAGGAGGGAAGCTCGTCAAGGTGCCGGTCAATCGCCCCGGCCATCGGTGGCACGGCTGGCGTCCCGGCATGCGCGATGGTTGCCAGCATGTTCGGCGTGGCCATGGTAAGCGCACACCAAACCTCTTTTCCAAGCCGAATATGGTCTTGCGTCACACGCACGCGCTTTTCCCACACAGCCTTCAGGTCACTTGGGCCAAGCTGACCAAGGCCGGTAAAGCGCGGCAAGACGGGATAGTCATCAACACACACAAGGTCGATTTCAGGCAGTGAGCTTAAATCTGCAAAATGGTTCAGCACATAGGCCAGAATCAGCTGGTCAAAATGATCATGCTCAAACCAAAGCGTGATGGTATCATAGTCGTGGGCATGCCTAAGCGCTTCATACCTGCGCGATTGGCGTGCCGTAACCTCAGCCGGGTCAATACCGTAAGCAGATGCAATAAATGCGCTGCGCTCAACCAGAAAATCAGCGTGTGCAATGCCCCGGACAGGGCCCTGGCAATAAGGGTCTGAAAAATCTAGGAAGTCACCCTCCATCCCAGCCTCTTGCAGAGCCTGTTCGATATCCTGCCCACACCTGATATGGAGCGTTGATTTTGACCGTGTTGCCACATCACCTCCTTAAGCTGGAATCAGTCAGAGAAGATTGAGGGCAAGCCTGCCTGAAAGATGTGGCACCCACAAGGCATGATCGCGGGGCTACGCAGTTTCATAGAAAAAGGGGCGGCAGAGCCGCCCCGAGAGTGTGGGAAGAGGAAAGAGTGAAAGCCGCCTTAGCGGTTTTCAGCAAGCTTGTAGTGTACCGGCAGTACAATTGCGCCGCCCTCTTGCCCTTCGGGCAGGCTTGGCAATTTGCCAATACGGTTAGCAAGAAGAAGCGCTTCAGCATCCAGCGCTTGGTTGCCTGAGGATTGCGCGATTTCCTGACGTTCAACAGAACCGTCCGCATTGAGGGTCAAGCGAACTTTCACGCGGCCTTCAACACCCTCAACGGCAAGGTCTTTCGGGTAGGACACTGTGCTGGCTACACGGCGGCGCACAGCATCACGCCACACGCTTACAGGGTCTTTGGTTTCAGCTTTCACGGTGCGCGCATCTGCAAGCTTGAAGGTGAGCGGCACGACAAAGCTGGCGTCTGTGCTGCCTGCTGGTGCTGGCAACCGGTCAAGCTTTGCAGCCATGCGGCCTACAGCGCGATCCAGCACCGCAAAGCCTGAGCCTTCCGTGATCGAATAGTCTGCCACACGGCCATCTGCGGTTACATCAACACGCAACTTGACGGTGCCTTCAACACCCTGCTCAAGGGCACGGCTTGGATAGCTCTGAACCCTGGCAAGCTCCTGGCGCACCATTTGGCTCCACTGAGCATCATTATTCAGGTCTTCTGCAACAGTGGGGAGAGCCGTTGCAGTTACAAGCGCGGCACAAGCAGCCGCAGTTTTAAAAATTGGGGACAAGAAGTTCGGGCGGGACATTTCCATTGCTCCTGATACAAAATCTGGCGCCATCTGAGCGCAGGACCTTTATGCCCGTGATCCGTTGCAGGATTATATCAGCTATGTGAAAATTAGATTTTTAGCGCCGAGCAGCTATGCAAATTTTGCATGACCGGGAACGTAAAAATGCCAAAATTCTGACGAGCGAACGCTTTATCGCACGTATCAAATTGGCCGAAATATCTAAGATTTGGGTTTTGCGAGAGTGCGAACTGGCTGGGGCGGGAGGATTCGAACCTCCGCATGCCGATACCAAAAACCGGTGCCTTACCGCTTGGCGACGCCCCAACTGGTTCGTGGCGCGGTTTTAGTCAAACTGCCCCTGCCTGTAAAGACCTTTTTTTATGGTTTTGTGTCTTTTTGCGGTTCACAAGATTTTAGTATTGAATGCACCCTCAAACCTGATGCTCAAAAGCCTCACAAAGTGCTTTCAGTTAGCAACTCGTCAGCCATTACCCACCAGCCGGGATGCTTGTTTTTAATCGCCTGAGCCACATGTTCTGCTACCCCTTTGGTCTCAAAAAATGCAAAACAAGTGGCACCACTGCCTGACATGCGTGCCAGTTGCACGCCCTCTAAACCCTTCAATGCCTGCAATACTTCATCAACTTCAGCACATGCTGAAACCGCGGCCCGCTCAAGGGAATTCTGGCTATGCTCCGTAAGCGCTAAAACGCTCGTCCACGGCTCCATACAGGCAAGTGGAGCATCAAAGTGTGAGCCTGCCTCCTTAAACGCTTTAAACACCGCAGGTGTCGACAGCATCACGCCGGGGTTCACCAATACAATACCGGCCTGCCACGACAGCGTCAGGGGGGTTAGCTTCTCCCCTACCCCTTCAACAAACTGCGGCGTATCATAAAGGCAAGCTGGCACATCGGCCCCAAGGCCGTATGCGATAGCCTCAAGCTCCGTGAACGGGAGGCCAAGGCGCCAGAGCTCATTAAGGCCACGCAGCGTGGCAGCAGCGTCCGCAGACCCACCACCAATACCTGCAGCAATCGGCAGGTTCTTCTTCAGGGTAATTTCGGCTCCTGCACCTATACCCGCAGCTTGCGCCAGCGCGAGCGCCGCCTTGAAGACCAGATTGTCGCGCGCATTGCCGGTAAACTTGCTTGAAAAGGGACCCGTGATTTCAAGGGAAAGCTCAGGTGCGACCTTGAGGGTTATCTCATCCCCCTGTCGCGTGAAGGCAAACAGGCTTTCCAGTAGATGATAGCCGTCGTCCCGCCTGCCTGTGATGTGCAGAAACAGGTTGACCTTCGCCGGTGCTATAACCGTGATGCTGTCGACCATAGATATGCTCCGGCTCCGTATTGCTCACCCCAGACAGGATAGCTTTACGAAAGTTCTGGCAGGCCCGCAGCCAGTTTTTGCAGAATTTCGGTTTTCTCGGTTTCCGTGGGCTCGCTATCAAGCGCATGCCGCCACTGGAAACGGGCTTCAATCTTACGTCCAACCCGCCAGTAGGCATCACCCAAATGATGGTTGATGGTCGGGTCGGTGGGCTCCAGCCTCACAGCCTGTTCCAGCAAATCAACGGCTTGGCTAAAGTCACCTGTCAGGTAGTGCACCCAACCAAAGCTATCCATAATGAAGCCATCGTTTGGTGTCTGCTCGATCGCTTTCTCGATCAGTCCCTTGGCTTCATCAACATTCTTGCCACGATCTATCCAGCTATATCCCAGATAATTCAGCACACTAGGTTCGTTGGGCTTGAGACGTAGCGCAGATACAAGGTCAGCTTCCGCCTTGCCCCAGTCACCAAGCTGTTCAAAACAAACGCCTCGCGCGAAAAAGACAAACCAGTCAGACGACCGAGGCTGTTTCAATTGGTCAATGGCCTGTCCATAATAGACAATCGCTTCTGTATAATCTTTCCGCTCACGCAGGATATCGCCCATAGTAACTAAAAGGGTCTGGTCATTGGGGTCCTCACGAAGGCCGCGCCGCACCAAGTCTTCCGCCGCCCCCGTCTCGCCCGCAGACCTCAGGGCGCCAATGTGCTTGATGTGGGCAAGCTGCCGCAGCGGACTGATATCCGGCACGGATGCATAGGCGCTGGCCGCTGCGACTGGTATTTCCAACCGTTCAAGCAGGTCGCCAAGCAGAAGATAGATCTCCGCCACCTCTGGCATCAGGTAGGATGCGATGCGCATATATACGACTGCAGCCTGCGACGACTGGCCGTGAGCGAACTCACTACCCAGACTATAAAACATGGCACCGGCAGCACCGTTGGGTGTGGCCGCGTCCTGGCTGGGCGGATATCCGGCAGACATCCGCATACTTTCCCGCAGCAGGAAGGTATTGTTGTTGAAACGCTTGGTTTGTTCGCCCAGAAAGTCACGGGCTCCCACTGTATCCCCTTGCTGGAACAACATATGAGCGTAAGCCACCATCGGCTGATACGATGAAGGTTTCTCGGCGTTCGCAAGCGCAAGGTAGGCCGTTGTAGCAGCCTCATAATGCTGAAGGTGATCAAGGATGTAGGCTTTGTGCTCTTCCCCGATCGACTTAAGGCGCGGGTCACTCAGAAGCGGCGCAAGGGCAGCCTCCGCCCCAGGCAGGTCCTGCTCTGCCGCATGGCTCCATGCCTCCAGTATCGGTGATACTAGGAAACCAAAGCCTGTGTCACTAGTAGCGCTTAGCCTGTTTCGAACCTCGGGCCAATCCTGTCGGTGATACGCTTCCAGCACATACATGATGCGAACGAGGTCGTCGTTTGAGCCGCCCTCGCGTTCCTGCAGGTTGACAGCAAGCTTACCGGCGTCTTCCATTCGCCCTGCATAAAGGAGCTGGAAGAATGCGCGGTCTGCCACAAATCGGCTATCCGGGTCAGAGCTAAGTGCTGAGAGATAATACCGGGCCGCTTCGGCATATTCTTCATTGTGCTGGGCAAGCGTCGCCGCGACAAAGGGGCCATAAAAGCTGGCCCCGTCGTCCCGAGCTTCAAATTCGCTGTGCAATGAACCGCTTACAGGAGCGGTCATCTGGCGTTTTGGCGCTTCAGTGGTACATGCCACAAGCGCCAAAGCCAGAAAGATGGTGGTAATAGGCTTCATTTCTGCCCTTTGTGAACTCGCTACATATTCGGGTAGTTGGGGCCTCCACCGCCCTCGGGCACTACCCAATTGATATTTTGGGTGATGTCCTTGATATCACAAGTTTTGCAGTGAACACAATTTTGCGCATTGATCTGCAGCTTTTTGTCTCCGCTGTCACCTTCGATAAATTCGTAAACACCAGCCGGACAATAGCGTTGTTCGGGCCCAGCATAGTCGTTCAGGTTAATCTCAACCGGCACACTGTCATCCTTGAGGGTGAGGTGAATAGGCTGGTCTTCCTCGTGGTTGGTATTTGAGAGGAAAACGCTTGAGAGCTTGTCAAAAGTGATAACACCGTCTGGCTTCGGATAATCGATCGGCTTGGCGTCTGCTGCCTTTTTGGTCACCTCGTTATCCTTATGGCCGTGCTTGAATGTCCACGGCACAAGGAAACCAAGACCAAGGCTGTTGAGCCACATATCGATACCGGAATATAGCGTGCCCAAGGTTACGCCATATTTGGAAAGCGCAGGGCGCGTGTTACGCACACTGTGCAGGTCTTTGTATATCCAGCTGGATTTAAACGCGGCTTCGTAGGCTGTCAGTTCAACATCACCTTCGGAACCGCTTGCCACTGCGTCAAACGCCGCTTCGGCTGCCAGCATGCCTGACTTCATCGCATTGTGACTGCCTTTGATGCGCGGCACGTTCACAAAACCCGCCGCACAACCGATCAGGGCCCCGCCGGGGAAGCTGAGTTTTGGCACAGACTGAAGCCCGCCCTCATTGATAGCCCGCGCGCCATAAGCAACACGACGACCACCTTCCAGAATCTCACGAACCGCAGGGTGATTTTTAAACCGCTGCATCTCGTCAAACGGTGAGAGGTAAGGGTTTTTATAGTCAAGCGTGACAACAAAACCGATAGCAACCTGATTATTTTCCTGATGATAGATGAACCCGCCACCCGCGTCTTCTGTCAGCGGCCAGCCCTGGCTATGGATCACACAGCCCGGCTTGTGTTTCGCAGGGTCAATATCCCACAGTTCCTTGATGCCGATGCCGTAGGTCTGATGGTCGCTATCTGCGCGCAGGTCAAACTTGCTTTCAAGCTGCTTGGTGAGCGAGCCACGGCAGCCTTCAGCGAACAAGGTGTATTTCGCGTGAAGTTCCATGCCGGGTTCATATGAACCCTTGTGGCTACCGTCACGCGCGACACCCATGTCACCGGTTGCAACACCTTTTACGCGGCCATCTTCATGATAAAGGACCTCTGCCCCCGCGAAGCCGGGGTAAATTTCAACGCCCATGGCTTCCGCTTGCTCCCCAAGCCAGCGCGTGAGATTGCCCAGCGACAGCGTATACATGCCTTTGTTGGACAATAGCGGCGGCAGGAGAAAGTGCGGAAATTCGGTTTTCCCCGTCTCGGACAAAATCCAATGATGGTTCTCTGTCACAGGGGTGTTGAGCGGCGCGCCCTTTTCTTTCCAGTCCGGGATCAGTTCATTGAGCGCAATGGGGTCAACCACCGCTCCGGAAAGGATGTGAGCACCGACCTCCGAGCCTTTCTCGATGACGCAAACCATCAGCTCTTGCTCTTTTTCCTGTGCGAGTTGCATCAGGCGGATTGCAGCGGAAAGCCCAGCCGGGCCACCACCAACGATTACAACATCAAATTCCATGGATTCGCGTTCCATGCGCCGCTCCTTTAAACTTCCTGAGTTCAACCTCATGCCACGGGTAGGCCGTCCCGTTTAGGCAGCATGGGTCGAAAACTGGGCCACTGACAGTAGATTTCAAGTGTTTATGCCTGTGCTTAACGTAAACGTCAAACGCTTGCATCTGTGGCAAGGGGTACTGCGACGCTCTCTTTCACTTCAAGACAGGGCCGGACGCTACGTCAATCTGCTCTGTCAACTAGCTAAAATGCACGCCAAAAATTCAATGCAATTTTAAGGGATGGCCCTGTATAGTGATCAACAATATAGTGGCGAAGCGCCAACTGATTCACTTTTAACCTTAAGCACCAGGCTCTTCATGACCACCAATATTTTGGAAAATAGCGACCCTGCCACACTGCTGGCCTGGCATGTCGCCATGGGAGCCGACGAAGCCATAAAGGGCGAGACGGTTGACCGCTTTAAAAGTGTGCCCGTTCAGACCTCCGAGCAAGCCCCTGATCAGGCTTCAGCAGCGGCGCCACAGCAGCGCCCCACAGTCGCCGCACATTCCAGCACACCTGCGCCACAGGCTGGCCACACTGGGGCGGGGCCTCGCAAGGTCGAAGCCCGGCCGGTTCAAGCCGTTATTGGCGCCGGCCAAGCCGCTGCAGAGAACGCTGCAGCAGCCTGTAACAGCCTTGATGAGCTTGAAGCCGCGTTGAAAGCATTTGACGGCGGCCTCCTCAAGCGGTCAGCTAAAAACACTGTGTTTGCAGACGGCACGCGCGGCGCACCGATGATGATTGTTGGCGAAGCCCCCGGCGCTGAAGAGGACCGCATTGGCAAACCTTTTGTTGGTGCGTCCGGCCAGCTACTTGACCGCATGTTGGCGGCGGCTGGCATGAGCCGCGATAAAAATGTCTATATTTCCAACGTTGTACCATGGCGGCCGCTAGGAAACCGCACACCTGACCAAGCGGTTATTACCATGTGCCTGCCGTTCATTAAGCGGCATATCGAGCTCGCAGAGCCCAAGTTTGTTTTGATGCTTGGTGGTGTGTCTGCGAAAGCGCTTTTGAATACAGAAGACGGTATCACCCGTCTGCGGGGCCGCATGAAAGAGCTTGACCTTGGCGGTCGGAAAATTGCCGCAATGCCTGCGTATCACCCCGCTTATCTCTTGCGCCAGCCCCACTTGAAGAGCTTTGCCTGGCGTGACCTGCTCGCTGTTAAGAGGACACTCGCGTCGTTATGAGTTTTAAAGCCGTTTTTCTGACATTCCTTCTACTGCTCGGCTGCATGGCCCCGCGCCTTTACGCAGCACCAGCAGAAATTCCTACAGTTCTTGGTGAGGAAGATATCAAACGGTACCGCCGTATTTTTGAGCTGCAGGAACAAGCCAAGTGGAATCAAGCAGATAAAATGATGAAGCGGGTTGAGAACGATGTGCTGATGGGGCATGTCTGGTTCCAGCGCTACATGCATCCAACGGGCTACCGCAGCAAATACAGTGAGCTTGCAGGCTGGCTGAAAAGCTATGCCGATCACCCAAACGCCTGGCGCGTATACAGCCTTGCTCGCCGCAGGCAGGGCAAAGCGCACGCACCGCGCCGCCCGGAGGATACGCGCTATCCCGGCGTTACAGGGCAATCCGCGGACCCGAAACCGCCTCTACCCAGCCGTACACGCGATGAGCGCGGTTCTGTCACAACCTTTATGGCAAACGTGCGCCGCTATGTGCGCAATGGTGACCCTGACCGCGCTGAAAAACGCTACTGGGCAATGGTCGCCCGCGACCTTCTGGTGCCGCACGAAGAAGCTGAAGCTCTAGAACGCATCGCTGCCAGTTACTATTATAAGTCAAATAATTTCAAAGCCCGTGTTCTGGCCACACGCGCAGCCGATCTCGCCCGCGAAATTGTGCCGGAGAGCGACTGGATCGCAGGCCTTGCCAGCTGGCGCGACGGTGATTTCAAAACTGCCTACACGCATTTTCAGCATGTCGCCAACTCAGAGCGTGCCGGTAGCTGGCTGCTCTCAGGGGGGCAGTTCTGGGCTGGCCGGGCCGCGTACCGCCTTGGAGACCCTGTCGCAGGCATCAACCACCTTCTGGCGGCAAGTACGCAGGTCGAAACCTTCTATGGCCTTATTGCCAGCCGCCAACTCGGCATCCGCCCGGATATTGACTGGTCAGTACCGGAACTTAACCAGAACGCAGTTGATAGCTTGATGGAGCATATCGCCACCAAACGGGCCATAGCGCTCACGGAGGTGGGTCGAGATGATATCGCCGATGAGGAGCTCCGCCTGTTGTGGGGCCGTGAAGGGACCACTGTACAGGAAGACCTGCTCGCCCTTGGTGCAGCCCTTAATCTCCCGAATATCCAGATCCGGCTCGGCCGGGCTGGCGGCACAGGTAAACCAGCATCAACCGCGGTGCGTTACCCGCTACCTGACTGGGCACCCGCAGGTGGTTTTTCGGTCGACCGTGCCCTTATCTTTGCCATGGTGCGCAAGGAAAGCGACTTTCGCATTCGTGCTAAAAGCCGCGTTGGTGCCGGTGGCCTGATGCAGGTAATGCCTGCAACAGCAAGCTACATCAGCAAGGACCGCAAGCTTCTGCGCCGCAACAAAGGCCGCCTGTTTGAGCCTGAATTTAACATGGCGCTTGGCCAGCAATATATCGAATATCTGCTGGATATGGAGTATGTGGAAGGCAACCTCTTTATGGCGCTTGCCGCCTATAACGGCGGGCCGGGCAGCCTGATGGGCTGGCGCAACGAGGTGATATACGACGAAGACCCGCTACTTTTCATCGAGTCCATCGGCTTTTACGAAACACGAAATTATATTGAGCGTGTAATGGCCAACTTGTGGCTTTACCGCATGCGCCTTGGGCAAGACACGCCAAGCCTTGATGCTATTGCATCAGGCGCATGGCCAGCGCTTGAGCTACTTGATACGGAACAAACTGCCATTGCGCACCAACGCGCCCTTACCCGAACGACGACGAGGACAACAATCAGTGCCGATGATTGACGAAAACCGCCCATTCATCCCAGCCAACATTGCTGTGATGACAGTATCAGATACTCGAACGTTCGAGGACGACAGATCCGGCGACACTTTGGTGGCACGTATTGAAGCTGTAGGCCATAAACTGGCCGACCGGGTGATCGTACGCGACGAGTTTGATGCGATCACGTCTCAACTGTACACATGGATGGATGACAAAGGGGTCGACGTAATCATCTCGACTGGCGGCACAGGCATAACGGGCCGCGATATTACGCCTGAATGTTTTGAAGCGCTCTATACCAAGACAATTCCCGGGTTTGGAGAGCTGTTTCGCATGCTTTCCTACGAGACCATTGGCACCAGCACCATCCAAAGCCGCGCCACAGGCGGCATTGCTGGCACTACGCTGATGTTTGCCCTGCCCGGCTCAACCGGTGCGGTAAAGGACGGCTGGGACAAAATCCTGAGCACACAACTCGACAACCGCTACCGTCCCTGCAACTTCATTGAATTGATGCCACGGTTCGGTGAGAAGTAACTACGCCTGACACACTATCACCTTCCTGCGAGACAGTTGTCAGAAACCAACATTTCCCCTTCCCTCCAGATGGCTCGTCGCCTAGGCTGGCGCCACACAAAAAACTCTGGGGAGAGGACGTGTATCAGTTCAAGCGTAATTTGGTGGCAGCGCTCAGCGTGCTGACCCTTAGTGGGCCGTTATTGGCCGAAGATAGTGACTTGGCGCGCAGCGGTTTTGTGCAAACGGTGGCGGGTGCCATTCGTGAGCTTGACGCCTTTGTTTTTGCGCAGGTCGACATTCTGGGAATTCAAGTAGCATGGATCGTCGCCTTTCTGGCGCTACCCATGATTTTGCTTACCGTCTATTTTGGTTTCATCAATTTAACGAGCTTCAAACGGGCGTGGCACATCGTACGCGGTGACTTCCATGACGACAGAGCCGCCGGTGAGGTCACCCAGTTCCAGGCCCTTTCCACGGCCCTATCGGGCACCGTGGGGCTTGGGAATATTGCTGGCGTTGCCGTTGCTATTAGCACGGGTGGCCCCGGCGCGACCTTCTGGATGATCCTGATCGGCTTTTGCGCCATGTCGCTCAAGTTTGCGGAATGCACCCTTGGTGTAAAATACCGGGATGTCCGCGAAGACGGGACCGTTGCGGGCGGACCAATGTATTATTTGGAACGCGGCCTGAAGGCGCGTGGCTGGGGCAAAATAGGAAAAACCCTTGCATGGGCCTATGCCATTTTCGCGCTGCCAACACTGCTGCAGGTAGCACAGGTTAACCAGTCATTTGAGGCTGTCGCCGCCGTTACAGGCCATGACAGTGAAACATCAAAGTGGATATTTGGTGTGCTGATGGCCCTTCTGACCGCCATCGTCATCATCGGGGGCATCAAGTCAATCGCCAGCGTAACGTCGCGTCTCGTGCCCGCCATGGCCATTATCTATATCACCGGTGCTCTAGTGATCATTGGTAGTCATATCAGTGAGGTACCAGCTGCTTTCGTCACCATCTTCCAGTCCGCCTTTAGCCTTGAAGCCGGTTTGGGCGGTTTGATTGGTACGATGATCATTGCAATGCAACGCGCCGTTTATTCAACAGAAGCAGGGCTTGGTTCCGCTACCATGGCGCACGCCGCAGCCAAAACAAAAGAGCCTGTATCAGAAGGCATGGTCGCGTTGATGGAACCCTTTGTTGACACGGTTGTGGTATCAACAATGACGGCGCTCGTGATCGTGATAACAGGGGTTTACCTGGATCACTCAGGCGCTGCGGGGATTTCCCTCACATCCGCAGCGTTCGGCAGTGTTATCAGTTGGTTCCCATGGGTTCTTGCCGTCGCGGCATTCCTGTTTGGATATTCCACCATTATCAGTTGGGGTTATTATTCGAGCAAGGTGTGGGAGTTCATATTCGGCGGCAGCAAAAATTCGATGGACCGGTTCAAGGCTATCTTTTGCCTCATGCTTATTCCTGGCGCGGTCTTCTCGGTCTCAGAAGTTTACATGTTGATGGACAGTATGTTCTTCCTGATGGCGGTGCCCAACGTGATCGGCATTTACCTGTTGGCGCCGGAACTGAAACGCGACTTGAAGAGCTACCTCACACGCCTGAAATCAGGTGAAATCAAGGCTTTGGGGGACTAGAGTACACAGAGAATTTGTGCGTGATACGCACGTTGAGGAGATTTAGATGCGATACTTTATTGCAGTAGCAATGATTATGATGGGCGTTGGCGCTAACGCGGATGACAAGGCAGATATCTCAAGCGCACTTGATGCCTATCATAACGCCGCCGCTGAAGCGGATTGGGACACCTACTTTGGCCTAACGCACGAAGATTTTATCTTTCTGGGCACCGACGCCGCCGAACGCTGGGACAAAAAAACCTTTCAGTCTTACGCTGAACCCACTAACGGCTGGGTCTATACGCTGCGCGAGCGACATATCAACATAACCCCAGATGGTAATAGCGCTTGGTTTGATGAGCTGCTGGACAGTGAAAAATATGGCACCAGCCGAGGCACCGGCATACTGATTCGCACGGAAAGCGGTTGGAAATTTTCTCAGTACCATCTCACATTCCCGATGCCGAACGACTTGGCGGCAGGATTCACGCAGCAGATTCAGGTATTTGAGAAGCGGCAAAAAATGGGCCAAAACTAGGTCATATATCTTGTCTTGAAAGCGCCCCCTCTTACCCGCAAACTCTTCCCAGTTTGAGTTCCTATGCTTTTTGGAAGAGGAGGCGCATATGCCCGTTTCCGGTGTATTGGAGCAGTTGCTGAACTACTGGCAGGATTTGCCACGTGAAAACAGTGCCTCGATTCCGGCGCGCAGATCCTTACAACTCATTGAACTACATGAACTTTTACCGCGCATTTCGCTCATGAGACGCCGGGACCGTTTTGATGTTCAGGTATCCATGATCGGGACCAGCACACCCGATCTTTGGCAAACCCCCATGCCAGGCTTTAACGCGTTTGATCTCACAAGCCCGGACTTGTACGAGAACACAGCTCGGCTTTATGACGCTGTGCTAACACAGCCAAGCGGCGCCCATTTAGTAGAATCAGTCTACCGCCACTCCGGGCGCGATGCGGAAGTTGCGTCACTTTATCTGCCGCTAGCAGACCGTGATGGGTCGCCCGTCTATATCGTCGGGTGCTCGGTCTACCGCAAACGGCCAAGTTATGGGCGCATCAATGATCGACTGATGCTTGACCATCAGAAGGTCTCCAGCGTTGAGTTTATCGATCTTGGTTACGGCAAGCCTATTGTTCAGTTTGAACGGCCTGAACGCCGTCCCCAGCCCGAAGCCGAAAACCGTTGGTGGGACAAGTTTATGCCAACAAAACCAAGACCCAGCAAAAACGCATGGCTTGACGCCTGACTGGCAATAAGACTCCAAAGACCCATGGGGTAGGCAAATCAGCCTAGCCCATTTTTTCAACCATCTTGAAAAGTGTGTTGGGGAAAAACCGTTTCACCCACAGTGCTTTCATCTCTGCGCCTTCCCCAACCGGTATTTCCTTCTGCCGTTTGGAGAGGCCCTTCATAATAACTTTGGCGCATTTCTGCACGTCCATACCGCCCGCAATATTCTTGTCCACCTCGCCAAATTCACTGCCGTCGCCCCTGAGGGCGTTGGTTGAGATATTGGTACGAATAAAACCTGGGGTGATGGTGGTCACATGAATGCCAGACTTTGAGACTTCAGCGCGCAGTGCGTCAAAGAAACCCATCATGGCATGTTTGGCGGCGCAGTAACCGGTGCGTTGGGAAACTCCAATCTTGCCTGCAACAGATGCTGTCACCACCATATGCCCGCTTTTCTGATCGAGCATGATTGGTAGAACTTCCTTGGTAAGCGCGATTTGGCCAAAAACATCCACCTCAAACAAGCGTCTGTATGTCGCCATATCCGTATCAATACACAGTGAACGCTGTGATATTCCCGCATTATTGATCAGCATGTCGATGCGGCCTGTAAAAGCCTGCGCCGCTTTCGTTGCGGAAGCGATCGCTGCTTCATCGGTGACATCAAGGGGCAGGATGAGGATATCGTCAGCTGCGGCGCCCGAGCCTTCACATGCCAGCTTCACGCGCTCAAGCTCCGCTTGCCTTCTGGCCGACAGGATCAGCTTTGCACCAAGTGCCGCAAATTCATATACCAGCGCTTCACCAATGCCAGATGAGGCACCTGTGACCCAAATCGTCTGTCCTTTAAACACGCTAACCTCCCCTTCGTTGATCATGAAGATAAACTAGGGTAGACAATGACAAGATCAAATCTGCATCCGAAAGATTTGACCCAACGCCATTTGCAGGGCCGGAGCCTCACTCATGCAATTCCAGACACCAACACTTGCGGCACTTGTCAAAGCCGCCTGGACAGGCATCCGCCTACGTACAGAGCTTTTTATGCTGTTGACCATCTTGTCCGGCATTCTCTCGGCACTGCTATATATGCCAGCCGCGGAGGTCATTGAGGAACTGATCAGCATTCTGGATAGCCAGCGTGAGCCTGAGGTCAAAACGGCCGAGGCAGCGGCCGCAATTGATGAAGGGGCATCCACCCTGTTCATTGGTCACCTTCTAGTCACCGCCGTGACCACATTCCTCATTATACCGTGGGCAAGAGCATGTGCCCCAGGGTCTCTCACGCCGTCCGATGGTGGGCTAAAAGCCTTCCTGCGTCGCGGATTTCGCTCTTTTCTACATATGGTCGCGGCTACGGGAATGATTATCCTGCTGGCGCTAGTTGCGCTCCCAACGGTGTCTGTGATTGGCAGTGCACTGGGTGGTATTGGCAACGCTGTTGTCATGACAGGCGTGGTGCTTCTGGTGTGGGCCAGCATTGCGCTAACCAGCATCGCCAACCTCGCCATCGCCGCAGAAGCACGCGACCGCAAGGAAACCATGTGGACCGCGTGGAATCGGGGTCGTTTCTTCCTCACCCCCATTACAGGAGCCCTGGGTTTCCTGCTTCTGAGTGTCGGCCTTGCCAATATGATCGTAAGTTCATTTTTGGCGGGTTTGCTGCCAGAAGGCGTTGCCAACCTGCTTGGCATGGTTGTTTCAGGCATGTTTGTTTATGCGGCATCTGCGCTGCATGTAGCAGCGCTGTATATTGTGCCCGACTTTCGCGACCTCAGGCCGCTTTAATCGTTCCATGTAAAACCCGCAGGCCGCTTTTCAAGGAAAGCACGCACACCTTCCGCTGCATCCGCACCCTCATGCGCCGCGCGGAACATCTCTGCCGTGATATCATCATCGTCTACTTGTCCGTCCAAAACCCGCCGGATCAGGTTTTTTATACCTCGAACGCTATACTGTGAAACGCCCGCAATTTGCTGGGCAAAACTGATGGTTTTTTGGTTGAGTTCCTCAGCACTATAGAGCTCATCAATCAAGCCGATCGAAAGAGCTTCCTCAGCGTCCAGCACACGCCCGGTGAACAACATGCTTTTTGCCTTTGCGGGGCCAACGAGGTCCATCAGCTGTTTGGTGTCATTTAGCGGATAGATCAGCCCGAGTTTAGCGGGTGTAATACCAAAACGCGCACCATGCGCGGCAAAGCGCATGTCACAGTGGATGGCAAGGCCACAGCCGCCGCCCATGCACGAGCCTGATATCTGTGCGATCGTAGGCTTCTCGGTACGGGCTAGTGCGCGCTGGGCCTCACGAATGGCGATGCGGTTGCTTTCTTGCCGCAAGGGGTCCCTCGCAATTACCTCCAGCTCCGCAATGTCGGCACCTGCGGAGAATGCCTGCTGTGAGGAAGACCGTATGATGATCACCCTGACCCGCTTGTCATGGTCGAGCACGTCCAGCGCTTTCGGAAGCGCCGTCCACATCGCTTCAGACATCGCATTCCGCTTATTCGCGCGGTTCAACACAAGGCTGCCGATGCTCCCGTCCACATCTACATAAATCGGTTTGGTCTTGTCTGAGAAGTCCGTCATTTTTTTGCCTGATGTATGAGGCCCTAGAAAAGGCTGTGTTGTGTTTCTTCTTCCGCCGGTTTCAGGCACTCAGGCCCGTCAAAGCGTACGTTATTGACAGCGCGGCTGACCGCACGCCAATGGAAAGCCGTCTCCGGCACAAAATCAAAAGTCTCAAGGAAGCCGCGCGGCAAGGGATCATGCGGTGTGAGCCACGCGCCATAGTCCGCAGCGCGTACCACGAGCGGGCGTCTGTGGTGCAGGCTTTTCATCGGGCCTTCGGTTGGGGCTGTCAAAATCGCCATGGTCTCAAGCCAATGGTCGCCGTCCGGGCCATGCCATACCGACCAAATGCCCGCAAACGCCATCGGGCCACCCTCTACGGGGCTGATCAGATAAGGCTGTTTGCGCCCATTCACTGTCTTCCATTCATACCAGCCGTCAAACGGTACAAGGCAGCGCTGGCGTTTTATGCTGGAACGAAAAGAGGGTTTCTCTGTCACTGTCTCAATGCGGGCATTGATCAGCGGCTTGTCGCCAATTTCTTTTTTCCACTCCGGTACCAGCCCCCACTCAACAGCCACCAACTCGCGCTTGCCTTTGTCGTTCAGCCGGATAATCAGCACCGGTTGGCGCGGCGCGATATTGTGATGCGGGGTGATAGGCATGCCTGCAGGCGTGGCGAACACACGTTCAAGAGCGTCATTCGGGGATGTCAGAATATAGCGCCCACACATAGAAAACTTGCCTCTCCATCATTGCACGGCCAAAGTGCCCAAAAGATTTACCCGAACAAATAGCATGCAGATTATGGACGCAAGAGAAAACCCTGAAAGACCTGTCATTGGTGTCGGTGCTGTTGTGATGCAGAGGGGCGAGGTGCTGCTTATTCGCCGCGGCAAGCCCCCAAAGGAGGGAGAGTGGAGCCTGCCAGGTGGTGCCCAGGAATTAGGCGAGAGCGTGCATGACGCCCTTAGGCGCGAAGTGAAGGAAGAAACCGGGCTGGACGTTAAAGTCCTGGATTTCCTGGATATCATTGACCTCATCGACCACGCTGACGGTGGTGCTGTTCGGTATCATTACACCCTCGTCGACTATCTGGCCGAGCCCACGGGCGGAGCACTGCGCGCCGGGTCTGACGCCTCAGACGCACGCTTCTTTAAGCTTGAAGAAGCCCTCGCCCTTCCGCTATGGAGTGAAACCCACCGCATCATTACCATGGCGGCACACCGGTATAAGAAACTGAAAGGCCAAACAAATGACCGATAAACCAGCAGCCCGTAGCCTATGGGGCATGCTCGCGCTTATTTTCGGGCTGATGGCTTATGCGTTTCTTGCAGGTGGCGTCGGAAGCTTGCTGAACGAAAGCTCGCTTGTCATCCAGACGATATATTATCTGGTCGCTGGTATCTTGTGGATATTTCCTGCCCGCAAGGTTTTGGAATGGATGGGACGCGGTAAACGGTAAAGGGCGGCAAACGCCGCCCACACCTGATCGTTTTGAAAATGCGGCTCAGCCATCACGCATCGGGAAAGCTATAATCCTTGAACTGCTCACGCAGGTCTTTTTTGGAGATCTTACCCGTTGCGGTATGTGGCAGTTCCTTCACCATCACCACATCATCAGGCAGCCACCATTTGGCGACTTTGTCTTCAAGATACGCGTGCATTTCAGCCACATCGAGGCTTTGGCCTATTTCGGGCACCACCACCATCAGCGGGCGCTCATCCCATTTGGGGTGATAGCGACCGATAACGGCAGCCTCCAGCACTTTGGGGTGGCCAACCGCTTCATTCTCGAGATCAATGGAGCTGATCCATTCACCGCCAGATTTGATAACGTCTTTGGCACGATCTGTAATCTGCATATAGCCGTGCTCGTCAATGCAAGCCACATCGCCCGTATCAAACCAGTTATCATCATCAAGGATATTGCCAGCGTCGCCCTTGAAGTAGCTTTCCACCACCCATGGCCCACGCACCATAACCCGGCCCGACGATTCTCCGTCACGTGGCAACTTGTTACCGTCATCGTCCATGATGCACATCTCAACACCCAGCACCATGCGGCCCTGTTTGCACTGTACATCCAGCTTCTCTTTGGCCGGCAAATCCTGCACCGCGGCGTTTTCGCTGCCCAGACTACCCAGCGGGCTCGTCTCGGTCATGCCCCAGGCATGGTTCACCCGCACGCCATAGTCATCCTGGAAGGTCTTGATCATACTGCGCGGCACCGCGGAACCACCAATGGTTACGATCTTCAGCTCAGCCATGTCCTTGCCAGTGGCTTGCAGGTATTTCAACATGCCAGCCCAAACAGTCGGCACCGCCGCAGTGACAGTGATACCTTCGTCCACGATCAGCTTGTGCAAGGTTTCCGGGTCATGGTGCGGACCGTTAAGCACCAGCTTGGCGCCGGACCCAGCCGCCGCATAGGGAATGCCCCACGAATTCGCGTGGAACATGGGTACCACCGGCAAAATAACCGAGGTGGAGCGAATGCCCAGCGTGTCACCCGTCAGCGCCAGCAGCGTATGCAGGAAATTTGAGCGGTGAGAATACAGCACGCCTTTAGGGTTGCCTGTTGTTCCTGAAGTGTAACAAAGTCCGCAAGCTGTGTTTTCATCGAAGCTCGGCCAGGAATAGTTACCGTCCTCAGCCTCAATCAGTTCCTCGTAGGAGAGTACATTTTTCAGCTTGGTTTCCGGCATATGCTCGCGGCCAACCAGAAGCACAAAATGCTCAATAGTGGTGAGATGTTCCGCAATTGCTTCAATCAGCGGCACGAAGGTAATATCCAACATCAACACACGGTCCTCAGCGTGGTTCATGATGTAGATAAGCTGTTCCGGAAACAGGCGCGGGTTCACCGTGTGAGTAACAGCCCCCATGCCAGATGCACCAAACCATATCTCCATATGGCGGTGTGTGTTCCACGCCAGCGTCGCGACACGATCACCAAGTCCTATGCCCAAACGGGTAAGCGCTTGCGCACATTTTTTTGCCCGAACCGCGTGCGAAGCAAAGTCGTACCGAAACTGTCCGCCTTCCGGCAGCATTGAGACGATCTCACGCTTCGGATGATTGATTTCAGCATGCTCTAGAAATTTGGAGACCAGCATTGGCCAGTCTTGCATTTGTCCTAACACAGAATAGCTCCCCATAAACAACACGAGACAATAATATCCCAAGGCTCCTCTTCCCAAAGGTCGCCCGTTCTAGCGTTTGATTAACTATAGGTCTCGGCGGATGCTTTTCAAACGCTTTGTCGCCAGAATCGCACCAGAATTGCGCAGGCGTGATTAATGCTCGAAATGCACATGCCGCATTGTCTGGGGGGTTAGGTCATCCGCCATGTAACCGGCGCTTTCGGTGGCCCCCTCGCCTACGCTGGTAATAAGCCACAGCCATCCGGCCTCTACAGATCTGGCTTTGTCTGTATCCGACGGCTCTGGCCTGCCACCGGGGTGGCTATGCCAAACCCCGACTACCTGCGCGCCATCTGCCCGTGCCGCTTTCTGCGCACGAATATAGAGCGACGGGTCAATCTCAAAGCTGGTTTTCGGGTCGCCCTCAGTGACATTCGCGCTTAGGACCATGCTTTCAACCATAAACTGATCACCTTGCCTGCATCCAAGGAGCAGCGCGCAAGCTTCAAACGGCGCCGCTTTTACCGCTTCTCGCTCGAGTAGAGAAAGCAGACCGGCCGCAAGCTGGACCGTGATGAGGGACATGTTATTTGGGCACCGACACAGGTGTCTGTTTGCCGCTCACCCGGTCCACCAATATCAGCGTGTCACTGCCATCTGCCCGACGGAAATGCAGCAACAGTTCACGCTCGCTGGCAATCGCTGAGAGAAGCTCACTGCCCGCTGGCCGCACAACACGGTAATTGCCCGCAGAAATAACGTCAGATACAGCGGCTTGCGAGGGTTGAGGTGTGCTTGGTGCAGCTTCAGCAATCGGCTGATCCTCACCATTATCAAGCGCGATGAGTTGCTCGGTCGCCTTGTTCGCGATGGCATACACCACAAAAATGAACAGCGCAACGATCACCAGCCCGAGCACCAGCACGAGTGTTTTGAGGCCTTTGTGCTGGTCAGCAACAGCGCTAAGCTCATCAGCAACGTCCTGCATGCTGCCGCCTTCACCTGTGGTTTCGTCATTTCTATTCATCTGAGGCGTGACTTTTTCATCTTCGCGCATCATAAGGTGTCTCCATGAGCGACGCATTTCAAATATCGGTTGATCCCAACCAAAGCGGGGTCCGGCTAGACAAACTTCTGGCCGAGGCGTTGCCGGACATGTCCCGGTCTCGCCTGCAAAGCCTTATAAAGGGTGGCAACGTCCATCTCGTCACGCAGGCTCCCAGTGAGACCATAAAGAGCCCATCACGCTCGGTCAAACAAGGTGAAGTTTTCAGTGTTGAAGTTCCTGTACCCGAAGACGCCACCCCAAGGCCAGAGAATATCCCGCTTGATGTCATTTTTGAAGATGATCATCTAATCGTGGTGAATAAACCGGCGGGCATGGTTGTACACCCGGCCCCTGGCGCACCTTCCGGCACGCTAGTGAACGCCCTTCTCTATCACTGCGCTGGCAGCCTAAGCGGTATCGGCGGTGTCAAGCGCCCTGGTATCGTGCACCGCATTGACAAGGAAACCAGTGGCCTCTTGGTCATGGCTAAGCATGACAAAGCGCACAACGGCCTTGCTGTGCAGTTTGCTGACCACTCGATTGAGCGGCTCTATAGCGCGGTGTGCAAAGGGCACCCGGTGCCCCCGAACGGGCGCATTGAAGGCAATATTGCCCGGCACCCGGTTGACCGCAAACGCATGGCTGTCTCAAAAACAGGTGGCAAGTGGGCGGCAACGCATTATCGCACCCTCAAACATTTCCAGCAGGGCGGTACGGCTGTCGCCAGCCTGGTTGAATGTCAGCTGGAGACAGGGCGTACTCACCAGGTACGAGTGCATATGGCACACATTGGCCATCCATTGGTTGGCGACCCCGTTTATGCCCGCACCTTCAAGCTTTCAGGCAAGATCAAAGGCCCCGCGCGTGACGCCCTTGCATCCTTTACCCGGCAGGCCCTTCACGCCCGCGTGCTCGGTTTTCTGCACCCAATTAGTGGCGAACCCTTTAAATTCGAGAGCGAACTCCCACATGATATGAAAGAGATGCTGGCAACCCTGGACCGATACGCGGTTTAAGGCGCTGGCGTTTTTACGCATTTGACAGCTTACATTGTTCGGCAGTATTATATCAAAATGATATACAAAGATAATCGGGCCAAGACCCGGGGCGAGGATTTCAGATGAGCAATCTCAGCAATTTACCAACACTATCCCCCGAAGGCAGTTTGAGCCAGTATCTTCAAGACATTCGCAAGTTCCCCATGCTGGAAGCGAATGAGGAGTATATGCTCGCTAAAGCCTGGGCGGAACATGATGACCGTAAAGCGGCCCACAAACTGGTGACAAGCCACTTGCGGCTGGTTGCAAAAATCGCCATGGGCTACCGCGGATACGGATTGCCGGTCGCTGATCTGATCGCTGAAGGCAACGTCGGCATGATGCAGGCCGTTAAGCGATTTGACGCAGAAAAAGGCTTCCGCCTTGCCACCTACGCCATGTGGTGGATCAGAGCTGCTATTCAGGAATATATCCTTAGAAGCTGGTCTTTGGTCAAGATCGGCACAACGGCAGCCCAGAAAAAACTTTTCTTCAACCTGCGCCGGCTCAAGGGCCAGATTGCTGCGGTTGAAGAAGGTGATCTGCTTCCCGAGCACGTGACAACTATTGCCGAAAAGCTAGATGTTCCCGAAACAGATGTCGTGAATATGAACCGCCGCCTTTCCGCGATGGATCACTCGCTCAACGCGCCGCTGCGCGCAGACGCAGAAGGTGAATGGCAGGATTGGCTGGTAGATGACGGCCCGGATCAGGAAACCCTGGTCGCGGAGAAGGAAGAACACACCCAGCGCCTGTCGCTGCTCCAAGAAGCGATGGCCGACCTTAATGAGCGTGAACGCCATATTCTGACGGAAAGACGCCTCAAGGAGCCACCGCAAACCTTGGAGGAACTAAGCCAGGAATACGGTGTGAGCCGCGAGCGGGTTCGCCAGATTGAAGTTCGTGCTTTTGAGAAAGTGCAAAAGGCCATGCGGCTCGCGGCAGCTAAAGCAGCCAACAGCTAATTTACAATATTGATATTACTAATAATCGGAGCGCGGCCTGACAGGAATGTCAGCCGCGTTTTCCTTTTGCCCAGTTTGGCTCTGGCGCGGGGTCGTTTTGGTCGCCTAACACATCGGGGCCCCAAACTTCGAGCAACGCCTGACGCTGCTGGGCAATGGTTTTAAGGCGTTCTTTTGCCATTGTTTGCAAAACCTGCGCGGCGATCATCGGTCCCACATAAATAAGCGCATAACCAATCGCGGCAGCGCCAAACATGGCCACCAGATTAATAGGGTTCGATACCACTTCGGCAAATTCACGTGGCCTGTTCCACACCTGCAACGCAAAAGGAATGATCCCTGCGATGTTGCAAAAGGCCACACACTGCAACTTCTGAGCCTTGTAAACACCCTTACCGGTGATGGAGAGCACGATCGAAGGCGCCAAACCAACCACAAACAGAACGGCAATCTGCCAGCTGAAAAGTGATATGAGGATAAGCCCAACCAGCAGAAGTGGCAGGAAACCATTAATTTCCTTTTGGGGGCGACGCCGCCGCATTTTCATTGGTTTTTTTGCAGCCACGTCAGCCTCCCGGCATGAAAGTTAGAAAGCCAATCAGCACCATCGCACCAAAGGCAACCCAGCGGCTACCCCGCAACCCTTTTGCCCGCGCGTCGTTATCTGTCGGCAATATCTTGCGGCTTAGCATAGCACGCTCTTTATCAAGCTTGCCCACAACGGTGCGGGCCTGCGAAAATTCGCGCGCATCTTCAGCCTGAATACGCACCATATTCACCTCGGTGGTCAGCTTGGAGATATCGCCACCCTTCTTCACCTTGTCGAGAAGAAGCTGCACACGTTCACGGCGTTTTTTATTCCGAAGGCCTTTCACGGCGGGCGCTAGGCCTTCAACAAGCTTTTCCGTAAGGCTTGGCAGCGATTCCAGCTTGAACCTGCGTTGCAGCATGCCAAAAAACTCAGCGGAAAGGCTATTAAAGCGCGGCGGATCATTTTGCGCAGCGGCAAGCTTGTTGAACTCACGCTCAAGGTCTGCGCCGTGTGCCGCGCAAAATGCGGCAACGTGGCGGTCCAGCAGCACGTTTTTACCGCCACCTGATGCCGCGAGACGATCAAGCGCCCGCATCATCTGTTTGATAGACCCTATCCAGACGTTGCTGAAACGTTGGCTGATGCAAGGCAAAATTGGGTTCAGTCCATAAAGCACCCGCTCCATGCCTCGGCCCAACTGTTTACTAGACCCGAAGCTCATGAACGGGCGCAAATCGCGTACCATTCCAAGGAACCTTGGGCTCCGTTCAGAACATATCTCGCCAAGCGCATTCAGGAAACGCTCATCCAGCAGGTCCAGAATTACTCCCATCATATCCCTGTCATCGCGCGCAAAAGCATCGGCGATCATGGATGGGAGGCCGTCCAGCATGACTGAATAGCCCTTATAGTGGATCGGGCCGGTTGGGTGCATGAACATGCAAACCCGTGTGACCATCTTGTAGTCATCCGGCCGTGTACCACCGATGCCTGCGTCGGAGGCCACATTAAGTACACTTTCAAGCCGTTCGCTCAAAATCTCATCTCGAAACGACAGTTGCACCCATGCGGGGAAGTCAAGCCTTTTCAGGAAGTTGGCGGCCTCTCTAGGGTCACGCGCAAACGCATCAGCCAGAAGGCGACGGTCCACGTATGCCACGCCTTTGAAGTTAGTTGGTCGGTTCATGGCCCAAGCCCGCATACTGGTGCGCTTGGGCCTCCCCACGCCTTCAAACCAGTCGAGCACATCTTCCGCGCCCCAACGTTCCTCAAGCTCATCCGCCATCAAACCACGCACAAGTGTGCCAAGCGCACCCGGGATATCGCGCCCGCCAGCTAACGCCCAGAAAGATCCCTGGTTTACCCGCGCCATCAACATGCTGTCACGGTCACGCCCACGCCACAACTGCTCTCCAAAATAGAGGCTCTGAAGGGCAGCACCAAGTTGATAGAAATCGCTGGCGGCATCGCCATTACCACGCGCAGTTTCGTGCGCCAGTGCAAACTCAAGCGATTCCAGCGAGAACGGCTGTTTATAGCCGGGCGGTGAGCTGTAGCACTCTCCGATACAAACCTCTTCGCTATCATTGGCAACAAAATAGATGTTTTCAGGCGTGATAGACCGATGTGTGAACCCGCGCTTGTGAAGGGCTGCGATGGCCTTCAGCGCAGACAGTACCACGCTCTGGCGCAAGCGGTTTGTATTAACGCGTGGGTTGACCTTGCCGTCTGGCCCAAAGAGCGCACCACCCGATGGCCGCTCAAATATCGTGACAAGGCGTTGGCGCCTGCCACCCGTGTCAATCGTCATCAATCCACGGTCTATCGGGTTGACCACATTGGCAACGGGGCGCGCCTTCAGGCTACGGTACACTTCGTTCCGCATCGGTACCGTAGGATGATGAATCAGTGCATAGATTTCTTTTCCGGGGCGTTCTTTATCGGTCGCTTTAAAAGCGTCGCCGCCATAGGTCGTGAACTCGGGGAGCGCTGCCGATGTATCCACGGCATACCGCTCACCAAAGGCACTTTGTCCTTCTGGAACTGGTGCGATATCACCGCTCAAGCGCACTTCCCCTTGTTCATCTTTACCTACTCGACGACATCTCACTGCCGCCAAGCACACCTTGTTAGCGTTTTAGCACTAAACCCTTATCCTTAACAAATTTGAATCATTCGTGAATATTTAGCAACCGGAAACAAAAAAAATGCCGCCTCTCCGGGGAGTTAGCGGCATTTTGCGATATTTTTAACACGGGGCTAGCGTCATCAAGCGCCCAAAACCGTGTGCTTAATCCTGGAACGGATCTCGAACAAGGATTGTATCATTACGTTCTGGGCTTGTAGAAAGAAGGGCCACCGGCACACCAATCAGCTCCTCAACGCGCTTCACATATTTCACGGCTGTTGCAGGAAGATCAGCCCAACTGCGCGCGCCAAAGGTGCTTTCCTGCCAACCTTCAAGGGTTTCATAAACCGGCTCCACAGCTGCCTGGTCTTCCATGCCATATGGCAGGTAATCGATCACCTCACCATTATGCTTGTAACCAACACAAACCTTGATCTCTTCAAGGCCGTCGAGCACATCAAGCTTGGTAAGCGCGATACCATCAACACCACCAATGGTCAGGCTTTGGCGCACCAGCACAGCGTCAAACCAGCCACAGCGGCGGGACCGACCGGTTACTGTGCCAAACTCGTGCCCGCGCTCACCAAGGCGCTGGCCAATCTCGTCGGTCAACTCTGTTGGGAACGGGCCAGAGCCCACACGTGTTGTGTAAGCCTTGGTGATACCAAGCACATAATCAAGCGAACGAGCGCCGAGGCCGGAACCACCTGCCGCCTGGCCTGCGATGGTGTTGGACGACGTTACAAACGGGTATGTGCCGTGATCAACGTCCAGCAACGTGCCCTGAGCACCCTCAAACAGGATGCGCTTGCCGCTTTTGCTGGCTTCGTCAAGCGTGCGCCACACGTTGGTCATGTATGGCAAAATCTGGCCAGCAAGCCCCATCAACTGGTCGGCGATTTCCTTGCCGTCGATCTCTTCGTGGCCAAGGCCACGACGCACAGCGTTATGGTGCGTGAGCGCCACATCAAGCCGGGCTTCAATCATCTCACGAGACTGCAGGTCACAAACGCGCAACGCACGGCGGCCAACCTTGTCTTCATAGGCAGGGCCAATACCGCGGCGCGTGGTCCCGATCTTGACGCCTTTGGTGGCATCTTCACGGATCGCATCAAGCTCCCGGTGGTACGGCATGATCAGCGTTGCGTTTGCTGCAATCTGGAAGCTGGCCGGGTCAATTTCAACGCCCTGACCGCGCAGCTTTTCCATCTCAGAAAGCAATGCCCATGGGTCAATCACCACACCGTTGCCGATGACACTGATTTTACCACCGCGCACGATGCCTGATGGCAGCAGCGACAGTTTGTAGACAGTACCGTCAACAACCAGTGTGTGGCCCGCGTTATGGCCACCCTGGAAGCGAACAACTACGTCCGCCCGTTCGGAAAGCCAATCGACGATTTTGCCTTTGCCTTCGTCGCCCCATTGCGAGCCGACAACAACGACGTTGCCCATGCGAAATCCCTTTCTTGGAATCTGTAAAAAACGAGCTTTTAAACGGCTCTGACCTGATCATCAAGCAAGATATGGCTGCAACCGAGGCGAACGGCCTCTTCTTGCGCGTCATCATGCTCAGCGAGCCCTTGAACGGTACGCCATCCCTCAGCGCGTAATTTAGCACCAACAGCGCCCTTAGTGCCATGCGGCAGAAAGATTTTTTGTGCGACCTCAAACGGCGGTAACGCCTTGAGAAGCGTATCAAGGTATACGGAGAAACCCGTGGCTTCTTCTTCGTGCCCATCGGGATGTGTCACAAGGTAACGTCCACCCCGGCCAAGCTCCCCCTCTCCGCCTTTGGAGAAAAGCGCGAATCCGATACCGGACTTATATTCAAACCCATGGCTTTCACATGGATCGATTGTTACCGAAAGCGCAGGCAAACGCTTGCCTATCATCGAAAGCAACCGCCCAAGGCGCGCGACCAGCTTACCGGTGTTGCCCTTAAGCTCAAGCCCGCGCAGTATCTCCACCGCACGCGCGCCAGCGCCCGCCGCGCCCAGAAGCGCTTCAAACTGTATCTTCGCGGGGCCCGTTAGCACCGCAAGCGCGCCAATGTCTTTGGCTTCAAGGGCTGCAAGCACCGTATCGCGCACATCACCCTCAAGCCGGTGTGCCTCCACCATCTGCGCCACAAGGGGCGCCACGGTAAGGTCAAGCGACAGCTCCGCAATGCCTACTGTCTCAAGCGCCTCAACCGCTAGCACGATCACCTCCAGCTCCGCCTCTAGGCTGGATGCGCCCACAAGCTCAACACCCGCCTGAATAAACTGGCGGGTGGGGCGAAGCTGGCTGCCTTTGGTGCGCAACACGTTACCAGTGTAAGCGAGCCGGAGTGGCCGTGGTGCATCAGCAAGGCGCGTAGCCGCCAGCCGTGCCATCTGGATGGTCATGTCGGCGCGAATCGCCATCATGCGCTGGGTATCCGGGTCCATCAGGCGGAACATCTGTTTCGCCCGTGTGGCGCCCGCGCCCACAAGCAGGCTATCTTCATATTCTACAAGAGGCGGAGAAACCCGGTCGTATCCATGAGAGAGGAAGCTGTCCATAAGTCCGCGTACAAGCGCCGCTTCCTGCTCAGCGCGCGGGCTAAGCTGGTCGCGAAATCCTTCTGGCAACAAAGCCTGGCGAGCATAAGCCGAGCCTGCGATCTGCCTTTTAGGACCATTCATGGGTCCGCTCCCTCTTCTCTCTATCTGGTCAAACTCTAGACACGTCCGTTAAAGGACAGTCGTTTTGCCTGCCGTACATGGGCGAGAGCAGCCACTTGGTCAAGAACAATATCCTTGAGCGGCTGATCAACAGCCACAAGTGCCACGGCTTCTTCGCCTTCAATGCGGCGACCAAGCGCAAACGTCGCGATATTGACGCCGTTATAGCCAAGGAGCGAGCCAAGCGCACCAATGAAGCCCGGTTTGTCATCGTTCACGACATAGAGCATGTTTGGTGCAAGTTCTGCCTCAAGGCGAACACCGCCAACTTCCACAATCCGTGGTGACCGGTCAGCAAACAATGTGCCCGATACGGTACGGGTGCGCTTCTCGGTTTCAACTGTCAGCTTGATCCCTGTGTGATAGTCGCCCTCACGGTCGTGTTTCACTTCCGTCACCTGAATGCCGCGGTCTTTTGCGATCACAGGCGCGTTGACCATATTCACGCTATCCATCAACGGTGACAGAAGCCCTTCAAGCACAACGGCTGTCAGCGGTTTGGTGTTGAGCGTCGCCACATGGCCTTCATACTCAATCACGATACGCTTGAGACCGTGCTCGGTAAGCTGGCCCGCAAAACCACCAATCTCTTCCGCGAGCTTCATATATGGCTGCAGCTTCGGCGCGTCTTCCGCGCTCACTGACGGCATGTTGAGCGCATTGGTCACGGCACCAGTAAGAAGGTAGTCTGCCATCTGCTCAGCCACCTGAAGCGCCACATTTACCTGGGCTTCAGTGGTGGATGCGCCAAGGTGCGGCGTACAGATCACATTCTCATGGCCAAACAGCGGGTTTTCGGTTGCGGGTTCAACTTCAAACACATCAAGCGCTGCGCCAGCAACCTTGCCACTATTGAGCGCTTCCAGAAGTGCTGCTTCGTCCACAAGGCCACCACGGGCACAGTTAACAATGCGCACGCCGTCTTTCATCTTCTTGAAGGCCTCAACGCCCACAACGCCGCGCGTCTGGTCGGTCAGCGGTGTGTGAAGCGTGATGATATCAGCCTTTGCGAACACATCATCCAGCTCAGCTTTGGTGACACCCAGATCCGCCGCACGCTCAGGCGCGAGGAACGGGTCAAAGGCGATAACTTTCATCTTCAAGCCAAGCGCACGCTCTGCCACCACAGAGCCGATGTTACCGCACCCGATAAGGCCAAGCGTTTTGCCTGTAAGCTCAACACCCATGAATTTGGATTTCTCCCACTTGCCAGCATGTGTTGACGCATTGGCCTGCGGGATCTGGCGGGCAAGCGCCATCATCATGGCAATGGCGTGCTCTGCTGTTGTGATGGAGTTACCAAACGGCGTGTTCATCACCACAACACCTGAGTTGGTGGCGGCAGGCACATCAATGTTGTCAACACCGATACCCGCGCGGCCAATCACCTTCAGGTTCGGCGCGGCAGCAAGCACTTTTGGTGTTACTTTGGTGGATGACCGGACAGCAAGACCATCATAGATACCAATGATCTTGAGGAGCTCGTCTTTATCTAGGCCCGGCTTATAGTCAACTTCAACGCCCGCATCCTTAAACGTCTTTTCCGCAAGGGGGCTCATTTTATCGGAAATCAGCACCTTAGGCATGATCATTCCTTCTCTGAATTTCTGGCTTTTGAAATGTGAGGGCCAAGCGCGCGGCCCTCAGGTATCGCTATGGCGTGCACTTAAGCGTGCGCGGCTTTCACCTCTGCGTAGGCCCAATCAAGCCATGCTGTGAGTGCGGACAGGTCTTCAGCTTCCACGGTGGCACCAGCCCATATCCGGAGGCCGGGAGGCGCATCACGGTAGGCACCGATGTCATAGGCCACACCTTCACCGTCAAGAAGTGCCGCAAGCTTTTTCGGCACGCCCGCCTGTGCATCAGCATCAAGTGCCGAGAACCATGGGTCCACAACCTTGAGGCACACACTGGTGTTGGACCGTGTCGCCACGTCAGTGGCCAGGAAATCAACCCAGTCGGTTTTCTCAACCCAGTCGGCCAACACCTTGAGGTTGGCTTCCGATTTGGAAATCAACCCCTTGAGGCCACCAATACCATCTGCCCACTCAAGCGCGTCGATATAATCTTCAACGCACAGCATGGAAGGCGTGTTGATGGTTTCACCCACAAAGATGCCTTCAATCAACTTGCCGCCCTTGGTGAGACGGAAGATTTTGGGAAGCGGCCACGCGGGCGTATAGCTTTCCAGCCGTTCAACTGCACGCGGGGAAAGGATAAGCATGCCGTGGGCTGCTTCACCGCCCAGTACCTTCTGCCAGCTGTATGTCACGACATCGAGCTTCTCGAACGGCAGGTCCATCGCGAATGCCGCGGAGGTGGCATCACATATCGTCAGGCCCTTGCGGTCATCTGCAATCCAGTCTGCCGCAGGCACTTTCACGCCTGATGTTGTACCGTTCCAGGTGAAAACAACGTCGTGGTCGGGGTCTACAGCGTCCAGGTCTGGCAATTCGCCGTATGGCGCGTCAAACACACGGACTTTCTCAAGCTTGAGCTGCTTGGCTACGTCTGTCACCCAGCCTGCACCAAAACTTTCCCATGCCAGCATATCGACAGGCCGTGCGCCCAGAAGGGACCACAAGGCCATTTCAACAGCGCCAGTGTCGGATGCAGGCACGATGCCGATGCGGTAGTCCGCAGGCACACCCAGAATTTCACGAGTTTTATCGATGGCGTACTTAAGCTTGGCTTTGCCAGGCTTTGCACGATGAGAGCGCCCGAGCGGGGCGTCTTTAAGTGCGTCCACACTCCAACCGGGACGCTTCGCACACGGGCCAGAGCTAAACTCCGGACGCCGAGGCGCAACAGTAGGCTTCGTCATGTCTCTATCCTTCCAGATAGCAAGCGCCTCGTTGGGGAGGCGTGTCCCAAAAAATGAATGCTGACCTCACAGACAACTGCTTCCCAGTTGGGGGAAGTACCGGGGACGGAAACTATAGAAAGCGTGGATAGAGTCAATGAAAGATTTGTATCTATAGGGAGAAGTTTTTGTAACGAAATTACGTGTGGCGCGAAGGGCAATTCGGCGCCAGCCGTAGAACCTCATATTCAACATAAAATTTGCCCGAGCAGCAAAAGTCACGACGCGAGGAACCTTTAATGCCTTTCCAGAAAACCCTCTTTATTATCGTCTCAACCGCGCTGGTTCTAACAGCCTGTGCGAACCGGGGGTCTGATGGCCCCCGAGGGCCCGGCGGCAGACCAGATATGGAGATGGACCCTGCAAAAATGGAAGCGCGGCGCGAAGAGATGCGAACGCGTTTTCTGACCAAATGGGACTATAATGAAGACGGCGCCGTTACCTGTGATGATATCACCCTCTCCCGCAGCCGCCTCTTTCGGCTTTTGGACGAAAACAAGGATGGGCTTTTAGTCTCAGGTGAATATCGCCATGCCAAGTTTGAGGATAAATCCTTCCTGTTTTACGATTTCCTTGGCTTGGATAAAAACGGTGATGGCGGCATCGGTGTAGACGAGCTTATTGCCGTCCCCCACAGCCAGTTCCAAAGCATGGATGATGATGGTGATTGCACCATCTCGCCGCGTGAGATGATGGCCTCGATGCGAGAGGCTCGAATGGACGGCGGGCGCGGCGGTGAGAGGCGCGGCGAAAAGGGTGGTCGTGGTGGCAGGGGCGGCAAAGGCGGCGGCAGGGGCGAACCGCTTTAACGGTGTCAGCCCTCAAGCATCCATTCAGCAGACGTGCCTTTGAGCACAGCCCTGACTTCGTCGATATTCTCGACAAAGCTGTCCAGACTACCAGGGCGCAGCTTGGTTTGGTCGGTCTTCAGGTTTTCAAAGCCCTTAAGGCGCAGCGCACCTTCAAGGCTTATAGCTGCTTCAGTCGAGAGGGCTTCACCTGCTGCATCAAAAAGGGTTTCGTAATCAAGGCTGATGGCACCCGGGAAGAGCTTCTCAAAACCATCAAGGCGGTTTTCCACACGCTGGCGCCACTCAAGTGACTTCTTCAGCTTCTGGACATCAACGGCAAGCTTCGGTAGTGCAGGACGTTCACCAGTGGTGTGCCAGACACCGCTTTTCTCGGCAGTCAGGCGCGAGAGGTGCGCCCGCAAAAGGTTTCGCCGCCGCAAAAAGAGCACGGTCCCGCCACGGTCTTTGACGAAGTCCAGAAGCGCGGGTTTTGTCTCCAGCCCCTTGTCGTACCCTTCAAAATGATGAAGTTGGCTGAGTTTCACGTCCAGTATGACCCGAGGCTTGGGCACGCACACACTCACATGGGCGAGGTAGGCCTCAAACCGCTCTCTCGCCCGTTCGGGCTGAATAAGGGAAGGCTCATCCGCCACCGCTTTCTCAAGCCAGTTGAAATAGTAGGCGGGGTGGCCAGCGTAGGCATCGCCAAACACTTCACCAAGATAGGCGCAATCTGGGTGCTTATTAAGAAGGCCCGCGAGCGCGCCGGTGCCCGACCGCTGCCGCGCGAACAGGAATATGACCTTCTGGCCCCCTATGTCGCCCCCCGCGCCCATACCCTATCGCGCTGCTTTCGCGGCTTTGTTGGCTTCGTCCCGGCTTTCAAACGCCATGTCCCAAAAGCTGGCGGAAAGCCGGTCGATGGACCTTGTTTGCGCGTTCATCAGCATCACAAAGCCAATGTCCATATCTTTCGAGTATGAGATAAACGCACGGTAGCCACGCACGGCGCCAGAGTGCAGCACCACATCATCATCGCCAAACGAATAGATGCGCCAGCCAAGGCCATAATAGGCGTCTGAAATATGCCGCCGCCACGACCTGCGGTTCAGCTCCCGCGTGGTACGCACTTCCTTGGTGGTCACAGACTTCAGAAGTTCCGGTGAGAGAACGCGGGATTTATGCCCCATCTGCGCCCGCACCCATTTTGCCATATCTTCAATGCTGGCGTTCACGCCCGCGGCCGGTGACACCCGGTAATAGTTTGGTTCAACCAGCACCCTGATCCAGCCGTCGCGCCGCGTGAACACATGCGGCTCCGCCCGGTTTGCTGTTGAAAGAAAGCTTTCCAAACCCACGGAAGCATGATCCATATCCAGCGGCTCCAACAAGCGCTTTGACACCAGCGGCCCATAGGTTTCACCCGTGCTTTGTGCAATCACCGGCTCAATGAGGCTAAAAAGGATATTCTGGTAGCCGTAACATTCGCCCGGCTTGCACATGGCCCCAAGCTGGTCAAACCGCGGGATAATCTTCTCAAGCCCCCAGTCGTCTTCGAGCATATTGTCATAGGCGTTGGGCGTGATGCCTGAGCTGTGGCTGAGGAGGTGACGCACCGTAAGCCCCGACGCATGCCCGGCTGTTTTGAACTTCAGGTTCGGCACATAATCAAGCACGGGCGCATCAAGGCTGAACTTGCCTTCTGCCGCCAATATGGCCGCCAGTTCGCCTGCAAAAGTTTTGGAAACAGAGGCGAGGCGAAACACCGTAGCACTGTTGACCGGCAATTCAGCGTCCACGGCCCGGCTGCCCATGGTCTTGAGCGCCACAACGCGGCCACCTTTCACCACGGCATAAGCCGCACCGGGTATCTTGTTCTTCTCAACTTCCGCTTTGAAGTCTTCCCCAAAAGCAGCAATGAAAGCGTCATCCTCCGCCCCCCATACAGGCGCGGAGAGGAGAACCGAGATTAAACTGAACAACAAGATACGCATAAGATGGTCAATACTCTGATAATCTAGAGGTTATTACTGAGGAAGCGCGCTGTAAGCCGCGCCACCAGGTCTGGTTTTTCTGCGTGAAGCCAATGCCCTGTGCCCTCTACAATACGCACTTCAGCCTTGGGGAAGAGCGCGAGGATGGTTTCACGGTGTTTGGGCAGAATATAGTCTGAGTTCCCACCCTTGAGGAAAAGCACAGGCACATCTGAAGGTTCCCCCTCATTGCCCTTAATGATATTCGCGTAACAGCTTTCAATGGCATCAAGGCCAATGCGCCACGCGCCTTTGCCGCCATCCCCCCGCCGCCAGTTGGTCAGCAGGAAGGAGAGCACATCCCCCTCCTCAACATAAGGCGCAAGGATATCTTCTGCGTCCGCCCGGCTCACGGCCTCACTATCCGCCACAGCACGCAGGCCTTCAAGGATGCGGCTATGGTGATGGCCATATTGAACCGGCGCGATATCCGCCACCACCATATGGTCAACGCGCTCTGGCGCATCAAGCGCGAGCTGCATTGCGGTTTTACCGCCCATGGAATGGCCAAACACATGCGCGCACTCAAGCCCGAGCTTATCCATCGCCTCAACCACGTCTGCCGCCATCAAGGGGTAACTCATGGTGTCAGTGTGCGGGCTGCGGCCATGGTTCCTGAGGTCGAGGCTTATCACGCGGTAGTCAGCTTCCAGGTTCCGCGCAATGCCGCCAAGGTTATCGGCTGAGCCAAAAAGCCCGTGCAGCAGCAAAAGCGGCTCCCCTTCCCCGCGTTCGCGTGTAAAAAGCTCCATCAGTCCCGCTCCAGTCGCACACGGGCATGGCCAAGCGGCCCGTGCCCTTCCCCAAAGCCAGGGGCTGCTTTTATGGCGGCGTGCACAAAGGCGTGGGCGCCTTCAAACGCTTCCTCAAGAGACTTGCCCGCCGCCAGCAGGGTTGCCATAGCGCTTGCAAGCGAACAGCCGGTACCGTGGGTGTGGCGAGTGTCAATACGGTCACTTGAGATCACGCATTCGCCCTTCAGGCTCACAAGAAAATCGCTCACCTGCGCGCCAGGCATATGCCCGCCCTTCAGAAGCACAGCCTCAGCCCCCGTATCAAGGAGCGCATATGCCGCTGTTTTCATATCCTCAAGGCTGCCGATCTTCCGGCCCGTTAATATCTCCGCTTCCGGGATATTGGGGGTCACAAGGCTCGCGTGCGCGATCAGGGTTTTGAGTGCATCAACTGCATCATCTTGCAAGAGCTTGCTGCCAGACGTCGCCACCATCACTGGGTCAACGACCAAATCGCCGCCAAAGGCCACGTCATCGATCACCGCGAGCACGGTCTCAATCACCGCCCGGTCATGCAGCATGCCGGTCTTGATCGCGTCCGCGCCGATGTCTGAAAGCACCGTGCGCATCTGCGCTGCCACCACACCGGGCGGCATGGCTTCCACACCGCTCACGCCCATGGTGTTCTGCACTGTCACAGCCGTAATGGCCGTGGCCGCATAACCGCCCAGCATGGTCACTGTTTTGATATCTGCCTGTATACCGGCACCGCCCGAGCTGTCTGAGCCCGCAACGATCAAAACCCTGCCCATGGTGGAGGTGTTTGTCATTATGCCGCCGCCTCAATCTCGCTACAGATAGCGTCAACAAGGGCTGTGATCTTGCCTTCGTCATCGCCTTCCGCCATCACGCGGATCAGCGGTTCGGTGCCTGATTTGCGGATCACCAGCCGCCCGGAACCATTGAGCGCCTGCTCAGCCGCCTCAATAGACGCCTTCACCGAAGCGGTGCCAAGCGGGTCCCCGCCTGAGTAGCGCACATTTTTAAGAAGCTGCGGCACGGGTTCAAACTGCCTGCATGCTTCAGACGCTGGCTTGCCGGATTGCTGAATTTCCGTGATCACCTGTAGGCCTGCAACAAGGCCGTCTCCGGTGGTGGCAAAATCACTAAGCACGATATGGCCAGACTGCTCGCCGCCCACATTCATGCCTGTTTTGCGCATATGCTCCACCACATAACGATCCCCCACCTTGGTGCGCACAAGGGAAAGGCCCTCGCCTGTCAGCAAGCGTTCAAGCCCCAGGTTGGACATCACTGTGGTTACAAGTCCACCACCACGCAACACACCGCGCTGGTGCCAGTTGCGGGTGATCAGCGCCATAATCTGGTCACCGTCCACAATCTGCCCGCGCTCGTCACACAGAATCAACCGATCTGCGTCACCATCAAGCGCGATGCCTAGGTCGGCGCCATGCGCCACCACCTGCTCGCACATGGCCTGCGGATGAGTGGAGCCACATTTATCATTGATATTGAAGCCGTTGGGCGAAACACCGATCGAGATGACGTCTGCGCCAAGCTCCCACAGCACCGTGGGCGCCACTTTATAGGCAGCACCGTTGGCGCAATCGACCACGATTTTAAGCCCCTCGAACGTCAGGCCGTTTGGCACCGTCGCTTTCGCGAACTCAACGTAACGACCGCTGGCATCCTCAAGCCGTGTTGCCCGGCCCAGCTCTTCAGACGGTACCAGCGCGTCAAACACGCCGTTATCGACCATATGTTCAATCTCAAGCTCTTTTTTGTCAGAAAGCTTGAAACCGTCCGGGCCAAAAAACTTGATGCCATTGTCATAGTGAGGGTTGTGGCTCGCGGAGATCATCACACCCAAATCCGCACGTAGGGATTTCACCAGCATGGCAATCGCGGGCGTCGGCATTGGACCCACCATGATCACATCCATGCCTGCGGCAACAAAACCGGCCGCGAGTGCAGGTTCGTACATATAGCCAGAGCGGCGTGTATCCTTGCCAATCACCACCCGGTGCACATGGTCGCCACGAATAAACGACCGGCCAGCAGCCAGTCCAACACGCATGGCAACATCAGGCGTCATAAAGCCCTCGTTCACCCGGCCACGCATGCCGTCAGTGCCAAAATATTTACGGCTCATATTGCCTTCCCCAACAACAGATAAAAATATGCCTAAATTGTAGCGACTTCAGAGCTGTCCGTCCATGATTGCGGCATCATGAAATGCCTGTACCAGCTTGAACGCCTGTGATGTCTCAGCAACGTCATGCACACGGACAATTTGTGCCCCCAGCTCCACCCCCCTCAGCGCTGCGGTTAATGATCCCGGCATCCGCCGGGAAGCATCCTCTTCGCCTGTAATCGCGCCAATAAACCGCTTGCGCGAGGCGCCCAGAAGCACCGGGCACCCGAGGGTAAGGAAAAGCGGCAGCCCTGTAATAAGGGCGAGGTTATCCTGCACCACACGCTTACCAAAACCTATGCCTGGGTCCATAATAAGGCGGGTGCGGTCAATACCTGCAAGCTCGCATGCCTGAATGCGCGCTGCCAGATAATCATAAACCTCGTAAAGTACGTGCCCATAGTTTGGGTTGTCCTGCATGGTTTCCGGCGTGCCTTGGGAATGCATCAGCACAACAGGCGCAGCGCTTTTGGCAGCAACACCGAGGCTATCACCGTCATACTCAAGGGCGGAAACATCATTGATGATATGCGCGCCGGCACCGAGTGCCTTTTCCATCACAAATGAATGTCGGGTATCGACAGACAGCGGAATGCCGTCAGATTGCAGCGCTTCGATGACGGGCACCACGCGTTCAGCTTCATCGCCCTCCCATACAGGTTTGGCACCGGGCCGTGTGCTCTCACCGCCAATATCAATGATATCAGCGCCCTCCGCAATCATGCGCCGGGCGTGCTGGATCGCTGCATTTGTATCAAGAAACTTGCCACCGTCTGAGAAACTATCGGGCGTCACGTTCAAAACACCCATGATGCGGGGTTTGGTGAAGGCAAACGGCATATCGCGGCCCGGCAGTGCCATATTAGGCCGTGGTGCTTCAAGCGCGGCCCGCTGAGCATGCAGCTCAGCCCGCAACCCGGAAGGCATCTGCTCCATAACCGCATCTAGCTCTGCAGCGGGCACGTGCTGTTGCCATATAAGGTCGCCACCGTCCCTGACCACAAGCTTTGCAGCCAGAAAACGAAGCCCCGGCACCGCTGTGCGCAGGCCCTCAATACCACCCCAAACGGAACCGACGGGCACAAGATATGCTCTTGCCCCGTCGGAGATGTTTTCTAAGTCAAAGACTGTCACCAGCTTTTAGCCTTCCGGCTGTGGTTCACCGTGGCCAAGGCCCGTTGTTGGCACCGTGCTTGGTGCTGTCGGCGGAACAGTTGGCTCATTGTCCTTGCGTTTTGGCTGCACGCGGATCGGCTCGCCCCTCAGAAGGGTTTTGATCTCGTCGCCTGAGAGCGTCTCATACTCGAGAAGCGCGCCCGCGAGTGTGTGCAGGTCATCGATGTTTTCATTGAGGATGTCTGTCGCACGTTTGTTGGCATTTTCAACAAACGCTTTGATTTCCTCATCGATCAGCTTGGCTGTGGCACCAGAAACATTTTGCTGACGCGCGACCGAGTGACCAAGGAACACTTCTTCCTCATTAGCCGCATACTGAAGCGGGCCAAGCTTGTCAGACATGCCCCAGCGGGTAACCATGTTCCGTGCAAGGTTGGTGGCGTACTGGATGTCGCTCGAGGCGCCCGATGTCACTTTTTCGTGCCCGAAGATAACCTCTTCCGCAACACGGCCACCCATGGCAATCGCCAGGTTGTCGTGCATCTTCTCACGGCTTTGGGAATATTCGTCCCGCTCAGGTAGGCGCATCACCATGCCAAGGGCACGACCACGCGGAATGATAGTCGCCTTATGGATCGGATCAGACGACTTGCAGTGCAGCGACACAAGGGCGTGGCCGCCTTCGTGGTAGGCCGTCAGCTTCTTCTCGTCTTCCGTCATCACCATAGAGCGGCGCTCGGAGCCCATCATCACCTTGTCTTTTGCTGCTTCAAACTCGGCCATCGCTACAATTTTCTTGCCGCGACGCGCCGCCAGAAGGGCTGCTTCGTTCACAAGGTTCATCAGGTCAGCACCAGAGAAGCCCGGCGTACCGCGCGCAATGGTGTTGATATCCACGTCCGGCGCCAGCGGCACTTTCTTGACGTGAACGCCAAGGATTTTCTCCCGGCCGTTGATGTCCGGGTTCGGCACAACAACCTGACGGTCAAATCGGCCCGGACGCAACAGCGCAGGGTCAAGCACGTCAGGGCGGTTGGTTGCAGCAAGGATAATGATACCCTCATTCGCTTCAAAACCGTCCATCTCAACCAGAAGCTGGTTCAGGGTCTGCTCGCGTTCATCGTTACCACCGCCAAGACCGGCACCACGATGACGGCCAACGGCGTCAATCTCATCGATAAAGATGATGCAAGGTGCGTTTTTCTTGGCTTGTTCAAACATATCGCGTACGCGGCTCGCGCCAACGCCCACGAACATTTCAACAAAGTCCGAACCCGAAATGGTGAAGAAAGGTACATTTGCCTCGCCAGCAATTGCGCGGGCAAGCAATGTTTTACCTGTACCGGGAGGGCCTACGAGAAGCGCACCTTTAGGGATTTTACCACCAAGACGCTGAAATTTTTGTGGGTCTTTCAAAAAGTCCACAATCTCTTCAAGCTCTTCTTTGGCTTCTTCAATACCTGCAACATCGTCAAATGTGACGCGGCCTTGCTTCTCGGTCAGCAGGCGCGCACGGCTTTTACCAAAGCCCATGGCGCCACCACCACCGGAGCGGCCCTGCATCTGACGCATGAAGAAAATCCACACACCAATAAGCAACAGGAACGGCAGCCACGAAATGAGCGCGCCCATCAGGAAACCTTCATCCGGCTTTTTAACCGTAAGGCTTACATTGTGTTCCTTGAGCGTACGATACAGTTCGTCGTCATAGCGTGGTGCTATTACGTGGAACTCGTCACCGGTTGTGAAAACGCCGTTCAGGTCCTGATCTTGCTGTTCAACCTGCGCGACCTTGTTTTGCTCAACCGCTTCAATAAATTGACTGTACGCAAGTTCAGGCACTTTCGCAGCGCCGCCTTGGAACATGTTGAAAAGCGCAACAAGAAGCAGGATGATCAACACCCAAACCAGCGCATTCCGCATAAATCCGTTCACTTTTTTGCCTTTCTAACGCTGCCGCCCGTACTGAGGGCCACAGCCGCATTATATGCACTATCCCCTTGGAATGCTTCCCCAAGAGATAAGCCTCCCCGCAAAAGGTGCAAGAGGCCAAATGCCACCGGGCTTATTTTTTCGACCGGATGAGCGTTTTCCGCGACAGGTGTAGTGCAGCATCACTCAGCTCACTATAGCCCATATGCGGAAGCGCCCGCAATTGCCCGCGCTGAAAAACCGCAGGCAAGCCGAGCCGGACGGCATAGGGAATAGGTGTCTCACGCACTTCTGGCCATTTTGTGACGGCCACTTGCCACCCGGCTTCCCCAAGCCCGCCGATTTCGAGGGCTGTAGTAGCACCATCCACCGAAATTTCAAACCGCTTATCCCATATTTGGTAGGCAGTAAGGCTCAGACGTTGGCTGCATGCCGCTGGTTCGCGGCAAATCAGCACCCTGCCTTCCGCGGCGGGCAGGAATTGAACACCGTGGAGGGTCGCACCGGTAAAACCTTCTGTGCGCAGATCAGCAAGCAAACGCTCCATTTTTTCCATGCGCGGAACATAGTCGCCCCCCGCAAACGCGCGGCAAAGTGATGCTATGCCCCTGAGGACGATATCTTCCGGTGCGGCGGCAAGCTGGCTTTTGTCCAAAAGCAGATAGCCGGGCTCTTCTTCCCCTACCGCGCTGGCAAGCCATTCGCGTTCATAATATTCCAGCGCATCGCGGCTGCGGCGCAGGCGTTTGGCTGTCTCTGCCAGCCGTTCACTTGAAAACCCTTCAAGAGGTGGACTTTTAAGGAACTCACGGATTTTAACCCGGTCAAATTCCGTGTTGCTGTTGCTGGGGTCCTCAGCCCACTCAAGCCCCTCTGCACGCAGATAATTAACCAGCGCCGCCTTGGGCACATCCAGAAGCGGGCGGATGAGTGTAACATCTGGCACGCCCGGTACCGGGGCTGTCATGCTCATGGCGGCAAGGCCATAAACCCCGCTTCCGCGCGCGAGGCGCATCAGCAATGTTTCAGCCTGATCATCCCGGTGGTGGGCTGTGAGAAGGTAAGAAACCCGGTTCGCCACACACCACTGCCCAAGGAGGCGATAGCGCGCCACACGTGCCTCGGCCTGAATATTGCTGTGAGGCTTGGTTTCCTGCCACTTAAGGGCAAAATGCGGGACGCCACACCTGTGCATGATTTCCGCCACATTTTCGACCTCAAATACAGCTTCAGATCGCAAACCGTGGTCAACCGAAAGGGCAACAATATCGACCTGTTTGTGAAGCAGAAGTGCGAGGGCAAGACTGTCTGCGCCGCCGGAGACTGCAACCGCCAGCCGGGCACCTTCCGGCACATGGCAAGCCCGAAGCGAATCTTTCAGCGCGCTAATTAGTGCGACAGAATAGTGAGCTTCAGGCTTGGCCATCATCTTGATTCCAAAAGCTTAACTGCAACCGGCTTTCTCAGCAGTACGGGCGGCGCGGGCCTTCAGGCGGTCATTTGCCTGCGCGTCGCTGCGACGAAATTCAGCCAGCGCATTACAGGCGTCCGATGCACTATCAAGTGCTATCAGCACGTCCGCCAGGTCTACCAGCGCATCCACACGTTTCTCATGGTTGGGGTGTTCTTCAATCAGCGCAAGCAGTTGCTGTGCGGCTTGTGGCATACGCCCTTTCAGCAGGTGAATGCGTCCAAGCCAGAATTTGGCGCTGCCTACACGGTCGTCTCCCGGATTTGCTTTCAGGAACATTTCCATCGCCGTGAAACCGCTATCGAGGTCGTTTTGGCGAATGAATTCAAACGCATAGCGGTATTGTTCGGCGGCGCCCCCTGCGGGCAGTTCAATCGTCGGCTTAGCGGGTGTTGTTGCAGTCGGTGTGTCAGTAGCTGGCGCAGTAGCCAAGCCACTGTTGTTTGGTGTGCTTCCCGCAGGCTGCGCCGGGTTAACGCCTTGCGGGCGCGAGGCTTGCGCCTGAGCGGCTTCCTGGCGTTGCAGGTCAAGCTCCTTGCGCAGCATTTCCATCGCCTGATCTTGCTGACGCAGGCGATATTCAAGTTCTTCAATCTTGCCGGTAAGAGACCGCATCTGGCGTTCCATCGTGCCCATCTTGGCAACCATGTCCGCAAGCGCCGCGTTATCAGAACCGCCTTGCATTGGTACAGCGCCCGCGCTCGTTTGCCCGCCGCGCAACCTGTTTTCCTGCGCAATCATCTCGCGCTCAAGCCGCTCAACCTTGAGAGCAAGCTCCGCCCTGCTTTGTGCGCCTGCGGGAACCGTCCCCATAGTCATGGCCAAAAAGAGAGTGATCAAAATCGCTTTTTTCATATGCCGTCTCCTTCCCCTTGGGGCTTTGTTGGTATCAACAGCCAGTTCACCAACACCTTCAGGGTGTACTCAACAAATCCGGTAAAAAAAGGGCCCCGCCCCGGATACCCGGGCACGGGGCCACATGTCCATTATGCGCCGTCAGTGTTTACTGAACGACCAAAACCCCACGGCGGTTCTGACTCCAGGTGCTTTCACCGTTGCCAACAACTGCAGGGCGCTCTTTACCATAAGAAATGGTGTTGAGGCGTGATGCAGGAATACCGCGTGCGATCAGATAATTTTTAACAGCCGTTGCACGACGCTCACCAAGGGCAAGGTTGTACTCACGGGTACCGCGCTCATCGCAGTGACCTTCCACAGCAATCGACACGCGCGGGAACCGCTCGAGCCAGCGAACCTGCTTTGCAAGTGTCATGCGGGCTTCGTCTGTCAGTTCAGAGCTGTCATATGGGAAGAACACACGGTCACCAGCATAAGCTGTAAGGCTTGCCTGGTTCGGGCTGCCCATCGCCTGCGCGTCAAGCTCTTCAGCTGACAACTCAGGAGTGGAAGGCTGATCCGGCTGGCCGGAAGACATGGAATCTTCAGTTTCAACCACCGGCGGAGCTGTATCCTCAGGGGGTGTATCTTTAGATGAACATGCTGCCAGCATGAGTGCGACAGCAGAAATTACGGCAATATTCTTGCCCAGGCGCTTGGACGTCATTTTCGCTCCCTCCAACGGAATGGGTTCCCCCGGATTACATACATTACACGCAACCGGCCCAAAGATTCCTCTCAGGCAGGTCGCGCTTGTTCGCGGCAACTATAGAACGCGAATTTCGGATGATCAAGCAATCAAAATACGGCAAATGTTTGTTCTGTCGTGAATTTTTCGTGAACAGGGGCTCCCAACGACATATCGGGGGCATATCCGGCCTTATGGTTAAAATTTAAGCCAAATGCTCAAAATTGCTCCCAAAGCGAAAAGCCCGATAAGTGCGGCCGAGAAATGATTGATTATGCTGAGGAATTTGTCGTTGACCTTATCACGCAGGTAACGTCCGATGCCCACAAGCGTCGCCCACCAGAGGCTTGAGCCTAAAAATACACCAGCAATCAATGCGATAGCATCAGAGTGAACATATCCGCCATCGCCACCAAGGTCACCGATGCCCGCAAGCGCATAAAGCCCCAGAAAGCCGAAAAACACGCCGGGGTTGGTTAGCGTAAGCACAAGGGACGCGAGCATACCACGCTTAACCCCACCCTCTTGTGGAGTCTGGTCGATATGTGGATGGCTACGCCAGATTCGAATAGCAAAGATAATCATTATGGTCGCGCCGATCAGCTTCAGCTCGGTATCGAAACTGTCGATCACACTGAGGAATGCCTTGAGCCCCAAGGCAGCGAGCCCAGCATAAAAAGCATCACCCGCGGCGGCACCAAGGCCAATCATGAAACCATCTCGCGCGCGACCAAAAAGGCTGCGGCGCAGGCATATGATGTTTACAGGGCCAACGGGCGCCGATAGGGCAAAACCGAAAGCCAGCCCCCACAGCACATATCCAATCTCGTCAATCACTATATGTTCAGCCTCATGGCTTACTCAGCCTTGTCCTGAATGCCCGCAAAACGCCATGCAAGTGTTTCTCCCGCATGGAACGGCGCGATTCGCAGGCCGGGGGCTTCAAGCAGCTCAGGCACAACCGTGTCCTCACGCTCCAACACCACGTAACGCTCATTGAGTGGCAAGCCGTAGAAATTCGGGCCACTTTCAGACGCAAAAGCCTCTAGGTGCTCAAGCGCGCCTTCTTCCTCAAAGGTCTTGGCATAGCTTTCAAGCGCGTATGGCGCGTTGAATATGCCCGCGCAGCCACAAGCGGTTTCCTTGCGTTCCACAGTATGCGGTGCGGAATCAGTGCCAAGGAAAAATTTTGGCGAGCCAGACGTTGCCGCTGCGCGCAGCGCCAACCGGTGCTGTTCGCGCTTAATAACCGGTAGGCAATAGAAATGCGGTTTGATACCGCCTACCAGCATGGCATTTCGGTTATGCACAAGGTGTTGCGGCGTGATCGTGGCGCCAACATTTGGCCCGCACGCCTCAACAAACGCGGCGGCCTCAGCCGTAGTGATATGCTCAAAAACAATCTTCAGCTCAGGGAAATCCGCCACCACTTGCGCCATCGTGCGCTCAATAAACACGGCTTCCCGGTCGAAAATATCTACGTCATGGTCCGTGACCTCACCGTGCACCAGAAACGGCATGCCGATACGCTGCATGGCCTCCAGCACGGGGTAGACATTTTTGATATCGCTTACCCCGTGAGCCGAATTGGTGGTCGCATTTGCGGGATATAATTTGCATGCGGTAAACACACCGGTGGTGAAACCGCCTTCAACCTCCTCAGCTTCAATCGAATCTGTCAGATAACATGTCATCAGCGGCGTGAAATCAAGCCCTTCAGGCACTGCCTTAAGAATGCGCTCCCGGTAGGCCTCACCTGCCGCAACGGTCGTGACCGGTGGTGTCAGGTTTGGCATCACAATCGCGCGCGCGAACTGCCGCGCGGTATAGCCCACCACTGCGTCCAGCATCTCTCCGTCACGCAGGTGTACATGCCAATCATCCGGTTGGCGGATCACAAGGCGGTTCGGGCTGGCGGCTGTGGGTATCATTTGGTCAACTCTGTCTTTGGAACATAAATTTTGTGTCCGCAGTTGTAACGGGCTTGGGGCGCGCTTACAACTTGAAAGCCGTCGCCGCATCGCCATCTTTATGGTCACCGTGACAAACCCATAACCACGTGACAAGGAAGTTTCATGACAGTCGCAATGCTCAAGCTCAATACCCGTGCCGTTCTCCGCCTTTCCGGCAGCGAGGCGCGCCCGTTCCTGCAAGGCCTTGTGACAAACGATGTTATGAAAGCGAGTGAAGATCATGCGGTTTATGCTGGCCTGCTCACACCTCAGGGCAAATTCCTCTTTGATATGATTGTGGTTGCAACCGGCGATGACCTGTTGCTGGACGTGGAAGCTCCGCGGAAGCCAGACCTTATACGGCGCCTGATGATGTATAAGCTACGCGCGGACGTCACCATCACCGATGAAATCGACCTCAGCGTATGGGTATCGTTTGAGCAGCCATCAGGCACCGGCACATCGTATCAGGACCCACGCCACGAAAGCCTTGGCTGGCGTTTGATGACAGACACAGCCCCAGAAGACACCTCGCTTTCCCTTGATGCTTATGAAGAAAGGCGCCTTTCCCTTGGTGTGCCGGACAGCAGCCGGGATATGGAAGTCGAGAAATATTTCTGGCTGGAGACTGATGCCGAACGCCTGCACGGCGTATCATTCACCAAAGGTTGTTTTGTTGGCCAGGAACTGACCGCGCGCATGAAGCACCGCACGGCGCTGAAGAAAAAGTTGGTGGCGGTTAAGGCAGATGGTGGTTCTCTGTCTTCCGGGCAGAAACTCGAGACGGCAGACGGCAAAAACGCTGGTGAAATTCGCACCACAGACGGCACCCACGGCATCGCTTATTTACGGCTTGAATTTAGCGATACTTCCCTTAATGCTGATGGTGCGCCTGTTCAGCTTGCCTAGCGGAACATAACAGGGACCAGACAAAACGGGGGGAAGACATGACCAAATCTAAAAAGCAGCGCGAAAAAGAGGCAAACTCGGCGCATGAGCGCAATAACCTGATCACGCTTGGGCTGGTTGTCGCGGCAATTCTGATCACGTTTTTTGTGCTTGCTGGTTAAGCCGTCGGCAAGGTCTTTTGCGGGTGAAAGCCACCTGCATGCCCCATGAAGGGCGGGTGGATATTATAGCCAAGAAGCTCCTGCATCACCGTGGGCATCTCCGCGACCGTTTCTTTCGGGATAGAGAGGAAGAAGTTTTCCTGCGTACGGGCCCATGACGCGCAATATTGCGGGAAAAGCCCGAGGCGGGCACCTTCGGTTTTATTGCCCCCCGCACGGTGCCAAAGGTTGCCAAGGAATATCAGCACCGAACCACGCGGCATCTCAGCCCTGATAATCTCTGCATTTTCCGGCGAATGCCAGCCATCTCCCTGCCCGGGTTCATGCCGGTGAAAAGCATCCTGCAGTTCAAGCACGCCTTCGGGTTTTTCACCCTCGCCCCATTTATGGCTATGGGGAATAAGCTCCGTCGCACCATTCTCGGCGGTGAAATCATCCATCGCCCAAATGGTACCAACCGAGAACGCCTGCCGTGGGCGCGGAAGGGGATAGAAGCCGTCATCCACATGAAAGGCCTGCGGTTGTTCGCCCGGCAATACATTTGCGGCCAGCGCGGCGGTGACCAAGCAATCATCCCATAAAAGCGGTTTGATGATTTGCATCAGGTCGTCATGCATGAAAAACGGCCACAAGGCGGGGCCATATTTAGGCAGGCTGTAGATACGCTGGGTTTTAAAACCCTCGAACTGGTTCCTGCCCGTGCGCTGTTCGGCAAAAATGGGGTCAAGAATGTCACGCGCGGCCTGCACGCCGTCCTCGGGCATCAGGTTTTCAATGATGAAATACCCGCGATCCTTGATCGTCTCGATAATATTCTGATGGTCCATACTCGCCTCCCCGTATGGAGGTGAGATTAGAGCGTGCTAGCCAAAAGAAAAGCCCCGCTTGGAGCGGGGCTTTGATCTTTAGTCCTTGAGGGCTGCTTGCGCTGCCGCCAGCCGCGCGATTGGCACCCGGTAAGGCGAGCAGGACACATAATCAAGCCCCGTCCGGTGGCAGAACTCCACGCTCGCAGGGTCGCCGCCGTGTTCACCGCAAATGCCGAGCTTCAGGTCAGGCTTGGTGGAACGTCCCCGTTCCGCGCCAATCTGCACCAGTTCACCAACACCTTCCTGATCGATGGAAACAAAGGGGTCCTGGGCGAAAATGTCCTGCTTCACATATTGGTCAAGGAAGCGGCCTGCATCGTCCCGGCTGATGCCGATAGTGGTTTGGGTGAGGTCGTTGGTACCAAAACTGAAGAAATCAGCCGCAACAGCAATATGGTCAGCCCTCAAACAAGCGCGTGGCAGCTCGATCATTGTACCAACAAGATACTCAACCCTATGGTCCTGCTCGGTAAATACCTCTTCCGCTACTGCTTCAACATGGCGGCGCAACGTTTCAAGCTCCGCCCGTGTTGCTACAAGCGGAATCATGATCTCTGGCACAACGGTTTCACCGCCTTCTTTTTCAACCGCGATAGCGGCCTCAAAGATAGCGCGAGCCTGCATCTCGTAGATCTCAGGGTATGTGATGCCAAGGCGGCAACCACGGTGGCCCAGCATCGGGTTAAACTCGTGCAGTTCCGCAGCGCGGCGTTGCAGCGTTTTCACGTCAGCCCCGATTGACTTGGCCACATCTTCAAACTCGTCTTCCTCGCGCGGCAAAAACTCATGCAGCGGCGGGTCAAGCAAGCGAATGGTGACGGGAAGCCCACGCATGATCTTGAAAATCTCTTCAAAATCGCTGCGCTGCATCGGCAACAGTTTGGCAAGTGCCGCACGGCGGCCGTCAATTTCTTCCGCGAGAATCATCTCCCGCACGGCAATGATGCGTTCGCCTTCAAAGAACATATGCTCGGTGCGGCAAAGGCCAATGCCTTCCGCGCCGAACTCGCGCGCGGTGCGGGTATCATGCGGGGTATCGGCGTTGGTGCGCACCTTGAGCTTGCGGTAACGATCCGCCCAGACCATCAGCGTGCCAAAATCGCCTGCGAGCTCAGGCTGCAGGGTTTTCACTTCACCAATCATCACTTCGCCCGACGCGCCGTCGATGGTGATCCAGTCACCTTCTTTGACTTCGCGGCCGGTGGCCGTCATGACGCCAGCCTTGCTATCGATACGGAGCTGACCCGCACCAGAGACACAAGGGCGACCCATGCCGCGCGCCACGACAGCAGCGTGGCTTGTCATGCCTCCACGGGCGGTCAGGATGCCTTTGGCGGCGTGCATGCCGTGAATGTCTTCCGGGCTTGTTTCAATCCGGCAAAGGATGACAGCTTTGCCTTCCTTGGCTAGCGCTTCTGCGGTGTCTGCATCGAACACGACCTCCCCTGCAGCTGCGCCCGGTGACGCCGGTAAACCACGGGTGAAGATATCACGCGGCGCATCTGGGTCGAGTGTTGGGTGCAAAAGCTGGTCTAACGCGCTTGGTTCAACCCGAAGCACAGCGGTTTTTTCGTCGATCAGGCCTTCATCTGCCATATCAACAGCAATTTTAAGCGCTGCCTTGGCGGTACGTTTCCCGGCGCGGGTTTGCAGCATCCAAAGCTTGCCGCGCTGCACGGTAAACTCAATGTCCTGCATGTCGCGGTAGTGGCGCTCAAGTTTATCAAAAACATCTGCAAGCTGCGTGAACACCTCCGGCATGCTCTCTTCCATTGAAGGTGCCGTAGCGCCCGCAGCTTCGCGCGATGCTTTGGTGAGGTTCTGCGGCGTACGAATACCCGCCACAACATCTTCACCCTGCGCGTCGATCAGGTACTCACCATAATATTCATTCGCGCCCGTGGACGGGTCGCGGGTGAAAGCAACGCCGGTTGCCGACGTATCGCCCATGTTGCCAAACACCATGGCCTGCACGTTAACGGCCGTGCCCCAGTCTTCCGGGATATTGTTGATTTTGCGGTATACTTTCGCGCGGTCAATCTGCCAGCTTGAGAACACGGCGCCAATTGCACCCCAAAGCTGCTCCTTGGCATCTTGCGGGAACGGACGACCAAGCTCTTCTTCGGTTTTGGTTTTGAACTGGCTTGCGATTTCCTGCCAGTCATCAGCGTCAAGCTCGGTATCGAGGTCAACGCCCTTCTCTTCCTTGTGAAGCTCGATCAACTCCTCAAAGTGATAATGGTCAACGCCCAGCACCACGTCTGAATACATCTGAATAAAGCGGCGGTAGCTATCCCATGCGAAACGCGCATTACCGCTTTGTTTGGCCAGGCCTTCAACTGTTTTGTCGTTAAGGCCAAGGTTGAGGACTGTGTCCATCATGCCAGGCATGGAAACCCGGGCACCAGAGCGAACAGAAACCAGAAGCGGGTTTTCTTCATCGCCAAACTTAGCACCTACGCTTTTTTCAATGGCAACGATAGCCTGATTAACTTCGCTCTCAAGCGTATCAGGGTACGAATGGCCGTTGGCGTAATAATATGTGCAGACCTCGGTGGTGATGGTCAGACCCGGCGGAACCGGAAGACCCAGCGAGGCCATTTCCGCCAGGTTGGCACCTTTGCCACCCAGCAGGTTTTTCATATCGGTGCGCCCTTCAGCAGCACCGTCGCCAAATCGATATACCCATTTGCTCATGTTAAGCAGTCCTTTACCGCACCACTTAGTCCCCTTGGTGGCGCTGAGTTAGGTCTTTAAACTGGGCCGTTGTGTTTTCTGTTGGTCCAGTACGTTCAGTTCTAGCCTTCAATCAGGCTGAAATCGGCAACGGTGTTCACCGCTGACCGGATTGCACTTAAAAGCGCAAGACGGTTAGCCCTCAGCGCCGTGTCATCAGCGTTGACGGTTACTTTGTCAAAAAATGCATCGATAGGGGCACGCAGCCTCGAAAGAGCAGCCATCGCGCCTTCAAAATCTTCTGTACCAAGGCTGGCTTCCGCATCTGCAACGGCAGAAGTGAGCGCGGCCGCTAGAGCTTTCTCTTCCGCATCAACCAGCACGGTCTCGTCAACCGCTTGGTCAAATGTAATGCCGTCCTTCTTCTCTTCAATACGAAGGATATTGGCCGCGCGCTTATAACCCGCGAGCAGGTTTGCGCCGTCATCCGTGTCAAGGAACGCAGAAAGAGCAGACACCCGCGCAAGAACGCGTACAAGATCATCGTCACCTTTTGCAAAAACCGCATCGATAAGGTCATGCCGCACACCAAGGTCACGCTGCTGCACCTTCAGCCGATCCGCAAAGAAGGGGAGCAAATGCTCTTCAATCGTTGCGGAAACATGGTTGAGGATCGCTTCGTCACGGTCCCCGTCTTTTTCCACGCTTACCTGAAGGCCAAGGTATGGCTTCAGTGGTTTCGCAGCATTAAGAAGTGTTTCCGCGAGCTCAAGACGAATACCGTTTTCAGTGATCAGGCGAATGATGCCGAGGGCTGCCCGCCTGAGCGCATATGGGTCCTTGGAGCCTGTGGGCCGTTTATCGATCGCGAAGAAACCAACAAGCGTGTCGATCTTCTCAGCCAGAGCCACGGCAACAGAAACAGGCGCGCTCGGGCATTCGTCATTTGGCCCGGCAGGTGCGTAATGGTCACGCACAGCGTCGGCAACCGCATCGCTCTCGCCCTGGGCCTTGGCGTAATAACGCCCCATAACACCCTGAACTTCAGGAAATTCGAAAACCATGCCTGAGACGAGGTCCGCTTTTGCGAGCATCGCGGCACGGTCTGCTTCTGCTGCGTCGCAACCCGGGATAAACTGCGCCATATGCTGCGCAAGTGCACGCATGCGGGCCACCCGGTCAGACACCCGGCCAAGCTCGATATGGAAGACAATGTCTTCAAGGGCTGGCAGGTTATCTTCCAGCTTGTGCTTCAGGTCCTGTTCCCAGAAGAATTTGGCGTCAGAAAGCCGAGCCGTGAGCACACGCTCGTTACCAGCAGTGACGATCTTGCCACCGTCAGATGGTTCGATATTCGCGGTAAAGATAAACTTGTTCGCGAGCTTGCCGGTTGATGGGTCGCGGGTCACAAAATATTTCTGGTCCTTCCGCATGGTCAGGATCAGAACTTCTTCGGGCACGCTAAGGAAAGCAGAGTCAAACGAGCCCATCATCGGCACAGGCCATTCAACAAGCCCGGCAACCTCATGGAACAGGCCCTGATCTTTCACCAGCTCGAGCCCTGCAGCACTTGCAAGCGTCTGCGCTGTATCGTGGATCAAGGTCGCGCGGCGGCCAGCATCAAGGATCACTTTGTGATCAAGCAGCTTCTGCTTGTAATCGTCAAAACCTGCAACTGAGAACTCATCCGGCGCCATGAAACGGTGCCCGCGGGTGGTATCACCGGCTTTGATGCCATCGATCTCAACATTAACCGTTTTGCCGTCAAAAATGCATAGAATGCTTTGCAGCGGACGCACCCATTTAAGGCTGCCGCTACCCCAGCGCTGGGATTTAGACCACGGGAAGTTACGCACCGTGGTTTCAAGCGCCTCAGCAATCACATCTGTGGTTGCGCGGCCTTTCTTCTCAATCACAGCGAAAAGGAAAGTGCCTTTGGCTTCTTCCCGCTCTTCACATTCATGGCGCGCTACCTTGGCCCCACGCAGGAAACCCTCAATAGCTTTCTCAGGCGCGTCTGTGCGAGGCCCACGGCGCTCTTCGCGTACATCTGGCGTGCTTTCCGGCAAACCAGAGATTGCAAGCACAAGCCGCTGCGGCGTTGCATAGGCTCGCTCAAGGTCATAACTCAGGCCCGCTGCCTTGAACGCGTCACCCATCATGCGCATCAGGTCATCAGCGGCCTTTTTCTGCATGCCCGCCGGAATTTCTTCCGAGAAAAGTTCGATAAGGAGATCAGCCATGACTTATACCTCCCAACCGTTTTTCTTGATCCATGCGGCGCAGCATCCTTTGGCCAGGTCTCGCACACGTCCGATATATGCCTGTCGTTCCGTTACCGAAATAACCCCTCGTGCGTCTAGCAAGTTGAACGTATGGCTCGCACGGATGCATTGCTCATAGGCCGGAAGTGGCAACTCCGCTTCCAGAAGGGCAGCGCATTCGTCCTGCGCTTTCTTAAAGTCGTCGAACAACTTATCAGTATTCGCAAATTCGAAATTATAAGCCGACTGCTGGCGCTCGTTCTCAAGGAACACGTCGCCGTATGTTGCACCAGCGCCATTAAAGTCGAGGTCATAGACATTATCCACGCCCTGAACAAACATCGCCAAGCGCTCAAGCCCGTATGTCAACTCACCGGAAACCGGTTTGCAGTCAAACCCACCCATTTGCTGGAAATAGGTATATTGGCTGACTTCCATACCGTCGCACCAAACTTCCCAGCCGAGGCCCCATGCGCCAAGCGTTGGGCTTTCCCAGTCATCTTCAACAAAACGGAAATCGTGCAGGCTGCTATCAAGACCAATAGCCTTCAGGCTGCCGAGGTATAGCTCCTGCATGTTGGCAGGGCTTGGTTTCAGGATCACCTGAAACTGGTAATAATGCTGCAACCGGTTCGGGTTTTCGCCATAACGGCCATCGGTTGGGCGACGGCACGGCTGCACAAACGCAGCGTTCCAGCTATCTGGCCCAAGCGCTCGCAAGGTTGTTGCGGTGTGGAAAGTGCCTGCCCCCATTTCCATGTCGTAAGGCTGCAGGATCAAACAACCCTGCTCTGCCCAGTAATTCTGGAGTGTCAGAATAATCTTCTGGAACGGCATTCCGCCGGTTTTGGGGGATGACATTATTGTTGACCAACTCTTAAATGGGCGAATCTGTTACTCAAAATTATTGCGCGCAACGTAACGGTCAGGCCAGCACCGGTCAAGCAAGAGAATGCTTGTTATTCGGTAAGAACAATTGGTGCGCCTTTAGTCACAACAAAAGTGTGCTCAAACTGTGCGCCGAAACCTCCATTGGCGAGGCGCAATGTCCAGCCATCCATGTCTTCCGCATAGGTCCTGCTTTTGGTGGCCAAGAAGGGCTCGATCGTCATGACCTGACCTTCCTGCAGCTTCTGGCGATTGCTTGGCTGATATATATTTGAAACTGTTGGTTCTTCGTGAATCCAGGCCCCAACACCGTGGCCATTAAGGCCTTCGATGATATGATACCCGTGTTTTTTGGCTTCTTTTTCCACGGCTTTGCCGATGGCATTTAGTGGCTGGCCAGCGCGGGCCGCAAACATCGCTTTGCGCTGCGCAGCTTTTGTTGCGTCCAGAAGCTTTATCAGCGCGGGATCAACCTTCCCAACCGGGAAGCTCGCACCAGTATCGCCGAAAAAGCCGTCTTTCTCTGCGGACACATCAATATTAACAAGCTCACCTTCTTTCAAAGGCACATCGCTTGGAATGCCATGCGCGATAGCGGAACCGACAGAAATACATGTATAGCCCGGGAAGTCATATGCAAGCATAGGTGCGGATTGTGCGCCGCGCTCTTTCATCATTTTTTCAGCGATAGCATCCAACTGGCGCGGCGTAACACCCGGCTTCACCGCAGCCCCCATGGCGCGAAGAACATCGCGGCAGATACCGCCAATGTCTTTGAGTTTTTCTAGCTGCTCTGGGCCATCAATTGTCATATCTCACCTTTTTCACGAATGCGCTCATGGTGCTGGATCACTTCCCTGATCACGAACTGGAGGAACTTCTCACTAAATTCAGGGTCCAGATTGGCAGACTTTGCGAGATCGCGTAGCCGTTCAATCTGCTTTTGCTCGCGGCTCGGGTCTGCTGGTGGCAGATCGTGTTCCTTCTTATAGAAACCAACTGCCTTGGTAATTTTAAACCTCTCCGCCAACATGAACACCAGCGCCGCATCGATATTGTCGATACTTTCGCGGTACGCTGTTAGCTGGGCCTCATGGGTTTGCGCCTCTGTCACGCGGTCCTCCGTCACAAATTTAAAGTCCAAACCGGTTCCAGAAGAGCCGTTCTTCAATCGCTGATAGCATCTCTTGCGGTAAGTCGGCCATCGTGTTGCTCTCTCCCCCGTCACCCATGCTGCGGCCAAGGCCAAGCAGTGCAGAGAAACGAGGCTTCCTTTCGCCAATCACGCGCATACGCACCTTTTTGCCGAACCGGTCCCGGAGTACTGTCCGAATGTCACCAATGCCGTCAATGAGACCCATTTTGACAGCATCCGTACCAGTGAACACATCCCCGGAGAAAATACGCGCCCTCAGCCCTTTCAGGCGCTTGCCCCGGCGATCCTTCACCAGGGTCTTGAAATGTTCGTGGATATCAAGCTGGATGGCTTTAAGCCGCTCAACATCTTCTTCCTTTTCTTCTGAAAAGGAATCCAGCATCGCCTTGCTTTCACCCGCTGTATACAGCCGCCGCTCAATACCAAGTTTTTTAATCGCCTCGGTGAAACCAAAGCCGCTGGAGATTACGCCTATGCTGCCCACGATTGAAGATTCGTTGGCGTAAATCTCATCACCCGCCAGCGCGAGCATATAACCACCGGAGGCCGCAACATCTTCAGCAAACACCAGCACGGGGATATCTTTCTCCCGCGCGAGAGCGCGGATGCGCCCTGTAATAAGCGCCGACTGCACTGGCGAGCCACCAGGTGAGTTGACCTGCAGCGCAACCGCCGCAACACCCGGCATGGAAAAGGCTTGCTCGAGCTGTCCGGCAACCGAAGCCATATTGATGCCACCCCGGAAACGCTTACCCGCCGCAATAACACCATAGAGCCGCACGACAGCAACCTTGGGAGGCGGGTCCCCAAACAGAGTGCACCTGAGGGTGTGGATGAATTTTGAAATTTTCCGTTGCATACGGCTGCTTTGCTTTCGTTTCGCCCTCAATAACGGCTTTGTCGTTGTCGTGCAAAGTCTTTCAGGTCCAGCGCCGCGCCGTCACGCAGAATAGCTTCAGCCTCACGGGTATATCGCGCCACCTCACCATGCAGGGCAAGGCCCGGCAAAATACTGGCTGCACCGTGCACACCTTTGCGACCTTGAATGATAACGCGTTTTGCCGGTGCCCCAAAACGCGGCCACAACGGCATGATTTTCAGTTCCCCCACCCGCCGGTGCAGGTGCGCAATCACTTCATCCACCCGGTCAGCCCGATAGATGATGGAAACAGTGCCTCTGTTCTTGACTACATGAATGCAGAATTTGATCCAGTCAGAGAGCGCGGCGGACGAATCCATATGCGCGAGCCCCTTGTTCTCAACGGGTGGGCGAATGCCTCGGCCATCGGCCAAATAGGGCGGGTTCACCATCACATGATCAAAGGTGGCCTCACCAATGTCGCGGCCCTCAATACAGCCTTTTGCCACACTGACCTGATCCCCCAAGTTGTTATAATCGATATTACGCTGCGCATAGGCGAGCATGTCATCTTGAATATCGATTCCAAAGACCTGTACGCCAGGCACTCGACGCGCAAGGCATAGCGCGGCGCCCGCAGACCCAACTCCACCCTCAATCACGCGTTCACCGGCCTTCGCGGGAACAGAGGCCGCCAGCATCACCGTATCCATCGAGACCCGGTACCCATCTTTGGGTTGAATGAGCTTGATCGCGCCCCCCAAAAAATCATCAACCGTAAAGGTTTGGCCCTCAGCCTCACCCGCGGTGATTGTAGTATCCTCTAGTGTCACTTGCTGTGTCATCGGGCCTGTCACCGCCTGGTTCACGTTTTATTCATTTTTCATGGGTGATTGTACGTGGAAATTATCTGCGGTCAAATGACACACATGTGGCCGCTATACCTTGCCTTCACTTTATCCCGGCGGTATTGTCCGCCAACAAAAAAAGAACACCAGCAGCGTTGAGGTCACCATGCCAACTAATGTCGTTCCCATTCACGGTCGCCGCGAAGCGGATGCAACCGAAAACCCGATCAAGGTCCTCCAGGATCTTGTCGCCGATGATATGAATCTGGTGAACGAGCTTATTCTTGACCGCATGCAAAGCCCTGTTGCGCTCATTCCCGAGCTTGCAGGCCACCTCATCTCATCTGGCGGGAAGCGCCTGCGTCCGATGCTCACGCTCGCATCCGCACTTATGCTTGGCTATGAAGGCAAACGGCATATAGGCCTCGCGACAGCCGTTGAATTTATTCACACCGCAACCCTTTTGCATGACGATGTTGTTGATGAAAGCAATATGCGGCGTGGGAAAAAAACCGCAAACCTGATCTGGGGCAATCAGCCCACAGTCCTGGTTGGGGATTTCTTGTTCAGCCGCGCATTTGAATTGATGGTGGAGAGCGATTCGCTTCGCGTGCTTAAAATTCTTTCAAACACCTCCGCTGTCATCACGGAAGGTGAAGTGCTGCAGCTTACCACCGCCAACGACCTGACAACGCCTGAGGAAAAATACCTTGAGGTGATCACCGCCAAAACCGCTGTGCTTTTCGCCGCCGCGTGTGAGGTGGCCGGTGTGGTCTCAGAGCAAGGCCGTGAAGTTGAAGAAGCGCTGGACGCATACGGCAAATATCTTGGCATCGCGTTCCAGTTGGTTGACGACGCCCTGGATTATTCTGCGGTGCAGGCAACGCTCGGTAAAGAAATTGGCGATGATTTCCGCGAAGGCAAAGTAACGCTGCCTGTTATCCTCGCCTTCCGCCGCGGAACAGATGAAGAGAAAGCCTTCTGGAAACGCACAGTCGAGCGTCGCCGCCAGGAAGACGGAGACCTGGAGAAAGCCATCCGCTTACTTGGCGAGCATGATACGCTGAACGGTACGATTGACCGAGCGCGCCATTACGGCTCCATGGCCAAAGATGCGCTCGCCATTTTTAAAGACCACCCTGCCAAAACCGCACTGCTCGACATCGTGGATTTCTGCATCGACCGGGCATATTAAAGACCAAGGCCTCACTTAAGGATTTCCTGTACTCTCGCTTTGAGAACCGGCAAAACGGCCGCCTCAAACCAATCGTTCTTCTTCAGCCAGATATTGTTGCGCGGGCTTGGATGCGGCAACAAAAGCGCATTGGGCAATTGGTCCTTGAATTGTTTCACGCCGTCCGTGAGCGACAGTCCCTTGAGCGCAGGCAGATGCCAGTCTTTCGCGTAAGCACCAATCACAAGCGTGAGCCCGATTTTGGGCATCAGATCAAGCATCCGTTGCCGCCATTTGGGTGCACACTCTGGCCTTGGCGGCAAATCACCTGAGCGGCCACGCCCTGGGTAGCAAAAGCCCATTGGCAAGATAGCAACATGCTCGGGGTTATAAAAAATGTCTCGAGTGATGCCCATCCAGTCACGCAGACGCGCGCCGCTGGCATCGTCAAACGGTATTCCACTGGCATGAACCTTTGTGCCCGGTGCCTGCCCGGCGATTAGGATACGGGCGTTTGCATGCACCTGAAACACAGGCCGTGGGCCAAGTGCTAGCTCACCAGCACATATCTGACAGGCCCGCGCTTCCTCGCTTATTTTTCCCAGTGCATCACTCATTTCCAGATGCCTCCTCCATGTGAACTAACGCGCACTGGCCGCCATGATCAAATCACAACTAGTTGCCTCAAAACCGAACCTTTGCCCTAAACACAAGCGCAATTGACCTCAAAGCAGCTTTAAGTGTCTGCTACTTGTCAATCAAAAGGGGATGTGAGGAAATGATATGAAGAAGAACACGATCACTCTGGCGCTGGCGCTCTGCCTGTTTTCGCTACCTGCCGTTCAGGCCGACGACGATGGGAAAACAGCAAAAGTTCACCGCTTTGTCGCCAATCATCTTGCGTGGAGCACAAATTCCTATTGGATTGAGGGGCCCGACGGCATTGCGCTTATTGATGCCCAGTTGGTGCCATCAGATGCAACGCTTCTGGCCGCGCAAATCAAGGCAAGCGGTAAAATCCTCAAAGGTGTGATCATCACCCATCCGCACATGGATCATTTCGGCGGTTTGCCAACACTTAAGGATGAACTCGGTGACTTTCCAGTCTATGCGAGCCAGGTAACGGCAGACAACCTGGCAAGCGTGCACACACAAATTCTTGGTTTTTACCCGATGCCAAATGCTTTTGGTGAAGCGTTAGATGAAAGACTGGGTGTCATTACCGATATCATAAGCGATGGTGAAGAGCTCTCCATCGCAGGGCTTTCCTTCAACATTCATCTGCTTGGTGCCGGTGAGGCGGCAGACAACGCCGCCATTTACCAGAAAGACCTGAATGTTATTTTCGCAGGCGATACCTACTATCCGCACACCCACTATTATGTTGGTGAAGGGCATTTGGACGGCGCAATCGCGCATCTAGAGTTCCTTAAAAACACCTATCCTGCTGATACATTTGTTTTGCCGGGCCACAATGATGTCTCCCGCCTGACATCTGCGGACGAACAGATTTCTTACATCAAATCCGTGCAGGAACTAACGTTCGATGCAATGTCCAACCCTGAAAACGTGGCAGAAAACGGCTATCTGACCCAAAACGCCAGGCGGGCTGTGGTGGATAGCCTGCTTGAGAAATATCGCTCTTATGACGACTTCGGCTTCAACCCGCGCCAACTGGTAGCTGGCAACGTGTTTGGGGCGGAGAAGGAAATCGTCACAAAGCAAAAGGGCATGTAAGCCCGCCCACTATGGCTTCTGCCGCGACCAGGTTTGTGGCAAGGCTTCCCGAATGCGGCGCACACTATCGAGTAGGCACACTTCAGTTTTCGCAAGTGGGCCAGAGGTGAAGCTTGAGGAGGCCATACCGTCCTGCACCCGGTTGATGATAGCCGTATCTTCGGCATTCACTTCCCGGTTGATGCGCCAGTTCAGGTATCGCGCAGCCTTCATTTCGCGCCTATCGTCCGGCAACACATAAGCAACTTCACGGATCAGCGTTTCAAACGGGGAAACCGGGATAAATTGCATGAAATCCACTTGGTCAGGATAGATATCCAGCGCAACGTTTGGCCAAAGGCGATAGTACGCCCAGTGGCGCTGTTTATCGGCCGTCAAATGAGCCACTTCGGGCAATATTTTTCTATAGGCGCGGGTCGACCAGCAGTCTTTGCGCGTTTCCATCACGTCGCCCCACATCTTGTGAATATCGCCCTTCACTTCCATGCCGTAAGTGTTGCCCACAAGGCCCGAAAGACCAGGGTGTGCAACCGGGATATGAAGTGCATCCACATAATTGTCCGCGATCTGTTTCCAGTTTACTGCACGCGGGCGCAACGTCACACGGCCAAGCGGCTGCATTTCATCGATACGGTAAGGAAGTATCTCATCAAGGTAAGGTGCAAACTGGTCGGCAACGCCAGGGCCGTCCACCTTTCCGTCAAGCCGTGCCCAAATGAAACCCACAAACATTTCGCTCGGCAGCGTCGCCAGACCGTGCTCATTTCTATCAAATGCCTCGAAATCCCGTTCATAAGGTACATTGATTAGCGTACCTTCAAGGTCCCATGTCCAGGCGTGATAAGGACACCGAATGCGCTGTCCGCATTCCCCCTGACCGCCTTCCAGAAGTCGTGAACCACGGTGCCTGCAAACATTGTGGAATACCCTAACGGCGCCATCTTTTCCACGCACCGCCACCACACGCTCGTTCAGGATATCAAGGGTGACATAATCACCCACATTCGGCAGGTCATTCTGGTGGCAAACTAATTGCCAGGACGGGCGAATAACCGCCTCCATCTCATCCTTGAAGTACCCGGCATCGGAGTACGTCCAGGACGGCAGGCTTTCATAAGCGTTTGTGACTGAGGTCATTTTATTGCTCTCATCCATCGCACACTATTCCCGTACAAGCGGCCGGGTGAGACAGGTTGGGCCGCCTTCCCCCTTACGGCTGATTTCATCGCCTTTATAAGTCTGCACCTTACATCCCGCAGCTTCAAGCCGCGCCTTGGTTTTCGGCAGGCCGTCAAGCATCAACAGGTCTCTGGGCCTGAGAGCGAGCACGTTGCAGCCCATGGGAATGAATTCTTCTTCCGGCACCTCCACAAAGGCGATGCCACGGGCTGTGAGCCAAGCTATGAACGTATCCGGCACCAAAGGCGCATATATCAGGGCCAAATCTTTATCCAGCGGGCTGATCATCGACATGAGATGAAATACATCTTCCGGATGGCTTGGGGCCGGCAGCGGCACCACATGTACCTCAACCTTGCTGCCCAATATTTCCCTCAATTGCCGAATACCCTCTGCATTGGTGCGCGGGCCTTCGCCCACAGCCAAGGCGTTGTCGTCAAGCCAGATCATATCACCACCCTCAATGGTGCCGGGTGGTGTGATTTCGCCTGCTACCTCATAGCCAAGTGCCTGCAGTTGCGCAGCGTTTTGTGCAGGTTCACCCCAGCGGCTCACACGTCCCATATTACAACGGATAAGCCCTTTGGGGCTAACGAGCAGCGCGTCACGCGCATAAATGCTATCTAGCGTCAACTCACCGCTGCACTCAAGCTCCACCACCTCAGCCCCAGCGTTTGAAAGCGCGGCCCTAAGCACATCATGTTCCGCGTTCGCTGCCATAAGATCAGGAGCTTCATAGAACCTCAGGGCCTGCCACTCTTTGGCGATTTTCTCTGCTGATCGATATGCCTGCGCGGGTGTCCGCACCGCTACCGCCTTGATAACCCCATATTCGTTCATTCCAGACAACGCTCTCAACCTACGTTTCCTTCAAACTAGCTTGCACACGTCGCTGCGCTGTGACCCATACGTAGATCGGCACACCTGCCAGCAATAGAAGCAGCGCCCAATACACGCTGTCTCGTCCTGAGCCTGCAATCACCCACACAGCGTAGGCGAAACCTATCGCCGCAACTACCGTATCGCGCAAATGCCCAACCTTTGAGGCTGATGGGTCGCGCACTGCAAACAACCACGCAGACGCGGCCGACATCGCCACGGGTAAAATTGCCGTTATAGTCGCCAGCAAAATGAGGAACTCAAACGCGACGATCAGTCCATCAACAAAATTCAGTGCAAGCGAGATAGATGCCAACACACCACCAATAATGAAGGATATAGCTGGCGTGCCATATCGTGTCAGCTTGCCGAACGGGCTAGGGAATAAACCATCAAGCGCCGCCGCCATGGGCATCTGGCCAACCGCAAAAACATTTGCGTTCACGCCGCTACCCGTCGCGACCAAGGCAATCAACGCCACAATAGTCGCGCCCATTGGGCCAACAAGAGCTGAAGCGGCATCCGCAAGCGGTGCTGTTGATTGCATCAACTGCTCGGCAGGCAATAACCCAAACGCAGCCATGGTCACCGCAAAATAGAGCACTACCACAGCCAGTACGCCAGCCATCGTTGCGCGTGGAATGGTACGCGCCGGGTCTTGCACCTCGCCAGCGGGTATGGTGCAAACTTCAAAGCCAATAAATGCCCACATGGCCAAAGCACTGGCTGCCGCTGTGGCGGAGAGCGGACTTTGGGGCTCAATCATGCCGGCGTAATTCGCGCTTTCAACACTCACCAGCCCAAACAAGGCCAAAAACAACAGCGGCAGGAACTTTGCCAGGCTGGTTATAAGCTGCAGAGCGCTGGAGCCTCGTACACTGCGGCAGTTGATAATTACCAGCCCCCATATAAGAGCGAGGCCACAAGCAAGAGAGGCGTTTGGCGATGATCGAAGCGTGGGGAAAAACTCAGCCAAGTATCCGATGAAAGCGACAGTCACCGCAGCGACAGAAACCCACACGGAGACCCAATACCCCCACGCCATCAAAAAACCAGTGAAGTCACCAAACCCCGCCCTTGTATATGCATAAGGACCACCACTGACGGTAACGCGCCGGGCCATATAGGCGAGCGAGAACGCAAGCGCCACAGTGCCACCACCGGTTACCAGCCAGCTCAGGAGTGCATATTTACCAAAAGGCGCCAGAACTGTTGGCAACATGAAGACACCGGAGCCCACCATCATGCCGATAGACAGGCCCCACGTGCGCCAAAACCCCATGACGCGCTTTTTCTCTTCCACCAGCACTTCTCCCCCACTGATTTAAACCGAGCCTAGCGCAAGGGGATGAAATGTCACGGAAATAGAGTGTCCCATATTGAGACATCAAAAACTGTATCATTTCAGGACATCTCTGTCCCCGCCTGATACAGTCAAGTGTTCATCATTCCCTATCTATCTGAAATCACTTAATATTTATTTCTGGCACACCCGTTGCGAATACAAAAACGAACCTGGTGCTCCGGCTGCCACCTGGCACAGGTTTCCAAGTTTAAGGGTTGCATCTAGCTGCCACTGCCTGCGACCTGACGAAATCGAAGTCCGACTACACCTCAATGCCCCACCTCAATCCGCTGGTGTAGTCGGCTTCGACCCATTTTCCTTTCCCCAACACCAGATACCGTTTAGTCATAAGCGCAGATCCGACTAAGGAATGCAGTTTATGAGCCCCGAATTTATTCAGGATTTTAAAGCGCCGTACGGCAAAGCTGAAAGCTTAAGCCCGCTAATCACCCGCGTGCTGTGCGAAAACCCAAGCCCGTACACTTACACTGGCACCGGGACATATCTTGTAGGCAACAACTCCAGCCTCGCCGTGATTGACCCAGGCCCGATGATGCCTGAACACGGCGAAGCAATATTGCGGGCGGTGGGCGACCGATCCATCAGCCATATTCTTGTAACTCATACCCACATTGACCACTCGCCCCTGTCAGCCTGGCTAAGTGAGCGCACTGGTGCACCAATATATGCGTTCAGCACACACGGCGCAGGCCGTAAGGGCGGGCTGGATGGTGAAGATGTTGAAGCCGGTGCAGATACCCACTTCAAACCAGACTATCTGATCGCGGACGGCCATGTTTTCACCGGGAACGGATGGACACTGCGCGCAATTCACACGCCGGGCCATACCGCAAACCATCTTTGTTTCATGCTTGAAGAGGAAAAAGCGCTGTTTGTGGGTGACCACATCATGGGGTGGGCCACGACGGTTATCGCACCACCTGACGGAGACATGCGCGCCTATTTCGCCAGTCTGAAACGGGTGACAAAGGAGGCTCCGTCAGTTTTATACCCTACCCATGGCCCAAAAATTGAAAACGCAGCCCCTTTTGTGCGCGGTATAATAACGCACCGACGCATGCGTGAAGGGCAAATCCTCAAACATCTTGAAGATGGCCCCATGGATATCAATATGATGGTCAGCCGCATGTATAAGGATGTGGATGTAAGGCTTCATCCGGCCGCCGCGCGGTCCGTACTTGCCCATCTTATTGCGCTCGTGGACGAAGGCCGGGTCAAGGCGTCAAAGCCGCCATCGTTGTCAGCATTGTTTGAACTTGGCTGAACGCGCAAAAATCCTTAATTGCCTTTGTGGCTTTAGGTCGGTATTTATGCCGCTGCACGAAGTTATTAGTCATGTCCGCGCAGGAGAAACAGATGAATATGGTATCGCATCCGGCAGTCGATCCCACCCTTGATTTGGTGGCAGAAATCAAACGCCTGCGCGAAGAGAAGAATGCTGTCATTCTTGCGCACTATTACCAGGCGGGCGAAATTCAGGATATCGCAGACTTTGTTGGCGATAGCCTTGATCTCTCCCGCAAGGCTGCTGAAACTGACGCAGACATGATCGTTTTTTGTGGCGTGCGCTTCATGGCTGAAGTTGCCAAGGTCCTGAGCCCACAGAAAAAGGTTGTTCTGCCCGACATGGCCGCTGGCTGCAGCCTGGAGGACAGCTGCCCGCCTGACGAGTTTGAGAAATTCGTCAAGGCGCACCCTGACCATATGGTATTGAGCTACATCAATTGCTCCGCTGCGGTGAAGGCACACACAGATATTATTGTGACAAGCTCAAACGCAGAGCATATCGTGAAGCAGATCCCCGAAGACCAGAAAATCATTTTCGCACCAGACCGTCATTTGGGCGGCTTCCTTTCACGCAAGTTAGGCCGTGACATGCTGCTATGGCAGGGCACCTGTATCGTGCATGAGATGTTCAGCGAAAAAGAACTGATCAAGCTGAAAGCCAAGCACCCGGACGCGCCGGTCGCTGCGCATCCTGAATGCCCGGACAATATTGTCCAGCATGCAGACCATGTGGGCTCCACCAGTTCGATCCTCAAATTCTGCACCGAGCATGAGGCCGATACCATCATCGTTGCAACAGAGCCCGGCATCATTCACCAGATGGAAAAGGCGGCACCAGGGAAAACCTTCATCGGTGCGCCTGGCGCGGACGGCAATTGCAGCTGTAACACCTGCCCGTTTATGGCCTTGAACACGATGGAAAAGCTGTATCTCTGCCTGCGTGACGAAGGCCCGGTTATTGAACTGGATGAAGAAACACGCATTGCGGCTGAAAAACCACTCCGTAAAATGTTGGAAATGAGCCCGACTACTGGCCCATCAAAAGACGTTTCAGCCATCAGCGCATAAGCCCAGTACGGAGAGCCTCATGGTCGCATTTCCCTTAACAGATGCGGAAGTCCAAGCGTTTATAGACACTGCGTTTGCGGAAGATATTGGTGAGGGCGATGTGACCTGCGCCACCGTCATCCCGGAAAAGGCCACGCTATCTGCGACAATGAACGCACGTGAGACAATGGTTCTCGCGGGCCTTCCACTTGTTGAGCCTATTTTCAAACGTCTGGACCCTGCCTGCCTAATCACCTTTTATGTTTCTGATGGTGACCGAGTAGGCCCCGGCACCCGTATCATGAAGGTTGACGGCAAAGCCCGCGCACTGCTTTCTGCCGAACGTACAGCGCTCAATATCGTGCAACACATGTCTGGCATTGCCACATTAACACGCAGATATGTTGACCTCATTCGTGATACCGGCACGGTGCTTCTTGATACCCGCAAAACCATTCCTGGCCTCAGGAGCCTTGGTAAATACGCCACGGCCATGGGCGGTGCTAAAAACCACCGTATGGGGCTTTACGATGCCATCATGATTAAAGACAATCATATCGCTGTAGCAGGCTCGGTTGAGAAGGCCGTTGCCGGCGCGAAGGCCGCAGGACGAAATGATATACAGGTTGAGTGCGATACTCTTGAGCAGTTGCGCCAAGCGTTAGCAGCCGGCGCCAATAGCCTGCTCCTTGACAACATGCCGCCTGCAATGCTGCGGGACGCCCGCGCCATCGTTAACGGAAAGATCCCCTGTGAGGCTTCCGGCGGCGTAAACCTCGACACCATCAGAGCCATCGCCGAAACCGGCGTCGAGTATATTTCAGTTGGGCGCCTGACACAGTCTGCCCCGGCCGTCGATATCGGGCTGGATTACGCTTAAACGGGCGAGCTACCGTCAGGACAATGACGCCCTGCCATCTTTGAGGTGTTTGCCGTGGAATGCCCGTATGCCCGGCAGTTCTTCGGCAAGCCTGTTCCAGGCATAGTCGTCCAGGGCATTTTTCCACACACACGACAGTGCGATGCAGAAGTTTACATTCTCTCGCGCAGCCTCAATAAGAAGGCCAACCACATCACCGCCATGAAAATTGATCAGGTCCTCAAGCGGGCCGGTACCAAGAAACGACAAGGCCCGACTGTTTTCAGCCTCGATCATGTTCACGGCAACCCATATGGCCCGGAATCCTGTTTTGGGTTCGTCCCGGCATAGGCGCCACATGGTTTCAACTGCTTTAAACTCATGCGCTTCAATTGCGCCATCATGAAGAAAGTAGCCAAGATAGTCCTTGGCCAACTCCTGTATTTCGGCTTCAGTCATTCGTGCACCCCTGTTGCCCCAACCAGCAACATTAAGTTCCCCTTATAGTTGAAAGGTGCACCGAATCGGGACAACTCGCAAATCACTAAACCGTTTTTATTAAAGGTTTAATTATTTTTATATTCAGCCATATAGGTAGACATCTTCGCGTTGATACGCGCAATGCGTTTATCGTCAGATGGGTGCGTCGACAGAAACGCCGGTTGGGAAGCACCATCTTTCATCGATTTCATCTTTTGCCATAACCGCACGGCGGCCCGAGGGTCATACCCTGCTCGGGCCATATAGAGGGTACCGATATCGTCCGCCTCGAGCTCCATGGCCCTGCTGTGTGGTAGCTGGACAAACCCTTGCGCCGCCAAAGCACCCAATGTCACCGCCATTTGTGCCATTTCACCATCCTGCGTGGTTGCACCGACAGCAGCACCTACTCCCACAATTGCAAGATTTTGAGCTTGTGCACGGCTCATTTGCTCAGCACCGTGGCGAAGAATAGCGTGCGCAATCTCATGCCCCATCACAGCAGCAAGTTCATCGTCATCCGGGAAGCTATCAACCATTTTCTGGTACATGGCTATTTTACCCCCAGGCAGCGCCCAGGCATTGAGCACGTCCTCATCAATAACCACAAACTCCCACGGCATGTCTGGCTTGTCCGAGATTGCTGCGATGCGAGCCCCAATCCTTTGCACGCGCTGAGCCGCCGGACCGCTGGTTTTCACGTCCGCAGTTTTTTTCACTTCCTTCATAGCCTCAAGCCCAAGAGCTGCGTCCTGGCTTGGCGGAATGGTAATAAACTGTGACCGGCCCGTTACGGTATTCGTGGTCACACAGGCAGCCAGGAACAGTCCGGCAGAAAGGGCGAGGATATTTCTAGTACGCATTTCGTGTCCCCATTGAAGTGAAGTGTTGCTCCAGAATACCAAACACGATGGCAACCAAAAGGCAATTCTCTGAATAAAGAAGATTTGGCAAAAGAAAACCGGCGCCCCACAAGGAGACGCCGGTTGTCAGAATTCGCGTTGAAGCGTTAAAGGCTTAGTAGTCGCCTTTTGGCTCCAGAACCTGCTTGCCACGGTACATGCCTGTCTTCAGGTCGATGTGGTGACGCAGTTTGTATTCGCCAGTGTGTGAGTCTTCCTGATAGTTTACGGCTTTCAGGGCATCGTGCGAACGACGCATACCACGGCGAGAGCCAGTTACTTTTCTCTTAGGTACTGCCATTTTTCTAACCTTTTCGCTCGCCGGGGCCCGCCAGAGGCGCCTCCGGGCAACACTTTCGGATCCACGGTCACGTGAACCCCTTGATTCGAGGCGCGCAACATAAGGCGAGCCTAATTCAATTGCAAGAAAAACCTTACTCACGCGCAAGGCTGTTCGTTCGGGCGTTCTGATAATTGATTCCAAGCAGCAATTCAAGCAGACATTTCCAAACTTCGCCCTAAGTGTTTATGAAGGAGCAAAACAGCGCCAACATTGCAGTACCAAAAGCCCGGAACGATATTAACTGGCAGGACATTATGACACGCATTCTTTTCTATCTCGAAGACTATAGTCACGATATCTGGCGTGATTCCCTTCTGAAGGTCGCCCCGGGTATTGACTTCCGCAGTTATCCTGATTGGGGAACCCCTGATGATGGCCCCGCCTATGCTTTTGTATGGGAGCCAGAACCCGGCTTGATCGCCAGTTACCCCAACATTAGGGCCGTGTTCTCGTTGGGGGCAGGCGTAGATCACCTCACCCGTGACCCGAACCTCCCGCCGGAGGTGCCTATCATTCGCATGGGGGATGACGGCTTAAAGGAAGGCATGGCCGAATTTGTGGCCATGAGCGTGCTAATGCATCACCGCGGCATTCCCAGCATGATCACTAAACAAAAGAACAAAGACTGGGGCCGCTTTTTTGCAAAAGCCGCAAAAGATGTTCGTGTTGGCATTCTGGGGTTTGGTGCCCTTGGTCGGGTCGCCGCTGAAGCGCTTACCCCTTTCGGTTATCAGGTTGCGGCCTGGTCACGCACCCCAAAAAACCCAGTTGAGGACGTAACGCTTCACCATGGCTCAGACCGCCTGGATGATTTCCTGGCCAATACCGACATTCTAGTTGGCCTGCTGCCGAGCACACCAGAGACCCAAGGCTTACTTGATAAGGAACGCCTGTCACTTCTACCGGAAGGTGCCAGCATCATTAATGCCGGGCGCGGCACCCTGATCGATCTTGATGCCCTGAAGGCCCATATGGAAAGCGGCCATATCGCTAGCGCGACACTTGATGTGTTCCCGGAAGAGCCTCTCCCCAGCAATCATCCACTTTGGGGGCTGGACAATTTGATCATCACCCCCCATATCGCAGCGATAACACGCCCTGACACAGCGGCGGAATATGTAGTACGCAATATTGCCCGCATTGAACAGGGCGACGCGCCAGAGAACCTGCTTGACGCAAATCGTGGTTACTAAGCCTTCCTTTTCCGGAGTCTTGTACCTATATAAGCGCTAAGCAGCACTTTGGCGTGTGCATAAAAGGATACGATCACCATATGGCATATTTTCAAGTTGTCGCCGGGTTAGTATTGCTCGTAGTCGCCGGCGACTATCTGGTCCGCGGATCAGTTTCTTTAGCTATGCGTGCCGGTCTGTCAAAACTCGTTATCGGCCTTACAATCGTTGCTTTTGGCACATCCGCCCCTGAAATGCTGGTTGGTGTTGACGCGGTCCTTAAAGGCGCGCCGACCCTCGCGATAGGAAACGTGGTTGGCTCAAACATTGCTAACGCCTTGCTGGTTGTTGGCCTACCTGCTGTCTTGGCCCCCATGACCTGTTCAGCACCCAAGCTGGGCCGCAACCTGGCAATCATGCTAGGCGCCAGTGTTGTTTTCATTGCCCTTGCCTATGATGGATCGTTCACCTGGCCTGAAGGGCTGATGTTGCTCGCATTCCTTAGCATGTTCCTGATGTACTCTATCCTTGGCAGGAAGGCTTGCCCCAAGGAAGCCGCCGCACAGATGGAAGAGATGGAAGAACTGGACCGCAAACCAGACAGCTACAAAGTTGCATTTATTTGTCTTTTTGGCGGCCTTCTGGGGCTTGCACTAGGTGCCGATATGCTCGTAATCGGCTCTGTACACATTGCACGGGAATTTGGCATCTCTGAAGCCGTAATCGGCCTGACCCTTGTGGCTTTGGGCACAAGCCTGCCGGAACTGGTAACCGGCGTCATGGCTGCTATTCGCGGCCACTGTGATGTGGCGGTCGGTAATGTGATCGGGTCCAACATCTTCAACCTGCTGGCCATAATGGGCGTTACGTCACTATTTGGCACGGTTCCTGTGCCCGATAGCTTCTTGCGTGTAGATCTCTGGGTGATGCTTGGTTCTTCCATCCTCCTTGTGCCGTTTATCAAGCTACGTTCCAACGTGGGTAAACTGAGCGGCGCGGCTATGGTTATGCTATATATCGGCTATATCGTTTATCTTGCTCATTCGTCGGAAAGTGCTGCAGTTATGGGGCTTCATGTATGACACGACTGCCAAAAGCAGTTCTTGTTACCGGTGCTGCACGCCGTATAGGCCGCGCTATCGCACTTGACCTTGCCGCTGAAGGCTGGGCTGTCGCTGTGCACTATCATGGCTCCCCGGATGACGCCGAACAGACAATCGAGGAAATTGAGGCTTTTGATGGTAAGGCTGTTGCGGTTCAGGCGGACCTCAGCGACAGCTCCGACACCCTGTCGCTTGTGAGCAACGCCGCCGAAGCACTTGATACCCCACTGACGGCCCTCATAAACAATGCCTCTGTTTTTGAAGATGACCGACTGCAGAACTTCAATCCAACCAGTTGGCACAACCACATGAACGTCAACTTGATGGCCCCTGCTCTCCTAAGCCAACAGTTCGCGGCCCAATTGCCTGGTAGCATACAAGGCAGCATCGTCAACATGATCGATCAAAGAGTTCTGAAGCTGAACCCTCAGTATTTTTCCTATACTACGTCGAAAGCGGCGCTCCTGACCCTTACCAAGACCATGGCACAAGCCCTTGCGCCTACCATTCGCGTTAACGCCATCGGACCTGGCCCAACGCTAGCTAACATGCAGCAAAGCCCTGAGGATTTTGCATCTGAGGCCGCGAATGTGCCGCTCGGCAAAGGCCCAACGCTAGATGAAATTTGCCGTACGGTGCGTTTTCTGCTTGAGACTCCTTCCATCACAGGGCAAATGATGGCGCTGGACGGCGGCCAACACTTGGCTTGGCGCACCGCCGATATACTTGAGGACTGATGCCATGGCGCACGATGATGCAACGATCAAAACCAACATCCTCCACATGCCTTATGCGGATGCCACACGTTCGGTGCGACATGTTTTTGTGCGCGACTATGAGACCGTGGCAAAAATTGGTGTATGGGACCACGAGAAAGATACGCGCCAGCGTATCCGCATCAGTGTAGACCTCTCCGTGCTTGAGGGCGGTGAGCACCACGAAGATCAACTATCAAAGGTTGTGTGCTACAACGACGTCGTAGTTGGCATTCAAAAAATCCTCACCGAAGGCCACATAAATCTTGTCGAGACATTGGCCGAGAGAATCGCACAGATGACACTGGAGGACATCCGGGTGATCGGCACTAGGGTGAAGGTAGAGAAGCTTGAGGCCGTCGAAGGCGCTGCAAGTGTTGGTGTGGAAATCGAACGTCACAGGCACGCCCAATAAGCTTAACCAATTAGTAACAATTGGCTTTTCCCAGCGCTCGCCTCATGTTTTAACGCAAAGTTGTGCACACCGAATCAACCGCTGCCATAATGCATTTCATTAGACAAGCGGCCAAAGGACAACCTAAAAAAAATCTCACCTTGACCGCCATCAATCCTATACAAATCAATGACTTAGATAAATTGCTCAAAAATTGTGCAATCCGTAAAAAACCTAGTGTTACAGCGATGTTGCAATCACAACATCGAACTTTCCCACAAGGTTATCCACAGGATACGTGGAAATCTTTTTTCCGAATCAATATATAAAACTGTCGCATTGATTCTTCTGTACCAATCCGGCACAAGTTGATGATCAGAAGAAGGAATATGATCCGTGACCGAGGCGTCGCTCGAAAATGGTATTGCGACAATTAAAGCGCATATAAAAACTGCGCCGACGGCCCCAGGTGTGTACCGAATGCTTTCAAAGCACGGTGACGTTCTCTATGTAGGCAAAGCCAAAAGCATCAAGAAGCGCATAGTTGCCTATACGCAACCTAACCGTTTAAGCGTACGATTGATGAGAATGGTAGCCGCCACCACCTCCATGGTGTTTGTCACAACGCGCACAGAGGCTGAGGCACTTCTTCTCGAAGCATCACTCATCAAACGGTTTAAGCCACCCTTCAACGTGCTTCTGAAAGACGACAAGTCCTTCCCCTATATATTGCTGCGTGAGGATCACGAATGGGCACAGATCAGCAAACATCGCGGTGCACGGCGTCATAAAGGTCAATATTATGGGCCGTTCGCGAGCGCTTCTGCCGTAAACCGCACGCTGAACACCTTGCAGAAGGTCTTTCAGCTTCGCTCCTGCACTGACAATACACTGGAAACACGGACACGTGCTTGCCTCCTGTATCAGATCAAGCGTTGCAGTGGGCCGTGCGTCGGGCATGTTTCAAAATCAGAATATAACGATATGGTGGCAGAGACCCGCGCGTTTCTTGAGGGGCGGACATCAGGCATCCAGAAGAAGTTTGCAACGGCCATGCAGGAGGCCAGCGACGATCTGGAGTTCGAGATCGCCGCAATATTTCGGGACAGGCTGAACGCCCTTACTCACATTCAAAGCCATCAAACCATGGTCAATGCTATGGTCGACGAAGCAGATATCATCGCTGCAGCTGAGGTCGGAGGTCAGGTCGGCATTCAGGTCTTCTTTTTCCGGGCTGGGCAAAACTGGGGCCACCGGGCCTATTTCCCCAAACACGACAAGTCAGATGGCATCGAAGACGTATTGATGGCGTTCATAAGCCAGTTCTATGACAACAAACCTGCCCCGCGCCTCGTCCTTCTGTCGCATGCAGTGCCTGACCAAGCTCTCCTCTCTGCGGCCCTAAGCGAGCGCATGGACCGCAAGGTGACCCTAACGGTACCCGAACGTGGCAAAAAGGCGGATGTAATGCGTGAGGCGATCCGTAACGCCAAGGAGGCGGTTGAAAGAAAGCTCGCTGAAAGCGCGAGCCAGACCAAACTGCTTGAAGGTGTTGCCCAGCTGTTCGACATGGCCGAGCCACCCAAACGCATCGAAGTTTATGACAATAGCCATATTCAGGGCACCAACGCGGTTGGTGGCATGATTGTGGCTGGGCCAGATGGCATGATGAAAAATGCATACCGGAAATTCAACATCAAGTCGGAGGACCTCACCCCGGGGGATGACTTCGGCATGATGCGGGAAGTGATGGAACGCCGCTTCAAACGGTTGATCAAGGAAGACGCCGACAAGGAGCGCGGCCATTGGCCGGATGTTCTCCTGATTGATGGCGGCAAAGGACAGCTCTCTTCGGTTATGGAAATTCTGCATGATCTTGGCGTAAACGACGTAACCGTTGTCGCAATTTCCAAGGGCCCAGACCGGCATGCCGGGCGGGAACAATTTCACATGCCTGACCGCGAAAGCTTTATGCTGCCGCTCACCGATCCAGTCCTCTACTATCTCCAGCGCCTTCGTGATGAAGCCCACCGGTTCGCGATCGGAAGCCACCGCGCAAAACGCGCGGGCGACATCAAAAAATCTCCACTCGACGGCGTACCGGGTATTGGGCCAAAACGGAAAAAGGCGCTCCTGCATCATTTCGGCTCAGTAAAAGCCATCACAGGCGCTGATGTACGCGACCTAGAGGGCGTCGAAGGCATTTCTCGTGCCATGGCTCAACAAATATACGACCATTTTCAGAGCTAAGGCATATGGCTATGATTGACCGGGCCGCCAATTGGGTTATGGTGGCGACACAAGCATAACGAGGGTACAATCATGTGGACATTGCCGAACATTTTGACGCTGTCACGTATCCTTGTGATTCCTATTCTGGTTGCGTCCTTCTTTCTTGAACAGCCACTTGGCAGCCATGTGGCGTTTGTGACCTTCTCACTTGCTGGCATCACCGACTTTTTTGACGGTTATCTGGCACGCGCTACTGGTTCCGTTTCAAAAATTGGCATGTTTCTCGATCCTATCGCAGACAAGCTGATGGTAGCGGCAGTGATTGTCATGGTCGTATTCGCAGGCTGGGTGTCGGGCGTGCATGTAATAGCAGCCGTCATCATCATGTGCCGGGAACTGCTGGTATCGGGCCTTCGCGAATTTCTTGCCGGCGCGCAGGTAAGTGTCCCTGTGTCCATGCTCGCGAAATGGAAAACAACAGTGCAGATGCTCGCACTGGGTATGCTTGTCTGGTCAAAAGGTGCTGTGGAATTTAGCCTACCTGCCCAAGAACTTGGCATCATATCGCTGTGGATTGCGGCAGTACTTACACTATACACTGGCTATGACTATCTGCGGGCTGGCCTCAAGCACATGGTGTAGTCGTGGCGCAGATACTCTATTTCTCGTGGGTTCGTGAAACCATTGGCAAATCGGAAGAAAGCTTTAGCCTACCGCAGGGTGTTACTACGGTTTCGGCTTTGATCGACCATCTGGCAACACGGGGCGAAAATTACGCCCGCGCGTTTGCGAAACAGGACGCCATTCGCATTGCCGTCAATCAGGTCCATGTCAAACCAGACCATAACGTCACAAATTCAGATGAAATCGCCTTCTTCCCTCCTGTCACCGGAGGTTAATATGGCCAAGGTTTCCGTTCAACCTGAAGATTTTGACATCAATACAGAGATTGCGTCGATTAGAGGCAGCAGAACTGACATCGGCGCCATCGTCACATTCACCGGCACAGTGCGAGATGTTGGTGGCTCACTCGCCAGCATGACACTTGAACATTATCCCGGCATGACAGAACGTGAGCTTGAGAATATCGCTAGCGAGGCTGAAAAGCGTTGGCCGCTTATGGGCTGCCGGGTCATCCACAGGTTCGGCACACTCAAGCCCGCCGACAATATCGTTCTTGTGATTACCCTAAGTGCGCATCGGCAGGCAGCTTTTGAAGCGGCAGATTTCCTGATGGACTTCCTCAAATCCCGCGCGCCTTTCTGGAAAAAGGAAGATGTGGGTACAGACGCCGTATGGGTCGACGCCAAAGAAACGGATGAAAACGCGCTCGAACGCTGGAAATCCTGACTCTCTGTTGCTATCAATGGCAAACACGACCAACCGACACCCGGAGCCCCTTGTCCATGAACGATGACAACGCCGTGTCACAACTCAGCGCCCTCGCTCAGGCGACACGTTTTGCGGTTTTTCGCCTGCTCATGCGTTTTGGGAAAGACGGCATGGCGGCAGGGGATATCGCCAAACAACTTGGCGTGCCACAAAATACGCTTTCCGCGCATCTGAACATATTGTCGAATGCTCATCTGATCGTTGCAAAACGAGATGGCCGCAGCGTGATCTATTCCATCAACGTTGACAGTACACGTGACCTCATGAGCTACCTTGTTAACGATTGCTGTGATGGTCACCCGGAGATATGCTCGATCTCTGTTGAGCAAGTAGGCTGCTCATAAACGACCTCACCTGGCACGCGCAAAAGAAAAGCCGGGTCGAAGCCCGGCTTTAATAGTCTATACTCTAGCGCCTAGTTTTGCTGGCGCTTTAGAAAACTTGGAATTTCAAGCTGGTCCTTGGTCGGCTTAACCGACGCTGGACGCTCATCCGGATTCACACCGCCGAATTTTGGCTCAACCTTACCTGCGTCATTGGAAGGAACCTGACGTGCCACAGGCGCTTCTGCTTCACCGCTTCTAAGGCCTGCCGTCATCAACTGGAACAAGCTACGCTTCTGTGGCTGCGCGTCGTCAGCGTCAGATGCTTCTTCGTCTGTGTGAGTTTGTGTTTTTGCCGGTGTGCCGCTGGCGTAAGCTGCTTCCTGGAAAGCGTTGGCTTCGCCAAGAGATGCTTGGCTCGCCTTGGGCGTCATCGGCGCGTCAGCGATAAAGGTATCATCGCCTTGAGCTGCGACCGCACGAGCCTCGAGGTCATCCTCTACAGAAGTCTCTTCGACTTCCGCACGTTCTTCTTCCCGCTCTGCATTTTCAGCTTCATTTTCAGCTTCGGTTACCTCTCTTGGTCCCTCAGCTTCTTCCGGGTCTTCAATAGCCTCCTGAAGAGAAGACAAAGCGCTCATCAGGTCATCAGCAGTATCTTCTGCCTTTGCCTCAGGTTCTGACATTTCAGCAACTGTGATGGCGTCTTCTGCTTTTGCCTGATCGGCACTTTCTTCAGCGGCGGCCAGTTTTCTTTCCGCTACAGACGGTGTTTCGATACGTTCCCGGCGTGGCATGGGCATCTGCACATTACCAGCACCACCTTCAATACCAGTCGCAACAACAGACACGCGCAGGCGGCCTTCAAGGTCCTGGTTAAATGCGGAACCGAAGACGATAAGAGCGTCAGGGTCTACCTGATCCCTCACCATATTCACCGCTTCATCAACTTCATAGAGCGTCATGTCCATGCCGCCCGTCACGTTGATGATAACGCCTTTTGCCCCCTTAAGGGATGCTTCCTCAAGCAGCGGGTTGGAGATCGCCGCAGCAGCCGCGTCACGTGCACGCGTTTCGCCTTCTGCTTCGCCTGTGCCCATCATCGCTTTGCCCATTTCAGACATCACGGTGCGCACATCGGCGAAATCGAGGTTAATCAGGCCCGGCATTACCATCAGGTCGGTAATACCCCGCACGCCAGAGTGCAGAACTTCATCCGCCATGTTAAAGGCGTCAGCGAAGGTCGTGCGCTCATTCGCCACCCGGAACAGGTTCTGGTTCGGGATGATGATCAGCGTGTCAACGTGCTGCGCAAGCTCCTGAATACCCGCGTCCGCAATTTTCATGCGGCGCCCGCCTTCAAACTGGAACGGCTTGGTAACAACACCGACCGTCAAGATGCCCTTTTCACGCGCCCGGCGTGCAATCACCGGCGCTGCCCCTGTGCCGGTTCCGCCGCCCATGCCTGCGGTAATGAACGCCATATGGCAACCACCAAGCATGCTGTCGATGATATCCACAGCTTCTTCCGCCGCGGCTTCACCAATTTTCGGCTGCGCCCCAGCACCCAAACCCTGGGTGATCTGCACACCAAGCTGGATGCGATTGTCGGCTGATGCGTTTGCAAGCGCCTGCGCATCTGTGTTCGCGACTATAAAGTCAACGCCCTGCAGCTGTGCTTCGATCATGTTGTTGACCGCGTTACAGCCCGCACCACCAACACCGATAACTGCAATCTTTGGTGTCAGCTCGGTCAGTTCCGTATTTCCAAAATCAATAGACATTGCCCAGTACCTCCGTTTGATCCTTGTATCCTGCCCCGCACGCCAAAACCAGCTGCAGGTCCGCCCGTTAAAAATTGTCCCTGACCCAACGCGACAAGCGGCTGAGTGCGCTTGCCGGAGGTGGGGTACGTTTTTTGTTACCTTTAGTGTTTACTGTGTCTTCTACTGGCCGCTTCGCGGCGTAAATAAGCAAACCTACAGCTGCAGCAAATGTCGGAGCCTGTGCTGCTTGCGGTAAGCCATGTACTAACTCGGGGCGCCCGATACGTACCTGACGTCCCATAATTTTACTTGCGAGGTCACGAATGCCTTCAGCTTGCGCAACCCCTCCTGTCAGCACCACACGGCGACCGGCAACACCTGCAAACCCGCAGGCCTCGAACCGGTCCGAAATCGTACCAAACAGTAACTCCAATTCTTTCTGAATAACGCTGGTGAGAGCGCTTCTTGGCATGCGGATAACCGCATCATCCCGGTCTTCACCTACCTGAGGCACTTCAATCTCAAGCCGCTCATCAGCTGTATCCACCACCGCCGCACCATTAAAGGTTTTCAAGCGCTCCGCATGCTCAAATGGGGTTAAGAGGTTTCGCGCCACCTGCTCGGTGATCTGTCCGCCGCCGAAAGGAAGGATTTCCGCGTGTACAAGTGCCCCTTGCGCAAAAACCGCGATGGAGGTCGTGCCCGCGCCAATATCGATGCAGGCTGCACCCATTTTGGCTTCATCTTCAACTAGTGTCGAAAGCCCTGAGGCAAATGGTGTCACCACAGCGCCTGCCACATTGAGGTGCGCACGGCGCACGCAGGCCTGTAGGTTCTGGAGCGGCCCTGCTGATACGGTCACTACATGCAGCGCTACACTCAGTTTCTTGCCGTACATGCCGATGGGAGCTTTGACACCAAAGTTGCCGTCCACCGCGTAGGCTGCTGGAAACGCATGCAGAAGGCCATCTTCCGCGAAATCCACCTGATCCTTGGCAAGAGCCACGGCCTTGTCGAGATCGGCCTGGCTCACAGCGTGGCCAGCAATATCTACATTTACTTCCACGACCCGGCTCTTGGGCTCACCGCCCGAGAAGGTAAGGTAAACATCAGAGACAGTTGCGCCTGCCATTTTTTCGGCCTGATCGACCGAGGCGCGGATCGCCTTTTCCGTCGCCTCCATATCAACGATGGCGCCAGACGAAACACCACCTTCGTTGGCGCGATTACCGACACCACGAACATGGATATGCCCTGCACCATCAAATTCAGCGATCAGACAAGCCACCTTTGCTGAACCAACGTCCAGCGCTGCGATAAGTCCTTCAGGTGTGCCATTGATCGTTTTCATGTTTTGCTACTCAATACTTCATGTTGCCCAGCCGGTGCCGTCCATAATACGGCGACCTTCTGGCGAAACCCTAAGAACCATGCGGTCTGGCAGGCGCATATCAATGACACTCACCTCCCGTTCAAGCAAGCGATACTCACCCTGCAAAGTGGCAAATTTTTGCCATGCTGCTTGAGCGTCATATTGAGCGGGCGCGCCCTCAGGTAATTTGACCCGCACTCCATTGTCAAAAATAAGGTCCCAGCGTCTCTCGCTTACAAATACTGCTGTTTTAATCCGCGCAGAAAGCGCTGGTGCATTATCAAGCATACCATGCAAATCACCGGCTTTTTGGTCTGCCCCTTGGCCAACCACCATAATAAGATGCGCGAAGTCAGAAAGCCCACGCTTGGTAATCACATGACCTGTTTCATCAATCAACCGAACGGTGCCATCCTGCTGCCAAAGCGCAAAAGGCTCACGCTCGGTGATATTGATTTTTAGCTTACCCGGCAGTATCCGGCTTACCTCAGCCTTTTTGACCCACGGCAGCATTTCAAGCTGTGCGCGAATGCGCTCCAGATCAATCGAGAGCAGAGGCACACCACTGTCCACATCAAGCGCCGCAAGCACTTCTGCCCTGCTTGCACGTACCACACCGTCAAGCTCAAGGTCATTGAGCACAAATCCCGCATCGCGCGTGCGCTCAACCACCCACGCTTCAATTTTCGGGGCCAGCAGGGTTCCGTAAATGCTGGCCGCTGTCAGCAGTCCTAGACTCAAAAGCAATATTCTGTACTGGCGAAGGGTTTGCAGCATCAAACAGTGCCTCCATCACCCTTGCGGCCAAGAATGGCAATTTCCCACACCAGCTCAACACCTGTCTTTTCCTTGACCTTGTCACGTACAGCCTCGCCCAGTGTCTCAATATCGCTCGCCGTAGCGCCACCATGGTTGATGAGAAAGTTGCAGTGTTTCTCTGAGATCTGCGCATCACCGATACGCATGCCACGGCATCCGGCATCGTCGATAAGCTGCCAGGCTTTTTTGCCCTCCGGGTTTTTAAAGGTGCTGCCGCCGGTACGAGTACCAATCGGCTGGCTCTCCTGCCGTTCGGCCGAAATTTCGTCCATCCGGGCTTTAATATCGTCTGCTTCACGGATTTTGGTATGGAAAGATGCCCGAAGGAAAATCAGCTCCTTCGGTGCTTTACTCTTACGATAACCATAGCCAAAATCGTCAACCCGCAACTCATGTACATGCCCATAACGGTCAACCGCATGGGCATGAACAAGCACATCCTTGATTTCCCGGCCGTAAGCACCGGCATTCATACGAAGCGCACCACCAACCGTTCCCGGCACACCGACCATGAACTCGAGGCCACCCAAGCCCGCTTTCTGTGCAGCCCGCGCAACATGTACGTCCATGGCAGCGGCGCCTGCCTTCACGACATCAGCCCGTATCTCAATCTCTGAAAAGGCACGACCAAGTCGGATGACAACACCTTCAATGCCACCATCGCGAACAAGAAGGTTGGAACCCACACCGATAACCGTCAGCGGAATATCGCCGGGCACATGGCGCAGGAAGTTTACCAGATCAGCTTCATCTGCGGGTTCGAACAAAACATCGGCCGGACCACCTGTCTTGAACCAACTGAGTCGCGCAAGCGGAGCATCTTCAACAAGACGGCCCCTCACGTGCGGTAACCGGTCGATAAAAGCGTAATGTTTGGTCGCGACCATCATCATTGTTCACTCTCCAACGTCTCAAGCTCTGCGGGCAGGTCATTAGCCCATTTGCTTATTGAGCCGGCGCCGAGACAAACGACAACGTCGCCTGCCTCGGCATACCGGTGAACGGCCTCTGCGAGGTCCGTCTCGCCATAGATTACGTCAACCTGTCTGTGGCCATGAGCCTTAAGCCCAGCCACCAGGCTATCTCTGTCCGCGCCCTCGATAGGCTTTTCACCTGCTTCATATACAGGCGCCACAATCACCGTATCGGCGTCGTTGAAGCAAGTGCAGAATTCCTCAAATAGGCTTTTGAGCCTCGTGTAGCGGTGCGGCTGCACGACAGCGATCACGCGGCGGTCAAAGCTCTCCCGTGCAGCTTTCAATACGGCCGCGATCTCCACAGGGTGATGGCCATAATCGTCAATGATCGTCACACCACCAACCTCACCAGTTTTCGTGAAGCGACGCTTCACACCGCCAAAGCCTGCAAACGCCGCCTTGAGCGTTGCATCGTCCACATTCATCTCTAGGCCAACAGCAATTGCCGCAAGCGCGTTCTGTACGTTGTGCATACCTGGCATCGGCAGGCTAACCGCCTCGATAGCGCGGTCTTCGCCTGCGATGCGCGCGCGCACCACAACATCAAATGTAACCGTGCCGTGTTTCGAGCGCATATTCACCGCCCGCACATCTGCCTGGGCTGACATCCCGTAAGTGATAAATTTGCGGCCCCGCACATGGGTGATAAGCCCCTGCACTTCCGGGTGGTCAATGCACAGGATCGCGGCACCATAAAATGGAATGCGGTCGAGAAATGCCTTGAAAGCTTCCTTCTCGGCCTCAAACGTGCCGTAGAAATCGAGATGCTCGGCATCCATATTGGTCACCACAGCGATGGTTGCGGGAAGCTTGACAAAAGTGCCGTCACTTTCGTCCGCCTCGACCACCATCCAGTCACCTTCACCAAGGCGGGCGTTGGTGCCATAGCTATTAATGATGCCGCCGTTGATAACTGTGGGGTCAATATGGGCAGCCTCAAGAACTGCGGCCACCATGGAGGTGGTTGTGGTTTTACCGTGGGTGCCTGCAACTGAAACACACCATTTGAGGCGCATCAGTTCGGCCAGCATTTCCGCACGGCGCACAACGGGAATAACCTTTTCACGAGCCGCCATAACCTCAGGGTTGTCAGCCCGGATCGCGGACGACACAACAATAACCTGACTATCCCCAAGGTTTTCAGCGCACTGGCCGATTTTAACCTCGATCCCCATCGCCTGCAGGCGTTTTACGTTAGCGTTTTCGCTGATGTCGGAACCCTGTACACTATAGCCTAGGTTATGCATCACCTCAGCAATGCCCGACATGCCAATACCGCCAATGCCGACAAAATGAACCGTACCTATGTCAAACGGGATACCTTTCATGGGGCCGTTCTTTCCTCTTTCACTATACTCGTTACAATATCTGCAAGCCGCTCTGCAGCATCAAGGCATGCGATCTCCCGCATACCGTCTGACGCGTTCCTAAGTGCCGATGGATCGGCCAGCAGGAAGCCTAATTTTTCTGTGAGCGCCTCTGGTGTAAACTCATGCTCTTTCATCACCCAACCACCACCGGCATCCTCGATCACCGACGCGTTCACGCTTTGGTGGTCGTCAGCCGCGATCGCAAGGGGGACCAGAATAGCAGGACGCCCCATGGCACAAAGCTCTGCGATAGTCGACGCGCCGGAGCGGCTGATCACCAGCTGTGTACGCAGCAACAGTGACCCGACATCATCAAAATAGGATTGTACCCGGTGCTTCACGCCCGCGTCCGTATAGGCTGCAACCACGCGCTCTACATCTTCTTCCCGCGCTTGATGTGTGATTTCAAGCCGGGACTTCATATCGTCTGATAAGGCCGCCACAGCCGCAGGCACCACATCTGAAAGGATACGCGCGCCCTGGCTTCCTCCAATCACCAAAAGGCGGATGTCACCAAACCCGAAGGGCACGGCATAGGCAATGTTGGAGAGTTTTGAGATCAAGTGCCGCACAGGGTTGCCCGTTACCTCAGTATAGGCGCCTTTGGGAACACGCTGGCTATTCTCAAGCGACAGTGCCACCACGCGGGCATCTTCTGCCATAAAACGATTAACACGGCCCAGCACCGCGTTCTGTTCATGCAAAACGTATGGAATTCCTTTGAGGCGCGCAGCAATAACCGCTGGCATTGAAGGATAACCACCGAAGCCAACCACCACGTCAGGACGACGTTTTGAGAAATGACCCCGCACCTGAATCGTACTTTTGATAATGCTAAGAGCAGCGCGAACTTTGCCAATTAAACCACCGGCCATATGACTGCTGGTTTGAAGCACTAATCGGTTCGCGTCGGCCATCGCGTTCTTGATTGCATCGCCGCGCGTATCGGTAATCAGGAAAACCTCGCACCCCTGACTCGTCAGCACGTCAGCGACAGCCTCGGCTGGCATCATATGCCCCCCGGTGCCGCCCGCGGCCAAAACGATATAGGGTGCCTCTGTCACTCTGCGGCCCTCCAGCCCAACGGATCGGTGCCGGGCCTGATAAAACGGTTCCTTCTGGTCAACGCAAGCACCATGCCAGTACCGATTGCCAACGCAAGCATGGACGACCCACCGTAAGAGATAAACGGCAATGTCATGCCCTTTGAAGGCAAGATAGCCAAATTCACACCGATATTGATCAACGCCTGCATGCCGAATTGCATGATGAGGCCAGCAGCCGCGAGCAACCGGAAGGGATTTTCTTCCTCCAGAAGATGTGCGAGGCCCCGCACCACAAGGCCAGCGAACAGAATAAGCAGCATAACACAAGCGATGGCGCCGAACTCTTCACCAACCACAGCGAAGATATAATCCGTGTGCGCGTCAGGCAGGTGTAACTTTACAGCGCCTTCTCCTGGTCCTTTACCCAACATTCCGCCAGATTCGAACGCCTGCATGGCCTTGTCTGTCTGATAAGTATCCCCGCTTTCGGGAGATATAAACCTGTCTATCCGGCTAGCTACGTGGGGCAGTAACGCGTAACCAAGGCCAAGCCCCAGAAGTCCAACCACACCAGCGAGCGTGAGCCACATTAGCGGCAGGCCCGCAAGCGCCATTTGCGCCATCCATACGCTACTGACCAGAATGGTCTGACCAAAGTCGGGCTGCAAAACGAGCAACATCACAACAAGAAGATAAAGCCCGAAGGCAACCCTTTTTGCAGGCACTTTTTCGTCGGTGAAGTGCGAGGACAAAACCCATGCGGTCGTGACAATAAAAAAGGGCTTCATGAACTCGCTAGGTTGAAGCGTGAAGCTGCCGATCTGCAGCCAACGTGTCGCACCCTTGATTTCGGGGCCAACCAGCAGCGCCAGCAGCATCAGCAAAATCATCGCGGGAAAGCCAAGAATAGCCATCCGCCTCACCATCGTGGTGGACATCATGGAAATACCCAACACCGTCACAAGTGCCACGCACAGGAAGAAGGCTTGCCGCTTTACGAAATGCAACGCATCAAGGCCAAGCCGTTCAGCAACTGCGGGGCTTGCGGTAAGGGTCAGCCAAATACCTACAGTGATCAGAACGAGGATAAGAGCCAGCATCCACCGATCAACTGTCCACCACCAGCGGGAAAGCACGGAATTATCAGTACGGGAAAACGCGATCATGAGCGTTCTCCTGTCCGCGCAAGCACAAGGGAACGGAATACATCGCCTCGATTTTCAAAATCCCGAAACTGGTCAAACGCCGTGCAAGCCGGTGACAGCAATATAACATCGCCTTCAACCGCGTTAGCCCGAGCACACTCGATAGCGTGTTCAAGATCACGGCAATCGGCAACGTCTACATCACCGCCAACGTCATGCGCGATGGCATCAGCCGCTTCACCAATCAGGTAGGCATGCTTCACTGTACCCATGAGGGCCGCAAGCGCCGTGAAATTCTTTTCTTTCGGCCTGCCGCCCGCAATCCAGTGAATATTCTCAAATGCCCTGAGGGCGCGCGAGGCGGCGTCAACGTTGGTAGCCTTGCTGTCGTTCACATACCGAATGCCGTCGATGGTGGCGACGGTTTCCTGCCTGTGCGCCAAGCCGGGGAAAGAGCCGAATGCAGAAATAATATCCTCAAACTTGAACCCAAGGCTACGGCCTGCGGCATAGGCGGCGGCTGCATTTTGCCAGTTGTGGCTGCCCAGCAGCATGGGGGCACATTCCCGCAGATCTGCGCAAACGACAGCTTCACCGTCCATATCGTCGGTCAGCATTCCGTCCAAAACATATACACCGCCCGCGACTGCCGTTTCGACGGAGATTGGCACCACATGCCCCGCATAAGTAGTCGCCATCGCAGCACCATGGCTGTCATCAACACTGATCACGGCCACACCGTCAGGCCCTTGTTGTTCAAACAGCCGCTGTTTGGCTGCCACATATCCATCAAGATCACCGTGCCGATCCAGATGGTCCGGTGTGATATTCAGTAGAATTCCGATATCAGCCTTAAAGCTTTGTGTGAGGTCCAACTGGAACGATGACATCTCAAGTACATAAACGCCGCCCTCGGGTAGCAGATCAAGCGACAAGATACCTTTGCCTATGTTGCCGCCAATTGCGGCTGGCAAACCACACTCGTCCACAACATGGCCAATAAGGGCTGTGGTGGTAGATTTCCCGTTCGTGCCGGTGATGGCCACAACCTTATGGGGGGCCATATCCGTGCGCGCTTTCTCAAAAAAATCAAAGTCGCTAATGAGCGGTGTGCCAGCCTCGCGACACCGAACCACAATGGCGTGAGGCGCAGGGAAATTAAGCGGAACACCAGGTGCCAGCATCACCGCATCAAGGCTATGCATATCAGCTTCATAGAGGTCATGTGAGTATGCACCAACCGCCGCCCGGCGCTCCGGCACATCGTCCCACGCGAGAACGTCAGCGCCAGATGCTTCAAGCGCCTGTACGGCCGCCACGCCAGTACGCGCAAGACCAAAAACTCCGACCTTCTTACCTTTATATGCTGATGCGGTGATCAACGCTTTCTACCTCAACTTCAATGTAGCCAAGCCCACAAGGGCCAGAATGACTGCAATGATCCAGAAACGGATCACGATGGTGGGCTCAGCCCAGCCTTTTTGCTCATAGTGATGGTGAAGTGGTGCCATGCGGAAAACCCGCTTGCCTGTCAGCTTGAAGGACAGCACCTGCACGATCACCGAAATTGTCTCGAGCCAGAAAAGGCCACCAATAATACCAAGGGCAATCTCATGTTTGGTTACAATCGCCATGGTGCCAAGTGCCCCGCCGAGTGCGAGCGAGCCGGTATCACCCATGAACACCATTGCGGGCGGCGCATTGAACCAGAGGAAGCCCAGCCCTGCGCCAATCATGGCACCGGCAAGTACCGCAAGCTCACCTGACCCAGCGACATACGTCACACCAAGGTAGGAGCTATAAACCGAACTACCCACGAGGTAGGCGATAAAGCCAAACGCGCCCGCCGCAATAATCACGGGCACCGTTGCCAGACCATCGAGACCATCTGTCAGGTTCACCGCATTACCAGCCCAAACAACCACCAACATGGCAAAGGGGATGTAGAGAAAGCCCAGCTCAACAAGCAGGTTTTTCGCAAACGGCAGAGCCAACGTCGTGCCATTGAGGTCTGAAACCAGCCAAGCGGCAAAACCGGCAATCGCGAACTCAAGTAGCAGGCGAATTTTGCCAGACACACCGTCAGACGTACGTTTGGTTACCTTGAGGTAATCATCAACAAAACCGATAGCGCCAAAACCAAGCGTCACGATCATCACAGCCCAGATATAAACGTTTGAGAGATCCGCCCACAAGAAAGTGGAAACCCCAAGCCCCAGCAAGATCATGAAACCACCCATAGTGGGTGTACCCGCTTTGCTTACGATGTGGCTTTGCGGTCCGTCCTCGCGAATTGGCTGACCCATTTTCTGTTTGGCCTTCAACCACCGAATGATCATCGGCCCGAAAATGAAGCAGATAATGAGTGAGGTAAGCACAGCGCCGCCGGTGCGAAACGTAAGATATTTAAACAGGTTAAAGATGCCATATTGGTCTGCAAGTGGCGCCAAAAGATTATAAAGCATAGCTTACTCCCAACTTGTTATTGGCGTCCTCAGCCCGTTCGGCCGCATTAACCCTTAATAATCCACGCACAATGTCGCCCAAGCCTGCACTGTTCGCCCCTTTGACGATAACCGCGTCACCGTCACGCAAGGTTTCCGCGAGCCTAAGGGCACTATCGTCGTCTTTATGCCAACGTTCAGTGCTGATGCCAGCGACCTTACCCACCTCATTCATCTGCGGACCAAAAGCGATAACCTTATCCACACCAAATCTCTTCAAATCATCGGCGAGTTTCATGTGCAATTCATTGCTGCGCGCGCCAAGTTCCCGCATGTCCGCCAGAACCGCGATACGCCTGCCGAACTTCTTTGTCGGCGTTAACGATAACCGGCGGAGGGCAGCCTTCAGGCTCAATGGGTTAGCATTATAGCTATCATCGATCAGAGTTACTGTTGCGTGTGGTAAAGTAAGCAGGTGCTGCCTGCCACGACCGGGTTCCGCCTCAAGCTTCGCGAGGGCGAGCGCCGCATGCCCAAGGTCACCTTCTACAGCTTTCACTGCAGCAAGTACCAGAAGACTGTTGAGCACCCATTCGCGCCCAGGCTGACCGATCTTGTATGTGATAGTCGTGCCCGCGACATCTGCTGTGAGGCAGGTGCAATTGCCGTGCTCAGTAATACGGAGCGGACGCACATCGGCCTCCCCTGTCACCGACACGGTTAAACGCTCATGCCCGGATGCCTTAACTGCATCCATAAGGTTACCCGCCCATTCATGGTCAACCCCGAAGATAGCAACACCGTCAGGCTTAAGGCCTTCAAATATCTCTGATTTTGCCTTTGCAATTTCAAAAATTCTACCAAACCGGCCCGCGTGCGCCGCCCCAACTGCCGTCACCACTGCTACATCAGGCTTTACAAGCATGGCGCCGCCCCTGACCTCGCCCGGCCCACTCATGCCAATCTCAAACACACCGAAACGAGCCTGACGCGGCATCCGCGCGAGCGATAGCGGCACACCTACATGGTTATTGAAACTTTTGATGCTGGCGTGAGTTGCGTCCGTGCGCTCAAGTGCCTGACGAAGTGCCTGCACAACGCTTGTTTTACCAGCGCTGCCTGTCACCGCGATTGTTTTTACGGGTGCGCGCACACGCGCTTGCGCTGCCATCAACCTCAAGGCCTGCATGGTATCTGGCACATGCACGAGCTTAAGCGCAGGAATGTCTTTGCCGGGCACATCTTCGCTTACAATCGCAGCGACCGCGCCTTTTGAAAACGCTTCAGCCACATAGGCATGCCCATTTTTCTGTGTACCCGGAAGTGCAACAAACAAGTCACCTGGCAAAACTTCCCGGCTATCAATTTGAATGCCATCCGCATACCACGGCTGAGCACCTGCGCCGCCGCAGGTTGCTGTCAGTTCCGCCGATGTCCATAACGGTTCTTTAAAATTCACGCCCCAGCCCCCGCTTGGCCCGCCGTATCGCCCAAAATTTCCCGAACTGTCCCGATGTCCGAGAATGGCACGACCGTGTCGCCAATAATTTGTCCCTCTTCATGCCCCTTGCCTGACACGATCAACATATCACCCGCCTCAAGCGCCACCATCGCAGCAAGAATTGCTGCATGACGATCCCCAACTTCTGTCGCACCGGGACAGGCTGTCATAATCTGGCGCCTGATCTCCGCTGCATCTTCACTGCGCGGATTGTCGTCGGTTACATACACATAATCTGCAAGATCATGGGCGATTTTTCCCATCAACGGGCGTTTGCCAGCGTCCCGGTCGCCACCACAGCCAAACACAACATGGAGTTTGTTTGGCTTATGGGCCCGTGCCGCATTCAACACCGTGCGCAAGCCGTCAGGCGTATGGGCATAATCGACAAAAACGCTGCCACCTTTGGCCACACTACCAACCAACTCCATCCGCCCTGGCACCCCCCGCAGGCCAGAAAGGGCCTCAAACACCTGCTCCGGTGCGCTGCCTGTGGCAATTACCAGCCCTGCTGCCATAAGTGCGTTGTAAGCTTGAAAGGTACCCACAAGTGGCAGATCAGCTTCAAACGCTGAGCCACAAAATTCCATCTGCAGTTTCTGGCCGTCAGGAGCAACCTCCTGAGACACCAGCCGAAGCATGGCATCTGCATTGCTGCCAACAGTCAGGAGCGATTGCCCACGCGCCCACGCGATATCTTCAAGAATACACCCCCAGGGGTCATCTGTATTGATAACCGCTGTTCCTTGTGGCCCTAGAAGGTCACCAAACAGGCGCGCTTTGGCATAGAAGTAGCCTTGCTCGGTACGGTGATAATCCAGATGATCACGAGTGAGATTGGTAAATGCCGCAGCCTGCAGGCGCATGCCGTCAAGCCTGTATTGATCAAGCCCATGGCTGGAAGCCTCCACGGCGACATGGTCAACACCTTTAATAGCAAGCATATTAAGTGCTTTATGAAGTGCGAGTGGGTCTGGCGTGGTCAGGCCGCCCGGCTCGGAATACCGCTCTGAGCGGACACCGAGCGTGCCCATACTTGCTGCGTGCACCCCAATTTTCTGCCAAAGCTGGCGGGCAAAATCAGCGACCGATGTTTTGCCATTTGTTCCGGTAACAGCAACCTGCACTTCGGGTTGAGCCCCACAAAAGCGCGCCGCCAGCTGCGCATATCGCCTACGCGGATTTACGTCACCAATAAACGGCACACCCACTTTCGCATCACTATACCCTTCCGTGGTGAGAACAGCGCATGCCCCTGCCTTGATGGCGTCAGCAATATAGGCACGGCCATCTTGCTTTGTGCCGGGCAGCGCCACAAAAAGGTCACCCTTCTTCACGGCCCGGCTATCAACCGTCATGCCGGAGATAACAATATCTCCAGAGACGTTAGAACCACCCAGAAGCTGTGCAAGTGTGACCGTCATTTGCGGTAACTCTATCCCTTACTTCTCAATCATCATGGCGACGTTCTGATACAGACCGTCGTCTTCTCGTTTTGGCGCCACACCCAATAGGGGTGCAGTGCGCAGAATTACATTCTTCACCACAGGCGCTGCGACCCAGCCTCCTGCGCGGAAACCAAAGGTTTCTTTGGTACCACGCGGCTCATCCAGCAGCGCAAAAACCACATAACGTGGGTCATCCATTGGATAAATACCCACAAAAGAGGAAATCAGCGCGCGTGTGTCATACCCGCCTGCGACAGCCTTTTCGGCTGTGCCCGTTTTGCCGCCAACGCGATACCCGACCGCATCAGCGCGCCCACCAGTACCTTTGGTGACGGCCAGGCGTAGCAATTGACGGATTTTGCGGCTCGTAGCCGCTGAGATAACCTGCTTACCATTAGTCCAAGCCTCAGGATTATCAACAAGTGTGGCGGCATTAAGTCGCCCACCATTGACCATCGCTGATATTCCGCTCGCAAGTTGCAGCGGGCTCACTGCAATGCCATGACCATAAGAAATTGTCATGGTTGAAACCTTGCGCCAAGTATCTGGGAACAGGGGCGACCCAACTTCCGGAAGCTCAATGGTTGCTGGCTGCAACAGCCCGATTTCTGACAGGAACACCTGCTGCTTGTCGGAGCCGAGATCAAGTGCCATTTGTGCGGTGCCGATATTGCTGGAATAGGCAAAAATCTCAGGTAGCGTCAGGTAGCGCGATTTCGGGTGATCGTCGCTAATGGTGAACCGTGCGATGCGAAGGGGCTTGGTTGCATCGTAACCGTCCTCAAGCGACGCCACACCTTGATCAAGCGCTGCCGCAAACGTGAAGGTCTTGAAGGTGGAGCCAAGCTCATACACACCCTGGGTTACCCGGTTGAAGCGCTCTTGCCCCGCACTACCACGGACACTATTAGGGTCAAAGTCCGGCAACGACACCATGGCCACAACTTCACCAGTTGCCACATCCATCACAAGGCCTGCCGCACCCAGCGCCTGATGCGCGCTCATCGCTGCTTCAAGCTCGTCGGTCAGCGCATACTGCACGCGAGTATCAAGCGCCAGCTTGATGGGCTGATCAGTCATTGTTCTGTCAGCGAGGCGATCATCAAAGTACCGCTCAACACCACCAAGGCCTTTGCCGTCAACATCCACAAAACCAAGCGCGTGAGCTGCAAGGCGCCCGTGGGGGTATACCCGCTCCTCTTCAGCTTGGAACTGGAACGCAGGGATACCAAGTGCGTTAACCTGCCATTTTTCGCGCGGCGAAAGCTTGCGCTTCAGCCATACAAACCGACGTCCCGAGCTGAGCTTTTCCTCAACGTCAGCGAGCGAAAGGTCGGGCAACACGGATACAAGCTTCATGGCAGCTTCATGCGCATCCTTGATATCCTGCGGATTAGCATAAAGCGATGCGCTCTGAAGGTTTGTCGCCAGCACCTCACCGTTCCGATCAAGGATATCAGCGCGCGCAATCGTCACCGGTGGCACCACGATATGCCGCGCCGCAACCTGTGTCTGCTCCGGCGTTGAAAGGCCCAGCTCAACGGTACGAATCATCATCACCACAAAAGCGGCAAAAAACAGCAAAACCGCAACCATCAATCGGTTGCGGGCTACTTCAAGCGCACTCTTATGCCGCCCTTCCATGGACAGCCCTGCGTATGTTGATGCCGTTCTCACAGCGTGGGTCCTTTCTCTTTATCCGGCTTGTTCGGTTGATCTGTCGATTTGCCCCTAGCGGCTGTTGGCAGAAGCACACCGGGGTCCTCCTCCGCTTCAACGCCGCGCGGGCGGAACGGAATACGGTCAGGCTCACTGAGTATTTGTTCTGCCGCCGGCGGCATCAGCGCGAGAAAGCGGATAGATTTCTCCTGCAACGCCCGCGGCGTGGTGAGATACGCCCACTCGGCTTCCAGCACACGGATCGCTTCCCGATCTTCGTGGATCTGGTTCGCGAGCGCCTTGACCTCATCTGCCTTTTCCTGCACAGCGAGCTTGAGCTGCAACACAGCAGCGCCTGCAAAAAGTGCGGTTACCGCTGCGAGGATAGTGAAAAGCCGCCGCATCAACGCCTCCCGTCTTTGGAAGGTGCCCACGCGGGCGCGCTAGTGCGGATTGCTACGCGAAGCCGGGAAGAACGAGAACGCGGATTACGGCCCACCTCTTCCTCACCCGGCTTCACGGCTCCCTTGTTCTTCAATTTGAAACTTGGCGCAGGCCCCGCGCTCACAGGGCCGGGCATGTGCCGACTGCCGCCGGCCTGCATGCCGCTTCGTTCCGCCATAAAGTTTTTAACGATACGGTCTTCGAGTGAGTGGAAACTCACCACAACCAGACGCCCACCCTCGGAAAGCAATGCCTCTGCTCCCTCGAGGCCGCGGCGCAACTCACCGAGCTCATCATTCACATGAATACGAAGCGCTTGGAATGTACGCGTTGCAGGGTGAACTGCTCGCTGGCCTTTTCGCACCGGCGGACGGCCCAGCACGCGCTCAATCATATCGGCAAGCTGTTTGGTGCGCTCAAACGGTGTTGTCACGCGATCTTTTACAATTGCCGCAGCAACGCGGCGAGACTTCCGCTCTTCGCCGTAGTTATAAATAATGTCAGCAAGCTCTTCCTCGCCATATGTATTGACGACGTCAGCCGCACTTTCACCAGCCCGCCCCATGCGCATGTCCAAGGGGCCATCTGCCATGAAAGAAAAACCGCGCTCGGCTTCATCAAGCTGAAAGCTGGAAACGCCGATATCAAGCATCACGCCATGAACTGCATCAACACCCGCATCAGGCAACAGCGACGCCATGTCACCAAAACAGCCTTCCAGAATTTGAAACTTATCGCCAAACTCCGCCTTTAGCGTGCTGGAGCGCGTGATGGCATCCGGATCGCGATCAATCGCGATAACCCTGCAATCGGCATTACCCAGCACGGCACGGGTATAACCACCCGCCCCAAAGGTACCGTCGACATAAGCTTCACCTGAGCTAGGCTCCAGCGCACTTACTACCTCATCAAGAAGAACGGGAATGTGCCGGCCAGTAGCCTCAGCGGCTTGGATATCGCCCTTGCTCATCATGCCTGCCCTCCACCACCAAATGGCGGCAGCTTCGGCGCGGCTTCAGCGGCTTGCTCCAACTGGTCTTTGAGATGCTCTTGGTAGGCGTCAGCTCCCCAGATTTGGAACTTGCGACCAAGCCCAACAAATGTGGCGTGGGTATCGACACCTGCCGCCGCACGCATTTCAGCAGGCAGCATCACGCGACCTTCAGGGTCAAAAGCAAGCTGACTGGAACCAGCGAGAATGGCGGTGGCGACGGACATTTGGTCGGGATTGAAAGGTCCAAAATCGCCGTAGAGCCGGTCAGACAATTGCTCAAGGAAAGTGAGGTCTGCGCCTTCGATACAGGGGAAATTCAGAGGTCGGTAAACGACAATACCGGGGAAGTGACTGGAGGATACGGCTTGACGAAAAGAGGCTGGGACAGAGACCCGCCCTTTCTTGTCTACCTTGTTTGTGAATGTGGACAGGAAAAATGCCATTGCCCAACAAGCCCCCGATTGTTCTCCCCCCATTCTTTGCCGCCAAACAAAGCACAGGCATTCAGAACGTCTTCTGAACATATTTGGGATATCATGGTTTTTAATGGGTGGTCAATGGGTCTGTATGGGCCTTAGTGACTTTTTATGTATAGGAAATTTTAGCCTGACAAGACATTTATTTCTTTTAAATCAAATAGATATGAACATATGTTTCCTATATGTTCTCACTTTTTCTTCACTCTCTTCCCCGCCTTCGCGGAATCCAGAAATTTGGGAAATCATGGGAAAGGGCTGCCGCGCCCTAAGGCATAACACGTCGCTAACCGAGCAATTTTTGTGGTTGTCGACAGGCCATCGCAATGCCAAACATCACTGAACAGGTCATCCGTCTATGGTAAAATTGCCATTGACCTCTCGATCCGAGAGATAAATCTCGCTAAACAAGTGGAAGCGATTTATCCACGTTGTGGCAGACCCAACAGGCAAGGAAGTTTGATCGATGAAGAATATTGTTATCACCGGAGCCGCCGGTGCGCTTGGCACCGCCGCCATTGACGCCCTGAACACCCCCAAAAACAATGTTATTGCACTTGATGCAGCGAAGGCGCGGCCCGCTAGTCTCCCGGAGGATGTGAAGTATCTGGGCGGATATGATCTCACGGATATGGAGGCCACGAAGAAGGCTGCTGCCGCCATTCATGATAAATTTAAAACAGTGGATGCCTTAGTGCATATCGCAGGCACTTTCGCCTGGGAGGAAATCAAGGACGGCTCACCAGCCACTTGGCAACGCATGTATGACATCAACCTGATGACCGCCCTGAACACCACACAGGCGTTATTGCCATCCTTCGCTGATGGTGGATCTGTGGTTTATATTGGCGCAGCTGCTGCCATGCCTGCGGTACGCGGCATGGGCGCTTATGCGGCCTCCAAGGCTGCCGTGCGGGCGCTGACCGAAAGCCTTGCGGATGAGCTATCCGGCCAAAAAATCCGGGTAAACGCAGTGCTCCCCCGCATTATCGACACCCCAAAGAACCGTGCGGATATGCCGGACGCGGACTATAGCGAATGGACAACGCCGGAAGCCATTTCAGATGTGATCGCTTTCCTCACGTCCAGCAAAGCGCGCTGTATTTCAGGCGCTTCTATTCCCGTGACCTTCTCGGCATAGGTTTCTGCGCGCAGAAGGTAGCTCTCGTATCTGCCTTTTGCGCGCCCACTACCGATGCTGGTCAATCAGTATCGGGTTGCCGTCAGGGTCTGTCACCATGAAGCTCGCCGGACCACTGGTGTTTTCATCCGCTTCAGTCACAAGCGGCACCCCTGCCTTTTTGAGCGCCCGCTGAATGTCGCGAACATCAGTGAAATCATCAAGCGGCTCTGCACTACTGTCCCAGCCGGGATTGAAGGTCATCATGTTTTTATCAAACATGCCCTGAAACAACCCAAGCACACAGGTGGGGCCTTTCATGATCAACCATCCTTGATCACGATCACCACCCATGACGGTAAATCCAAGTTTTTCATAGAAAGCCTCAGATGCAGCGATGTCTTTCACGTTAAGACTAAGTGAAAATGCTCCCAGGTTCACAAGACTAGTCCTTTCTCTGTTTCCTGCCACGCTTCGCCTCATGCGAGGGGCCCTCCTCTGAAGCCTGCCCTCGACAAAACATAAAAATCAACCGATTATCGATGCCCGGCAAGCTATGGAAGGCATTATCTTGACTGGATTACTGATCATCACTGTCGCCACAATCTTTCTCGCGCTAATCGCGAAGCGACTTTCTTCCACGGTGATTACGCCGCCGATGTTTTTCCTCGCGCTCGGAGCATTGTTTTCTTTTACCGATCTACTCCCAAAAGAAAACGCACAAGAAGGGCTTCATCTGGTTGCTGAAGTTGCCCTTGTAATCTTGCTGTTTCTTGACGCCGCGAAAGTAGATCTTGCAGAACTTATAAGGGAGCGAACGGTCCCGCTGCGCATGCTGTTGATTGGGCTACCGCTCGCCATCCTGCTCGGCACAGGTGGTGCGTTTCTACTATTGCCAGACTGGCCACTTTTTGCCCTCGCACTGCTTGCCGCCATACTGGGCCCCACAGATGCCGCACTCGGGCAATCCGTCATTACCGACCCCAGCGTGCCTGAAATGGAACGTCAGTCTCTGTCCGTTGAGAGCGGCATGAACGACGGCTTAGCATTGCCTGCCATCTTGCTTTTCGCGAGCCTGGCCGCAATCACCCCTGCGTCTGAGGCAACCAACTGGTTCACTTTCATCGCCATGCAGCTCACGCTCGGGCCGCTAATAGGTGGCGCAGTTGGCTACGTTGGTGGCTGGCTTTTCCTGCGTGCAGACGAGCGAAAATATACCGCCAGCACATATGAAGGGATCAGCACCCTCGCATTAGCCGGTGCAGCTTATCTGAGCGCGACCCTGCTTGGCGGAAACGGTTTTATAGCGGCCTTTGTCGCAGGCCTGGCATTTGGCAATATTGTCAAAGGCCGATGTCAGTTTATCTATGACTTCACCGAAAGTGAGGGACAGATGCTGAGCTGGGCCGCCTTTTTCCTCCTTGGCCTTACGCTTGTACCTTTGGCGGCGCAAAACCTCACCCTGCCCGTTTTCCTTCTGATCTTGACGAGCCTTTTCGTCATCCGCCCACTGGCTATCTGGCTATCTTTGACAGGTACCGGCCTCCCACCCAGGACAAGGATCTTCTTCGGCTGGTTTGGTCCGCGCGGTTTAGCCACAGCCTTGTTTGCGCTTTTAATTGCAGGAAACAGCGAGGACGCACAGGGCGAGGCTATTTTGATGATTGCTATTAATGCGGTATGGATCAGTGCCCTTCTGCACGGCGTTACTGCCGCCTTTGGTGCGCTATGCTACGGCCGTTACTCTGGGAAATAACCATACAAAAAAAGGGCCCGCAGGCCCTTTTCTTTATCCGTTCAATTTTAGAAACTGCTGTCGCAATGCCAGCACGGCTCACCCTGCCCACTCCCGATCGGGCTTCCCGGCGGGATAGTTGCCTCAGCCGGTTCCTTCACGGCTGGTGTGCGGGCTCGCGCCAGCGCGTCATCAATGCGGGCAATCAGACCAGACGCAAACGCACCGTCGCGGCGGCGCATTTTCTCTGCCCGCGAGCGTACATCCATCAGTGCAGCCCGGCTTTCCTGCCTCACAACAACCGGCACATCGACCCCGAGTGAAAGGCCGATAAGGCGTTCGGCATAGTCACCCGCCACTTGTTGGCGAAGGGCCACATCTTTGGCCGCATCCCCTTTACCATCTGCCATCATCGCGGCTGTTACACGCGCGAGAACAGCGCGAAGCCCAGGGTATTCATCCCCCGCATCACCCTGTGAAGCAACACGGGCAAGCCGGGCAGGATTGAGAAGTGCATCAAAACTCAACGCCGCCGCACTTGCCGCGGCTTTGGTTGCATCAAAAAGTGGACGGCTCGCATTATCAAACACCTCACGGTTAAATTGCGGGTCACCGTCTGAGTAGCCAAGCGGCGACAGAACCGTCACCACCTCATCAGGAATAGAAAGGGCTTCAGGCGTCAGGGTTTCCAGCAAAAGATCAAGCGCTTTCTGCTGCTCTACCCAGGCAACCGGCGCGGGTGCAGGGCGCCCGTCTCCTTCATGGCGATACACAAAATTCATGCCGCCGAGGCTTTTAGCCGCCGCCGCCAACTGGTAGCGATGATAAAGGTAAAGCGGCACAAATTTGCTTTGGAGTGCGCTCAGGCTCTCACCCGCACGCAAGTTCCCCATGCCAAAGTTTTCCAGCGCGATACGCCGCACGTTCAGGGTGTTGCGCAGGCTCTCAATCGGGTCATCACCCGTATCCCACACCGCGCCGCGTGCATGGCCGCTTGAGATGCTGCGGCTATCCGGGTCAGAAACATAAAGGTGCCCATAGGCATCTGCTTCACGGATCAGGGCAGCCTGAGCTTCAGCCTCGGACGCGCCATCATAGTCGCCATAGAGGAAATTGGTCGTCCACTTATCCCAACTACCAATCCCCACACCGTAGACGGAGGAGAAATCAAGCGCGCTGCCTTCGCCCACACGTACATCGGGGGCGGGATAGTCCATCACGCTTGCGCGGTCATCATAGGTGCTTGCGCCCATATTATGGGCAAAACCAAGCGCATGCCCCACCTCATGCGCCGCCAGTTGGCGGATACGCGCGAGCGCAAGCTCAACCGGGTCGTCATCCACGCCCGTGCCGGTTTTTGATGCGCCAGCAAGTGCTTCAAATATCTTGATATCCTGCCGCACGCGCAGGCTGCCCAGCAGCACAACGCCGCGCAGCACTTCGCCAGTGCGTGGGTCGGCAACTGCCGCACCATATGACCACCCCCGTGTTGCCCGGTGAACCCAGTTCACAACGTTATAGCGCGCATCAAGCGGGTGCACACCTTCGGGCAAAATCTCTACCCGATAACCACCGGGGTAGCCTGCCGCCGCGAAAGCGTCAGCCCACCAGTTAGCCCCTTCTTGCAAGGCGGAGCGGATTGGTTCCGGCGCGCCGTTATCTATATAAAAGATGATCGGCTTGATCACCTTGCCGCTCTCATCTTTTTCAAGGCGAAACCGGCGCGCAAGCCGCACAACCGTATCGCCCGCAAGCGGCGCAGACATATCAACATAATCAAGCCCGATCAGCGCCGCGCGCTCATCATACAAGCGGGTTTTATAACCGTCGTCCGGCAACTTGAGCAGACTTGTGTGCGCGATCAGCGTCACTGCTTCCGGCACAGGCGTGGTGGCGCGCACCTCGCGGCCCGGATCTGATGAATTGAAGGTTACATAAGCGTCAAACTCGCCGTTTTCGGGGAACATGAAAGCCGCTTTTGTATCCACCAGCGTATGAGCCTTTGCGATCGAGAAACTGCCCTGCCCGCGCGCCTTAAGCTGGGCCGCAACCCCCACCGCGTCACGTGTCAGGAAGGAGGAGAAATCAACCAACAGCCGACCGGTCTCCTCATCCTCTTCCATAATGTCACCAGTCCAGATGATCGACTGTGCAAAGCTGGTTTCAACTGCGCGGCGCTCCGCCGCATTGTTGGCCGTGGCACGAAAATCCCAGTTCTCAACCATGGCAACAATCTTGTCGCCCATGCGGCGGAAGGAAATAATCTCGCCGCCATTTGGCACGCTGCGGTCAAGGCCTACAGGGTTGGAACCAAGCCCGCCAGTGAGATATGCCGCATAGATATACCGCCCGGCGATGCCGTTCTCATCCGGCTTATCAAGCGCAAGCAATACACGCGCTTTCCCGTGGTCAACATAGGTGTCCACAAGGCCGTCCTTGAACTCAAGGTCTTTGGTAGCCTCGCTAAAATCGGCAAGTGCTGCACACGACAGGCCCAGCATAGCCGCCCCCGTCAGCATCCCCCATGACATGGTTTTCATGAAAGTCATACGCTGTCCCCTTTTTCTGAACTCAGGAGACATTAGCGCGTGAGAATAAGAATGGAAGAAGAAGATAAAGGCAGATGGCCCCTCTAAAGGGGCACTGTCAGACTACGGCGTTGATTTTGTTTTATTTCCGGTTGCCATTTGGTGCAACATATCCAGCAATCCTATCGGCGGACCCTCGTCTGATTTGGGATTAATCGGGCGTACTAAAGCATTCAAAATCAGAGCCCTTTCCTCATTGGAAAAAGTTTGTCGCTCATCAAGCAGCGCAAGGTACACCTCCAAGATTGTCGCCCGCAGTTTACTGTCTTCATTTAAGCCCTCGTGCAAAATTGCACCGTTATTTACAAGCTTCAATATCCACAAGAAGAGTGCTAACGGCAGGAATACTGCGATAGCAGACACGAATTGCCAAGTTTGAGGTAATGCGTTCACAAACTCAATGATCGGACTGTCTAAACCAAGAGAAAAACCCTCCGCATAAATTACGCCTTTAACTATACATCCTGTCAAAAGAAGCAGACTCAGGAATATAAGCCGATATACAAACATGTATCCAAGGTGCCATCGCGATTTTTTTCGCCAGTACTTCCTCCCAGCATTGAGCTTTACAGTTTCCGAAATTTTCGTACTTATGGCCTCTTCTTTACCTTCTAGATCTAAAATGCGCTGGCTGACACCATGCATATCGGAAACAACCTTGTTGTAGCTTTCCTTATAGGCATCATGCATTTGAGTTAGACCAGATTTGGCTTCCTCCAGCTCCGTCGCGATTGATCCAATCTTTCGCTCAGCCAAAGACACCACGTCTGCGTATGTACGCAAACTGACTTTCTCGAGGAGCAATTGCACGCCCGGCATTGCACCAGCTAAACTGTAGCCCTTGATCGCCTGCTCCAGATCTTGATGGGCGGTCTTATCAGATTTACGATCATCATACGCTACCTTGTGCAACTCGAAGACCTTAACTCTCAGGAGACGGGCCACATATCCTGCCCGCGTCCAAGGGTAACCCATTTTCTCCAAGTATTCCCCTACCGGGTGTTCTCGCACTATTAATCCCGAATTGGCTGCATTCTCCAACTCGGCTTGAATGGCGTCAATTTTGGGGGTTTCCTCACCTTCTCCAGTCTCCACAATTTCGAGAAATCTATCATAAGGAGCCAATAGCTCTGATGTGTGATCAAAAGATAGTGGAAATGGAATGGAGCGGATGTATGAACGCTGCTCGTTACACCAGCGCCTAAATTCTTCAAAATCCACAAAGCCAACAGCTAGATTGATTGGGCCTTCCGGAAGCCTAAAAATCGGCTTTCTCTCATCTGGCGATTTTTTTTGAGCCATCGCTCACCTCCCCAAGAGTAGCAATGTGCTCAATTCTCAACCGAAAGTGTATTTTGTGCAAGAAGATAAAGGCAGATGGCCTGTAAGCCGGGTTCTGTACCTGCAACGCAGGCGATGACCATTCCTCTAGGCCTTATGTTGCCATAAGGCTCAAGCAACCTACCACAACGGAGACGCGAAAACCCGCCTTGCCCTTAGAGGGATACCGTTCATTTGGTTTTGCTCCCGGTGGGGTTTACCGTGCCGCCCCTGTTACCAGGCGCGCGGTGCGCTCTTACCGCACCCTTTCATCCTTACCATACGTATATGGCGGTTTGCTTTCTGTGGCACTTTCCCTGAGGTCGCCCTCGCCGGCCATTAACCGGCACCGTGTTTTCGTGGAGCCCGGACTTTCCTCCCCCTCGCGCCTGAAGCCCAAGGCGGCGGCCATCCAGCCATCTGCCGCCCTCCTAAGAGCATAGCGCGCAAGATGCGTCAAGCCTGTTGAAGTGCGCCAGATTTTAGGGCAAAGTCCCGCGCAATGAGTTAGTACCCACTATTGGCCTGAAGGCCGAGGATAGAAAAATGAAAAAGATACTCCTGATCGCGGCGCTGGTGTCGCTCTCCGCATGCGGCATTTTCGAAGGCAAAGGCGACGAGATCATATTTGACAAGACTTTGGGCCCCGCCACAGAAACACAGGTCAAAAACCTGCCCAACACCCTTGAAGGTGACAAAAGCAACGCGCGTTATATGAACGAAGCGCTCAAGGGCGATAATATGGAATCGACGGACGGCTCTGACTAAGCCTGACCTTCTGCCAACCAGAAATGCAAAAGCCGCCCAACTCAGGCGGCTTTTTTTGTTGTTGCCCGTAGGATGCGATACTACGCGCGGTAAATCTTAAGGAAACAGTCAACCGCGTCGCGGGCCTGGTCTTTCAATTCCTGCTCAGAAACGCTACTGATCAGGCCAATCTCAAGCGAAAAGTGCAGCTTGCCCTTAAGAAGCGTGATGAAACGTCCGCCAGCTTTTTCAAGGTCTGTGATCGCAAGCTCGCCCTTATCAACCCAGCTTTGCAAAAACTCACACAGCTTAATGGTCATCTCCTCGGGGCCCGCCTGCCAGAACATCTGCGCAAATTCTGGCCCCTTGGGCGCGGCCGCCACAAGCACACGGTGCATGCCAATGGCCTTATCACTCATCAACAGCCGCACATAGGTCTCAGCAACAGCCAGAAGGTCGGTTTCCAGCGTGTGATGCTCCACCGTCGCGAGCGCTGCATCAGGATAATATTCCTCGATCGTCACTTTAATCACGTGGGAAAATAACTGCTCTTTCCCTGCGAAATGACTGTAGACGGTTTGCTTGGAAACACCTGCCCGCTTCGCAACTTCATCCATGCTCGTGCCGTCAAAGCCCTGCTCAAGAAACAGCAGGCTCGCGGCTTCCACGATCGCGTTGTTCTTTTCAATATCGCGCGGACGCCCACGTGACGGGCGGTCATCATCGCCTTGAGGGGATGGAACCGTGATTTGCCGGATGGGGACCGTTTCTGACACTGGCAAGCCTCTTCAGAGCATTTGTTGCTATTGGTGGCGCACTCCATACCCTTTAATGGGTCAGGTTGCAAACCTGAAGCTCCGCCACAGTTATTTTTTAGACTACTGGGTCTACAAATACCAATGCCACCACACTATATGCAATACATCAAGTGTAAATTGTCGAAATTACCCTACGGAATCTTATAAATTATTTTATGGACTGGACGGTCCAGTTTATTATATAAGCGTGCTGGAACAAAAAGGCCAAAGGCCAGGCTCGAGCCACAACAGCAGGACGACACGATGATTCAAAGGACACAAGCATATAAACTGATCGGTTTTCTGGCCGTCGCCGGGGTGATTGCCACCATGGTTGCGGTGCGCTCGCCCGCTCAAAACACCGCAGATAGCGGCTTGAGCCGTGCCCTGCCAGTACGCACGGTGGAAGTTACCATTGAGGAGGGCTACCGCGCACGGCGTACCTTTACCGGCCGCGCGGTCCCTGGTCGTGTCAGCGCCATGGCTTTTGAGCTGGGCGGCACCGTTGCAAAGATCAATGTTGACCTCGGCAGCACGGTCAAAACGGGTGACGTTCTTGCTGAACTGGATACCGCACGGCTACAGGCGCAGCGCGCGCAGCTTCTGGCTGAGAAAGACGAGGTAGCGGCCTCGCTTGACCTCGCGGAACGTACGTTCAAGCGTGCGCAAGAGACATTCAAACAAGGCCATGCTTCGGCCCAGCGCCTTGACGAGGCAGAAGCCAACGCCATCAGCCTTCGCGCACGGTTCAAACGGCTTGAAGCCACTGTGGCCGCCCTTGATGTTGATATCGATAAAGCATCCATCAAAGCGCCGTTTTCAGGCGTGATCACCTCACGGATGCTGGATGAAGGTGTTGTAGTCAGTGCCGGGAAAACACTCCTCGAGCTATCGGAAGACAGCCATATGGAAGCTCATATCGGTATGCCCCCTGAGTATGCGGCTGCCATGGCCGGCGGCGCACCGGTGGAACTACGCGGCGGCAGGCGTCAAATGATTGAAGGTGCCACCGTCCGGGCGATTGTCCCCTCGATTGAGGGCCAAACCCGCACAATGATGGTTACCTTCAACCTGCCAGCGAACGCAGCGTCACGAGGCGAGCTTGTCACCGCTGTTGTCAGTGACTGGCAGAACAGCACCGGCGCATGGCTGCCTATCCGGGCACTTTCCTCCGATGTTCGCGGCCTGTGGCGTGTTTACAAGGTAATCGATGGCGGGGAAGGCCCTCACGTACGTTTTGAAAACGTGCAGGTGCTATACACAGACACCAACCGGGTGTTTGTGACCGGCACGATCTCGAACGGTGACCGCATTATTACTGACGGCGTGGAGCGCTTGGCACCCGACCAACGTGTAACGCTGTTGCCGGGGCAACCCCTCGCCGCACAGCGATAAGGGAGGCATAGATGCAAGGCTCCCTTTATAACCACCCGCGCGTGGTCTGGCTCATCCTGCTTCTCATCGTTATTGCGGGGTTCAACAGTTTCTTCAACATGCCCAAGCTTGAAGATCCGCATATGGAAAGCCGGATCGTTCAGGTTACCACGCTATACCCCGGTGCTGACGCCGAGCGGGTAGAAGCCGAGATCACCGAAAAACTTGAAGGCAAGATACGCGAAGTGCCTGAAGTTAAAACGGTACGAAGCGTATCCAACCCCGGTGTATCGCTCATTACCATTGAGCTTGAAGACCGCGTGGATGATGCGAAGCCCATTACCGCCCGGCTGCGTGACAAAGTGTCTGAGGTAACAGACCTGCCGGCAGGTTCCAGTGCACCAGATTTCTCTGACACACGCATCTATGCACACTCCGCGATCCTGTCACTGACATGGCACGCAGACACCCCGATCAACTATGCTATCCTTGGTCGTCATGCCCGTGAGATCGAAAGCAAAATCCGCAACCTAGCCGGTACGGACTTCGTGGACATTATAGGCTTGCCGCAGGAAGAAATCCGCGTCGCGGTAGATGACGCGGAACTGGCAGCCTATGGCCTTACCATGGCAGATGTCGCAGCCCGCATTCAGGGTTCAGATGCACGCGGTGCAGCCGGCGTTGTATCAAACGGTGAAAACCGCATGGTGGTGCAGGTTTCCGGCGCAATTGATAACCTTGCCCGTATTCGGCGCATTCCGCTGGGGCTTGATGAAAGCGGCGCGAGCCTGAGGCTTGGTGACGTTGCTGTCATTGAACGCGGCTTTGACGACCCCCCAAGCAAGCTGGCCTACCTTGACGGTCACTACGGTGTGGTGATTGCGGTGCGCATGTTCGAGGACAGCAGGGTTGATGCCTGGTCAGCCCAGGTTGGCAGCATCATGGAAGAAATGCGGGGCACACTGCCTTCCTCCGTGCATCTGGACCGAATTTTTGACCAAAGTGATTACGCTGACGAACGCCTGCATGGCCTGATGGGCAATCTGGCCGAGGGTGCGCTTGTGGTGCTTGTCGTGCTCCTGATATCGCTTGGCTGGCGTGCATCGCTTGTATCTGCCTCCATCCTGCCGCTCACGATCTTAGCGGCCCTCGCCATGACCCATATGATGGGCCTCCGCATTCAGCAGGTATTGGTAACCGGGCTTATCGTGGCGCTGGGCATCATGGTGGACAACGCCATCGTTATAACAGATGAAATTCAACAGCTACGCCTTCAGGGCGTTCGCCGGTCCGTCGCTGTGGCGCGAACTGTTCGTAAACTATGGCTGCCTCTTCTTGGTTCAACCATGACAACCATCATTGCCTTCATGCCGCTTGTGCTGATGCCCGGCAATGCCGGTGACTTCCTCCTAGGTGTTCCGGCTGCAGTGATTGCGTCCCTGATCGCGTCTTACGTCATTGCCTTCACAATCATCTCGGCGGTTGCGGGGCGGGTGGTTGAAGGCCGTGCGCCGGGTGGCGACCCTGCTGCTCATATCAAGCGAGTGTGGTGGCGTGACGGTGTAGACGCCGAATGGCTTTCAAGCCGTTTCAAGAAAAGCCTTCAGTGGTCGGTTCGCTATCCGATCCGCTCAATGGTCGTGGCAACCACCATCCCCGTTCTTGGCTTTGTGCTTGCAGGGCAGCTGACAGAACAGTTTTTCCCGACCAGTGACCGTAACCAGTTCCGTATCGAGCTTTATATGCCCGCACAAACCGCCATTGAGGAAACTCAAAAAGCGGTTGAGATGGTGCAAAAGCGGCTTGAGAGGGAGGATGCCATCCAAAGCTCCCACTGGTTTATTGGTACCCGGCCTGCAAAATTCTATTATGCCATGATTGCTCAGACCGACGGCCTCGTGAACGCAGGTGTTGGTGTGGTCACTGTTGAGCACTTCAACCAGATTCCGGACATGATCCCCCGTCTGCAAGCGGAGCTAACCGAGACGCTTCCAGAAGCGATTGTGCTTGTGCGCGAGTTTGGTACCGGGCCGCCTATCTCAGCCCCTATTGAAGTGCGTGTACTCGGCCCTGATCTCGCCACCCTTGAGCGCATCGGCGAAGATATACGAGCCATTTTAAGCAGGCTGCCAAACGTGACCATCACGCGCATGACCCTTAAGGCTGGCAGGCCGATGGTAACGGTTGAAGCCCGGGAGGACGACGTGTCTGTCACCGGCCTGACGCTCAAGCAGGTTGAGAGCCAACTGCAAGCGCTTACCACAGGCATTACGGCCACCTATGTGATTGAAGAAACCCAGCAGGTGCCCGTTAAAGTGATCGCTGACCGCGCAAACTGGCAGGATACCAACTCCATCGCCAACATGAGCCTGCTCGCACCAAATTCAGGGCGGGAGCAAGACCGGTCCTTCTCTGATATACCGGTCTCGGCCGTCGCCGACGTCAAACTGTCCACGAAGGTCGGCACGATCGAGCATTACAACAGCGTGCGCATGAACAAGGTAATGGCGTATCTGGACTTTGACGTACTGCCGGAAGTGGCCTTCCAGGCCATGCTGCGTGAGCTTGATAAAGCTGACCTTCAAATCCCACCCGGCTATAAGGTAGAGTTTGGCGGCGAAAGCGAAGAGCGCAATGAGGCGGTTGGTCAACTGTTTGGCACCGTCGGCCTGTTGCTCGTGCTGATGCTGCTGGCCATCGTGCTTACGTTCAATAGCTTCCGCATGGCTTTCGTTACCTTTGCAGCGGCCGTTCAAGCGGCAGGGCTCGGGCTATTCTCCCTGTGGTTTTTTGGGTATCCGCTCAGCTTTGTGGTGATCTTTGGCCTGATGGGGCTTGTCGGCCTCGCCATCAACGCGGCTATCGTTATCCTGTCTGAGCTTCGCGGCATGCCTAAGGCGCGTGCGGGCAACGAAGATGCAGTGGTTGAAGGAGTGATGAAAACCGGCCGCCATATTGTTTCCACCACCATCACAACAGTTGGGGGCTTCACCCCGCTCATTCTGGCGGGTGGCGCCTTCTGGCCACCGTTTGCCGTGGCAATGGCCGGTGGCGCTTTCCTCTCGATGATTGTGAGCTTCTACTACGCGCCAGCGGCTTTCCTGTGGCTTACCCGCCGCAGGGCAGTCACCGCTCCTGGCGAAGGTTCGGCCAAAGCACGGGCAGACGCGGCGGCCCAAGAGGGATAAACCATAAAAAGGCTGGCAAATGCGCCAGCCTTTCATTTCAGGTGTGAAGTCTAGCCTAATCGAGCAACGGCGCCATGAGCGCCAGAGCCAAGGCCTGGTTATCATCATCCTCAATCGTGCGCACGATGTTACGAGCCAGATTAATGTCTGCATTACCCAGCGCACCCTCAAGAAGGGACAGGCGCACGATATCGCGCTCATACGCGCCCTGAACCTGTCCAACTTCGCTGAGAACGTCACGGAACTGGCCAGCCAGTTCCTCTTGACCGCTGGTGGTACGGAGGGAGGAGAGGTATGTCGCCTTGGCGTCTACTTGTTTGAAGGTAGAGAGCCGGTCAAGCGCAGCATCCAGATAGCCGATCCCTGCTTCTACCGCACCAATCTTGGAGGCAAAGTCCGCCTGAGAAGCTTCTTCGCGCAAGCGGTCTCCGTGCAGGATAGCGAGGTCATAGCTGGTACGAACAAACGCCGGGTCCATGCCTGCGTCATACATTGTCCGTACCCGTTGAGCGGTTACGTCAGCACGGGTTCCAATGCCAATGACGCCGGAAAACATTTCGTCAGCTTCCGTGAGATAGCCATTCCGTTCTGCTGCATCACCTTTTCTGTCAGCGACAACTGCCAACTGCACAAGTCCACGATACTGTTGATCTATCCGCTCCAACGCACGAACGCCCACCTCCAGATCTTTGAGGTTCACTGCAGCCAGTGCAGCCCGCGGTGCGCGGGATAAAAGGCTAAGCTCTCGCCAAAACGCTTTGGAGCGGTTGGACACTTGCGCAAGCGCCACCCGGGCATCCGCCAACTGGCCAGATTTGATAGCCTCTTCAGCGATTTCGGTCAGCGTTGTGTCTTTAATCGATTCGTTCTGCAATTCTTCCACAAGTGCGAGACCTGCTGCCACATCACCGGCACGAGCCATAAGAGGCGCAATTTCCGTAATCTTTTCCTGCGTTACCAGCGTCAAACGTACAGAACGAGCTTCATCAAGCGCCAGCATCAACGTCTGCTTCGCTTGGTCTATCTGCCCTGTGTCGATCATTGACCGGGCAACACCAATAAGAACCTTCGCGCGCTCAATACCAAACTCTTCGTTAATAACCGTCTGTAACGCAGCCGTAAACGCACAGTCCCGTGTCGGTGCCTCAAGGCAGGCGACAGTATGCTCGTTGGGTCGGTGCTCGGTCCCGACGGTCGGGCTTTGTGCAAAAACCGGGCTCGCAAACACTGTCAGAGCGGTCGAAAGAAGCAACGTTTTCATATACTTTCCCCTATTGGCGTATCTGCCCTGCGATATCTTCAAGCACCATGACGGTGCCAATATCAACAAGGCCGGATACGGTCTCAGGCCGCCAATGCGCCTGGAAGGCACGAACTACAGACTGATGCGTGGCGTTGAAACTCTGAATGTCACCTAAATGATATCCAACGATACCTAATTGTTTGTTAAGCTTGATGACATAGTCGCTTTTTGGGACATTTTCTTGACCATGCATCATCACCTTGCTCGAATTCTTCCCGTCGCACCTTGGCCACAGCCCAAAACCGTTCTCCGCAAGCTTTTTCCACGGGAAAAGCGGACCTGGGTCCAGCTTGCGGCCCGGCGCGATATCACTATGACCAACAAAACCATTTACTGTTATATTATAGCATGATTTGAGATGAGACAGAAGCGATATCAAACGCTCAATCTGTGGCTCTGGAAACGGGCGATAGCCAAACTCATGCCCCGGATTAACCAGCTCAATCCCGATAGAATTATGGTTTATATTATCCTGTCCCCGCCAGCTTGAAACGCCTGCGTGCCATGCCCGCTTCTCTTCATCCACCAGTTGGAAAAGGCGCCCGTCCTCTTCAATCAGATAATGTGCAGACACCTCTGCTTTAGGGTCACAAAGCCGCCGAAGCGCTGCTTCGCCGCTTTGCATGCCGGTGTAGTGAATAACAACAGTATCAATACAGGTGCCGCCGGGGCGCTCATTCCAGTTGGGGGACGGGGTATGGATAGCATCCTTCATCAACTGCTAGACCGCCGCGCGGTCCTCCCCGATCTCTGCTACTTTGGTTGACCGCGCGTTGTTACGCAGTGTCACAATCAGCACACCGAGAAGCGTCAACGCACCGCCGAGTGCCATGCGCCAGGTAAATTCCTCATTCATGATCCAGATACCCGCAAGCACAGCTGCAACAGGTGTCATCAAGAAATAAGGGGACACGACGGAAACCTCGTATTTTCTTAGCAGATAATTGGCGCCGCCATGTCCGATAACAGACGATCCGATCCCGCTATAAAGCACCCCAAGCCATGCCATCAGGCCAGCGTTTTTGACCATCTCGACCTGGCCGTCTTCGAAGAGAAACGAGAGTATAGCTGACCCAATAACTCCCGCTACACCAACCCAGGCCTGTGTGGTCACCGCGCGCACATCCTTAAGCCGTCGCATCAATATGGCAGAAACCGAATACATGAGCGCCGCGAAGGTCATCATCAGCAAACCTTCCCAATAGTCGAACACGGTTGGGTCAAGCCCCAGTGCGAGCACCCCCAGGAAACTAAGCGCTATACCGGCGACCCGTTTCCAGCCAACGGTTTCGCGCAGAATAACCACCGCAAGAATTGTGGAAAAGGGAACGTTGAGCTGGGAAGCGATAGCAACAGAACCAACACCGTCTGATAGCTCCATCGCCCAGAAAACCGCGCCGAAGTGAACAACACCAAGAACTACCGCCGCCAGCGCCAAATCCGCCATCCGGCCCGGTACAATACGGAGAAACGGCATAAGAACGATAACAACCGCGATGAACCGTACACAGTTGGCCACCATGGGCGACAGGTCCGCCACCGCATATTTGACCGCGACAAAATTAACGCCCCAAACAACCGCGATAAGGATGACCAGAAGGATATCTAGCAGCTTCATGCGTTAACCCTCTTCCGCTCTGCCACGATTTGATCATATGCGGCGTTGATCTCCGCCGCGCGCCGGGTCGCCACAGCGATAAAATCGTTGGGCACCCCTTCTGCAATCAAACGGTCTGGATGGGTTTCCCGCACAAGCTTGCGGTAGTGTGATTTCAGTTCCTGATCCCCGATCTTGGGGTCAACACCAAGGACACCATAAGGGCAATTGGGGTCGGCCCCAACATGGCGATGTACCAGCGAGGCAATTTCCTGCTTCGAGTATCCAAAAATTTGTGCAACAGCGCGAATATAGTCGAGCTCATTGGGATGAACCTCGCCGTCTGCTTTTGCGATAAAAAACAACGCTTCCAGAAGATCATCAAGCACCGTTTTGTTGCCTCGCATCAGGTCGGCAATCTGTTTAGCATAAGCGTCAAAGCCTGCAGTATGCTGGCGGGCCATGTCAAAAACGCGCCCTACGTTACGCATTTCCTCAGGAGGCACGCGGAAAACCTGCTTGAAGGCATCCACTTCTTCCCGAGTGACCTGTCCGTCTGCTTTCGCCATTTTGGCAGCAAGCGCGATCACACCAATCGTGAAGGTTACATGGCGGGTTGCATCGCTAGTGCGGCTACCTGCATCAACGCCCGCATCAAGCGCTGCGCCAGCGGCAAGACCAAGCAAAGCCCCCAAGGGCCCACCAATAGCAAGCCCTGCCGTGCCACCAATTATTTTTCCCCAGATCGACATAGCCTGAGAGTTAGCACAGCGATTTAAGGCATCCTACAGAAAACTAAGCCATTTTTTGCATAGCAGATATTCCGCCAATGATTGGTTGGCGGATGGGAAAAAAGGCAGTATATCTGAGCCCCCATTGTAACAGGCCCGTCATATTCGAGCCTGCTGTCGGTATCGGAATTGAGGAAAAGTTTGGCATGGTCGATGTAGTTATTTCGGGAACGGGTCTTTATGTACCGCCTAACCGAATTACAAACGAAGAGCTGGTAAAAACATTCAACGAATATGTTGACCAGTATAACGCCCACCATAAGGCGGACATTGACGCAGGCCTCCTGCCTCCAAAGCAGCATTCCAGTGCCGAGTTTATCGAGAAAGCGTCGGGCATCAAAGCGCGTCACCTTGTGGACGTTAAAGGCGTGATGGACCTTGACCGCATGATGTCCAAAATGCCTGAGGGCGGACACGGCGACCAGGACCATGCCTGTTTCCAGGCCCATATGGCAATTGAAGCTGGCAAGGAAGCCATGGCGCAAGCGGGCGTCAGCGCGGACGAGATTGACCAGATTATTTGTTCTGCCGCCGTTTTACAGCGCTACTTCCCTGCCATCGGCATTGAAGTGCAGCATCACCTTGGCACGTCCGGCTCAGCGCTTGATATGGTCATGGGTTGCTCAAGCGCTACCTATGGCCTGATTGCAGCCGTGAATGCCATCAAATGTGGTACTGCAGACCGTATCCTCATGGTCAATCCGGAGATCTTCTCTACCATGGTCAACTTCCGGGACCGGGACAGCCACTTCATTTTCGGCGATATCGCCACAGCCGTCGTGCTGGAGCGCGCTGATATCGCAAAAGGCAAGGATCTCTGGAAAGTCACTGGCACCAAAGCGGAAACCCAGTTCTCCAGCAATATTCGCTCTCATTATGGCCCAATGACCCGCCTTGATGACGACAGCATGCTGCGCGACGACATGTTCTTCGTGCAGGAAGGCCGCAAGGTATTCAAGGAACTGCTGCCGCTCGTAACGGGCTTTATCTCAAGCCAGCTTGAAGGCGATGGCCTCAAGGTTGAAGACCTGAGCCGCATGTGGCTGCACCAGGCCAACATCAACATGAATATGTATGCCGCCAAGAAGCTTCTAGGACGTGAGCCTAGTGCATCTGAAGCTCCAACCGTGCTGGACGAATATGGCAACACAGCGGGCGCAGGCTCGGTTGTTGCCTTCCACAAACATCGGGACGACCTCAAGGCTGGCGACAAGGGCATCATCTGCTCCTTCGGCGCGGGCTATTCCATCGGCAGCTTGATGGTAGAGAAGCTCTAAGCGAATAGACCAGACAGACACAGAAAGCCCATCCCCACAGTAATGGAGGTGGGCTTTTTATGAGAGCTGTATTTCTATTCGTACCGTAATGCGTCTATCGGATTAAGGCGTGATGCACGCCGCGCAGGATAAAATCCGAAGAATAGCCCGACAGTTGCGGAACCTGCTAGCGCAAGTGCTATATACACAGGGTCCATCAACACCGGCCAGTCCGCATAATGCGCCACCAGGCCTGAGCACCCTGCTCCGACGGCCAGCCCAATCATGCCGCCAACCAGACAAAGCGTTATCGCCTCCACCAGAAACTGGATCAGGATATCCCGCCCGCGTGCGCCCACGGCCATGCGCAAACCAATTTCACGGGTGCGCTCCGTCACTGACACCAGCATGATATTCATAATACCAATACCGCCAACCACGAGGGAAATGGCAGCAGAGGTAGCCAGCAACATGCCCATGGTTTTTTGAGTGGCTGTGCGTGCCTCGATAAATTCGGACATATTGCGTACGTCAAAATTTGCCTGAGCACCGGGTTTCACTTTACGCCGCTGCATCAAAAGCGTCTCGACGTCCTCCTGCACGAGTGCCATATCCGCGCCCTCGCGTACGGAAATATACATCATCTGCACCGGTTCAGCCACCGACCCTTCCCGCCCCACAAGCCGGGTACGGGCAGTTGAAATAGGCACAAGAATTGTGTCGTCCTGATCACGTCCCATGCCTGACTGGCCCTTTTCAGCCAAAACGCCAATCACTTCAAAGGGGATGTTTTTGATGCGGATACGCTCTCCAAGCGGGGACTGGCTGCCGAATAGTTCTTCCGCTACAGTTTGGCCAATGACCGCAACCTTGGTTTTGCGGCTGACATCCTCGTTGGTGAGCGGAACACCACTGGCAACCTCCCAAGCCCGCACAATATGAAAATCCGCATGTACTCCCTGCACGCCGGTTTGCCAGTTGTTATTGCCGTAAACAACCGCACCAGAGGCGTTAACCACACCAGATATTGCGGCGATGTCAGCCACATTGTTTCTGATTGCTGTCACGTCCTTTTCACTGAAGGATTCGCTCGTGCCCGCACCGCCGCGCCTTCCGCCAGAACGGTTGGAGCCCGGTCGCGCTATCAAAAGATTGGTACCCAGACTTGAGATATGCTCTTCCACCCGTTTTGATGCGCCAGTGGAAATTGAGGCCATAGTGATGACCGCTGCAACACCGATGATAATACCAAGCATAGCCAGAGCAGTACGCAACGCGTTGAGCCGCAACGCCTCAATAGCAATCATAAATGTGGCAAGCAGTGTCATGATGCCACCCTCTCTTCCTCAAGCGTATCCCGTACGATATGGCCATCCTTAAAATACAGGCAGCGGCCGGCATAAGCGGCTACATCGGCGTCATGAGTTACCATCACGATGGTCATTCCGTTTGCATTCAGCTGTTGAAAAAGCTTCAAAACTTCAACAGATGTCGCGCTATCAAGCGCACCTGTAGGTTCATCGGCAAAAATCAGCGCAGGTTTTGTCACCAGTGCGCGGGCAATCGCCACACGTTGTTGTTGTCCACCAGAAAGCTCATTGGGGTGATGGTCCATGCGCGAGCCTAGGTCCACCCGTTCAAGCGCCTGCCGACAGCGATCAATCGCCTCCTGACCACGGATACCTGCATAACGAAGTGGCAGCATGGTGTTCTGAAGCGCGCTCGTACGCGGAAGCAGGTTGAACTGCTGGAATACAAAACCGATGACTTCATTTCTAAGGTTTGCCAACTCATCGCGTGACAGGGCAGACAAATCCCTCCCTGCCACTTTCACCATACCCGAGGTTGGCTGGTCGAGTGCGCCGCAAATATTCATGAAAGTCGACTTGCCGGAGCCCGACGGCCCCATCACCGCCACAAATTCACCGGGCATAATGGTCACATCCACGCCGTCCAATGCTTTCACCACCTGGCTACCCTGATGGTAATGACGGTAAAGTTCTTTGGCTTCAATGACGGGCGTAATATTCGTCATCCTCTTGGCCTTTCTTCCCGAACCACGACCTGCGCGCCGTCCTCCAGACCACGGATAATTTCGGTATTTGCATCGTCAGACAATCCCAACAATACAGACGTCTGCTTGAGCTTTCCATCATGTCCCAGCACCCATAGCTGTGCACGGCGAACATCGAAGCGGGCAGCCTTCCCTTCTTCATAACGCCGCCACTGCTCATCATTGAGGATATTTTTCAGAGTCTTGTCCAGCATGGCTTCCATGCGCTGCCGTGCTTGCTGACGATCGTTTGTGCCGTTGCCCGCCGTCGACGCCATCCCCATACCCCCGCTGCGACCAGCGCCACTTTGCGCCCGCAGTTTTGCAAACTCTGTGCGTAGCGCATCGGCCTGCGCATCACTCAGATCCAGTTCGGCTCTAAATCGGTCAATAAACTGCCCACCACCTCGGCTTGAGCTCGCCTCGGCCACGTCAGCAGGCGGATTGCTGGGGCGATACCGCAACGCCTCATTCGCGACCCGCAGTACATTGTCCTTTTCACCTGTAAATATCTCCACATTCGCTGTCATACCTGGCAGCAACGCGCGGTCTGTATTACTGGCTGAAATAACTACGGTATAGGTCACCACATTGGCCTCCTCCAATGGAGCAAGGCGAACCTGTTTTACCACACCGTCAAAACTGCGGTCGGGAAACGCATCCACACCAAAAACCACCCGGTTCCCGGATCGCACAGTGCCGATATCTGCTTCGTCCACACTGGCCTCCACCTGAATTTCGGAAAGGTCTTGCGCCAGTTGAAACAACACAGGGGCCTGAAGGCTTGCCGCCACCGTCTGCCCTACATCCACGCTACGGGCGATCACCGTGCCTTTGATGGGGGAACGGATTTCCGTGCGCGCCAGATCGATACGTGCTTGGTCAAGGGCAGCTTCGCGCTGAACCACGGTAGCATTTGCATTTTCAAGCTGTGCTTCCGCACTGACCAGATCTGCCTGTGTTGTTGTGTAGGCTGTCTCAGACGCCTCAAGGGCGCTGATCGAGACATTGCCACGCTTCTCAAGATCCTTTTGCCGTGCGAGGGTACGTTCCGCTTCGCGAAGCTGAGCCTTGGCCCGTGTGATCGAGGCTTGTTGTACTGTTACTTGAGCACGCGATACCGCCAGTTCAGCCTCTGCCTGTTTTACCCTTGTCGCAAATGTTTGGGGGTCAATGCGAGCCAGGAGCTGGCCTTCGGCCACTTCATCATTATAGTCAGCAAGCATTTCCGCAACCTGCCCGGAAAGCTGTGAACCGATATCAACGGTTATCAGGGGCCTGACAGAGCCACTAGCGGACACACTGCGCTGGATTGTGCCCACTACGGCGGGCTTGGTAACATACTGCCCGATGGCAGCTTCGCTACTGCTTTCAATGCCTGTAAAGTACCAAATTCCTGCACCAAAAACAGCGGCCGCCAGGGCTAATTTTATAATTTTCCGTCCGTTTTGGTGTCTCATCATCGTCTCGCTTGCAGAAGGGTTGCGCTATACCCCTTGTACGCGCGCATCTCCCATCGCCCTCTGCACACTGCGGAACAAATTTGATAATTTCATAATAGATAGGATACTTATGCGGCGGGCGGTGCAGCCCCTATTGAGACGATAAAGTTTGTGCCCTTTTTCTGCGCCTGTTTCAGTGCTTTATAGGCAGAATCAAGCATACCATCAGACAAGAGGTCGTCCCCTCTTGCTGTCATCACACCAATACTGAGCGTAAGGGAGGCTTGCTTCTCCCCGCAGATAAACGGCGTACCGGTAATTGACTGCCGCACACGCTCTGCCACCAGTTGTGCGCCGTCTTCAGCCGTGCCGGGTAACAAAAGTACAAATTCTTCACCACCAAAGCGGCAGAAAACATCTTGCGCCCGCCTGCCTTCCATCACCCGCTCGCCGAATTGACTAAGGACCGTATCGCCAACCATATGTCCATGGCGCAGGTTGATACGCTTGAAGCGGTCAATATCAATCATGATGAGCGATACCGGCTCAGATAACCGGCGCGAGCGCGCCACAACGGTCTTGATCACGGTCATGAATGCACGGCGGCTGAGCGCCTGGGTAAGCGGGTCCATCATCGCCTGTATCTTCAACTCGTTCTGAAGTCGCTCCGCCGTCATGATGATGACAACAAGCGCCAGAAGAAGCACAAAGATCATCGCCTCAACCTGCGTCCAGACCGAAATTGGCAACCCTTCAAAATAGTTCACATCCGGTCGGAACTGCCGCCATTCGTAGGAGCGATAAAGGTGAAAGAGCCCGTGGGCTGCAAAAACCGCCGCCGCAATCGCAGCACCCACCGACGTCCGCTTGATAATGCCCTTATAGAAAGCACGCCGGCCACCAAGCGCGCGGATCAGAGTTGCTACCGTACAGAAGGAGAAGACCGTGATGTAGACGGAAAGCATAGAGCCACGAGCGGCTGCACTACCGCCTTCAACTGCATGAGAGCCAAGCGTTACAGCAGCCAGCACCATAATCGCCGCCGCCGCATAGGCGATGACTCTGGAGCGCGAGTTCCAGAAAGCCGCTATCCCGAGCCACACCCAAGTATGGCCGATCAGAATCAGCAGTTCCCCCGCAACAATAGTGATGGCGGTAGGGGCGTTTTCACCCGGTATTAGCAGATAGCTGCCCACCGTTGCCGCCGCCACACCCGCCGCCGCAGAACGCAGGCCAGGGGTGCCCAAATTGGCAAGCCAGTGCGCAGTCAAGGCAAACGATGCCAGCACAAACATCAAGGTTGTTGCGGCAATTAAAGTCGGCACATCTAGAGTCACGAAGCTCCCCCGCTCGTTTCCCACTCGGTCGCGCAACACCTTATTGAAAATATCTCGTTTTGCAAACCGAACCTGCACACTAACTCATGGACAGCACAGCTCGTCGCAGAATGCAGCCAGAACTCAAAAAATATTTGACGCCCTACTACAGCTGTAGTAAATCACTTCTACACATGTAGTAGAAAAGGCTTAAATCGATGGCAGGCAATATCAAACTCAGCGATCAGCAATATCAAATCGTCCAGGTTCTGTGGCAACTTGGCGAAGGCTCCGCAAAAGATGTGCAGCACGCACTGGAAGCGCTTTCCCTGGCTCATACGACCGTTGGCACAGTGTTGTCCCGGCTTGAGAAAAAAGGTGTGCTGTCATCGGAAACCCGCGGACGTGAGCGCATCTACAAGGCCGAAATTGACGAACGTGACGTAAAACGCTCGATGGTATCATCCCTTGTCTCCACCCTTTTCAAGGGAGACAGCAAAGCCCTGCTCGCACATCTGGTACGGGAAGGTGATTTTGATCAAGGCGACCTCAAGGATGTTGAAGCGCTTCTCGAGAAGGAGCAAAACTGATGTTTGATCTCATTTCAGACCTGCCATTCCTCTCTCTCTTCGCGAAATTCATGGTCGCCAGCACCGTTATGATGGGCGCTGTCTGGGTGTTTGAGAAAATTCGGCTGATCAATACACCTGATCTGGCGGAACTGGCCTGGAAGCTTGCTATCGCGGGTTCGTTCGCGGCCCTGTTGCCGATCGGAGACTGGCTCTCCGGCCCCATCACAATTGAACACACGCGCGCAGCAGAAATTGTGCAAAGCTTTGACGATGGCCGCCCATTGAAGGGCCTTGCACCAAAGCGGGAAGCGGGCAAAGCCTTTGTGCCCGACAATGATATTCCAATGCAGGCCATCAAGGTAGATGACACCTCAGCGCCAGCCCTTGAACTTCGAGGATCAGATGGTCGCACCTTCAGGTCCGCAACAGCATCAAGCAGCACTAAAACCATGGCCGAAACGGCCACCGGTCACGAGATATCCATGCCCGAGACCGACAGCCCCGAGGGCGACAGCGAGAACTACTATACAACAAGCTGGATTGATGCTGTTGCGGACCTAAGCACCAAACAACTGGCCACATTGGCATGGGGTTTCATCGCTTTCGCCGCGATTGCCATGCTCGGGCTCGCATACCGGTTGGCCGTAAAAGACCTTGGCAGCCGCACACGTGTGCCGGCCGAACATAAGGCCAACCAAACACTGCGCGAAATCTGCGCAGAAGTTGATATCCGGCATGTGCCATACCTCAGCCGATCATCAGACATCAAAAGTCCGATATGCCTGCCCCGGCGCGAGATATGCCTGCCAAACTGGGCGTTTGACGACCTACCACACGAAGAACTTAAAAGCCTTCTCGCACACGAGGTTGGCCACATGTTGCGCCGCGACCCGATCATGCTGATGGCGCTTCAACTTCTTTCTCGTCTCTTTTTCTTTCAGCCGATGTTCATGCTTGCGCGCCGGCGGCTGACAGATATCGCGGAACTGGCCGCGGACGAATGGGCTGCCCGGCAGCTAGCGGACGCAAGAGCCGTTGCCACAGCTCTCTTTACCTGCGCGACAAAAATACAAGAAAACCGACAGATACAATGGGGATTAGCAATGGCAGGAAATAAATCCATGCTGAAAACGCGGGTGGAGCGCCTGATTGGTGCTGAACGCCTGCCCTTTAAAAACGCGGGCGTCTTCGCCAAATCCGGCCTGACCGCCGGGATGGTGGTACTCGCCCTTGGCTTGCCAAGCATCGAGTTTGCCGAAGCCCTGAACCCGGAGACAAGTCTTTCCGACGACTGGGCAATGGACATGAACGAGCCTGAGGCTCCATTCAAGACCAATATCGCAATGCGTGAAATGGGCCTTTCCAACGTTCAAGGCACGCTCGAGTTAGACGGCGATAACTTTACCTTCGTGAGCGATGACGGCAAAAAGCGCGGGCACCGCAAGGGCGATAGCCGCAGCGTGAGCATCTCATCCCGTGATGATGGGCACATGACCGGCAACATGGTCTGGACAGAAAATGGCCATACGATCAAAGCAGAATGGGATGGCAACTTTGAACTGACCGCTGACGAACGTTATGTCGCCGAAGTTGATGACGGTGGTGAGCTCGAACTTGAAACCAAAGGCAAGGGACCACGTCGCCGTGTTCGTTTTGAGAGTGAAGACGGCAAAATCGAGACCACCTACTGGGTAGACGGTGACAAAACCGCGCTCGATACCGAGGGTCAGGAATGGGTGGCAGAAACCCTGCTCACCCTTATTCGCGAAACCGGCCTGAATGCACCACAGCGCGTGAAACGCATCCTCAAGGCGGATGGTGTCAAAGGTGTCATCAAAGAAATTGACGAGCTTGAAAGCGACTATGTCACCCGCATCTATGCAACACACCTGATGCATGAAGCCAAACTGAGCGACAAAGAACAGCTCAAGCTTGTTGAGCGGCTCGCGCAGATGGAAAGCGACTATGAGACCCGGCTTGCCCTCACCACCATGATGATGGAACAGAACCTTTCACCCAAGGTTATGCCAGTGGTGCTTGAGGCCGCGAAGTCAATCGAAAGCGATTATGAGCTTCGGCTTCTTCTGACGCCTTATTTTGAAAAATTCGGTGTTAATAAGAAGACCATGGGCGTGTTGATCGACCTCGCGAAAAATATGGAAAGCGACTATGAGATCCGCCTGCTGCTCACTCCCTTCGTGGTGGGCTCCGAGCTCGATAGCGACATGATGGAAGATCTGCTTGAGGTCGCCGAGCGGATCGAGAGCGACTACGAGCAACGACTGCTTCTCAGCTCCATCATTCATGAGAAAAAGCTGAGCAAAAAGAACATTAAGAGCCTGGCTAAAATCGCAAAGGAGCGCATTGAGAGCGACTATGAACTCCGTTTGTTCATCGGAAGCTTTGTTGAGCAGATCAAGGAATCTGAAGACGCGACGGAAACGCTGGTTGAAACGCTGCACCAGATCGACAGCGACTATGAGCGGCGTCAGGCCATCCTGATGATCGCGTCCTACGGCAAAATGAGCAGCAAGTCCTGGCGCGAAATTATTGATGCCACCGCCGCAATCGATAGCGACTATGAAAAGGCAGAAACCCTGCTTGCCCTGCGTTACTTGATGCCGGAAGACAACAAAGACCTCAATAAGGCCCTTTTCAGCGCCATTGAAGGCATTGATTCCAAATATGAACGAGAGCGCGTGTCTGCACTAGCGTCCGGCAAGTATCACCCCGATACACGGCGTGGCAGGCGCGGCCCATCTTCAGCACCGCGTCCTGCCCCAACACCGGCACCAGCCCCAACGGTTGAGCCCGCAAAAGTGGACGGCACAAATATCTAGACAAGTTTCCAAACACTCTCTTGAGGGGCGCCTTGATCAGCGCCCCTTTTTTTATGGCGCGGCATGACCACAAAGTACCTTTCTCGGCACAGGGCTGGACAAATCCAATTTTACGCCCACTTCACATAAGGCTAATTCACTTGGGGTCGGGGAGAACATGATGAAAAACAGATTGCTAAAGTTTCTGGCGGGCACTGCCATCCTTGCTGGTGTGCTTTATATTGCGGCCCGCACCTTCGGGCCCGGCATCCTGGAGCGCCAGCTCAACAAAATCGTCGATAATCGCCCGTTCAGCATTAGCGACGAAGCAGCAGAACTTCATGGCTCACTCCGCATCATGGACTGGCATGCCGATACCCTGCTTTGGAACCGCAGCCTTCTTGACCGCGCTGACCGGGGGCACGTAGACCTGCCGCGCCTAAGAGACGGCAACATGGCCCTGCAGATGTTCACCACGGTCACAAAAACACCGCGCAACATGAACGTGCACGCCAATGAGGCTAACAGCGACAACATCACGCTCGTCTCATACCTTCAGGGCTGGCCCAGTGATACACACAGCAGCCTTCTGGCACGTGCGCTCTATCAGGCCGAAAAGCTGGATAGTTTCATCAAGAAATCCGAGGGTGGTTTAATGTGGGTTCGCACCCAGTCAGAGCTTCAGGACTTCCTCGAGGCGCGCGAAACAAGTTCCGTACCGCAACCTGTCGCTGCCCTTTTGGGAACCGAAGGTGCACACCCGCTTGAGGGTAACATCGCTAATGTAGACAAAATGTATGCCGCAGGTTTTCGCATGGTTGGCCTGACCCACTTTTTTGACAATGAGCTTGGCGGCTCACTTCACGGTGTCAGCAAGGCCGGGCTTACAGACTTTGGCAAACAGGTTGTCCGCCGCCTTGATGAGTTGCAGATTATTATCGACCTCGCCCACGCATCTGAACAATCCGCCAGAGACGCACTTGCCATCACCTCACGCGGGGTTGTTGTCTCCCACACCGGCTTTCGCGGTGCGTGCGACACGGAGCGCAATTTCTCTGACGAGTTGATGAAAGAAATTGCAACAAAAGGCGGGCTGATTGCTGTCGGCTACTGGGAAACAGCCGTTTGCGGCACCACGCCCGAAGCCATTGCCAAAGCCATCGCCTACGGCATTGAACTGGTGGGGGCTGACCATGTGGCGCTGGGTTCAGACTGGGACGGCGCTGTGGCTGCCATGCCGTCAGATCATATTCCGGCCATCACTGCCGCTCTGCTTGAACAAGGTGTAAGCGCCAAAGATATCCGCCTCGTGATGGGGGAAAGCAGCCTCAACTTCCTGCACGCATGGTTGCCAAAGTAAACAGGCGAGTTATCCACAGAAAACTTAGCTACAATTTTATGCGTCTCTTTTTTTGTCACGCGGGCTCTGTCATCAAGGCCTCACTTGATGATAACCCAACCGGACAATAGGTCAGAGACATGATCGAAAGCATTTCATCCGCCAACGCAAACCCACTGCACATTGCACCGTCGCGCCTTTCTACAAAAGGGCCCGAATCCAAGATCAAGATCGATCTTGACGACGTGCCGCGCAGCAAAGTGAAAATTGAAGCCCTGCACACCGACCGTGGCAAAGGCCTGAAGATCGATATCAAGGCCTGACGGTTTTACCGGCGGTTCGCTTGTTGTACCGCCGCTTCCAGCGCTGACAGAAAACGTGACCTGTCCTTGCCTGAGAAAGACGCGTTAAACCCGCGGTCTTCCCCCATATCCCGCAGTTGAGATTTCAGCTCCCGCATCGCGAGCGCCATGCCGATGTTTTCCTCGCTAAAGGGTCGGCCATTGTGCCCCATAACCTGAGCCCCGGCCTCAAGACAACGGGCTGCGAGCTGAATATCGCCGGTGATGCATATATCGCCCTTGCCTGCGCGCTCCGCGATCCAGTCATCTGCCGCGTCGAACCCGTCACCCACCACAACCTTGTTGATACGTTCCCCCACTTCAAGACGAAGCCACTGGTTGCTCACAAGGTGAAGCACAAGGTCATGCCGGTACGCTACTTTGAGCGCTTCTTCTTTCACCGGGCAGGCATCGGCATCAACATAGATTTCGGTCACGGGGTTCCCTTTGTCATCAAACTTTAGTGCGTTAACAGGTGTCCATTTACATGGCACATGAGGCAAAAACAATGTTATGTAATCATTCTGACATAAAGTGTGATGGTTAAGTCTATGTTTCGATTTCAAATTTTAAAGGCCGTTTCGGCCAGCCTGATGCTTTTGCTTACCCCGATAGCGGTGGCACAAGATGCTCCCGCTCCCCAGACTGAGGAAGAACGCGCGCTTCAATCCATGCGTTTCATGCTGCAACGGGCTGAGCTTGTACGCATGCTGGCGGCAGAGCATTTGCAGTTTCTCAATGAAAACCGCAATCAATCTGCGTTTCACCTGCTTGAGGAAGCCTCTCAGGTAATGGCTTATAACCTGATTTGCGCTGATGACACCATGGATGTGCGCATGCTCAACAACATCGCTGCACAAAGCACCCTGCAGGTCGCCACGCTGATCAATAAATCGCCAATCAACGACAAGATCACCGAGATAATGGGCCAGCTTGGTGAGCGTGACAGGTTGATCCTGATGGGTGATATATCTTCCACTGTAGTGATGTTCAAGATCGGTCGCAGACGTGGGCTTTTTGACGCGCTGCTGACCGACTTTGGCGCAAAGCGTTTCTGCGCTGGCATGGGCAACGATATGCGCCGGCGCTACAACGGCCTTGTCGCCGGGCTAAGTAGCGAATAGCGCTCACTCAGTTCCATAGCCTGTATGGTGACTTTCACAATCCCACTTGATATCCTGAGTTTTGAGGCTCGCAACATTGGGGGATTTAATGGGCGGCACGATACTCATTCAAGGCATAGATGCCAGCAATAGCATCGAAACACCAAACTATCGATTTGCGCAGGCTTCCGCGAAAATCGATGTCTTCATTGCTGGTTTACTGGACACCTCTTGCGTGGTACCCGCTGGAAATGTCGGTGATTCACGAATTTTTCATCAGCTAGTCGCCGAGGTCTTCACATGCAAAAATGTAGGCTCCGGTACTGAACCTTGGGTACCATTTCGGCTTGCCCTCGATAAACGATTTCATCATTACACTGACTTCGCCACCCAGTATCAATTCGATGCCTCAGGCAAGCGCGCGCTCGTCAAAGATGAATCTTTAGCAATCCTCGGAGAACTATATAAAGCTCGCAAATTCAACGAAATTGATGATCACCTACCTAAAGGTACCGGCCTTGTGGCGTCGCTGATCCATCAGCACATTGAATCTCAAGCGGCTCAGAGACCCGTGACTGATGGTGTCCACCGTGACCCAAATTACTTATCTTACATTAGCTACCGCCTAGAACAACTTCGAACGGAAGACTACAATCCTAAAATTCGACACATAAAAACTACTATCAATCGCCTGAATACCCATATAACTCCGCCAACTAAGCGAGGAGATTTCTATAATCTGTCCGCTGATTTTGAAGATGGATGGCAGCTTGTCAGGCTATGGATTGATGATTACTTCAGCCATGACATACAGAATCAATATGATGTGGCGAGCCGCGCTGCCACAACCCATACTGTGGAGCAGCATCAGTTCTCCGATCTGGAAATGTTCGTCAGAAGTTACAGAAATTCCGGCGCGCCGGAAGGATATGAATTTCTGCAACAGGAAATCGCCAGACCACAGCAAATTGAAGGCCACGACCCCAAACTCGACTTCAACACCCTTTGGGAACTGCATCATCATGACGAGTTCCGACAGTCAGCAAAACTGACCCGCGAGATCATTAATGGCAACTACGCGGAAACCCAGAAAAACGAACAACTGGAGAGCCATATTGAACTTGTTGCTTCTCATAGCGCCGACATTATGTTTAACCGGTCACGCATGGCGAAAATGGCCAAGTTCATGGCCCATAATAGCGAACAAATTGCCGAAAATGCTTTTGTACTACTAGCAATGGGTGTCATTGCTTCGGAATTCAGTGGCAGTGACGCTTTGGGCTTTACTGCAATCGACCGGGCAGCCCAAGATGTTGTCACAGCGCTTGATAATGCTGCATCCTTCTCTCAAGGTGCCAGCGCTAGCCCGCTCGCCTACGCGGCAGGCAGCTGGGCCCTCCGGAAAAAGATGGATCAGATGAAAGAACTCCAACAGTGCTATGGAAATTTGCTGCGTTATCATCTGCGAAAACAACGCAGTACTAGATCCAAAGACTAGGATCTATTTTAACCATCACCGCACGACAACATAAGGCTGGTATCGGCTCAGAAGCTTCACTAGATTACATGCATATTCGCATACTGATGGAGCCATATGGAACCCACCGACATAAAAGCGAGATGGCAATTCTGGATTGATCGCGGCGGCACATTTACCGATGTGGTTGCAAAACATCCGGACGGTACGCTCTCAAGCCATAAGTATCTATCAGAAGCCCCCGGCCAGTATGATGACGCCGCTGTGCATGCCATGCGTGATATCATGGGCACTGACCGTGATGCGCCGTTTCCGGCAAATCAGGTTTCCGCCATCAAGATGGGAACCACCGTCGCCACCAACGCACTTCTGGAACGTGATGGTGAACCCACGCTGCTTCTCATCACCAAAGGCTTCAAGGATGCGCTTTATATCGGCCAACAACACCGCGCCGACCTGTTCGCACTGAAGCCCACCCGGCCCGAGCCGCTCTATACCATTACCGAAGAAGCTCTTGAGCGTGTGCAGGCGGACGGCACTGTGCTGACGCCGCTTGATGAAGCGGCCTGCAAGGCAGCGCTTCAAAGAGCCTATGACACCGGCATCCGTAGTGTGGCCATCGCCTTTGTGCATGGATACCGCTATCCGGCCCATGAAGCACGGGCGGGCGAGATCGCGCGTGAGATCGGCTTCACCCAAATATCGCTGAGCCATAAGGTCAGCCCGCTCATGAAACTTGTAGCTCGCGGTGATACCACCGTGGCGGACGCTTATCTCTCCCCCATCCTGCGGCGGTACGTCAACCAAGTGCAAAGCGCTGTGGGGGGCACAAGCCTTTACTTCATGCAATCAAACGGCGGCTTGGCGGCCGCCACAGCCTTTGAGGGCAAGGACGCTGTACTATCAGGCCCAGCGGGCGGCATTGTGGGCGCGGCTAAAAGCGGTGAGCGTGCAGGTGTTAAGCACCTCATTGGGTTTGACATGGGCGGCACGTCCACCGATGTCAGCCACTATGCTGGCCAGTATGAGCGGGTGTTCGACACCGTGGTCGCCGGTGTGCGCATGACCGTACCCATGATGGATATTCACACGGTTGCAGCTGGCGGCGGTTCCATTTGCCGCATCAGCGACGGGCGCTTGCAGGTTGGCCCAGCAAGTGCTGGCGCATACCCCGGCCCCGCCGCTTATGGCCGTGGCGGGCCTATAACGGTGACAGACTGCAACGTGCTTCTAGGCAAACTACAGCCCGACCTGTTCCCCAAAGTATTTGGTGAGGACGGTAAAACCGCGCTGGATGTGGAAAAAACGAGGGAAGGTTTCAAGGCGCTCCAGAAAGCCCTGTTTGACGCCACTGGCCTGAAACTGAGCCTTGAAGAACTGGCCGAGGGCTTCCTCCGTGTGGCTGTGGAACATATGGCGCGGGCGATCAAGAAGGTATCGGTCATGCGTGGGCATGACATCAAAAAATATGGCCTGCTCACATTTGGCGGCGCAGGTGGGCAGCACGCCTGCCTTGTGGCCGATGCCCTGGGCATTACAAAGGTTATTGTGCCGCCTTTCTCTGGTGTGCTGTCAGCACTTGGTATGGGGCTCGCGGACCAACGCACCATCGCAGAACAGGCGCTTGAAAGCCCGTTAGATGAATTTGATGCCCTGCAAACAGCCGCAGATCATGTGAAAACACAGGCCAGCAAGGCGCTGGCAGCACAAGGGGTGACAGCAGCTGAGCAGACCGTGCACATCAGCGCGCGACTGAAGTATCGCGGCACAGACACAACGCTGAGTGTCAAGGTCGAGGAACCGAAGGCCATGCAGGCGGCGTTCGAGGTAGCACACAAGGCCGCATTTGGTTTTGTAGAAGATGACGAGGTCATCGTTGTTGAGGCCGTGGAAGCTGAGGCGATCGGGGGTGCTGCAACCACAGCACTCAACATCAACGCCGGTGGAGCAGACACCGCACCGGTTGGCGAGCGTGGTGTTTTTGCCGGGGGTGCGAGCACAAGCGCTGCAGTTTATGACCGGGACAAGCTGAAACCGGGATACCAGGTACCCGGTCCCGCCATCATTATTGAGAACGGCGGCACCACGATGGTAGAGCCCGGGTGGGCTGCCTGTCTTGATGACGGCGACACCCTCCTATTGCTCAGGACCGAAGAGAAATCGCAGGCTGATATATCCCTTGGCAAACCTGACCCGATCATGCTGGAGATTTTCAACAATCTCTTCATGTCTGTTGCGGAAGAAATGGGCGGTGTGCTTGCAAAAACTGCGCACAGCGTCAATGTGAAAGAACGACTGGATTTCTCCTGCGCTGTGTTCGACGCAGACGGCCAGCTTATCGCCAACGCGCCGCACATGCCGGTGCATCTGGGCAGCATGGGGGAAAGTGTTTCCGCCATTATCCGTGAGCGCGCAGGCAGCATGAAAGCGGGAGATGTATTCATGCTGAACGACCCGATGGCGGGCGGTACTCATTTGCCGGACATCACCGTCATTACCCCTGTATTTGATGATAACAGTACCTCGCCCACCTTCTATGTTGCTTCTCGCGGGCATCATGCCGATATCGGTGGCATCAGCCCCGGCTCCATGCCGCCACACTCCAAAACCCTTGAGGAGGAAGGCATCCGCTTCACAAACTTCCATCTGGTTAAAGACGGCAAGTTTCAGGAAAGCGCAGTGCGGGACGCGCTGGCGAGCGGCCCTTACCCTACCCGTAACATGCACCAGAACCTTGCGGACCTGAAAGCACAGGTCGCCGCCAATGAGCGCGGTGCGGCACAGGTGCGGCGTCTTGTGGGTGAGTTTGGAGCAGAAACGGTGGCCGCCTATATGGGACACGTGCAGGACAACGCCGAAGAAGCTGTACGCCGGGTTATCACCAAACTTAAAAACGGTGAAACAACCTATAAAATGGACTGCGGCGCTACCGTTAAGGTCGCCCTTAAAGTCCACCATACGGCACGCGAAATTACGGTCGACTTCACTGGCACAAGTTTTACCCAGTATAATAACTTCAATGCTCCGCTTGCGGTCACAAAAGCGGCGGTTCTGTATGTTTTCCGCGTGCTCACCGGCGAGGATATCCCCCTGAACGCGGGCTGCCTCAAACCCATCAAACTGATTGTGCCCAAGGGCTGTATGCTGAACCCCACACCGGGCGCCGCTGTGGTGGCCGGCAATGTGGAAACCAGCCAGATTGTTACCAACGCGCTTTTCCTGGCAGCTGGTGCGCTCGCGGGCTCACAAGGCACCATGAACAATTTCACCTTCGGCAATGCCGAGTATCAGTATTATGAAACCATCGCGGGCGGCACAGGCGCAGGTGACGGCTTTGACGGCACCGCCGCCATTCAGTCTCACATGACCAACAGCCGGTTGACAGACGTGGAGGTGATGGAGTGGCGCTACCCGGTCGTGATTGAAGAGTTTGGCATCCGCCGGAATAGCGGCGGCAATGGCAGATGGCAGGGTGGTGACGGTGCCTCGCGGCGCATTCGTTTTATGGAAGAGATGGAGCTTGCCATCCTCTCTGGCCACCGCGATGTTGGCCCTCCGGGCCTACAGGGTGGGGAGCGTGGCTTGCCCGGCAAAACCACCGTATTTTATCCTGATGGCAATCAGGCCGAGCTTGGCGCGGCAGACAGCGTCACGCTACCCAAAGGAGGCAGTGTGCTCATTGAAACACCTGGTGGTGGTGGATTTGGCCCAAAGTAAGCCGGAATACGGCGGACGGTTGCGTTTGTCCCATAATGGGCCTATTATCGCGCGCAGGCATGGGGATGCCTTAAATCAGGGGATAAGGCTGCGCATCAGCAGCCAGAAGTTTTGGGGACCATAGTTACGACAGTGGAGCATGACAGTCACTTCTCGAAGAGGAAGAGGAAACATGCATTCCATATGTACAGCACTCAAATCACACGTAAGTTTACGTAAAACCATCGGCCTGACGCTATCGACCATAGCCGTGGCCGCATTTACCTTCACATCAGCACCTGCTGCGCTCGCGGAAGAAGACCCGACAGACGGCTACTGGCTGGCGTCACGCTGCAAAGGTGCACGACTTTCCTATGAGGTCCGGCGGGATGAAGTATCCGGCCATGTATCCGTGCTTTATGATATTGCAGCCAATGGCAGGGTCGAAAATGTCCGTATTACGGAGAGCGAACCCGCAGGCCTTATGGACATGAATGTAAAAAATGCCATGCGTGGCTGGCGGTATTTCGCCTATATCAAGGACGGTGCCGAGGCGGCCCGCAAGGACGTATCCCTAACCTTCACCTTTGGGCCTAAGGCACCAAAAAAAGGGAAAGATTGCACCCATACGGAACTTCCGGAAAGCACCACCGCGTCTGTCGGCAGGTAAGTCCAGTATTCTGTTGTTTGGCTAAAAGTATCAAAGCCGGGCTTGTCGCCCGGCTTTTTTCATTGTCTATTTTGTGCGGGAGGCCAGCGCCTCTGGCAGGTCACACGTATCGAACTGCTTGATATAGGGGCGATCACACTCCCAATCCTGCCCGGTGTAATCCAGGTGTGCATTTTCCGGCACCTTAACGGCCAAACACTCTTCACCATATTGCTTGAAACCGCGCTCGCATTTCCAGTCTTCACCCGCGTCGTTCAGGAAGCCGTTTGCTGGCACCATAAGTTCCCTGCAGCTGTTGTTTTCTGCTTTGAAACCACGGTCACACTTCCAGCCCTGCCCATAGGTGGTGGTAGAAAGATAAGCGTTTCTGGGTACATTAATCGCGGTACAGCTGTTGTCGCCCTTTTCAAAGCCGCGCTCACAGTCCCAACCGCTGCCAAACGAAGTGTCGGTCAAATAGCCGTTCACTGGCACAGCCACTTGTTCACAGGAATTGTCTGTCTGCCTGTATCCGCGGTCACAGCGCCAACGGTCGCCTGATGCTGTCAGGTACGCATTAGCTGGCACCGCAATCGCCGCGCAGGTTTCACCTTGAACGTTGAAGCCACGCTTGCAATCCCATGTACGGCCATAACTGCTTAGGCTCGGATAGGCATTTTCAGGGACCTTGATCGGGACACAGCTTTCACCCTCTGCCTCGAAACCCCGGTTACATTCCCAACCCCCAGCATAAGGTTTTGCGTGGGCGTTTGCAGGCACCGCAGCTTGCGCCAGAAGCGAACCTTGCACAAAGGCAAGCAGCAGGAATGCAGCAACGGGCACCAGCGCAAGGCGGTTCCAGCCTAGAGTTTTTGTCATTATGTCTTCCTCATATAAAGGCTGACCACGACAAAGTCTTGAGAAATGACGATGCGGCATCCCAGCATTCAATTAGCTTGGTTTTCGGGTGGTAGTCGCAGGCCGAGGCCTACGACGCGGCTCTCACCTTTTTCTGGGAACTGTCGATATTGCCAAGCATACGCGCAAGGCCAGCACCTGAGCCATCATTACCCGGCTGGCGATAACTACGGGCGGCAGGTTTGCCCTGACCATCGCGAGATTGGCCATTACGCCCTTCTCCGTTGCGAGCCTGACCGTTGCGAGCCTGACCGTTGCGAGATTGGCCATTACGGGCCTTTCCGTTACGCGCCTGATCGCTCCGGTTCTCACCGTGCCGCTTTTCGCCTGTTTGAGCCTGACCTTGTCCGGCACCAGCACCGCCACGCGATGACGCGTTCTGGTTGCTGCCCTGCCCTTCAGTCTGGCCCTGTGGCTTCGCACCGCGTCGGTTCCGGCGGCGACTGTTTTTTGGTTGCCCGTCAGCATGCTTTTCACTCACGCCGTTTTGACGGCGAGGTTGACCGCCTTGGCCACCACGACGAGCTGGACGCGCATTTGCTTTTTTAAGAGCAGCTATATCGTCCTCATTCACCGCTGGCACATTGCCCTCGCTTGCAATGCCTTTACCAATCAGCTTTTCAATGTCACGCAACAGGCCGCGCTCTTCCGCATCACATAGTGTGATCGCGATACCGCTTTTGCCCGCACGGGCTGTACGCCCAATCCGGTGCACATATACCTCTGGCACGTTTGGCAGCTCGAAGTTCACCACATGGGAAACGCCGTCCACATCAATGCCGCGCGCAGCAATATCGGTGGCAACGAGTATAGGAACATCACCAGATTTAAACTCCGCGAGCGTACGTTGGCGTTGGCCCTGGCTTTTATTGCCGTGGATCGCACCAGCCCGCAGGCCGTATTTCTCCAGATGCTGCGCCACTTTGTTCGCGCCGTGTTTGGTACGCGTAAACACAATGGCCCGGTCGATTGCTTTATCGCTCATCAACTCAACCAGCTTCGCACGCTTGTCACCCTTGGCAACATGCAGAACGGTCTGGTCGATCCGCTCGATCGGTTTTGAAGCCGGTGTGACGGAAATTTCTTTCGGGTTCTTCAGGAAATCCTGCGCAAGACCACGAATTTGCTTCGGCATTGTTGCCGACATCAGCACGGTCTGCCGCGCAGCAGGTACTTTGCTCATGATACGGCGGATGGCGGGGATGAAACCCATATCCAGCATCTGGTCAGCCTCATCCAGCACCACGGCCGTGGTCTGGTGCAGGCGAATAGCACCCGCTTGCATATGGTCTTCAAGGCGGCCCGGTGTTGCCACCAGAATATCCACACCTTTTGCCATGGCGTTAATTTGCGGGCGCGGGTTGGCGCCGCCCACCACAACAGCCACGCTCATACGCATGAACTGGCCGTGGCTTTTGATATTGTCCGCGATCTGGGCTGCAAGCTCACGCGTTGGCGCAAGAATAAGCGCACCGCATGTTTTTGGCGCTGGCCTGTTTTGCTGGCCCGAAATCTTGTGAAGAAGTGGCAGAACAAACGACGCGGTCTTGCCGGTACCTGTTTGTGCAATGCCAATAATATCATGCCCTGCAAGCATTGCAGGAATCACCTCTGCCTGAATTGGTGTAGGCACGGTGTAACCTTCTGCCGATACGGCACGAAGGAGGGCCTCGGCGATGCCGAGGTCAGTAAATTGCTTCAAGTGAAAGCTTTCATCTGTCGTTGCAAGCGGCTAACCCGGTCTAGGCCAGGCAACGATTATTATTCTGTAGGGGAGCTTGCGGAGATCAGCTGCCGGGTCTTGTGTGCCCATGGCACTTTCTCGTGGCAGCGTCAGTATTGGTGGCTGCTCTTTCATGTCACCGCCAACGACAAATACTATATACGGTCGTCATCTTCGCGCAGTGCGTGGTCGCCAATAAACACGGATCAGTTTAAATAGCAAGGAAATAGCAGGTTAGCCGCTATCACCCTGCCCCTGTTCACACTTCATACCGCAGGAAACAATAATCGAAAGTTGCAATGCTATAACCCAGCTTATAGGTTGTTGGGAACGGGCATTGGACACCGATATCAGCCATATTTCTTGGGGAAATAGTGTTGCAAAATAAGACATTAACAACCTTCTACGGGTTATATTTTGCTGCATTGGCCTGCACTACGCCTGTATATGCACTGGAAGATGGCGATCCGCAGGACGGCATGTGGCTGATGTCGAAATGCGCCAACCCTGGCCTTGCTTACGCTGTCAAAAAACAGCGCCTTGAAGGCTATGTAACGGTGATGTTTGATATCGCACCCGAGGGCGATGTCGAAAACATTCGTATTGAAGAAAGCGTACCTGAAGGCGTGATGGACGACTATGTCACCCGCGCCCTGAACCGCTGGCAGTATTTTGGTTATGTGAAGGATGCTGAAATCGCGCGCCGCGAAGATGTGAAGCTGACCTTCACTTTTGGCGCCGCCGACAACCACATCTGCACGCACACCAAACTGCCTGAACTGCCATCTTCGGTTGGCAACCCCCAGGACCCGCACCAGAACATGAAATCCTGCATGACACTTGAAATGCCCAGGAAAGCCGCCCGCAAGAAGAGACAGGGGTTGGTAGAATTCAGCTTTGACATCACCGCTGAGGGTGCTGTCGAGAATATCTCCCCACTTTCCGGCAACCAGAACTCTGAATTCAGTGACCGCGCGGAAAATGCGCTGAAACGTTGGCAGTATCATCCCTTCCTGGCGGCCGGAAAGCCCGTAAAGCGGGAAGGAGTTCAGGTACAATTTCACTTTGGGGACCTGCCTGAGGGCGCATCCAGCAACCGCTGTAGCTACGCCCCGTGGCACGCCACACAAAAGACCATGCCTGTGAACCAATAATCATCGATCAGCCTGCCACCAACGCGCCGCCTCGCTGTGCTCATCAACTCATCGATTGTCGGTTTGACAGCGGCCAATACCGGCTTATAGTTATTTCTAGACTATCCAGTTCCGTTTTTGACAACTAACGTGTTGGGGGACGCATATGCGGACGGCAGCGGAAGGCAGCGCATCGGGGAAGGGTGCGCAACTTAAAGATATTCCAGGTGAGACCGGGTGGCCGATCATTGGTCATACCATGCAGGTGCTCAAGAACCCGGTAGGGTTTGGCCAGTATATGCGCAAGAAGTATGGAACCGTTTACCGGTCCAACAGCTTCTTCCGTGACACGGTCAACCTTCTTGGGCCTGAGGCCAATGAATTTGTATTGATGGATAAAGGGCGCAATTTCTCAAGCGAGAAAGGCTGGGCGCCCTATCTTGAAAAGCTGTTCCCGCGCGGGCTGATGCTGATGGACTTTGATGAGCACAAAGCTCACCGTCACATTATGGCCGCCGCCTTCAAATCTGGCCCGATGAAAGGCTATCTTGAACGGCTCAATGACGATATGCCCGAACGCATCAAGGCGTGGGGCAAAGCGGGCAGCTTCCAGTTCTACCCGGCAATCAAGCAGCTCTCCCTTGATATGGCGACAACCGTGTTCCTCGGTCTTGAGCCTGGGGACGACAGCCGCAAGGTCAACAAAGCCCTCACCGACATGGTTGCGGCGAGTGTGGGCATTGTGCGCGTCCCCATCCCCGGAAGCCTGATGGCCAAGGGCGTGAAGGGACGAGCCTTTATGGTGGACTTCCTGCGCAAGCTGATCCCTGAGCGACAGAACAGCAAATCCACCGATATCTTTACCCAGCTTTGCCAAGCCAAAGATGACGAAGGCAATACGTTCACCGATCAGGAGATCATCGACCATATGATCTTCCTCTGGATGGCGGCGCACGACACCATCACCAGTTCCGTCACCACCCTCGTGTATGAACTGGGCCGCCACACAGAATGGCAGGAAAAATTGCGCACTGAGATCAAATCCCTCGGGCTAAATGATGACCGCCTGCCCTACGACAAGATGAACGAACTGACGCTCACGGAATATGCGTTCAAAGAAGCCTTACGCATGAACCCGCCTGTGCCAGCTGTCGCACGCGAGACAGTGCGCGATGTTGAATATGCGGGCCACATCATCCCCAAAGGAACGGTCATTGGCATCAGCATGGTGTCTACCCACCGTGACCCGGAAGTGTGGGACGACCCGCAAAATTTTGACCCCATGCGCTTTTCGCCAGAAGGCGGCCTAAGGTCTCGGCACCGGTTTGCATGGGTGCCCTTTGGTGGCGGCGCACATATGTGCCTCGGGCTTCATTTTGCCTATATGCAGGCCAAGGTGATCATAACGCACCTGCTGCCGCATTATGAAATTTCGCTGCCTGAAGGCTATGAAACCACCTTCCAGATCATGCCGCTGATCAAGCCGGTAGATGGCCTGCCCCTTACATTGAAAGCAACCGTATGAGTGACAAGACCTTCGACTATATCGTGGTAGGCGCAGGCTCAGCCGGGTGTGCCATGGCGGCAAGGCTCAGTGAGAACAGCAACATCGCTGTTCTCTTGATCGAAGCAGGCAAAAAAGACGGCCAGATGGCCGTAGAGGCACCGGGCATGATCATCAAGGTGGTCCCGCCCAACAAGCTAAATTGGAATTATTGGACGGAACCGCAAACTGAGCTTGAAGGCCGCAAGCTTTATTGGCCACGCGGCAAGGTGCTTGGCGGTTCCTCTTCCATCAACGGGCTACTTTACGTGCGCGGCCACGCCCGCGATTATGATGAATGGGCCCAGCTTGGTTGCAAGGGCTGGACTTTTGACGATGTTCTGCCTTACTTCAAAAAGGCCGAAGGCAGCGACCGCCCGGCCGATGACTTGCACAGCACGGACGGCCCACTCAAGACCACACAGCATACATCTGATAGCCCTATCAATCTCGCATTCCTGAATGCCGCAGCAGAAATGGGCCTGCCCCATACGGATGATTTCAACGGCCCGAACCAGGAAGGCGTGGGCTGGTACGACCAAACCATTCGGGACGGAAGGCGGCAAAGTGCGGCGAAAGCTTATCTGCGCGAAGCGTCAAAGCGGCCCAATCTCACGATCCTGACCGAAGCCCAAGTGCGCCGCGTGATCCTGAAAGGGCACCGCGCCACCGGCATTGAACTGAGCCGCAAAGGTCGCCTAGAGACATGGCACGCAGGCCGCGAAGTTATCCTGTGTGGCGGTGCCATCAACAGCCCGCAGCTTTTGCAGCTTTCCGGCATCGGTGACCCGGAAGATATTCAATCAGTGGGCTTGCCGGTGATGCATGAGCTTAAGGGTGTTGGCAAAAACATGCAGGACCATCTGGACCTGACCGTTTATGCCCACCTCAAGGACCCGATTTCAGTTTACCGGTATCAGGCACCGCACCGGGGCCTGCCGGAGCTTTTCAAATGGCTCCTCAAAAAACCCGGGGTACTGTCTGACTGTGTGACACCTGTTGGAGCTTTCCTCAAAACCGATCCCGCACTTGAACGGCCCGATATCCAGTTCCACATCATGCTGGCGATGGCGGATAAACCACATGGTTTTGAAGATGCGCACGAGCATGGCTACGGTGTTCATGTGTGCCAGCTTCGCCCGCACAGCCGGGGCACTATCAGCCTGCGTTCAAACGACCCGCTCGCGCCCGCAAAGATCGACCCTCGTTACCTAAGTGCAAATGAAGACCTGCGCGTGATGCGGGAAGGCGTGAAAACTGTGCGCCGCCTGATGCACCAGCCAGCCCTTATGAACCTGACCGCGCGGGAAAAAGACCCGTGGTTTGGGGTGGATATTGATGATGACACCACAACCGAAGCCATTATCCGCAAAAAGGCCGAGACGATCTATCACCCCGTGGGGACCTGTGCAATGGGACCAAAGGACAATGCATCAAGCGTTGTGGACCCCGAGCTGAAAGTGATTGGCATCGAAGGGCTTCGGGTTGTTGATGCTTCCGTTATGCCAAGGCTTATAGGTGGCAACACCAACGCGCCCACAATCATGATCGCGGAAAAATGCGCGGATATGATCAAGGCAAGCCTGAAGCTCGAGATAGCTTGACGCAAATCAAGGCCGCAGCCGTTAATCATCGATAGAGTACCCCCAATCATCCATTTGAAAGGGGATACTCATGACGAAAAAGAACAATCTCTATCTTGTTGCAGTTGACGGCAGTGAATGGGGCGAGCGCGCAGCCGATCATGCCGTCGGTCTTGCCCAGAAAACTGGTGCCGAGGTTCGTTTAATCACGGTTATTCCATGGTCTGGTCTTCAGCCCATGACCCTTGAGGAAATCTCCACACGGCCAGTAGAGAGGGAAGAGGAAGAGCACTCGGCCCATTCACAGATTTTTGGGCCCATCCTTCAGAAACATGAAAAGAGCGGCGTGTCCATGACATCAGAGTTTCACTGGGGCCACCCGGTGAAAGTCATTCGCGAGCGCGCGAAAGCGGAACGCCCGGCTTTTGTTTTCACTGGTCGTAGGGGTCGCTCCCGCGTCGGGGATCTAATTCTGGGGAGTGTGGCAAATTCGCTCGCTCATTCTCTGGGCGTACCAATTGTCCTTGTTCCCTAGCAAATACCCTAGACTTGTCGCGCTTATGCTCCTCAATCGCGCGCGCCATGGCTTCGAAAAGCTTTGGCGGGTCGACCGGTTTGCTGTGATAACCGTCCATCCCAGCCTCAAGGAATAGCTCACGGTCCCCGCCCATGGCGTGGGCCGTAAGGGCGATAATTGGCACACGGCCATTGCGGCCTACGAGCGAACGGATCAGGGCGGTTGCCTCCAGTCCATCCATCACCGGCATGCTGATATCCATCAGGATAATGTCGAACGGTTCCTGGATCTGCACAGCCGTCACGGCTTCCTGTCCATTTGTGGTCAGCACAACCGAGTGACCTTGGTTCTCTAAAAGTTTACAGATCAGTGTCTGGTTGATCGGGTTATCTTCGGCGACAAGAACACGCCACGATCCCTGATCTTCTGTTCGCGCCGGTTTGCTTTTACCACTCTCCGTCGCAAGGCCCGTGTGTTCATCTGCGACCTCAACCGGCAATGAAACTGTAAAGGTCGTGCCTTGCCCGACCCCGCTTTCTACCCTGATCTCGCCCCCAAAAAGCTCAACCAGCTCGTGGCAGATATAAAGCCCAAGCCCGGTTTTATTAAAAAGGCGCGAAATACCGGTCGAATCCATACGCAGCTTTTCAAAAAGCCCGTTGATCCGCGCGGGCGGGATACCAACACCGGTGTCGGCAACCTCAAACACCAGCGTGCCCTGCTCTGTCCCGCCAGAATAAGAGACATTCAGGCAAACACGGCCCCTGTCTGTGAACTTGAAGGCGTTGCTGAGCAAGTTTACAAGGATCTGCCTGATCTTGTGCACGTCAGCGCGGATAAAGGTAGGCAGCCCCTTTGGCAGGTCAACCACCCCCTGCACCCCTTTGACGGAGCCACTGGACGCAAACAGGTTCATCACGTCCTGCATCAGGCGCGGCAGGTTAAATGTCTCATGTGACAGCGTCACCTGACCAGCCTCCAGAAGGGACAGGTCGGTCATCTCGTTAATGAAATCGAGAAGCGATTGTCCTGACCGTACGAGGAGCTCAACATATTTGCGCTGCTCATGGTTAAGCTGTGTTCCTGCAAGCAGGTCCGCCACACCGAGTACACCGTTCACGGGTGTCCTGATCTGGTGGCCGATTGTAGCGAGAAACTCGAACCGTGCATCCGCTGCATTGTCAGCAACGCTGGGCGCCGTATCCGGCGTCACCGCTGGTGCAATAAGCGGCTTTTCACTTTGAACACTAAACTGGATAAGGCACAGCGGGTCCGCCCTCTCTTCACTAAGCGGCCTCAGCGTATGCAGATGACGCTTTGCCTTCAGCGGCTGTACGAGGATATTGACCGCGCCTAGCTCTGATATCTGGTTTCCTTTACCCGATGGCAGTCTGACCGACATGCCTTTCTCAAGCGCGGCTTCAACTTTCTCAACCAGGGAGGAATGTTTGATAGATGGCAACGCTTCCAGAAGCGTCTTGCAACAGGCCACTTCGCTCTCAATACCAGTTACCTGGACCATCCAGCGGTTCCAGAGGCGAATATCAAGCTGGGGCCCAACAACAACAAAGCCCATATTGGCGGTATTTATAATTTCCTGCAGCACTGCGGTCTCCTTACCTACCCTTGGTCAACTCTGCACCAAGGGCCCGGCATATTGCCGGAAACAAAAATCAGCGCCCCAACCTTTGCCTGATAGTTACCACTTGCCTCCTTCGGAAATCCCGGCGTTTTGGCTTCAAACCCACAAACACCAGACACCGCCCACACGTGCAACTATTTGCCTCTCTCAAGCAGCTCGACCCCCGTCCAACTGCGCGCACACCGTGCTAAATACAATTTTTACTGTAATAACTGTACCATAAATTACAGCCTTGCCAAGCATTGCTTTCATCAAATGATGAAGTCTGCAACGCTTGCTTTCCCTACCCTTTAGGGCAAATTAACACCAAGAAGTAGCCATGACTTCGCGCTTGCGCCCGACATATGTATCGTTATCATTGCTACCTCTGGGTGATAAAGATAACCTAGCATCACTCTGACAACAATAACCCGGAATAAAGGCCCTAATGTGAAAATCTCGACAGTAGCGGCGGTTGCCGCCCTTAACGGTTTTATCGCCACTGCCGCATCCGCACTTGGCGCCCATCTGCTTGCAAGCCGGATCGCAGAGCAGGACAAATCTCTTTTCACACAAGCAGCCACTTTCCAGTTTTATCACGCACTCGCGCTCCTTGGGCTTGCGTGGCTAATGAGCAGAGGCGACGGCACCCACATAACCGGCAGCCGCTCGGCCTACGCTTTCATCCTGGGTATAATAGCGTTTTCAGGTAGCCTTTACGTGCGTGCCGTTATGGGGCCCGGCAGCCTTGGTTCTTTTCACTGGATCACACCAATCGGGGGCCTTGCGCTGATGGCGGGATGGGGCTTAATGGCAGCAACTGCTTACAAGGGACGTTAGGCCTAAAGCTATTTTGCAGGCAACAGCAGGATAACCGCCAAGCCACCAAGGCTGGCTTCTTCAAGCGATGCCTGCCCGCCATATAGTTCAACGATATCACGCGCGATCGCGAGCCCAAGCCCTGTACCAGGCACATGTTCATCAAGTCGTTTTCCGCGCTCAAACAAGGTTTCGCGCTCATCCGCTGGCACGCCTGGGCCGTCATCTTCCACCCGAATTTCCATCATCGGGCGGCGATGCTGTGAGGTAACCGGCGCAGCGGTCAGGCGCACGATTGAATGCGCCCATTTACCGGCATTATCAACGATGTTGCCCAGAAGCTCGTCGAAGTCTTCTTTTTCACCGTCAAATTTGAGCTCACTCGGGCATGTCACCTCAACACTCAACCCTTTGTCACGGTTTAGTCGCTCGATAGCCCGGCCGAGCTTTTCCACCCGTTCCTGAATTGGCAAGCCCGGTCCGCTACCGCCTCCAGCAATGCGCGCGCGCTTCAGGTGGTGATCGATATGGTCACGGATGCTTTTGGTTTGTAGGGTAATGGCCTGGCCCTTTTTACTATTATCGCCCTCAACCTCGTTGAGGATAACGCTCAGCGGTGTTTTCAGCGCGTGCGCCAGATTGCCCACATGCGTGCGGGCCCGATCCACCAACTTTTCGTTCTGATCCACAAGGGCGTTAATCTCTTGCGCGAGAGGCTTCAGGTCTTCCGGCCAGTCCCCTTCAATTCGCGCTTTATGACCGCTACGCACCTCTGTAAGTGCGCGTCTCAGGTTCCTGAGCGGTCGGAGCCCATAAGCCACCTGAATAACAAGCGCGAGCGACACCGTGAGCATGATAAGCGCAAGCGCACCCATCAAAAGCCAGTTAAACTGGGCGATAGCCTCCCGCACCTCCGCGGTGTCAGTACCGACCTGATAGCGGAAAATGCGGTCGGCTTCAGGCAGGATGATATCCCGCTCCGCCATACGGAGCATCTGGCCGTCCGGCCCTTCCACTTCTGAAAGCCGGAGGGAAAAGGCGCGTGCGTTCAGGTCAGGCGTAAGCTCAAAATCCCACAAACTGCGGGAGCGAAACGGCGGGTTGTCTATCTCGGAAATCTGCCAATACCAGCCTGAATAGGGGGCGGCGAAACGCTGGTCCAGTAGTGGCTGGCTGAACCTCAACACGCCTTCGGGAGAGATTTCACTGATTCCCACCATGGTGTCGATCTGCATCTCAAGCTTCTGGTCGATATCACGCAGAACGTAGGAGCGAAAAGCAAAAGAAAGCAGCATGCCACCAATGGCAAGGGCTGCGGCAGACCACAGGAGGGCGGACAGCAAAAGCCGCCCGGTAAGGGATCTGAAAAAACGGCCAGAAGCCGTGATCACGCCTTACCCTCCTGCCATTCAAGCCGATACCCAAGCCCGCGCACTGTGCCAATGATCGGCACGTCCAGCTTTTTCCTGATCCGGTTCACAAACACCTCAATTGTGTTCGAATCCCGGTCAAAATCCTGATCATAGATATGTTCGGTCAACTCGGTACGTGAGATCACCTTGCCTTCGTGGTGCATCAGGTAAGAGAGCAGCTTGAATTCCTGTGCGGTCAGCTTGATCGCGCGACCATCCACACTTACACGTCCGTTTCGCGTATCGAGAATAACAGGGCCACAGCTAAACTGCGGGCTGGATTGCCCGACAGAGCGGCGGATGAGCGCACGAAGCCGCGCCAGCAGCTCTTCCATCATGAACGGTTTGGTCAGGTAATCATCTGCACCTGCATCCAGGCCTTCAACCTTGTCGGTCCAGCCGTCGCGAGCGGTGAGGATAAGCACCGGCATTTCGCGGCCGTCTGAGCGCCATTTCTTGAGCACGCTCGCGCCGTCCATGATCGGAAGGCCAAGATCCAGGATAATGGCGTCGTAAGGCTCAGTATCACCGAGGAAATGGCCGTCTTCGCCGTCTTCCGCATGATCAACCGAATAGCCAACGTCTATCAGACTTTGTTTCATCTGCGCCGCCAGCGCCGCATCATCCTCAACAATCAAAATCCGCATAAGTCTTTCCCCATCAAGGTGGAACCCGCATCGGCTGGGCCCTATCGTGTGCGCAGAATCTCACCAGTTTGTGCGTTAACTATGGCAACCATAACTCTGCCATCTTTACGCCTGACTCTAAGGTCGTATTGCCAACCACGGTTGGTACGGCGGAGTTGCTGGCCAACCACCACACCGTTCAGTTTCGATTCGGCAATGCGTTTGATTTTTGAATAGGGCATGACGTCGCCGCGCTTGATCGCTTTCAGCACGTCATCCTGTTCATCTGCCGCGAGCACAGCCCAACTGGTGCCGGAACCCGATGGATGTGGCATCAGCGGCAGCGCTGCGATCAAGAGTACAATATAAATAAGTCGTTTCATGGGTTATACTCTTACTGTGACGGCAGTGAACGCTTGATGAACCGTTCTTGGTCTTATTTGTTACTTTTGATCCAAATCAAAGACCAAACCCGGCCAATGTCTCAATACCTTCTATAGGGCCGAAACCAGAAGGAGGCAAATTCGATGAAATCTATTCTGCTCCCCCTCACTTATTGCGTGGATACAGAAACGTTAAGCCGTATCGCGGCAGACCTGACTTTGCGCTTTCGTGCGTCACTGCACGGGTTGTTCATTCGGCCTGATCCGCGCCTCGCCATCCCCTTCATGGGCGAAGGCTTGACAGCAGACATGATCCAGCAGCTTTGCGACACGGCGGAAAAGGAAGGCTTGGCCAATGCTGCAAAAGCCGAAAAGGATTTTCGAGCCTGCATGCAGGCCGCAGATATCAAGATTCTGAAGGGCGATGAGCATAGTGATCATGCCCGCGCCCGCTGGACGACAGTGACTGGCCAGATAACTGACCATGTTGGCAGGCGTGCCCGCACCGCCGACCTTGCCATCTGCAATAAACCAGACAGCGAAATCCCTGATAGTGACGATATCTTCCACGACCTGATCTTCCGCTCCGGCCGGTCTGTATTGATGGTGCCTTCGGGCTACACCCGCGAAGTTGGTCGCCACGTGATGATCGCCTGGAACGGCAGAGCGGAAGGCGCACGCGCCGTGGGCGGTGCCATGCCCATGCTCATTGATGCAGAGAAAGTCACCGTGGTGCAGATCGGCGATATGGACGACGCGCGCCCCGGCCTTGACGACATCAAAGCCTACCTTGGTGAGTACGGCATCAAAGCCCGTGCGCGACATGAAAATGTGGAAGACAATTCTATCGGCAACCAATTGCTCACGCTCGCCGCAGATATAGCCGCAGATACCATCGTTTTGGGCGCCTATTCCCACTCCCGCTGGCGCGAGTTGGTACTCGGTGGTGTAACTCGGCATATCGTGGCGAAAAGCAAATTGCCCATTTTCATGAGCCACTGATCACTTTTACGCGAAACACCGATAGCCTTTCCCGCTTGATCTCACCCCCCTCCTGCCAGTATGACAGGAGGGGAAATCAGATGCGACTGGGAGCACAGCGTTGTCGGTTAAACCACGGATATTGCATGTTTTCCCGTCCTTCGAGGTTGGCGGCGCCCAGCGTCGGCTCGTGAGCCTGATCAACCGAAGGCAAGGCCGCTTCACCCATTCCGTATTTGCCATGAATGGTTGTTACGATGCGCTATCGCTTATCCGCGACGTGGCAATTCCCAAAGAAGAACTGCCCCGCTTCCCAGACAAAAGCGGGCTTTCAGCCATTCGCGCTTGCAGCAAGCTGATCAAGGAATACACGCCCGACCTGCTGATCACCTATAACTGGGGCAGCGTTGAATGGGCACTCTCGAACCTCCTCAACAAAAAATGCCCGTCCGTTCACATTCAGGATGGTTTTGGCCCGGACGAGCAGACACGCGAAAAGCTGCACCGCAAGCTTACCCGCATGATTGCTTACCAGGCCTGTGACGGTGTTGTGGTGCCCTCTCATACGCTTGAGACGATCGCCCGCCGCAGTTGGCACATCCGCTCGCGCAAATTACACTATATCCCTAACGGCATCGACGTTGAACGTTTCATCTGCCCGCCTGACCGCGCATTGATGGCGAAGCTGGGCCTTGAAAATGACCACCGCATCATCGGCACTGTTGCCGCCCTTCGACCTGAAAAAAACGTGGGCCGCTTGATTGAGGCGTTTGCGCAGGTCAGCGAGCTGTACCCAAAAGCGCGCCTTGTGATAGTGGGCGACGGCATAGGCATGAAACCGCTCAAGATGCTCACGGAACGCATCGGCCTTTATGACAAGGTGATTTTCACCGGCAATTTGGATAAGCCCGAAAACATCGTCTCAGCTTTTGAGATTTTTGCCCTGTCGTCTGACACTGAACAGATGCCGCTTTCTGTCATTGAAGCCATGTCGGCGGGTCTGCCTATTGTCTCCACCGACGTGGGAGATGTGGCGGAGATGGTCAGCTCCCAGAACGCGCCCTATGTGCAGGAAATCAGCGCAGGCGCGCTAGCCCGCAACCTTTCTGCCCTCCTCAACAGACCCGAAAGTGGCAAGCGCATCGGAGCGTCCAATCAAGCTAAAGCAAAGCATGACTTTTCACTCGAGGGCATGATCGACGCTTATGATGTGCTCTTTATGGATATCCTCGCGAAAAACCGCAAATAACCAAGCTTACATAGCAATCTAATAGGCGACGTCGGGGAAACCCGGCAGCATGGCGTATACAGCCTCTCGCACGCCTTCGAGCGCATCGGCCTGCAAACAGTTGTTCAGGTGGCGGTTCACGCGCGGCAGATGTTTGAGGTAGATATGTTTATTATCGCGCCTGCTGAGCCGAATAAAAAGCCCGGCGATCTTGGCGCTGCGCTGTGCGCCCAACAACATCATGTCTGAGGTGAAGGCCTCCCGGTCGACTCCCGGCACTCCCTTGAAATAACGCTCAAGCACCGCGGCGCGAATATCCGTGCCCACATCACAGCGTGCGTCTTCAATTAGCGAAATCACATCATAGGCGGGGGAGCCGATAAGCGCATCCTGATAGTCGAGCAGCCCACAGTGGCTTGTGTCAAACGTCCCGCCCACAATCATCAGGTTATCCACATGGAAATCCCTGAGCACGAGCGCATCCCTGCACTCAGCCACCCCTCCAAGCGCCGCTTCAAACGCTGTCATATACCGCGTGCGCTCCGCTGTGCTCACGCCTTGCCCGCGCACCGCTGGCACAAACCAATCCACAAACAGCGCGGCCTCCCGCAGCAGCGACGGCATATCATAAGGCGCAAGCGCGATATTACGCGCGTTCTTGTGGCTATGAAGTTTGATGAGAATATCGGTCGCGATCAGGTAAAGTGCGCGGGCATCTGTGCCTGCTTCCAGAAGGCGAGTGAAGGTATCATCGCCAAAATCCTCAATCAGCGCATACCCAAGTGTTCGGTCTTCCGCAAAAATGTCAGGCACACGCAAGCCAAGACTTTTGAGGTGCGTCGTCATATCAAGGTAGGCATTCAGGTTTTCACGCGGCGGCGGCGCATCCATCAGCATGCGGCACTCGTCCTCGAGGGTGAGGCGTTTGTAACTACGGTAAGACGCATCGGGGATAAGCGGCGTGATATCGGCACTGCCCCAGCCATGTTTCCTGAGGAAATCAAGCTGGTCGTCCGCGCGCATCACCGTACCGTCTGCCATATCAACCCTGCCTTCAACTCAATCACAGCCATCATCAATGGTTTCATATATCAGCAGAATCCAAAGGCGCAAATGCGATTACGCCGGGTCGGTCGTCTGGCCAGCGTTGAGGCGAGCAACCAGCAAGGGCACGGCAAACAGCACGCACCCGGCAACGTCGGTCCAGAAGATGTTTGTGAGCGCATCCGGTGAGCCGGAACCCAGGTAAAGCACGATGAACCCAAGCATACTCAGGTAACCGAGCATCATGGCGGGCGTACGCAGGCCCGCGCGAAAGCTTGCCAGAAGGATAAACCCGCCCAATATTCCAAACAGCATGGCACGGTGCTGCATCAAAAGGGTGAGTGTCGCGTCATCGCCTACCTCCACACCATAAAGGGCGCCAAGGGTGCTAGGGCCCATCACGCCCATGATCGGCACGAAATTGATCAACCCAACAAGCAGAAATACGATTTTGGTAAGCGGCTCAGTCATTTGGTCCTCCCCCGGTTCAGATAGCGCAAGTTTAACCCTGAGCAATCAGAAAGGCCAATCGCTTTTGCCTATTCCGCCGCGATGGGGACAGAGCGGTGCCCCACCACCACCTCATTGCCCGGCAAGGGGGTGCGCGGCACATTGAGGGACAGTATGAGCGACACACCAGCCATGATGGCGCCTGCGATAAACACATAAACGGGCGAGATTGGCCATAGGAACGCGCCAAACAGGAACGGTATCGCAACAGCTGCTATATGGTTGATCGAGAAGCTCACGCTTGATGTGGCGGCAATGTCCCGTGCGTCCGCAATTTTTTGCAGGTAGCTTTTTTGTGCAATCGCGAACGAGAAGAACAGGTGATCAAGCACATAAAGCACCGCCGCCACCTCGGGCGTTGCCGCATAGGCATAACCAAGGAAGACGGCGATCAGGCCGATATATTCAACGATGAGCGCGTTCCGCTCCCCAAAACGGGTGATAAAACCGCCAAGCATGGGAGCAACAAACGACGTGATTATGTGGTTGGCGAGATAAAGCGCCGCCACTTCCGACGCTGAGTATCCAAATTTTGAGACAAGCAGGAAGCCCGCGAACACCACAAATATCTGCCGCCGGGCACCGCCCATGAAGGTGAGCGCATAATAAAGCCAGTAGCGTTTGCGCAGGATGATTTTCTTGTGCTGAACTTCATGCCCTTCATAGCGCGGAAACGTAGCCCAGATATAAAGCGCAAGCGCAACTGTCACGCCGCCGCCAAACATATAAAGCCAGATGAAATCAAGCCCCAAAAGCTCAAGCCCCAGCCATACAAGGCCGAATGCGGCGATAGATGCCACTGATTTGGCGGACATCTGCCAGCCAAGCGCTTTAGGCGCGATCTCTTTTGGCAGCCACTGTAAGGAGAGCGACATCTGGATCGTCTCAAAATAGTGGAAGCCGACCGACATGATGACAGTGGTGAAATAAAGCCCATATTCGGTAGGGAAAAACCCGGTCAGCGCAACCCCAAGCCCAAGGAGCGATAGCGACAGCACGGCAAAAACCTGCTCCCTCAATATCAGCAGTACAAACACCGCCGTGAACGCCAGAAAACCGGGTATTTCCCTGAGGCTTTGCAATATACCGATCTCGGTGCCGCCAAAATGGGCCTGATCGTGCGCAAAATTATTGAGCAGTGCCATCCATATGGAAAAACTGAAGGGCGCAGCCGCCGCCATCAGCACAAGGCAAACCTCTGGCGTGCGCCAGGTTTTCAACGGTTTTGCAGGGGTATCTGCGGGTTGATCGGTGTCGGCCAAGGTCGCCTCCTCATGACAGGGAAGCGACCTTACTCATTTTCTAAACTAAATTCTATAATTATCTAGGGCGTTATTGGCCCGCATCATCAGCCGAAATTTGGTTCGCGTTTCTGCATGAAGGCCATGATGGCCTCCATCAGTTCAGGCGAGGTCAGGCGTTCACCAAACAGCTTGCCTTCTTCCGCCATACGGGCAGCCACCGCGTCATGGTCGCCGCGCATCAGCTTTTTAGTAAGCTGCAGGGATTGCGGCGCTTTTTTCGCAAGCGTTACGGCAGCTTTTGTTGCTGCATCCACCAAATCCTCGGCTTTCAGGACCTTGGAGACAAGGCCCATGGTGTAAGCTTCGTCTGCGCTCACGCGCTTGCCAAGCATGAAAATCTCCGCCGCTTTAGCGTGGCCCACAAGGCGCGGCAGCAAAAGGGATGACGCCGCCTCGGGCACAAGCGCCAGATCAACAAACGGGGCCTGCAACACTGCATTTTCACTCGCATACACAATATCGGCGTGTAAAAGCATGGTGAGCCCAATGCCCACACCAATACCGTTCACGGCCATCACCAGCGGTTTTTTCGCATTCAGCAAACAGCCGAGGAACTGGGTCACCGGTGCATCAGCCCCAAGGGGTGGCGTATCGCGGAAATCAGCCAGGTCATTACCAGACGTGAACACATCACCAGCGCCCGTGAACATGATAGCGCGCACGCCGTCGTCCTCATCTGCTACCCGCATGGCCTCAACCATTTTGGCGTACATTGCGTGCGTGAGCGCGTTTTTCTTCTCCGGGCGGTTGAATGTGATGTGGAGAACACGGTCGCGAATTTCGGTAAGGATATGGTCGGTCATGGCTTCAGTCCTTCATCGTCAAGATCATGGCTGCCGAAGTTTTCGGCGCGTTCGATTATGGTTTCCAAAAAATTGGTAATGGTATCGCGTTTGCCGTCATCAAGGCCCTCCAGCAGATAGTCGTTGCTGGCTTTGATAATAACTTTGGATTGTTCGGCAATATCGCGCCCATAGGGCCTGAGGTAGAGCTCATAAGCCCGTCCGTCAGAGGTACTTGGCTTGCGCTCCACAAGGTCTTTTTGCTCCATCCGGTCCACGAGGCCCGACATGGCTGCGTTCTTCAGCCCCAGCGCCACGGCCACCGCGCCCATCATCGCCCCCTCGTGTTTTGAGAGATACAGCAGCATCGCGTTTTGTGCTGCGGTGATGCCGAAGCGGTTCATCAGCACCCGGTCAGCGGCACGAAAAATCGCCCGGTGGCTCATATGCAGGAGATGGAAGATGCGGGGGTCCGCCATTGGCTTTTATCCATATATTTCGTATGCGAACTATTTAGTTCGTATCCGAAATATATGCCTATGGCAAGCGCTATATGGAACACCCTGTTGCGATCCGGACAACCATATCCTATATGAATGACAAGAAGAGGAGCGTCCTGCCAATGAACAAAACTGCCTGAATATCCCCGCACCCGGCGTAGCTGGCGAAAGGGCTCACCAATTCCCCTTTTCCGGATATAGGTTTTGTTATGCAGAAACCCCCTTCAAATGGTGCAACGGCACCAAACCCCGACACTCGCTTTCCGCTTGCAGCAACCAAGCGCGTCGTTTTCCTCAAGTCTATCATGAGCGGCCCCAACATAAGCGTGGGCGACTATAGCTATTATGATGACCCTCATGAGCCTGAATGTTTTCAGGAACGTAATGTGCTCTATCACTATGAAGCAAACGGGGACCGACTTGAAATTGGTCGCTTTTGCGCGTTTGCGACGGGTACCACCTTCATCATGAATGGCGCCAACCACCGCATGGATGGGCCATCCACCTTTCCCTTCCCCATATTTGGGGAGAGCTGGGGTGAACATATGGACCTTCTTATGGGCCTGCCCTCAAAGGGCGACACGGTGGTCGGCCACGATGTATGGATAGGTTATAAGGCCATGATCATGCCGGGGGTCAGGATCGGCTCCGGCGCCATTATCGCAGCGGGTTCGGTGGTAACGGAAAACATACCACCCTATGCCATAGTGGGCGGAAACCCTGCCCGTGTGATCAAGATGCGGTTTGATGAAACCTTGGTAAAACGCCTGCTGGAACTGGAATGGTGGTTTTGGCCTATTGAGGACATCACCACCAACATTCGCGCCCTGATGGCCGGTAAAATTAATGACCTCACGCCACAATAGAGACAAATGGTTCATCAATTGATAGGATAGGGTAGCGGCTTCCTGCCGTATACCTACGCCAACCACCCCGATACACCAACATGAGGAGCCGACTGCCCCGATGGAAGCGCTGATTTTTATCCTCACCGGCATCGCTGTATTCAGCATCCTGATCGTGCCGTTATCTTCCAAGGTGCAAGCACCTATCCTCCTGCTCTTTCTAGGTTTTGGTATGCTGCTTGGCGAGGATGGCCCGGGCGGGATCGAGTTTGATAATTTCAGTTTCGCCTACACGTTGGGGTCTTTGTGCCTTGCCATGATCCTGCTCTCGGGTGGGTTGGATACAAAACTCAAGAACTTTAAAAAGGCGGGGGTGCCATCCGGCATTCTGGCCACTTTTGGTGTGCTGTTCACTGCGCTCATCGTTGGGGTGGCCTATCACTTCATTTTCGGCAGACCGCTGGCGGAAGGCATGCTGCTTGGTGCTGTTGTTGGCTCGACAGACGCGGCAGCCACCTTCATGATGCTCAACCACAGCAAAGTTGCACCGCGAACTAAAATCAAGGACACGCTGTTCATCGAATCTGGCCTCAACGACCCCATCGCCATTTTCATGACCCTCACTTTTGTCACCATTGTTGATACGGACGCAGATTTCACCCTTGGGTCCATCATCAGCGCGACTCCAAGCTTCATACAGCAAATGGGACTCGGCCTTGTTGGCGGCATAGCTGGTGGCGCCCTCGCGTCCTTCATCGTCAGCCGTGTCACACTGCCTTCAGGGCTGAATTCACCCTTTTTCCTGATGGCCGGTATGTGTACCTATTCTGGCGTTGCATTGGCGGGCGGTTCCGGCTTTCTGGCCGTTTACCTGTTCGGTGTTACGGTTGCAAACACCGGCGAGCATGGGAAAGAACGGCTGGCTCACTTTCATGAAGGCCTGGCGTGGCTGGCACAAATTGCTATGTTTGTCATGCTGGGTGTGCTCGTGACCCCAAGCGCACTGCCGGGAGTTCTTGGGGAGGGGCTTATCCTTGCCGCCATCCTCATCTTCATCGCCCGGCCCTTGGCAGTACTGTTGTGCCTTGCGCCGTTCAAGTTTTCACTGAATGAAAAGCTTTATGTTGGCTGGGTAGGCCTCAGGGGTGCTGTGCCCATCTTCCTTGCCATCATCCCGGTTATCAGCCCCGGCCCAATGACCCCGAACTTCTTCAACCTTGTGTTCATCATGGTTGGGGCGTCGCTCTTTATCCAAGGCTGGACTGTCTCACCCGCCGGACGGCTCTTCAAGGTCGAGGCCTGCAAAAAAACAACTGACGATAAACCCGTGGCCGCAAACCCGGATGATTAGGTGAGGCGCTTCAGGTCAGTCGCAACCGTGCGACCTTTTGGGCCTTCTTCCATCTCGAACGAAACCCTGTCGTCCTCATCAAGCGCGGGGATACCCGCTGCCTTAAGCGCGGAGATATGAACAAAAACGTCATCTGCACCTTCGTCTGGCGCGATAAAACCGTAACCCTTGCTCATGTTGAACCATTTCACTGTACCGGTAGCCACTTTAGCCCTCGTCCCTAGCGTCAAATTGCTGCTTATTCACACACCGACACGCCCAAAAGGTCAACCCCCCACATCCGCCTGCCGTATCCGCGACACCTCCCCTGCTCCCTATCAGCTAAATTTTTGAGGGAAATTTTTCCCGCACTGATGTAGGCTGGAAGGCATTGAGGTGGCAAACAAATGGGGGATTTCAAATGGCACAATTTGATCGTGCGCTCGTGCTTTCGGGCGGCAATGTAAAAGGCGCCTATCAGGCAGGCGCGGTAAAGGCGCTTCTCAACCACACCTTTCCGGACGGCAGCAAGTTTGCACCGAACGCCATTTATGGTGTCTCTGTCGGCTCAATGAATGGTGGCTTCCTCGCGGACCGCGCGGGCGCAGCCGTGCTTGCAGGCAACACCCCCGATTGGGGTGAGATCGGCAACGAGCTTGAAGCTTTCTGGCGCGACAACATCACCAGCTTTGCTTCCATCGGCAAAAAGCGCGGCACGCTAGGGCTGGTGGCAAATATTCTGTTTGGCAATTTTGATGGGTTGACCACCATGGATGGTGCCGCCAGCCTGGCCCGCGCCAATATCAAACCTGAAAACCTGCGCGCCAGCCCAGCATATTACGCCTGTGGTGTCACCAACATGGCAACGTGCGACTATTTCGACGCTGATGTTGATACTTTCGGTGACGATATCCTTGACTATGTGATTGCCTCCACCCGCGAACCGGTAGCCATGCCGCTGCTGTGGGTGAACAATATGCCGCTGGCGGACGGTGGGGTGCGTAATATCGCGCCTCTTAAACCCGCGATCAAACGCGGCGCAAAACAAATGGCTGTGATTGCCATGAAACCCGACCATATGACGCCGGATTATGCGCGGAAGAACTTCAAGAGCATCCTCAAGCTTCTGAAACGCACCATCGGCACGCTGACAAGCGAGATCATGAACAATGATCTGGACGAAGTGAAAAAGGTAAACCGGGCCTGCAAGGCACCGGGGGACCAGTTGCTAGCGCGCGGCAAACACATAATCGAGTTTATTGAGGTCCGCCCGGAAGACCGTTTGCCGATTGATGTGACCAACTTTAACGCAACCGATATCCAGAATCTGATAACCATGGGTGAAAATGAAGCCAAAGCCGCACTTGAAGCAGGGTGGCAAACCGGCGCGGACTAGAAGACTCCTAACAGCACTGTGATTTTCGGCTCGTGTCCATTCAGCGTAGTCTTCGGGCAATTGACCGTGAGGCAACCTGATGACAACAAACGCTCTTGGTAAAGATGGGCTCTGCAGCGAACTGCGAGCCCTTGGCATTAACCCCGGCGATACTGTTATGGTGCATGCTTCCTTGCGCGCGCTTGGCCCGGTTGAGGGCGGTGCAGACGGCGTGGTTCGCGCCCTGCATGATAGCGTATCACCGCGAGGGAACCTCATGGCCATGGTCTCATGGGCACACTCACCCTATGCTGAAACCCTGAATGGCCGGACCATGAGCGCGGCGCAGCGCGAGGCTTGGCCTGCCTTCGACCCCCGCACCGCACCACCTGAACCTGAATATGGCATATTGAACACAGCGTTTCTGCGCCAGAAAGATGTGGAACGTAGCAATCACCCGGATTCTTCCATGGCGGCAATTGGCCCTCAGGCGGCTTATCTGGTTCACCCGCATCCAAAGGACCATGCCTATGGTCCAGGCTCTCCGCTCGAACGTCTTGTCGCAATTGACGGCAAGGTGTTGCTGCTTGGTGCACCGCTTGATGCTGTCACTGTGCTTCATTACGCTGAAGCGCTGGCTGACATCCCGAACAAGCGGCGGGTGAGTTATGAAGCGCCTGTATTGGACAAGGCAGGCAAAAAAATCTGGCTCAGGGTCGATGAGCTGGATTCAAACGGCATCCTGGACTGTTACGCGCTTGAGGACGGCATGGACGCGGTTGAGACGATCGCCCTCGCCTATCTTGCTGACGGTCGGCATACACAAGGCAAGGTCGGGCGAGCGACCTGCTACCTGTTCGAGGCAGCCGACATTGTACAATATGGCGTTACATGGCTCGAAAATCGGCACGCCGCAACACCAGCCAATACACGGTAAGTGGGTGTGGCGAAACACGCCACACTTACGCCGCAAAAACGCGCACACTTTTCAGCAAAGTGTGGCGCTTTTTGCCACAGTTTCCTTTTGCTGGACGCATGGGAAAAATTCAATATAGTGAACAAATCAAGTTCGCACTCTCATACGCCAAGGACAGACCATGGCCCGCAATTCACCGCCTGACGTTGGGCAAAAAATCAAAGCTCTGCGCGCAGAGCATAAGCTCACGCTGGATGGGCTGGCCAAGAAGTCCGGCGTATCCAAATCCATGCTATCGCAAATTGAGCGCGGGCTTACCAACCCAACGCTTGCAACGCTATGGAGCCTGACCCAATCGCTGGGCATTGATATTGCGAGTCTCTTGGGTGCGCCAAATGAGGCGGACGATGAAGCGCCTGCTTTTGAAGTCGTAAAATCGTACCAGATACCAGAGATACAAAGCGCTGATGGCAAATGTGTGCTTAGAATTCTGGGGCCTATTGACCTTGTCTCACACACGGAATGGTATGATATGCGCCTGGAAGTTGGCGGCAAGCTGGCATCAGACGGCCACGGCGAAGGCACCGTTGAGCACCTGACCGTGCTTGAAGGCGCGCTGTGGGTTGAAAACGGTGGTGAAGAAAAGGTGTCTGAGGCCGGGGATACAGCCCGTTATGCGGCAGATATTCCCCATGTGATCGAGAACCGGGGCACCACGGGTGCGCGGGCGTTGATGATGGTTATCACGCCCTGAAAAACACAACATCACGCACAAAAACACACTTGAACAATATATTGAACAGTGTATTTAGTATATCGAACTCAAGGCAACGAACATTGCCCTAAAGCATGAAGGACAGACCATGAGCGACCGCTATAAAAGCTATCTTCTCGACCAGTTGGCGGAAGTAAAAGAAGCAGGCCTTTATAAGAGCGAACGGGTGATCACCACCCCGCAGTCGGCCTCTGTTCATGTGTCCGGCGCTGGCGACACAGACTATATTAACTTCTGCGCAAACAATTACTTAGGGCTTTCAAACGACCATGTTCTGGTAGAAACCGCCAAAGCGGCGCTCGACCGTCACGGGTACGGAATGTCGTCCGTTCGTTTCATTTGCGGCACGCAGGATGTACACAAGGAACTTGAAGCCAAGCTCGCCAAATTCCTGAAAACCGAAGATGTGATCCTGTACCCCAGTTGCTTTGACGCCAACGCAGGGCTGTTTGAGACCCTGTTGGGGCCCGAGGATGCCATTATCTCCGATGCACTGAACCACGCCAGCATTATTGACGGCGTAAGGCTTTGTAAAGCAAGGCGTTTCCGCTATGCCAACAACAATATGGCCGAGCTTGAGAAATGCCTCAAGGACGCGCAGGATGCGCGCTTCCGCCTGATCGCAACCGACGGGGTCTTCTCGATGGACGGCATTCTCGCCAACCTGCCTTCCATTTGTGACCTAGCTGAAAAATACGACGCCATGGTGATGGTAGATGACAGCCATGCTGTTGGTTTCATTGGCGAAAATGGCGCCGGCACGCCTGAGCACTTTGGTGTGCAAGACCGTGTGCACATCGTTACTGGCACCCTTGGCAAGGCACTTGGCGGCGCATCTGGCGGTTATACGGCTGCAAGCGCTGAGGTGGTAGACTGGTTGCGCCAGCGCTCCCGCCCTTACCTGTTTTCCAATACCCTGGCGCCTGTGATTGCGGCAACGTCCTTGAAGGTGCTCGAGCTTCTTGAAGCGGGCTCAGAACTACGTGACAGGGTGCACGCAAATGCGGCGCGCTTCCGGGAAGGCATGGAAAAACAAGGCTTTACGCTCGCAGGTGCCGGGCACCCCATTATCCCTGTAATGCTGGGTGACGCTGCCCTCGCCGCCAAAATGGCAGAGAAACTTCTCGAAGAAGGTATCTTTGTGATCGGCTTCTCTTTCCCGGTGGTGCCAAAGGGCCAGGCGCGTATCCGCACCCAGATGTCTGCGGCCCACACATCAGAACAAATCGACCGCGCGGTTGAGGCCTTTGGCCGCATCGGGCGGGAACTCGGCGTCATTTCCTAAGGAAATCCGCCCTTTTCAGGACAAAACCCATGAAAGCACTTGTAAAAGCAAAAGCAGAAACCGGCATCTGGATGGAAGATGTTCCCATGCCGGAGGTAGGCCACAACGACGTGCTCGTTCGGGTCAAGAAAACCGCCATCTGCGGCACAGACGTGCATATCTATAACTGGGACAAATGGGCGCAAGACACCATCCCGGTTCCCATGCACGTGGGCCACGAATTTGCTGGTGAGATTGTGGAATTGGGCAGCGAAGTCAAAGGCTTGAGCATTGGCCAGCGCGTATCGGCTGAAGGCCACATCACGTGCGGCCACTGCCGCAACTGCCGCGCGGGTCAACGCCATCTTTGCCGCAACACCGAAGGTATTGGTGTGAACCGCCCCGGTGCATTCGCTGAATATATCTCTGTGCCTGCTGTGAATATCTGCCCGCTGCCAGACGGGGTTTCCGACGACCTCGGCGCGATCCTCGACCCGCTGGGCAACGCCGCGCACACCGCGCTCAGCTTTGATCTTGTGGGTGAGGACGTGCTGATCACCGGCGCTGGCCCCATCGGTATCATGGCGGTTGCCATCGCCCGCCGCGTGGGCGCACGCAACATCGTGATCACGGACGTGAATGACTTCCGGCTGGACTTGGCGCTTAAAATGGGCGCCACCCGCGCCGTTAACGTGACCAAGGCGAACCTGCGCGATTCCATGTCAGACCTTCACATGACAGAAGGTTTTGACGTGGGGCTTGAGATGTCTGGTGTACCGCAAGCGTTTGGAAACATGCTAGAAACCATCAATCACGGCGGCAAGGTTGCCCTTCTTGGCATCCTGCCTGAAGGCACCGGCATCAACTGGAACCATGTGATTTTCAAAGGTCTTCAAGTGCACGGCATCTATGGCCGCCGCATGTTTGAAACCTGGTATAAAATGATCGCCATGTTGGAGAGCGGGCTCGACCTCAGCCCGATCATGACCCACAATTTCAAGGCTGATGACTTCCAGAAGGGCTTTGATATCATGCGGTCAGGCCAATCCGGCAAGGTGATCCTTGATTGGGCGGCTTAGCGCACGCACGTTATTCCTTATGTAAGTTTTGCCGTCAGGCGCCACAGCGCCTGGCCACTGGCTTTATATTTAGCCTCAAAAGGGGTGATTGGGTTCCCGGCATCATAGGGCTCGATCTCGCCCCTGTGCCCCGCCAGCGTAAGCGCCGCGCAAAACTCCTCAAGATAAAGCCGCCAGTTTGACCGCAGCTCAAGCCTGCCACCAAGCTTAAGCATATCAGGGAACACGGGTGCGCCGTGCCAGCGCCGTTTCAGGTGCTCCGCTTTGGGCCATGGGTTTGGATAAAGCACGAAGTGATGGGTTGGTCGCCATTCAGCGGCAGCGGCCAGCCGGTAAAAATCGTTCAGGTCCGCGCGTACAAGGATCAGGTTTTCTGGTGAACTATGTTCCCGCTCCCGGTTCAGCCGGCTAGCGGACTTGTCGACCCCAACCACCCAATGGTCGGGATATATAGCCGCAAGCGCACGGCTACTGTCCCCCACCCCGCAGCAAGCATCCAGCACCAGCGGCCTGTCATGCACCGCAATTTGGCTTGTCACGTCATCAAATGCTGCACGGGTATGATCGCTAATCGGCTTAAGGAAGGCACTATTCAGGTGCCTGAGCACCGTTTTTTCAAGATTTTCATGCACGCCAGGCTGGTTACTGAAAATTATTTTTGAGTTGGCTTTCATGCAAATTCGCTTGTTCTGGCACCGTTCGATCAAAGAAAAACACGTTTATAGTGTATTCGAGTTCATATCAACAGCGTACGAACCCTTTCCTAACCCCATGTAAAATATAGAAAAATAATCAGGAAAAGATACTTAAAATACATATGCAAATTTATCAACTTTGAAGACAAAATGAAGACAAAGCGTCAACAATTATAATCTTACTTTAATAAAAAATGGACTTTAATTTGCTGTTAACCGGCCCGACGCAAACAATCAGCCCACATATTTCGCGATTCTTTTCTAGCGAGGCACTCTAAAGGGCATGAAAATACCCTCAGAGTCTGGAAAAGTAAGCAAGCAGGGTTCACCTGCATGCCGTCGCATCATCCTTCAGGCAAAAGTGAAGGCGGAGAAATCCGCGATAGCATCCACCGCCAAGGTGGGTAGAAGGATAGACTACTGTGGCTACTATTTTGAAGTTCGTCTTTTTGGCTTTTTCCCTGAGCGCTTGCATGGTCACCACGCCAAACGATAGCGCACTCATAGATGCCGGCGTAATGCCTAAAGGAGCGCAAGTTCCACCGCCCACGGCTTTCAAGGAATTTTGCGCACGCAACCCGGAAGAATGCGCGATCCCCAGCACGGCTTCCTTGAGGAAAGCGCTGGATGCCATCAACTATCAAGTACGCAAGCTTGTCATCCCAACAGATGAGCAAGGCGATTTCTGGCAGGCGCGCCAAACCACAGGCCCCGGCGACTGTGAGGATTATGCCCTGACCTTCCGCCAGCTTCTGCGCAAGAAATTCCCGGCCTATAGCGCTGCGTTTCGCCTTGCCACAGCATACACCGAAGATGGCCAGTATCATGCCGTGTTATCGATCGAGACAAACCTCGGCACAGTTGTGTGCGATATCCGGTACCCGAACTGCGCACCTTGGGCAAGCTTCCCTTACTCCTGGCGGATGAGGGAGATCGCAGGCGCTGATCATTGGGAATATTTTGGCATCACGCAAACAGTCGCCACGACTGCCGCGACCGAACAAACAGACGGGCGCTAAACATAGCAAATGTCTCGCGGGGGTTAGTGCGCCCGCGAGATAGGCGCCAGTTCGGCTGATGCGGTAAGGCGCGCAAAAGCTTTGCGGTCCATATGGATCAGGCTCTCATGGTCCCCCGCCTCCATATAGATCTCGTCAAAATCTGTCAGGTCACTATCCACAATCACAGGAATGCCGTATGCGTCCGCGCAGGCTGGAACAGCGCCGGGATCACAATCTGCAAAGATGCGGCGCGCTTCTTCTTCGCTGGCGAGGCCCAGGCGTTCATGCCGCCGATGGCTCAATTCCGCCAGGTCAACATGTCGGTTTGCGGACACCACGGCCACAAGGTAGCCGGAGTCAGCCTTGAGAAGCACGCCTTTCGCAAATGTATTACCGGGGATATGCGCCGCCTGGGCAATGCGTGTGGCCACCACTTCACGGTCATGAGCCATCAGGTCATAATCGATGCCGCGTTCTTCGATGTGGTCTTGCAGCATTGGGGCAATTGTCATCAGAAACCTCCTTTGGTCAGCACTGTGTCGCTGTCCTCATATGGGCATGGAGGTATGAGGGGTTATGGGCCGTTCACTATACCAGAACGGCTCAAGGCTGGCAAAATATCCGGGCGTCACTTGCCCTCAGAGGTATAGAGATCTTCGCCGCCCACAACGGTGCGCAACACCATAATGTTGCTAAGCTCAGCCGGAGCGACCTCAAACGGGTTGTCAGACAGCACCACGAGATCTGCCACATACCCCGGCTTCAACATGCCAGAGCTGTCATCCATAAAGCCCGCATATGCGTTATTTTGCGTATAAGCCTTCAGGGCTTGGGCCACTGTTATCTTCTCACTCGCGATCCAGCCATCCGGGTTTTTGCCGTCGGTTGTCTGGCGCGCGACCGCTGCATAAATACCCTGTATCGGGTCAAGCGGCGCCACAGACCAGTCAGAACCAAACGTCACATTCGCCCCGGTTTCCATAACCGAGCCAATAGCATAAGTGCCTTTGAGCCTTTCTTTGCCGATCCGTTTCTCGGCCCAGCGCCCGTCATCAATCAGGTGATAGGGATGCATGGAGGCGGTGACACCTAGCGGCGCAAAACGCGCGATGGCGTCTGCCGTCAGGTGCTGGGCGTGCTCAATACGGAAACGCAGGTCTTTTGGGTCTTGCCCTTCGCTGGCGCGTTCAAAAATATCCAGAAGCTTGTCATTCGCCTGATAGCCAATGGCATGCACCGTTACGTGAAGTCCGGCCGCGGATGCCCCCACAACATCGGCTTCCAGCTCTTTCATATTGGCGATGGGGAAACCGGCGGTATCAGGCTCATCCGTATAGGGTTCATAAAACCACGCGGTCGTGGAGCCTAATGAGCCGTCCACAAACCCCTTGAGCGCGCCCCAGCGTAAGCGGTCATCGCCCCTGCCGTGCGCATCTACATAAGCCTCAAGTTTTTCCCATTCCGCGAGCGGTGTGAAGGCATAAACCCTTATTTTAAGCTCATCCTTGGCTTTCAGGCGCTGGAAGGTCTCAAGGCTGCGCCAGTCATACCCCATGTCATGCACCTGGGTGACGCCAAGGCTTAGCGCATGCTCAATGCCGTCCTTGAATATTTTTTCCATTACCGCATCGCTGGGCAGTGTCATTGCCGACATCACAAGCGGGATGGCATTATCCTTGAACACACCTGTCGCGCGGCCGTTTGCGTCCCGCACGATCACGCCGCCTTCCGGGTCAGGTGTATCCGGCCCAATACCCGCCATGGTCATGGCTTTTGTATTGGCAAGGATCATATGCCCATCAAGCCGGGTAACCGCAACGGGCACATCCGCTGTGGCATCGTCAATCCAGGCCCTGTCGGGCAGTTCACCGCCCCAAAGCTCATGGTCCCACGCGCCTTCAAGCACCCAAGCCCCGTGGGGCGCGTTGGCCGCAGCCTCCGCTATGCGGCGCGCGAACTCCTCAGGTGTTGCCGCGTCCCGCAATTGCACTTGGCTGAGGCCATTGGACCCCATCTCAAAATGCACATGATTATCGGTGAAGCCCGGCATCAAAAAACGACCAGAGAGGTTAACCACTTCCGTGATCGGGCCCTGGTAGGCCTTAATCTCATCCTCTGTCCCAACAGCCAGTATCTTACCAGCTGATAGGGCGATTGCCGTTGCGTTCGGTGTGTCAGACACCCCAGTCCATATAACCCCGCCATGGAATATCCGGTCAGCAACCTCGTCCGCAATAGCGGATAGACTCAAAGCTACACTTGCGACCGCAAGTGTTATGGCACTGGTCACATACCTGAACTGCATAACGATCCCCCTCGTTATAGCGATGCGCAGCGCGTGGATGCTACTGCATCACATAAACATAAATGGTAATGAAGTGGCAGGCGCTGCCCGCCATCACAAGCACATGCCAGACGGCATGCGTGTACGGTACACGCTTTAGTGCATAAAATAGCGCACCGACGGTGTAACAAATGCCACCAGCCATCAGCCACCAGATGGCAGCACTGGGCAGGCGATCCATCAACTCGCCAATCATCAAAACACCGGCCCAGCCCATGCCCAAATAGAGCAGCAATGAGACTGGGCTGAACTTCTTGCCAGACTTATTCAGATAAGCCCGAAACTTCAAGCCTGCACCCAAAACGGCTGCGCCCCAGGCACCGATCATCACCCACACACCAACCGTTGTTGGCAGGGTGATCAAGGCAAACGGTGTGTAAGCACCCGCGATTTTGAAGTAGATAGCGCTATGATCCAGAAACTTGAAAAATGGCTGAAGGCGGGACTTGAAGAAGCTGTGATAGAGCGTGGAACACACATACATCACCAGCATGAAGCCACCATAAAGAGCCGCAGCCACCATGACGCTCACGCCGCCCATGTCTGCCGCCTTGAGGATCAAAAACACCAAGGCAACAGCGGCTAAAATAGCACCAATGCCATGCGTTACTGCGTGCCAGACCTCTTCAGATGATGAATAACTACGAATTTGTTTTGCTGTCACCAAGGTGCGTTTCTCCTATGCCTGCAGGCACTATAGCAGCAATCACGGCCTATCGGCCAACTCTCATTACCTATCGACCACCGACCTGCCGCACATGGTCAGGCCTGATCTCGCTCAAACCACCGCAACCCAGCAGCATCATGTCGCGCTCAAGCTCCCTGAGGAACAGATCCAGCACGCGCGCAACGCCCTTTTGCCCGCCAGATGCCAGCCCATAAAGATATGGTCTGCCGAACGAGACCGCGTTTGCACCCATCGCCAGCGCTTTCAGCACGTGGGTGCCGCGCCGTACGCCGCCGTCCACGATCAGCTCCAGCGCATCTCCAACCGCGTCCCGCATCGGCGCCACGCAGTCAACAGGTGCAACCGCACCGTCCATCTGGCGTCCGCCATGATTTGATATGATCACCGCGCTGGCGCCAACGTCGCGGGCACGCCGCGCGTCGGATGCTGAGGAAAGACCCTTGATCGCAAACGGGCCACCCCAAGCCTCAATCACTTCAGCGGCATCATCCCAACTGATGGCGCCGTCAATCTGGCTATTAATATAGGCGATCACCCCCATCGTACCGTCCGCAAGGCCGTCTTGCCTGTGCGCAACGTTGGCCAGCTGAAAGTCTGGTTTCAATAGTAAATTCAACGACCATTTCGGATATGAAATGAAACTGAAAAGACTTGAAGCCGTGAACTTTGGCGGCATCATGAGGCCCGAGCGCAGATCCCGCTCCCGGTTGCCAGCCACCGGCACATCAACGGTCAGGCACAAGGCGTCATAGCCGGATGCTTTTGCGCGGTCGACAAACTCACGCGTCAGGCCCCGGTCCTTGTGAATATAGATCTGGAACATCTTGGGGCCCGGCTTCACGTCCGCAATATCTTCCATGCTGGTTGTGCCGAGGGTGGACAGTGAATACATCAGCCCGGCTTCCTCGGCCGCACGCGCAACCGCCAGCTCTTTATCGTGATGGAACAGCCGGTTCATACCGGTGGGTGACAAAATAACCGGCGCGGCCATACGGGCGCCAAGCACCGTTGTGCTGATATCGACATCGCTGAGGTTCCTGAGCGCGTCGGGGATCAGTTCATATTTCTTGAAAGCCGAGGTATTGCCTTCAAGTGTCACTTCATCGTCAGCACCGCCATCGATATAATCAAACATCGGGCGCGGTAGCGCATGCTTGGCCTCAGCCCTGAAATCAGCATATGTCAGAAGTTTCCGGCTCATCACGTTCCCCCGTCAAACCTGGAGGAATATAGCCGCGCCAGCGGCCATGAGGAAAGCCAATAAGAGCCGAAAGGCCCCAGAAAAGAATGAAGGGCCGACCAAGGGGTTCGCTGGCCAGCCCTTCAGGACAAGTTTAAAGCTCAGCCGAGTGCGTCACACCACGCTTCAAACGTGCCACTTACCTGGCTTGGGCGAAGGTCATGGGCGCGACAGTAATCAGCGATCGCCCCTTCCCTATCCCCAAGCGCTTTTCTTGCGTTGCCGCGATTAACGAAAGCCTTCCAGTAGCCATTGTCACCCTCGATCGCGGCTGTGCAGGCTTCCGCCGCGGCCTCTGCGTTGCCGAGAACAAATTCTGCAGCGCAGATGGAATTGAACGCCATGGTGCGTTCTTTGGCTGTCAGGTCTTTGCCTACTGCCTTGCGGTAGTGCACAAGTGCGCTTTCAATATCACCTGACTGCATGGCCTCGTTACCCTTCAACAGGGCCCGGTCCTGCGTGATGTGAAACACTTGCGTTTGCGCCTGTGCTTCCGCAGCCCAAATTCCCAGCGCCAGCAAAACGAGCGACGCCCATAAAAACATCCTGTTAGTTGCGAGAGTATTGTTCATGATCAGTCTCCGTTGTCCTCGCTGCCGTACAGACAAACCAAGAGCGTTCGAAGAAATGCCTTTCAAGACGTACCTTCATGCCAAGAGCAGGGGAGAGTGCCCTCTGTTTGCCGTGTTGCTATATTTTTGCTCATTAGGTAGAAACAACAAGCTACGATTTGATGCTAAATACATGAGGTATGTTCATGAATAGTCGCCTTTTGAAACTGGCGCAGGCCGCTCCCTTTCTTGCTGCCATGCATGAGGCGAGGAATTTCACCCGCGCGGCTGAAATATTGAAGGTGCATCAAACAGCCGTAAGCCACCGTATTCGCGCGATTGAAGAGCTGATCGGCGTACAGCTTTTTGAACGCACAACCCGAAGCCTGCGTTTCACCACGGCGGGCGATATTTTATGCGCTGCCGCTTATGAAAATATGCAGGAGCTTGAAGCCGCCATGGGGCGCGTGCAGGCAAAAAGGCGCAGCACCACGATCCGGGTTTCCGTGCCGCCTTCCCTTGCCATGAAATGGATGGTACCGCTTCTCATGGCCGCCAAGCAGTCTGGACTCGATATTTCTGTGCAGGCGCAAACCCGGCTGGTGGATTTCACCCGCGATGACGCTGATGTCGGCATTCGTTTTGGCCTTGGCCCCTATCCGGGCCTCAGGGCCATCAGGCTCAGCCGGTCTTATATGCAACCACTGGCGAGCCCAGCTTATATCGAGGCCAATAATATTGACCTTGAAAAGCCTTGGCAAAAGCCGGTCGATATCTTGCTCGACCATGCCACAGAATCAGACTCGATCCCCTTCGGGTGGGCGGAATTTAAAGCCAGTGAACCTTGTTTCACTCAGGATATTGAGCCCATCAGCCTTTTTGACCGTACTGACCTCGCCCTGCAGGCTGCCATCAACGGGCTTGGCGTCGCGCTTGGCCGCACCCTGCTTTATGAAAATGACGTAAAACGTGGCTTTCTTGTGCCTCTTGGTGATGCTAAGCCTTGCGAACCTTCTGACTGGCTGGTGTGTTCCTACGAATTTGCAGAAACACAAAAATTCCGCGACTTTCATGCATGGCTGGCCGAGCGAGTGCAATGCACCACAAACCCATCTGCGGAGCTCTAGAGTATGACAAGGGCAATAAAACTTCTCGCCTTCATCGCGCTATATTTGCACGCGTCGTTCGCCTATGCCTCTGACACCATCCTTGTTGGCACAACCGGCGACTATCAACCGGTAAGCTGGCAGGACCCTACAAGCGGTGAATTCAGGGGCGATGATATAGACCTCATCAAGGCTTTCGCGCGCGACACCGGTCGGGAAGTGAAGTTTGTACAAACCAGTTGGCCGACCCTGATGGAAGACCTGACGGCTGGCAAATTCATGCTGGCGGTTGGTGGAATCTCTTACACCCAAGACCGCGCCACACTTTCGCATACCTCTGACACCATTCGCACCGACGGCAAGGTCGCGCTGGTTCGCTGTGGTGAGCAGCTTGAGTATGATACCCTACGCCAGATAGACCGCCCCGGCGTTCGCGTGGTGGAGAACCCTGGCGGCACCAATGAAAAATTCGCGCGCACAACGCTTAAAAGCGCCGACCTGAAAATTATGGAAGATAACCACGCGCCCTTCCGCGCGCTTCAGTCAGGCCAGGCTGATGTGATGTTCACCGACGGTATTGAAGCACTTTATATGGAACGCCAAGACACGGGCCTTTGTGCGGTGAAGCCAGACAAGCCCTATACAGTTATCCGCAAGGTGTTCCTCTTCCGGCATGACCATGAAGAACTGCGCGACGCGTTCAATAGCTGGTGGAAAACACGCGAAACGGCTCTGTTTACCGCGCAATAAATCACGTGTCGGTTTCGCAACCCTCGCCTTCATTCTCGGCTCTTGGGTCCAGCTCGAACGAGACCGGACTTATGCCTTGCGCAAATACATAATCGGCGGCTTCCTCACTTGGGGCAGCTGCGCGCTGGGTCATGCGGTACATGGTGAAAGCTGCCAAAAGGCACGCGGCGATACCAAGATGCAAAAACAGGCCATCAGCCCCCACAAATCGCATCACGATTGTGGCGACCATGGGCCCAACAATCGCCCCTGCACCGTATAGCAGCAGTAGCGACGCGCTTGCGGGCACGAAGTCCTCCGGCTCAAGGAAATCATTGGCATGGGCAATCACAAGGCCATAAAGCGGCAGTACAAGCCCCCCCATCAGAACGCCCAAAACATAAAGCCCTTCTCCCTGCGGAAAGAAACCAAGCCCTGCAAATATGCCTAACACCGCGATGGATACCGCAAGCCCGGCGATCACGATGCGGCGATCCATGCGGTCAGACAGGCGACCAAACGGCCACTGGGTCACAACGCCGCCGCCGACCACCAGGGTCATGAAGATGGCGATCTCGTCTGTCACAAGCCCTTTGCCTTGCGCGTAAACCGCCCCCAGCGCCCAAAAGGCACCGGTAATCAACCCCGCACCAAAACAGCCGGAGACACCAACAGGCGATACACCGTAAAGCTGCCTCAGCGCCATGCGCCGTGGTGCGGTGATAGCAGGTGTTGGTGTAGACGTTAGCGCAATGGGCACGAGCGCAACCGAGATGATCACAGACACAAAAATAAACAGGTCATACCCCGCAGGCGGCGCCATCATCAGGAAGGCTTGCCCTGCCGCTGTGGAGGCGAGAATGACAACAAAATAAACGGAAAGCACGGTGCCGCGGTTGAGGTTACTTGACCGCTCATTGAGCCAACTTTCCGTGACCAAGCAAAGCGCCGCGAAACACACACCAGTGAGCATGCGCATGATGATCCAACTGGCGGGGTCCACAAACACCGCATGGCATAGGGCCGCCGCTGAAGCCAGCGACGCAAAGGCCGAAAAAGTCCTGATATGGCCAACACGAGCCACGATCTTGGGCGCAAACAGGCTGCCCGCCACAAACCCTGCATAGTAGCTCGACATCACAAGGCCGATCAGAAGCGTTGGAAACCCTTCAATACCCGCACGCACACCAAGAAGCGATGCCTGCAAGCCCATGCCGAGGTTGAGCGCGGCAGCACCAAGCAATAATGCAAAAATGCCGATAAGGGTTGCACGAAGAGTCATAAAACAAGGGGCTCCGTCGCCATCACGTGAGAGATTATTGTCATACCTATACTCGATATCGCGGATATGCCCTACATACAACCGCCACACCCAAAAAGTCTGCCTTCATTACCAAGTTCGTTTTACTCTTTGGCTTTAGTGGTCTTTCGTATTTAAATGTGCGCTCGGGGAAAACACTAACATGACGATGAACAGACGACATTTCATGATAACTGCCACTGCGGCATCTATGGTCGCAAGTAGCGCAATCGCAGCGACCAAGACAGAGACAGGGGAGACAGGAATGTTTGGGCTCATTGGTAAATTCACCGCAAAAGCAGGCACCCGCGATAACCTGGCTGCTATCCTGCTTGAAGGCCTATCGGATATGCCCGGTTGCCTGAGCTATATTGTGGCTCTTGAGCCCAAGGATGATGTCACGCTCTGGATCACAGAAGTGTGGGATAACGCAGATAGCCACAAGGCGTCTCTTGGCCTGCCGTCAGTACAAGCGGCAATCGGACGTGGACGTCCGCTGATTGAAGGCATGGAAATGGTTGCCACCACGAGCCCCGTAGGTGGCCACGGGCTTGTGCCCACAACGTCCTAGAAAGGTAGACCTCGGCAGTCCTCGGCGTTACTTGGCAAGACTTGCGTTATCAAGATAGTGACGCACAGCATCCTGTACATGGCGGAAACGGTCACCGCCCAGGTGTTTACCGCCATACCAGCGGGTCACCACGACAATATGATTAGGAAGGCCTTCGCGCTCTAACATCTGTGCGATCAGCATGCCTGCGCCCGCCTCGCCATCATCATTTTTCACCGGCGCTTCACCGGTGAAATACGCCCATGTATTATGGGTAGCTTTGGCAAACTTCTTTTTGCGGCAAAGCTCCTTGATGAAAGCTTTAGCTTCATCAGGTGAGCTGCACGGCCCGCCCGATACGGCGTATTTCGAACCCCGATCTGATATTATTCCGTCAAATATCTGCATGCCGCTTCTATAAGCGGGCACCCCAAGCCTGTCAAACTCACCCAAAGGCAGCCTACGCAAGGCAAAACGATCACGCCAACAACACCCGCAGCCTAATTCAGATGGCCCCGTTCAAACCAAGGACAGTGCAAACAATTGCAATTTAGTTTGTTCTCTATTGATTTTAGGCAACACCTCTCAGGGTCATTTTCCCAAATTTTCATATATATTAACGCAATAGGTCGACAATTTGACCAAAAATCGCGTATTAAATAATTTGTATTCAAATAATTTTACCATTGTTGCCAACCGGACGTAGGTATCGGCACCTTCGCGTTACGAGACACACTGGACAAGAATTGAACAGGGGAGAATCCGCACAATGGATTATAAGAAAGCATTAAAGCTTAGCCTTTTGACGTCTGCGCCAATCATGTTAAGCGCTAACGCCATGGCTGCAGAAAGTTACGCAGGCGCCGCGATTGAAGAGGTTGTGGTAACTGCGACCAAACGGTCCGCCAGCACACAAGATATTCCTGTTGCTGTGCAAGCCATGGGTATGACGGCCCTTGAGCAAACAGATGTTGATGTATTTACTGATTATCTTCTGCAACTGCCTGGCGTATCGGCTGGCGGCAGCGGGCCGGGCCAAGCCACCATTTATATTCGGGGCCTTGCCTCCACAACACCAAACCTGACAACAGCCGGCGTAGCTGGGCTGGCACCAAACGTGGCGCTGTATCTGGATGAACAGCCGGTGACACAGGTTGGCCGAAACCTGGATGTATATGCTGCCGACCTGAACCGAATTGAGGTCTTGCCAGGCTCCCAGGGCACCCTTTTTGGCGCAAGCTCGCAGGCTGGTACAATCCGTTTGATCACAAACGAACCAGATTTGCTTGAATTCCAGGCACGGGTTGCTGGCGGCGTCTCATTTACCAAAAATGGTGAAATGAGCGAAAAAGTCGAAGCCATGATCAACTATCCCCTCATTGAGGGCAAATGGGGCGTTCGCGGCGTTTTCTACGTGGATAACCAAGGCGGCTATATCGACAATGTAGCGGGCACTAAAACCGCCGCAGAAAGTGGCCGTTTCGCGTCATCAATGGCGCGCCCCAATGGCACAATGACATCAGACGGCTTCCAGGCTGGTGCCGACTTGTCAGATGTTACCTTCCTTGAAGCAAATAATCAGGCACTGGTTGAAAAGGATTTCAACGACGCATCTTATACCGGCTTCCGGATTAGCACCCGCTATGATGTAAACCCGAATTGGTCCGTCAAACTTGGGCATACACGTCAGGAGATCGAATCCGACGGCGTATTCTTCTATGACCCTGAGATAAACGATCCTGATGAGCTGTCCGTACGGCGTTATGCTCCAGATGAAACGGTTGATAGCTTCGACAATACAGCCTTAACGGTTGAAGGCCGTATCGGCGCGCTTGAAATGGTCTATGCAGGTGCTTATCTCAATCGCTTCACAGATCAGACGGTTGATTACACCGACTATCTGTTTGTCGGCCAGTATCTGCCCTATTACATCTGTGACGCTTCAGTCTCATACCCGGGTGCAGCGGCACCTTCCGGCACATGTCAAGCACCAGACCTCTACGTGGCTTCAGAAACTGAAACCGAGGTTTGGACGCATGAACTGCGCTTCAACACGCCAGAGGAAAACCGCGTACGCGCAACCTTCGGCGGGTTCTACAGCGACCAGAAACTGGTAGAGCGCAATGATTTCACCTATCCGGGCTCCATTAATGCAGAAAGCTTCACACCCGGTGTTTATGGTTGGCCACAAAATGGCCCATTGCCGGGCTCCAGCGTTAGCGATCCAACACCGCGACCACTTGGCGTGATTTTCTTCAATGACATCACCCGTACCGATAAGCAAAAGGGCTTGTTTGGCGAGGTCACGTTCGATCTGGTGCCTGACACCCTGTCTATCACCGCAGGGGCTCGCTGGCACGATGTCGATGTGCGCCTCAAAGGTAGCGCCAACTCATCCTTCTTCAACTTTGGCGGCGAAGATGTGAACGCCTTCGGTACCAACCTGGATACCCAGTTCGATGGCACTCAGGTGATCAACGGCGTTGCTGTACCAAAAGGCGCCGAGGCCAAGGGGTGGGTCTTCAAGGGGAACCTGTCCTGGACACCAAATAGCGACACGTTGATCTACTTCACGTACTCGGAAGGCTTCCGCCCTGGATTGCCAAACCGCCCTGCTGGTGCTGGCGGCGGTGCCGTCCCGGCTGTGGTTCGTACCGACGAAGTGACCAACTATGAGCTTGGCTGGAAACTGGACATGATGGACAATTCGCTCCGCTTCAACGGTAGCGCGTTCATTGTTGACATCAAAGACCTGCAAACCACCATTTTTGACGCGACAATAACCAACCTGTTCTTCTCTGATAACGCAGCGAACGCGCAGATCAAGGGGATTGAAGGTGACCTGACATGGGTTTCACAGGCTGTTGTTGGTCTGTCAGCTTCCGCAGGCTTCTCCCTCCTTGATACGGAGATCAAGGAATTGGTAGGTGCCAGCGTGGCGATCGCCGGGCCGGGTGAAAGCCTGGCCTATGCGCCGTCGTTCCAGATGAATGCGCGGGCGCGCTATGAATGGCAACTGACCGATGAGTTTGAGGCTTATGTTCAGCCAAAGATCGCCTATTCAGCGTCATCCTACAGCGATATCGTGCTGATCAATCGGGCCAAACAGGACAGTTATTTCCTCGCGGGCATGGCGTTTGGCGTTCGCAAGGATAACTGGATGGTCGAATTTTACGGTGAAAACCTGACCGACGCGCGTGCGCAACTGAACAACAATCTTGTGTTCGATCACGAGCGTATCACCATCAACCGTCCACGGACCTTCGGTTTCCGCTTCGCGGTTGACTACTAGACCCGCCATTCGGCTATAGTGAATACTATATGGAGGCGCCTCGCTTGGGGCGCCTCTTCACCATCCAGGAAGACAGGACCGCCGCAGTGGCAAGCGATAGCGCACAAAAAAACACCCCGCATCCAAGCCAGCTCAAAGACATACAAGCCCTGATGTATGAGGGCAAATTTGATGCAGCGCTCGGGCGCATCTCAACCATGCTTGACGGACACCCAGACCATATTGATGCGCTTTATATGAAGGCCGTCTGCCACCGATACGCCGGGCAGGAAACGCATGCACTCGCAGCTCTCGGGGATTTGAAAGAGGCGATGCCTGATTTTGGCCGGGCGTATCAAGAAGAAGGCCACCTGTACCGCACCATGGGGCAAACCAACAAAGCGCTGGCGTCCTACAAGATTGCCTGCCAGTTGAACCCCGCCCTTGCCGCAAGCTGGAAGGCACAGGCGGAGTTGCTCCGGGCTTCAGGACAAAGCGCGGAAGCACAACAAGCTGAAGCACAGGCCGCACGAGTGGCCAACCTGCCAAAAGAACTGGCCGCCACCAGTAACCTGATCCATGAAGGCAAGCTCCTCAAGGCAGAAAAGCTCTGCCGGTCTTTCATGCAGCGCAACCCAAAACATGTTGAAGGCATGCGCCTTCTGGCTGACATTGGCACGCGTTTTGGCATTCATGATGAGGCAGAGTTTCTGCTGGAAAGCGCGCTGACATTTGAGCCCGGGAATATTCAGGTAAGGCTCGACTATATTCAGGTGCTTCGCAAACGGCAGAAGTTCACAGCTGCGCTCGAACAGGCCAGGGCCCTCTATGACACCGAGCCGGACAACCCGGTGTTTCAATCTCATTTTGCTATTGAAAGCCTGCAGGCCGGGGATTTTGACACCGCGCTTGAAACATTTGAGAAAATCCTCAAAGCCCTTCCGAAGGACCCTGCGACGCTGACCTCCAAAGGGCATGCCCTCAAGACCATAGGCAAACAGGAAGACGCGATCACCTCCTACCAACAGGCCTATGAGGCCCGCCCTGATCACGGTGAAGCCTATTATGCGCTCGCGAACCTCAAGACATACCAGTTCACCGATGCTGAGCTTACCGCGATGAAAGAGCAGGAGAAGGCTGAGAACATCCTTCCCGCGAGCCGTATTCAGCTGTGTTTCGCCCTCGGCAAGGCCTATGAGGACCGCAAGGATTACGACAAGTCTTTCACTTTTTATGAGCGTGGCAACGCACTCAAGAAGGCACAAAGCCGCTATGACACAGACCAGATGTCCAATGAGCTGGCGCTTCAGGCAAGTGCGTGCACAAGCGACTTGTTTAAAAAGCAGACTGGCCTTGGGCATACCGCGCCCGACCCGATCTTTATCGTTGGCCTGCCGCGTGCCGGTTCAACATTATTGGAGCAGATCCTTGCCTCGCATAGTCAGGTTGACGGCACGATGGAGCTACCCAATATCCTGTCTATGACGCACAGGTTACGGCGCTTGCCTGGCGAGACGGGTTATCCGGACAACCTTGCCACACTGAGTGCGGCGCAGTTACAAAAACTGGGTCAAAGCTATATTGACGACACCCGCATCCACCGGCAGGGTGCGCCCTATTTCATCGATAAAATGCCGAATAACTTTCGCCACATCGGGCTTATCCACCTGATCCTGCCAAATGCAAAAATCATCGACGCCCGGCGCGCACCAATGTCATGCTGCTTTTCCGGGTTCAAGCAACTCTTCGCGGAGGGGCAGGAATTCACCTATGGCCTTGAGGAGGTTGGTCGCTACTACCGTGATTATGTCACGCTGATGGATCATTGGACCAAAACACTGCCGGGCAAAATCCTCAAGGTTCAGTACGAGGATGTGGTGAGCAATCTGGAAAGCGAAGTTGCTCGTATTCTGGACTATTGCGGACTGGAATTTGAGGATGCCTGCCTGAATTTCCACAAAACCGAACGATCCGTGCGCACGGCAAGCTCGGAACAGGTGCGCGAACCCATCAACAATAAGGGGCTTGAGCCCTGGCGACCGTATGAGCACCACCTCGGGCCGCTCCGCGCGGCACTTGGCCCGCTAGCCGAGTGATAGTAGGTCTTAAGCCCGTGCGATATTCAGGAAATGGATATGCTTGTCATACTGGCTGAGGATATCATGGATCAGCTGCTCCTCTGAAAAGCCAAATATGTCATAGTGCTGGCTACCTTCCAGCAGATGCACCTCAGCCCGGTAAAAGCGTTTCCCCGCCTTGCCACTACCTATGTAGGAAAAGTCAGGCTGCAACATCGGGCGTATTTCAACGGCGTATCTGAAATCTGTCTCATCACCATGCAGGATGCGAATATCCGTGCCATCGTTTAGCACCTCGACACTCGCTTCATGGTCACATTTCCGGATTTCCGCAGCCACTTTCTCAAGTGCCGGGCAAACCGTTTGCGCCACAAAACCCTCAATCTCTGTTTTTGTGGGGTAAGACAATAGCGCGTCAAGCCGCTGCTTCCACGAGGCACCGGGGCCAAAGATTTGCACGTCCGGAGCAACTGCGGCCCCCTTGGCTTTTGCAGCTTCCATCCGCAAACCACGCATCAGCCCGAAGCAAGCCAGAATGATCACAAAGGTGAAGGGCAGCGCCGTGGTGATCGTGGCAGCCTGCAAGGCACCAAGCCCGCCCGTCATCATCAACACTGCGGCCACGACACCCTCTGATACTGCCCAAAACACCCGCGGCCACAAGGGCGGGTTCAGATGCCCACCAGACGTGATGGTGTCTATCACCAGCGAGCCGGAATCCGACGAGGTTACAAAAAAGGTCACGATCAAAATCACCGCAATGAAAGATACAATGCTTGAAAATGGCAATTGCTCAAGAAAAGCAAACAAACCGAGCGGCAAGTTCTCAGCCACCACATCCGCAATGCCCGCGCCACCAGCCTCGAAGAATATCGTGGCATTACCAAAAGCTGTCATCCAGATAAAGGTAAACACCGTGGGCACCAGCAACACGCCGATGATAAATTCACGAATGGTGCGCCCTCTGGAAATGCGCGCGATGAAAATGCCCACAAAAGGCGACCAGCTGATCCACCAGCCCCAATAAAACAGGGTCCAACTGCTCATCCAGTCATGATCACCGCTATAAGCGTTAAGGCGGAAACTGCGCTCCGCAACTGTGCCAATATAAAGCCCGATGTTTTGAACAAAACTGTTGAAAAACAGGATGGTTGGCCCAAGTGCTATCACGAACAACAACAGCGCCAGCGCCAGCACCATATTCAACTCTGACAAGCGCTTGATACCCGCATCAAGGCCGGACACGACCGACACAGTGGCACACGCGGTGATAACCGCAATCAACGTCACCTGCACCGTTGTGCTAACCGGGACGTCAAACAAATGATTAAGCCCGGCATTCACCTGAGACACGCCAAACCCGAGCGACGTTGCCACCCCGAACAGCGTACCTATCACCGCAAGCACATCCACGGCATGGCCAAGCGGGCCGTGGATACGTTCTCCAATCAGCGGATAGAGCGCCGACCGGATCGTCAGCGGCAACCGGTGCCGGAAACTGAAATAAGCAAGCGTCAAGCCCACAATGGCGTAGACCGCCCAGGCATTAATGCCCCAATGGAAAAAGGTAATTTGCATCGCCTCTTTCGCAGCCTCGATTGACCTTGGGTCCGCGTCAGGCGGGGCAAGATAATGCGTCAGCGGCTCGGCCACACCAAAGAACAACAAACCAATACCAATACCGGCGGAAAACAGCATGGCGAACCATGAGCCAAAACTGTACTCAGGCCGGGAATGGTTGGGCCCCAGCCGAATTTTTCCGTGTTCGCTAAAGGCCAAATATAAGCAGAAGACCAAAAAACCGGTTACTGCGAGCATGTAAACCCAGCCCATGGACTCTGAGAGCCATGACTGCATGGCGCTAAACGCCGTGCCCGCGTTGTCACCCATCAGGATGGTGATAAGCACCAGTAAAATGATCAGACCCGCCGCAGGATAAAAAACCGGTGGTAAAATACCGGACGCCACAGGAGCACGATGGTTCTTCTTATACTCACTAAACATTAATAATGGGCCGCCAATATATTTGTTTACAAACGATAATTTATCCAAGCAACCTACCGTAGGATGGTTCGATTTCCGAGTTATTTCTATATTTTCAAACAATATTCCGCTGGCCAGCGTATTCAAAAGCTCAAACCACACCCTCACAATTAGTTAGAATTCAATGTAAAATATGAAACTTTAGTATTTCCATACTGACGCATATCGCGCGGGGTCTTGATAGTTTTGCGGGGGGAGCCGACATGAACGTCGGTACAAAAATTAAGGCCCTACCCCGTGTGAGGTAGAGCCTTGAAATTTGGTAGCCGAGGAGGGACTCGAACCCCCGACACGCGGATTATGATTCCGCTGCTCTAACCAGCTGAGCTACTCGGCCAAATATAAAAGCCTCAACGCGTTTGCAGCCTACACACAACAACTCAAAACAGACTACACAGCCGCTGAAAGCTGCGCCGGTATAAAAGAGGGTCGGCGTGCAGTCAAGACGAATTTGCTTTAAAAATGTCATCCCGGCAGCACGCGGCTTTAAAATACCGGTTGGCACTGTGCCATGGTATAAAATTGGCCCTGCCGTGAACGGCGCTACGCTATTATGCTGGAGCGCATGATCAAGATTATGCCGCAGGCAATTTAACACTCACGCGAGGGAGCACGGGCACATGGGAAAAGAGCATCACTATAACAGCCGTATCGTTTGGACAGGCGCCGGTGAGGAAGGCACCAAAACATATAAATCCTATGGCCGCGATTACACCATGGAGATGGACGGCAAGGTCCCGATCCTTGGTTCGTCTGACCCCAGCTTTGGCGGTGATCCCGCGCGCCATAACCCGGAAGATATTCTGGTGGCATCAGCGTCCGCATGCCACATGCTTTGGTATCTACATCTCTGTGCGGTTGGCGGTGTGACGGTGCTTGACTATGTTGACGACGCGGAAGGTGTGATGGATGAGGGCGAGAAGAATGCCCCAGGTCGGTTTACCAAAATCATCCTGCGCCCGCGCATCACCATCACAGCCGACAGTGACCCGGATAAAGCGGCGGCACTGCACCACCCGGCCAATGAAAAATGTTTCATCGCCAATTCGTTGAACTGTGAGGTTGCGCACGAGCCAACCATCATTGTTGAGGGATAATCTGGATTAGGAATAACTGGGCCAGCGTTATTTTCGGCCAGCGTAGGCCAGGACAACATCGATGGTGTGTTCGGTAAAGCGGTCACGGCGCGCTTTGTCCACCCCGTCCAGTTTCATCACCGTCAACATCTGGGACGCCGCGAGCAATATGCGGGCGTCGTCCCGGTCATCGCGTTTCCTGCGGTCCCGCGCGCTGTTGAGGATATCTGTGAGCTTGTCGAGCACAATGTTCTGGCACTCAAGGAACTTGGACCGGATGGCGGGGGCGAAATTTGTGCTCCAGTTCAGCCAGACCTGCACATAGGCGCAGTCCTCATCAGCGCGGGCGATGGCATGCTCTGCCAAAGCCGTCAGCAGTTCCGGCACCGTGAGGCCTGCCGGGTCCACTTCATCAAAAATGGCAAGGTTCTTGACCGCCACGTCATCGAGCACCGCATCGATCAGGGCCTCACGTGTGGGGAAATAAACAAAGGTTGTTGCGACAGAAACACCTGTGCGGCGGGCGATGTCTGCGTGTTTTGCCTCGCCAATGCCGCGCTCGGCAAACAGTTCCACTGCAGCCGCGAGCAACTGTTCCCGCCGTTCCTCAGGGTTGAGCCGTGTGCGTTTTACTTTTTTGGTCAAATTCATCCCCATGTATCCCAACCATTTTTGTACTGCCCATATGCCTTCGGGATCAAGCATCCATTCTCAAGCGATACTTTATTGACAATATTATCAATAAATGTCACCTTGGCATCAACATCTCAGGTTACCTATGCGGGGAAGGCAAATGGTGAGCAAAGCATCAACAACAGACAACAATCATCATCAGAGCGAAAACTGGCGCGACAGCAAGCGTTACCTGTGGCCCTTTCCTGTGCTCCTGAGTTTTATCCCTATTTGTAGCTGGTGGCTGTATGCCGAGAGCGGGAACGAGCTTGCCCTATGGCTCTCCCCCATCTTCTTTTACATAATGATCCCGGTGATTGAGATGCTTTTTGGCGAAGACACATCAAACCCGCCACGGGAAGCTATCCCTTACCTGCGGGACGACCCGTTTTACCGCTGGTCTGCTTTTGCAGCCCTTCCCGCCGCCTATGCTGTCTGGGTCGCTGGCGCATGGTATGTGGCTGTGATGGATTTGAGCTGGAGCGCTTATCTGGCTGTTACCGTTGCAAACGGCCTTATGGGTGCGGGTGCCTTGAATACGGCGCACGAGGTTGGCCACAGGCGAGACAAAACCTCCATCAATGTTGCGCGTTTCCTTCTGTGCCTGTGCGGCATGGGTCATTTCCGCGTGGAGCATAACCAGGGCCACCACGTGCAGGTAGCTACACCGGAAGACAGCGCCACCGCCATGATGGGGGAAAGTTTTTACGAGTTTGTCACCCACGAGCTGCCCGGCGGTGTGAAACGGGCGTGGAATATTGAAAGTGCACGCATGCAGCGCAAGGGCAAGTCGCCCTACTCGTTCGAGAATGAAGTGTTCACCAACACGCTTATTACCGTGGCCATGTATGGTGCCTTTGTCGCCATCTTCGGGTGGGTCGTGCTGCCTTACCTGCTGGGCGGCGCGCTGCTGTCAAACCTGATGCTTTCAAGCGCCAACTATGTTGAGCACTACGGGTTGATGCGCGGTAAGCGCGAAGATGGCCGGTATGAACGGGTGCAGCCGCACCATAGCTGGAATGCCAATCATATCGTCTCGAACGTGATGCTCTATCATTTGCAGCGCCATTCAGACCATCACGCTCACGCAGAGCGGCCCTACCAGTGCCTTCGCCATTTTGATACCTCACCGCAGCTACCTGCAGGCTATTTCACCATGTTTATGGCAGCATGGAACCCACCAATCTGGTTTGCCATCATGGACAAACGCGTGGCAGAACAGCACGGCTATGACATGACAAAAGCCTATATGAAACCGTCAAAGCGTGAGAAATTCATGAAACGCTTCCACCGGGAGCCTGCTGAGTTGCAGGCGGCGGAATAAGGCTGGCACTAGGGGCGCGTATTGCCCTCATAAACATCAATCTCACCACGCGCCGCGAGCCTGGCGTATGCCTCGCGGGCACGGGTTCGAAAACTCTCATCTACCTGAAAGCCCGCAGCCAGGTAAAAGCTGATGTCTTCATCCAGCTTCAGCGCGGGCCGTATGCTACCGGGCGGGATCTCATCGCTTGCCACTCGAACCGGGTGAAGGCGCTTGTCACCCAGAAAAAGGTCTGCGCGACCGTAAAGGATCATCATGGCCTCCGATGAACCAGCGGATGCGCCAATGAGCAGGCGTTCTTCCGGAATGCCTGCGCGCCTTATAATGCCGCAAGAAGCATCCTTCTCTGTGCACACAGCCACAAATTCCCCGCGTCTTAGGGTCTCAAGTGATACAGTACGCTTATCGTCAGTCCGTGCGAACAGATACATGTCTGGCTTCGCGATCGGGGCGATCCAGTCATAGTGCGCTGAACGCTCTGACGACCTCGCAAGACTATAGATGAAAGCTTGTTTTTCCTTACGCGCCCGAAACTCAGCTCGTGGCCATGGCAAAACACGAATTTCGTAGGAAAGCCCCGCCTCCGCCATGATGCGCCGCACCCTAACTGTCGCGCGGCCTTCAACCATGCCGTCGTCTGCCATAAAGCTGTAGGGCGGGTAATCTTCTGTATAGATGGTGATGTCGGATGCCTGAGAAGAACCAGCCATCAGGACATATAGACCGATGACAGCAACCATAATGGTGAGACTGGCGGCTTTGCCGCCCATCGGGGATACGTCAGCCATTCAGCCTCCACTCCACCGACCCCCAACTTCGTCGACCCTGAGCCAGCGTACCACGGCACCACCTGAAATTGAAGCACACTCAATGAAATGGCTCGTTCGCCAGTATCCTGAGCCTATCTTTATACTTGTGGCAGCCGCTTAGTACTGAGAATTGATGCCGTCCCACCTAGAGTGGTCACAGCAACAAGAGGAGAATAGACATGCTTGGATGGGCATTAACGTTTTTCATTCTGGCGGTTGTGGCGGCAGCCCTCGGCTTTGGTGGCCTTGCAGGTACACTCGCATGGGCAGCAAAATGGCTGTTTTTTGCCTTCATTATCCTGTTTATCGTTACGCTGGTGGCGAATATCGTCAGTGGCCGACGTAACCCTCCCCCACTCTGATAAGATGGACGGGAACAAAAGGCATGATGTGCAGGCGCTCCCGGTTGGGGCGCCTGTCTTCGTTCAAGCTTATAGGCTGAATGGGCGTATCTGATTTATGCTGCAGCGAGGCGTGGGTCTGCGCTCTCGGCGCGGTCGATCCAGCCGCCACCAAGCACACGGTCACCATCATAAAACACCGCAGCCTGCCCCGGTGAAACACCGGCTTCAGCTTCTTCGAGCACAAGACGAACACGTGTGCCTTCCATGAACAGTCGCGCGGGAACCCCCGGACGGGTGGACCGGATTTTTGCGATCACCATCAGGCCTTCATGTGGCACAGGCTCACCAATCCAGTTCACGTCCTTCACACCGATAGCTGTGGTGAGAAGTGCTTCTTTGGGGCCCACAATCACTTGTTTTTTGGCCGGGTTCAACTTCACCACATAAAGCGGCTCGTCTGTGCCGCCGATGCCAATGCCGCGCCGCTGGCCGATGGTATATTTCACAATGCCTTCGTGTTGGCCAAGCACATTGCCATCCACATCAACGATATCGCCGGGCTCAAGCGCACCGGGGCGCAGGCGTTCAATCACGTCCACATAGCGGCCTTCCGGCACAAAGCAGATATCCTGGCTATCGGGCTTGTCGGCGACCGTGAGGCCAAAGCGCTCGGCCTGCCCGCGTGTTTGTGCTTTATCCATATGCCCCAGCGGGAAACGCAGGAAATCCATCTGTGCTTGCGTGGTAGCAAACAGGAAATAGCTTTGGTCTTTGCCGCCGTCGACCCCGCGCACCAGATGCGCCTTGCCATCCGCGCCCACGCGCCGCTGCACATAATGCCCGGTGGCCATACAGTCGGCACCAAGGTCGCGCGCAGTATCCAGGAGGTCCTTGAACTTCACGGTCTGGTTGCAGCGCACACAGGGGATTGGTGTTTCCCCCTTGATGTAGCTGTCGGCAAACTCTTCCATCACCTGGTTTTTGAACCGGCTTTCATAGTCCAGCACATAATGCGGGATGCCAAGCTCGTCAGACACGCGGCGCGCATCATGAATATCCTGCCCGGCACAGCAGCTGCCTTTTTTCTGGACAGCAACACCGTGGTCATAAAGCTGCAGCGTGATACCAACAACGTCATAGCCTTCTTCTTTGAGAAGGGCAGCCGTCACAGAACTATCCACACCGCCAGACATGGCGACAACAACACGCGTGTCAGCGGGTGCCCGGTCAAAGCCCAGACTGTTTATTCCCCCTGAATATGGTGTGCCGCTTGTCATGGCTGATATTTCCTACAAGTTTGGTCCTGTTTCCAAATCTGCCGTGCATATAAGCTTTCCGGTGGCTGAGAGCAAGCGTTTCCCCCGCTTTTTTATATGCCCATCCTTCGGCTCGATTTTCCCTATCTGCCATTTTTGCCCGGCAATAACATCCGTCATAGGGCCCGTACGATCGGGCGGTTATCGCTAAGTCGCGGGAATCAGGCAGATTCCAAGCTTACCACAAAATTGGCCCGGCCTTTGCTTTATTGAGGGTGACAAAAACCCCTCCCGGCACATCGGGAGCCCAATTTGGTAAAGATATATGAACCCGATTGAACAGTTGACGCAGACACAAAACGCATCGCCCCTGCAGGCGATTGCTGCCCTTTTTGGCCCGCAAAGAGCCGAAGGCAGTACCGATGCAGCAGCGGCGGCGGAGTTTGCCAATCTTCTGCAATCGGCTCAGGCTGTATCCGGCACTGGCAAGGTTGCCGGTGTCATGGCAGACGGCTCGCAGATTGAAGGCCTCCAAGGCGTTGGCCAGCTCTCTAATGAGCAGGCCGAAGTTCTGGCTTCCCTCGGTATCGCACTGCCCGCAGATCAGGTCCCGGCGACCTTCCAGGACATTATCAACAAATATGGCCCTGAGAATGTTGTCGCGACTGAAGGCAGCACACTGCCACCGGCTGACACCAAGGTACTTGCGTCCTCTGTTGTCAACCCTGCGGCAGCGACGGTGACCGCTGGTGGTCAAGCCGCACCTGCGCTCGATTTTGCGAGCCTGCCGGAAGGTGCGCGCGCCGAACTATTAAACAGCCTGCAGGCTGGCGCGGCGAATGGCACTGTGCCACCGCTCACGTTAACAGCGCCAAACGGTGAAACCCACGTGCTCCCTGTTGCGGAGCTGGTTGCCCTGATCAATGGTGCCGCCGATGCCGCAGCACCAGAGGTGCAGGTTGCAGCACAAGCTGCAGCGGCGGCCAATACCGCTAAGGCACCACAAGCCGTAGAAGCGCCAAGCGCACCGACCAACCCTGAGGCAACAACAGATACACAGGCGCAGCCCCAAGCGGCCAGCGCTGCCCCAAGCACCGTGCTATCTGGCGACCCACTTACAAACCCCACGGTTGATACTACAGCAAATGCGGCAGTAACTACCGATACTTCCGTTGGCGATGAGCCGGCCATCACTCGCGAAACAGCAGTTGATGCAATTGCGAGAGCTCCGGAAGACGATAAAAACCTGGTTGAGACGTCAAACAAAAAGCCGTCTGACGAAGCACAGAATAACCCGAACGGCCATATGGTTGCCGCACAGCAAGCACAGCAGCAAGCTGCCGCAGTAGCCGCACAGCAAAACACGGCACTTAATGGCGGCAAAAAATCATTCATGGGCGCTGTGAACGAAAAACCCACGGTCTCCAGCGCCACCGGCGCACCAAGCCAAGCTACCCCGCAGGTGGCTGGCCAAACAGCCGTGCCGGATGCGTTGACTGCTAAAGCGGTTGAACCTGTCGCCCCGCGCCCTGAAGTGCTGCCGCAAATGAGTGCAGCGCGTGACCTTGGCATGGGCACCACCCCTGCCCTCACGCCGGAGCGCCTTGCAGGCATGCCCGATGGCGGCGCCGCAGCGATGGTCGCTACCGGTCTTTCCGGCATGAAAAGCGATAGCGGTTTCATGTCCAGCATGAGCCTTTTGGGCGGAAATCCGTCTCGTGGCCTGCAGGGCCATGTAGCAAAACAATTGAACATGAGCGTCTCTCGCGCCGTGAAAGCTGGCGAGCAGGAATTTACCCTGCGGCTTGACCCGGCAGAGCTCGGGCGTGTGCAGGTAAAAATGCGTTTCATGGACGGCGGCCGTGTGCACGCCCAGGTGATTGCAGAGCGTCCAGAAACGCTTGAACTGCTGCAGAAAGATAGCCGCGGGCTTGAACGCGCACTGAACGCCAGTGGCCAGAAGGGCGAAAACCCGGTCATTGAGTTCAGCCTCGACCAAGGCAACCACGAAAGTGCTGGTCGCGCGTTTGCAGAAGCCGTGCAACAGGAAAAAATGCGAGATGAACTGGCCGCGCGCGCAGGTGGCGGTAGAGAGTTCGACGTGGCGGCAGAAGACGCAGCCGACGAGATCCCGCTGGATGAAATTCTACCATATGTGGATGCCGAAACCGGCCTCGACATTCGGGTTTAGGTAAGCGAGAAGGTATAGAGAAAATGGTTGATGGCGTTTCAGCAACAAGCTCAAGCCAAACCTACCAGACGGCGGGCGACAGGTCCGCTGCGTCTTTGGCAAATGATTTTGACGACTTTCTCGTGTTGTTGACCACACAGTTGCAACACCAGGACCCTATGGACCCTATGGACAGCAACCAGTTCACACAACAGTTGGTGCAGTTCTCCGGTGTGGAGCAGCAGATCAAAACCAACCAGAATCTTGAGACCTTGGCCGCATTGACCATGATGAGCAACCAAAGCTCGCTGGCAAGCTATCTGGGCAAGGACGCACTGGTGCCGCGCCCGAATGGTGAACATGACGGCACAAACGGCATTATGTGGCGGTACCATAATGAAACCGCTGCAGAAAAGCTGACGTTTGAGATCCGCAACGATCAGGGTGATGTGGTCCACACGAGTGACGGCGAGAAAGCCGCGGGCGTCCATGACTTCCAGTGGGACGGTAAGCTTGAAAACGGCGAATTTGCCCCAGCTGGCGAATATACCCTCAAGATTGCTGCAGAGGACGCCGGTGGACAGAAACTTGAAACAGGCATCGCTGTACGCTCCCGCGTTCAGTCGGTTGACCTGACAGGCACTGAGGCCGTCTTTGTTGTTGGCCCGAACCTCGTGTCGCAAAACGAAATTATTCAGCTTTTCAGTGAGTAAAAGCCGAAACTACGCTGGACCGAAGTGCCCAGCGTGTCCAACCAGCAAGCTCGTTGGCTGGACAAGAGCAGAAAGCCCAAAGCCAGTGAAAACGCAAAAGAGAGTATAGGAGAAGTAAAATGGCATTCACTGCTCTGGCAGCAGGTGTATCGGGGCTTCAAGCCTTCACCGACGGTGTAGGCGTAATCGCCGATAACATTACAAACGTAAACACAATTGGTTACAAAGAAACGCGTTCGCGCTTTTCTACCCTTGTAACTGAAACAGCATCCCTTTCGTCCTATTCACCGGGCGGCGTGCGCGCGTTCTCTGAAACGCTTGTCTCGAAACAGGGTCTGTTGCAGCCTTCCGGCTCCGCAACTGACCTCTCGATCGATGGCGCAGGCTTCTTTGTGGTACGCGACGGCGCACGGGCAGAAGACGCTTCAGGCGAGCTTCTCTACACTCGCGCAGGTGCATTCACCCAGGACGCCGAAGGGTTCTTCAAGAACACCGCAGGCCACTATCTCCTGGGCTGGCCAGTAGATTCGACCGGTGCAATTACCACCAACAAAAACCAAACAAGTGAGTTGAGCCCGATCAACATCAACAACTTGAACGGCCTTGGTGCAGCAACCAACGAAGTATCCCTTCGGGTAAACCTTGATACCGACACACCGGTTTCGGCATACACCCTAGGCACACTTGCTGACGGCTCCGTAACGCCGGACTTTGAAACTAACGTCGAGATTTTCGATAGCCAGGGCCGTAGCCACGTGGTGAACATCGGTGCCGTTCACACAGGCGACAACGCCTGGAACTACGAAATCTATTTCGATGACGCAACGGCGGTTGACGGTACTGCACACCCGGACGGCATCATCGCAAACGGTGTTCTGCAGTTCAACACAGATGGCTCTATCGACCTTGAGAGCATCATCGATGCAGCTGCAACCACGATGAATGTTGGTGATACTTCAACTCCCATTACATTCCCGGGCGGGTCAATTCCTATCACCTATGCGACTGGCGGCGGTGTGGAAGTAGACCCAGGCTCTATCTCGTTCGACTTTGGTGATGACGGTTTCAAGAACGGTTTTGTGCAATCCACAACGTCGTCCTCACGTCTGAACTATAGTGTGGACGGTGCGGCTTTCGGTAACATTACCGGCGTCTCCATCGGCGAAAACGGGGTAGTAACCGCGCTTTTCGATAACGACCTGACACTGCCGGTATACAAACTGCCGATTGCTGTGTTCCAAAACCCGGATGGGCTCGCTCGCCGCCAAGGCAATGCTTTTGGTGCGTCTGACCTCTCTGGTGACGTGAACCTGCAAGAGCCAGGCGACAGTGGTGCGGGTACTGTATCGCCAAACTCGCTGGAGCAGTCCACGGTTGACCTCGCCAGCGAGTTTGCTGAACTGATTAAAGTGCAGCGCGCTTTCTCGGCTTCAACACGGATTATCACGACCTCTGATCAGATTCTCGAGGAACTGACAAGGCTCTAATAGTCCAAGCCAAAGCTGGCTAAAATCTCTTTTGCACTGACCGGGCAGCCCTATGGCTGTCCGGTTTTGCATTGGGGGTAAAGGTTAATGAAAATTTAACCCTGAGCATTAGGTCTTTTTTAAACGAAGCGTTTCTATACTCACGACTGCCAACCAATTGTGAGTATCAGAGAATGGCACGGTCAGACGCAAAAAACCTAATCATCGGGCCAACCGGCAAGCCCCTGACGCTCGCCGATTTGCCAAGCACCAACACACAGCGCTGGGTGATCCGGCGCAAGGCCGAAGTTGTCGCTGCTGTGCAGGGCGGACTTTTGAGCCTTGAAGATGCATGCAAGCGCTATTCTCTAACCGTGGAAGAGTTCCTTTCATGGCAGGAAGCTATCAACAAGAACGGTTTGCCCGGCCTTAGAACCACTCGTATCCAGAAATATCGCGACGCCAGATCTGCCTGAAACCCACGCCCACCAGTACGTCAAGCTTTGCCTTGCGTTACGTCATAAAAATTTTCCTTTACATTTATAGGCAAAATTTGCCTAGATTTAACTATCTGTTTACCGTGACGGATTAAATTGGGGTTGGGCTCCGCGGGCATGATTGTGCCCGGGGATTATTTTAGGCGGATATTCTACCGAGGTGGGTGTTGGACGGTCTTCTGCAATTCTTAAAGAATCTCGGCACAGGCAGGCTTGTGTTGATTGGTATCGTCGGCGCGCTCGTCGCGCTCTTTTTTGTGACGATTGTCGGGCGATGGCAAACCTCCCCCATGACCGTGCTCTATACGGACCTGGACCCCGCAAACGCCGCCACCATTGTACAGCGACTTGAGGCAGAACAAATCCCGTATGAGACCGACGCAAGCGGTCGCATGTTGCGCGTACCGCGTGATCAGGTTGACCGTCTTCGCCTGACCCTCGCTGGCGAAGGGCTCACCGGCGGTGTTGTGGGCAAAGAGATTTTCGATCAAGACAGCGGTTTTGGCCGTACAAGCTTTGAGCTGAACGTAAACTATGTACGCGCAGTTGAAGGCGAGGTCGCCCGCACGATCAAATACCTCTCCTCTGTGTCGGAAGCGCGCGTGCATATCGTGATGCCGGAACGTCGCCCGTTCCAGCGTGAAGCATCTGAGCCAACAGCGTCCATCCTGATCCGAACAAATGGTGCAGGCCTAGGCCGCCGTGAAGCACAAGCCATACAGGCCCTTGTAGCTACCGCCGTGCCGGGCCTTTCGCCGGAGCGCGTAACCATTTCAGACACCAGCGGCCGCCTGCTGGTGGACGGTGCCGCTGAACAAGGCGCAAACGCGAACTTCTCCAACATGGAAGAAGCACGGCTCGCCAAAGAGCGGCTGTACCGTGACAAGATCGAACAGCTGCTGGCCCGTCGGGTGGGTGATGGCCGTGTGCGCGCGGAAGTCTCTGTCCAGATGGATATGAGCCGGACCACCACAAGCGAAGTAAGCTACGACCCGGATACGCAGGTGATCCTGTCGCAGAACATCATTGAAGAAGAATCGTCCGATGGTGACCAGGTTGGTGGCCAGGTAACCATGGGCAACAACCTGCCTGAGAATGCGGCGGGGCCGTCTAACCCAACCAGCAGCTCCTCAAAAACGCAGGAAACCACCAATTTTGAAAACTCAAAAACCGAGCGCGTGATTGTTCAGGAGCCCGGTGAAGTGACCCAGATCAGGGTTTCAGTGTTGGTGGACGGTGAGCGTACACTTGATGAGAATGGTATCACCACCGCCTATCAGGAACGGAATGCGGACGAGATTGAGCAACTGCAAAGCCTCGTATTGACGACCATACCCTATGACCCGAACCGGGGCGATCAGGTTACCGTCGCGTCCATGCGCTTTGTAGACCCCGCACCACTTACCGAGGCTGAAACTGCCTTCAACCTGTTTGGCTTGAACAAGCAGGACCTGATTGATGTGCTGACCCAGGGTGGTGTGTTTGTCTCTGTGATTCTTGTTATCCTTCTGGTGGTGCGGCCGCTTGTGATGCGGCTCATTGAAGCGATCCCGGATGCACCGCCGCCACCTGACCCGAACCAGATTGAAGACCGCACAGCCGACACGCCCGCGATTGCCGGGCCCAGCCGGGGTGGTAATGAGAGTGGCATCACGCCTGAGTTGATGGCCTTGGCCGCCTCAGGCAACGAGGATGCAGCGCTCGCCATTCGTCTTGCCCGTGAGAGCGGCGCTTTGACAAAAGACAATATGCGCACCGACGCCAAGATTGATGTGGCGCAGGTTGAAGGCCGCATTCAGGAAAGCGCCATCAAGAAGGTGGCCGATATCATCCGTGCAAATCCGGACGAGTCTGTCGCGATTGTTCGCACATGGCTCTACGCCGACTAACTGATAAGCCAGTGGATGCCCTTTGGGGGCGCCATAGTTTGAAAAGACGAGATCATAGGTAGGAAATGGCAGATTTAACTAAGATGTCGGGCTCCCAGAAAGCCGCAGCTTTCATGCTCGCCATCGGCGAAGAACATGGCCGCGCCATATGGGAAAACCTGTCGGACGATGAAGTCAAAGAGCTGTCGCAGCATATGTCTACTCTTGGCGCCATCGACGCCTTGGATGTGGAAGACCTGTTTGTTGAGTTCGCGTCTAAAGTCTCAACCGTTGGCAACCTGAACGGCTCGTTCGACAGTACCGAACGCCTTTTGAAGAAAATGCTGCCCGGCGACCGTGTACAGCAGATCATGGATGAAATTCGCGGGCCCGCTGGTCGCACCATGTGGGACAAGCTCGGCAACGTGAACGAGGTGGTGCTTGCCAGTTACCTCAAGAACGAATATCCGCAAACCGTTGCTGTCGTGCTGCAAAAAATCAAGGCTGAGCACGCTGCGCGTGTACTTGCTGTACTGCCGGAAGATTTCTCGATGGAAGTGATCATGCGCATGCTTCGTATGGAAGCTGTGCAGAAAGACATCCTCGATAAGGTTGAGCAGACGCTGCGGGTTGAGTTTATGAACAACCTGGCGCGCACCAGCCGCCGCGACAGCCATGAGACGATTGCGGAAATCTTCAACTATCTGGACCGCAGCGCGGAGAGCCGCTTCCTTGCGGCCCTTGAAGACCGCAACCGCGACAGTGCTGAACGCATTCGCGCGCTGATGTTCACCTTTGAAGACCTTGCGAACCTGGACCCAAGTGGTGTGCAGACGCTGCTCAGAAACGTGGACAAAGACAAGCTTGCGCTTGCCATGAAAGGCGCGTCCGACACACTTCGCGACCTGTTCTTCTCAAACATGTCGGAGCGTGCGGCCAAAATCCTGCGCGAAGACATGGAAGCCATGGGCCCTGTACGGTTGCGTGACGTGGATGAAGCCCAGATGGCAATGGTGAATAAAGCCAAAGACCTTGCGGAAGCGGGTGAGATCCTGCTGTCCGACAACAAGGGCGAAGACGAACTGATTTACTAGGAGCATGAGACGCTTAAATGGCTGAACCGGTAAAATACAAATTTGATACAGCCTTCGACGGCGGCGCTAAAAGCCGTTTTGACGAGGAACTGGACCGCGTGCGTCTGGACGCGGACCGTATCAAAACCGAAGCCTATCAAACCGGCCTTGAAGAAGGCCGTCGTCAAGCCCTGTCTGAAATTGAAGCCGCCACCAAAGATGCTTTGGGCGAGCTTGAGCAAGCCACACGCGCACTGTTTTCACAGCGCAACCAGCTTGAAAGCACGTTGAAGCAGGAAATGGTGCAACTGGCATATGCGATCTCAAGCAAACTGGCGCCAGCGCTTATCCGCACGCACCCGATGGCAGAGATTGAAGCCTTCATTGAAGACTGCCTCGCCACCATGCAGAAGGAACCGCGCCTTGTTGTGCGGGTGTGCGAAGACCTGGTCGACAGCATCAACGAGCGAATTGAGAACCTCAAGGCCGCCACAGGTTTCCCCGGCGATATCGTACTGATCGGCGAAGAAACAATGGGCATGCAAGACTGCAAGGTGGAATGGCCGGATGGCGGCTCTGACCGCAACCACGCAACCATCGTGCGCCAGATTGAGGACGCAGTTCAGCGCTTTGTGATGCCTGATGAAGTTGAAGCACTAAATGCTGCCAAAGCGCCAGATGATACAGAAACAACAACACAGGATACGACTGAGGGGTGAGCGGGCGCGGGCTTAGGTGCCCGGCACAGCACAGGCTCAGGGATTAAAGGGAACAACGAATGGCAAACGAAGAAGACAACAACGGCAACAATGTCGGCCTGCAGAATTTGTCTGACGGGGCGGCCAAAGCGCCAGACCTCGCGCCGCGCGAAGATGGTCAGGTCCGTTCAGCCCAGGAGCTTGAGCCGGTGTTTGACGTTCCAGTCCGGGTGCAGGCGGTGCTTGGCAAGTCCACGCTTGAGGTCAGCCAGCTTCTTAAACTGGCGCCGGGCGCGGTGATCGAGCTGGACCGCAAGGTCGGTGAAGCCATTGATATTTATGTGAATAACCGCTTGGTGGCGCGGGGAGAAGTGGTTCTGGTTGAAGACCACTTGGGCGTAACCATGACAGAAATCATCAAGCTTGATGGTGGCGTCAACTAGCTGGCGGCAATAAGGGGGCACGCGGGGATGAGCACAATTTTTGGGATGCTGTTGGCGTTTTTGCTGGTGGGTGGCGCGATCTGGCTAGGTGGCTCGCCGCTGGCATTTATCAACGGCCAGGGTGTGCTGATCGTCGTGCTAGGCACCTTCGCGGTCACAGCCATCAGCTTCCGCCTGCAGGAGATGTTCACCCTGCCCGCCAACATCTGGCAGCTATTGCGCCATGGACAGCGGGACCCGGCTGAAGAAGCCATAAAGGTGATGAAAATCGCGGTCGAAAGCCGCAAACACAACGATATTCTAATGCTGGAGCGATTGTTGCCAAAACTGAAAGATACACCCTTTCTCGCACAAGCGATGCAACTGGTGGTGGATGGTGCTGAACCGGACGAGATCGAACAGATCCTGCGCCGTGAAGCCAGCACAGCCTCTTCCCGGCACATGCGCGCGGTTGATTTCCTGCGCCGTGCCGGTGACGTGGCGCCTGCCATGGGCCTTATCGGCACGCTGATCGGCCTTGTGCGCATGCTTGGCAATCTGGATAACCCGGCTGAGATCGGCCCAGCCATGGCTGTGGCGCTTCTCACAACATTTTACGGTGCCGTGCTCGCGCATCTGGTTTTTATCCCGCTAGCCGCAAAAACAGAGCACTGCACAGACGAAGAACAACTGGTCAACAACCTCTATTCAATGGGGGCAAGCTCTATCCGGCGCAAAGAAAACCCGCGCAGGCTTGAGATGCTTCTGAATACTATTTTGCCGCCGTCGAAAAGGATCACCTTTTTCAAATAATCGGCAAATCGCATGGGCTGCCCGGTGGCAGCGACATGGTACGGAGACGAAACAATGCGACTACTCATAGTAGGCACCCTGGACGGTCAATTGGGCGCCGCGAGCCAGATAGCGATAGAGCGTGGTGCAAAGGTGACGCATGCCCCGGATATCGACACAGCGCTTGGCACGCTGAGGACCCGCGGCGCGGACCTTCTTATGGTGGAAATATCCCTCGATATTCCGTCGCTTATCCCCAAACTGCGGGCTGAGCATTTCTCCATCCCTGTGGTGGCGTGCGGTATCGGGACAGACCCGAAAATTGCAGCTGCGGCCATCCGTGGCGGTGCGAAGGAATATATCCCGCTACCGCCTGATGCCGAGCTTATCGCCGCCGTGCTGGAGGCTGTCACGGAAGATAATCAGGCGTTCATCTACCGCGACCCGATCATGAAAAACGTTGCCGCGCTTGCGGAACAGGTTGCGCCTTCTGAGGCCAGCATCATGATCACCGGCGAAAGCGGTACCGGTAAGGAAGTGATGGCGCGGTTCGTGCACCAGAAAAGCCGCCGGGCCAACAAGCCTTTTGTTGCGGTCAACTGCGCTGCCATTCCGGAAAACCTTTTGGAATCAGAGCTGTTCGGCCACGAAAAAGGTGCCTTCACAGGCGCTGTCGCCCGCCGGATCGGTAAGTTTGAAGAAGCCGATGGCGGCACTCTGCTCCTTGACGAGATCTCGGAGATGGACGTGCGTCTGCAGGCCAAGCTTCTGCGTGCCATCCAGGAACGCCAGATCGACCGTGTTGGTGGTGGCAAACCTGTTAACGTTAACATTCGCATCATCGCTACCTCCAACCGCAACCTGCAGGAGGAGGTGAAATCCGGCAACTTCCGCGAAGATCTGTTCTTCCGCCTGAACGTGGTGAACCTGCGTGTCCCTGCCCTGCGTGAACGTCCGGCGGATATCGCCGCCATCGCGGCGCACTTCGCCAAAAAATACGCGGAAGTGAACCAGGTGGACGAGCGTGAAATCTCGCCGGACGCAATGAAAATGCTGCAGGCCCATCACTGGCAGGGCAACGTGCGGGAGCTGGAGAACACCATTCACCGTGCGGTTCTGCTCGCAAGCGGTGACACCATTGGTACCGGCGCGATCCTGCTGCCGGACGCCAGCGGCAACCTGAACTTCACCGGGAATGCGGCGTCTGCGTCCTCAATGCCCTCAGCCGAAGGGGCTGGCGCGATGGACGGTGCCAGTGACCTCGAGGAAGCGGCAAGCCTTGTCGGCAAAACAGTGGCAGAGGTTGAGCGTGAGCTGATCATCGATACACTCAAACATTGCCTTGGCAACCGTACACATGCGGCAAACATTCTTGGCATTTCTATTCGCACGCTCAGGAACAAACTGAACCAGTACCAAACCGAAGGTGTTTCCGTATCGCAACCCGGCGCTCCCGTATAAGCGCTGATGCGAGTGTGGGTTTTGGATTTTAAAACATGAGCGATACAGCCTCAGGCGAACAGCAAGACGGCGGTGGCGACGGTGACGGTGACGGCGGCGGTAGAGGCCCCAACTTCAACGCGCTTCTCGGCGGACTTAAAAGTTCAGACGTAGCCTTTGCGCTCGGCATGGTCACCATCATCATGATGCTGATTATGCCGCTGCCCAGTTGGCTGCTCGACATCATGCTTGCGGCATCCATCACCTTTTCCGTGATGGTGCTGATGACCTGTATCTTCATCGTCAAACCGCTTCAGTTCAGCAGTTTTCCGACCGTGCTCCTTATCGCGACCATGCTCAGGCTATCGCTTAACATGGCGTCCACCCGGCTTATCCTGTCAGAAGGGCATAACGGTACCGATGCGGCAGGCAAGGTGATTGAGGCCTTTGGTTCCTTCCTGATGGGCGGTCAGGTTGTTATCGGCATTATCGTTTTTGCCATCCTTGTTATTGTGAACTTCATGGTCATCACCAAGGGTTCCGGTCGTATCGCGGAAGTGGCCGCGCGTTTCAGCCTGGACGCCATGCCCGGTAAACAAATGGCGATCGACGCCGATATGTCTGCGGGCCTGATTGACGAACATGAAGCCAAAATCCGCCGGAAAGAGCTGGAAGATGAAAGCACCTTTTTCGGCTCCATGGACGGTGCGGCAAAATTCGTACGTGGTGATGCCATCGCCGGTATCCTCATCACGCTTATCAACATCATCGGCGGCATCGTTATCGGTGTTGCCATCAACGACCTTTCTTTCGGGGATGCGCTCAACCAATACACCATCCTCACGGTGGGTGATGGCCTCGTCTCTCAAATCCCGGCGCTTATCGTCTCCACCGCTGCTGGTATGCTGGTCACCAAAGCCGGTGTTACCGGCCAAACAGACAAGGCGCTTTTTGGACAGCTGAGCAGCTACCCGCGCGCGCTTGGTGTTACCAGCGCGTTGTTGTTTGGTATGGGGCTGATGCCCGGCATACCATTGCTTCCCTTCGCGTTGTTTGGTGGCACGCTTGGCTATATGGCCTACTCCATCGGCAACAAGCGGGAAAAAGCCGCCGCAACAGAGGCCCGCGCGGTCAAGGACGCGGAACACAAAGCCGTGCCCACAGAAGAGCCGATCAGCTCAGCCCTTGCTATTGACCAGCTCAGGCTTGAACTTGGTTATGGTCTGCTGACCCTCATCAACGACGATAGCGGTTTCCGCCTGACCGACCAGATCAAGGCGCTGCGCCGCCAACTGGCTGGTGAAATGGGCTTTGTGATGCCGTCCGTGCGTATCCTCGATAATATGCAATTGCCTGCCAATACCTATGTGCTCAGGGTCAAGGAGACCGAAGTCGGCCGTGGTGACATTCGCCCCGGCATGCTTCTGGTGATGGACCCTGAGGGCCAACCGGTTCAAATTCCGGGTGAAGCCACGACGGAACCAGCCTTTGGCCTGCCTGCCACCTGGGTCGATTCCGGCGCGCGGGAGGAAGCCAGCTTCCGGGGTTATACGGTTGTGGACGCCGCAACGGTGATCACCACCCACCTGACCGAAGTGATCAAGGACAATATGGCCGAGCTGCTGAGCTACGCAGAAACCCAGAAACTTCTGGACGACCTGCCAAGCGATCATCAGAAGCTGGTGGCCGATATTGTGCCAAGTCAGATTACCATTTCCAGTATCCAGCGTGTGTTGCAGGCGCTGCTTAACGAGCGTATCTCGATCCGTGACCTGCCCACCATTCTGGAAGGCATCGCCGAAGCCACCGGCTTCACGCAAAACATCGTCTCGATCACCGAGCATGTACGCACCCGGCTTGGGCGGCAGCTTTGCTCGGCCTACTCCAACATGCAGGGCCTTGTACCGCTCATCACCTTGTCCCCAGAATGGGAACAGGCGTTTGCTGAAAGCCTTGTTGGCCAGGGTGAAGAGAAGCAGCTCGCCATGGCGCCCTCAAGGTTGCAGGAATTTATCAACTCTGTGCGCATCATTTATGACCAGCAGGCGGAGCGTGGTGAACAGCCGGTTCTGCTCACCAGCCCGATGGTACGGCCTTACGTTCGGTCAATCATCGAACGCTTCCGCCCGGCCACGGTGGTAATGAGCCAGAATGAAATCCACCCGCAGGCCAAAATACGGACGCTTGGACAAATTTAACAGACACCGCGCCGCGACACGGTTTTCGCGCGCGCTTTGAGAAGAAACTGAGGAAACACGATCCGCCATGCGCCTTAAAACCTTCCACGCCAAAACAATGTCGGCTGTGATGGATCAAGTCCGCGCTGAGCTTGGGCCGGATGCCATTATTATTCAAAGCGAGACAAGCAAAAGCGGCGTGCGTGTAACTGCGGCCCTTGAAGCGGGCGCAACACCACCACCTCCGAAGAAAGCACCCACACCGGAACAGACACCGCTAGCCTATGAGGTTGATCACCCTACCCCCAAAACGCGGGAGTTTGACAACGGCGATATCAGCGCGGTGCTGAACCACCACGGCTTGCCCTTTGATACCGCCAGCCATTTGGCTGAGGCCGTGCGTGCTGTGGGGGGCGGTAGCCTGTCTGAAGCCTTTTCTTCAGCGCTGGAGACCGCCATCAAATTCAGCCCGTTGACGGATGCGACATCGCGCCCCGTGATGCTGGTGGGACCACCGGGGGCCGGTAAAACCATATGCGCCGCCAAACTGACGGCAGACGCGCTGCTGCATGAACGGCCCGTGCATCTTATTTCCACAGATACGGTCAAGGCGGCAGGTATCCAGCAGCTTGACCATTTTGCACAGCTGATGAAACAGACGGTATCGACCGCCGATACACCAAACGAACTTGATGCTGTTATTCGTGCCAAAACAGACTTCATGGGCCTGACCATTATCGACACACCCGGCACCAACCCGTTCAACATGGATGAGCTGAAAGAGCTGTTGAAGTTTATCCAGAAGGTGGACGCAGAACCCGTGCTGGTGATGCCTGCGGGGCTTGATGCGCTGGACGCACAAGAGATTGCAGGTATTTTTGCGCGCATGGGATGCCAGCGCTTCATTGCTACCCGCCTTGACGCAGCGCGGCGTTATGCCAGCATGATCATGGCGGCCCGGCCCGGATATCTGGCGCTTGCCGCCATCAGCCGCAGCCCTTATGTGGCTGAAGGGCTTGAGACAGCCTCCCCTCTGACAATTTCTCGCCTTCTTACCGCGCTACCACGGGGTAAGAAAGCCGAAGCGAAAATGGATAGTAAACATGACTGACGCGCCGATGACACGGGATAAAGAAACGCTTGAGCGCCGGCTGATCACAATCGCATCCGGCAAGGGCGGTGTTGGTAAAACGTGGCTTTCCGTCACCCTTTCGCACGCGCTGTCGCACGCCGGTAAAAATGTGCTGCTGTTTGACGGTGATTTGGGGCTTGCCAATGTGGATATCCAGCTTGGCTTGATGCCGGACCGTGACCTTGGCACCTTTATCTCGGGCGATGCGCCGCTTCGCGATATCGTATGCCGTTTTGAAGAAAAAGACGGCAGCGGCTTTGACGTATTGCCGGGCAAATCAGGCTCTGGCGCGCTGGGCAGTCTCACCAAAGAAACTCTGGTCAAAATCCGCACCGGGCTGACGGCACTTGCCAGCAAATATGACTATGTGCTTCTCGACCTCGCGGCAGGCGTGGACCCTTCCGTTACCACGCTTTCCAAACACCACGGCAAGGTGCTTGTGGTGATGACAGCGGACCCGACCTCACTTACAGACGCTTACGCTTTCATCAAGATCACCGCGATGCGCAACCCAAGCGCCGATATCTCCATCGTGGTGAATAATGTGGCCAGCAAACGCGAAGGCGAAAAAGCCTATGAGGCCATCAAAAGGGCGTGCGAAGGATTTTTGAAGATTTCCCCGCCCCTTATCGGTATCATTAAGAATGATGCCAAGGTGGTTGATGCCATCCGCGCGCAGGTTCCGCTTCTGTCGCGGCACCCTCAGGCGGAAGCAGCAAAAGACATCAAGGCACTCGCGGCGGCTATCGTCGGGCGCTAGATCAGCCCGCCCGGCGGCGCAAAACGCGTTAAACCGAGGATGCTGAATGAGCGATATAACTGGCGGTGCACCAATGCCAAAAGTTGTGGACCCGGTGGCCCGTGCCACCGACAAAGCATCTGGTGTATCCAAAGACCCCCAGCGTTCGGAAACCCAGGCCCGCGAACATGGTGGTGAACGGCACGCAAAAAACGACCGCGCGGACGCCCTGCATTCCCGCGACCCGGCGGTTTCCATTTCCGCCAGCGCTGCCCACATTGAGATAGGCGAGCGGCTGAAACGCGAGATCGCCAAAATCGACCTTGAAGGCAGGCCCATTATCGTGACCGAACGGGCCACCTATGCGCTGCGCCCCGATGCCGGTTTGCGAGCGGGTGATGATGTTGAGCTTGAGATTGTTGAAGCGGGCAAAAAAGTATCTGCCGATCTTTTGATGAAAAACAATCAGGTGATCGACCCGCCGATCCGGCTCGCGCTTGTTGTTATCTCGATCCATGCGCCCGAGGGTGACGGGCAGCCTCCCCGCACAGAAGCCCCGACGACAGGCCCATCTTATAGCGGCAGGCGCCCGCAACAAAGTGTGGCACAAGGTGTGGCACAATCGACGCCACAGGTGGTGCAGGCGGACGGCGCAGAAACCCTGGCGAATTTGATCGGTGCACGAGCGTCAAGCCTCCCTAACATGTTGGAAAACAAGCCCGTTTCGGAAAATCAGTCAATTACGCCACAGTCGCGCCCCACTTATAGCAACACTTCCGCCACACTTATCGCCGATAATCCGGATAAAATTGGTGCCCGGTCCAACAGCTCAGACCTTGCAACACTCATTGCAGCCCAGCAGGGGCAGGCCCCCAAAGTGCCGCTTTATCAGTCAGCCAGCACCCAGGTTCCACCCCGTGGTGAACGCCCTGACGGAGCTCATTTTATTCCGAAGTCAGAGCTGACATCGTTACAAGCGCCACAGCAAGGCTTTGATTCCACTGGGTTAAGTGCACCCATCCAAGCCTTCACGCCAGAAGGTAGCGCCAAGGTTATCCAGTTAATGGACCCGGCCATCAGCCGTGTACCGCCCAGCCAGGTTGCCACTGTGCTCACCGTGTACCCGCTCGCGCCGGACAACGCAAAAACCCTGCCGTTACAGATCGCCAAACTGGCAGACCCAACCTCCCCGCTCGCGCGTGTTGAAACCTCTCAGGGCACCTTGATTGTCAGCCTGAAAGCCGCAGAAAACCTGAACGGAGAGCAGGTTCGCATCACCACCCCGGCTCTCGCGCCAGCCGCTCCTGAAGCGGTAAACACCGCGCCCGGTTATAAAGCGCGGCTACAACCACCGGGCATGGGTATCCCTAAAAACATTATTGTTTCGTTTCCGGAACAAGGTATGGAAAATAAGGCACTTCAGAGTGCCACCGTGAAGGCGGTTCATACCGTGCGCGCCTTCATGAGCCCTGACGGGCCACGCTCGGATCTGAGGCTGGATACCACGCGCGGTATGGTTACCGTGACGCTGCCGAACGCTGTGCGCCCGGCTGTAGGGGACGTGCTTCAGTTTCCGCTGCCCGCGCAGGAAACTGCGCCTTTGCCGCTGTCCATGCCCTATTCTGGCACCCCGATTGCGCCGACTGCAGCGATGGTTCCAGAAGCTGGCGCGCTCGCAGCCCTCAGCCACCAGGCATGGCCCGCGCTGCACCAAAGCATGACGTTCCTGAGCGGCTCTGATCCTGCAGCAGCAGCGCAACTGGCAGCGCGCTCAGCTGACGGTGGCGGCAAGCTGACCAACAGCCTGATGTTTTTCCTATCCGCCGCTGGCCGTAACAGCCCCGAAGGCTGGCTTGGTGGCGCAGCAGAAAAAGCATTGGCCGAGCATAGCCGAGCGCTATTAGACGCACTCAAGGGCGATATCACCCGCCTTATGGGCATGGCCACTGAACCTGTTGGCGAGTGGCGGCAGGTGCTTTTACCCCTTGACCTCAGGAACCCGGACATGCCGCTTATTGCCCTGCTGTTTGGCCATGGCCCACACGTTGACCCGGACCGACAGCACGGTGGTCAATATCAGGATCAGGACGACGAGAAAGACGAGCTGCAACGCTTCATTCTTGAAGTACAGTTCACTGTGCTCGGTGCTGTTCAGCTTGACGGCCTTATCCGCGGGCAGAAATTTGACCTGACGCTGAGAACTAGCAACCCCCTGCCCTCAAGCCTCAAGTATGACGCTATCCGCTTGTTTGACGATGCGCTGGGCGCCAGCGCCTTCACAGGCCAACTCAACATTCTTGAACAATCTTCCTTCCCGGTGAATGTTGAAACCATCATGCGCGAAGGCAGCAGCAGCAAAAGATAATCATTGACGCTTCCTATAAGCCTGCTACTTCGGTGAGGTAACACGGAGGGCGAGGATAACATCGTGGCAGTACTTCTGGCATTTTTTGGCTGTGTAACCATCTGGGGCTCCACATGGTATGCCATTGAGCTTCAGCTTGGGGTCGTGCCCAAGGAATGGTCCCTTGTATATCGTTTCGCTCTCGCATCAATCGTGCTGTTCGCTATATGCCTTGTGCGTCGTCAAACGCTCAAGCTGGACCTCAAGCACCATCTCTGGATGGCGCTCACCGGCCTGTTTCTGTTCTCAGGCGGGTATATCTTCACCTATTGGGGCACGGAGTATCTGACCTCAGGCCTTGTGGCTGTCACCTTCTCGATGTTGTCATTCCTCAACATCGTCAATGCTCGCATATTCCTTGGCAACCCTATCCAGCCAAGCACAATCGCCGCCGCACTTGTTGGCATTGCCGGGCTTGTGCTGTTGTTTATGCCGGAAGTGACTGCTTTCTCGCTTAGAGATGACACCACGCTCGGCCTCGCACTGTGCCTAACTGCTACGCTGATCTGTTCGTTCGGTAATATGGCTGCAGGCGCGGGCTCAAGCAGGAAAATACCAGTGCTGTCCTTCAACGCCTGGAGCCTTGGCTACGGCGCGCTCGCCAACATCATCTTTGCGCTTCTCTCAGGCAAACCCATCGCTTTTGACACTCAGCCAAGTTATGTGCTGTCCCTGCTCTACCTTTCGATCGTGGGCACAGTTGTCGCCTTCACCCTGTACATCTGGCTCATTGGCCGTATCGGGGTTGGCCGTGCGGCCTATATGGCGGTGATGACCCCTGTTGTGGCGCTGATGATCTCGACCGTGATGGAAGGTTTTATCTGGACACCAGAGGCCGTGATTGGCCTGAGCCTGGTGATTATCGGCAATGTTGCGATGATCAGGCGCAAAAGCAAAGTGGACGAGAAACCCGCACAGCCAACTGAAGCAACGGTTTAACCCTGCTGCAAGGCATTGTGCACGTCATCCAGTGCTTCTTTGAGTACGTTGCCGATAAAGTCTATCTCCGCGTGGCTGATGATGAACGGCGGGCATAATACAAGCGCGTTGCCAACCGGCCGCACAATAAGCCCACGAACCAGACAGGCCTGCCCAATATGCTCACAAATGCCAAGCTCAAGCGGATACTGCGTCCGTGTGGCTTTGTCCCGCACCAGCTCAATGCCTGCCATCAAACCGCAAACCCGCGCTTCACCCACCAATGGATGGCTTTCAAGTGACTTGAGGATTTTGGTGAAATATGGGCCAACATCATCCCTGATCCGGTCAACCAGCCCTTCGTCCTCAAGCACCTGAATGTTACGGAGCGCAACAGCCGCCGTAACGGGATGCCCTGTTGTGGTAAAGCCGTGTTGCAACACGGCCTCTGCGCCCTCGATCACCTCGGCGACCTCATCACTGATGACCGCAGCCGAGATCGGCAGATAAGCGGAGGATAGCCCTTTCGCCAATGCCATCATGTCTGCCTTGAAACCAAAGGTTTCCTGCGCGAACCAATGCCCCGTGCGGCCAAAACCTGTTACCACCTCATCCGTCACCAAAAGCACATCGTGCTTGCGGCAAATGCGTTCAACCTCAGGCCAATAACTTGCGGGCGGCACAACAGCACCAAGCGTTCCCTGGATCGGTTCACCAAAAAAAGCGGCCACATTATCGGCCCCCGCTTCAAGAATTTTCGCCTCAATATCGCGCGCGGCGGCGAGCCCAAACTCTTCCGGGCTCATATCTCCGCCAAGTCGGTACCAGAAAGGTGCTGTGGCGTGGGTCACATCTTTGCCGACCTCAAGACCAAAGTCATCAATCATGGCTTTGTTGCCGTTCAGAAGCGTCGTTGCGATCGTGCTGCCGTGATAGGCATAGTCCCGGCTTATGATAATCTTTTTGGACGGCTTGTTTTTCCGCCGCCAATAAAGCCGAACCAGTTTGATAAGCGTTTCATTCGCCTCGGAACCCGAGTTCGCGAAAAAAACCTTATTCATATGACTTGGGGATTTTTCAGCAATTTTTGCAGCAAGAGGTGCCGCATATGGGTTAGAGACAGCCGCGAATGAATGGTAATAACACAGGCGTTCCATGGCATCCGCCGCGGCAGCGGCAAGTTCTTTCCTGCCGTAGCCGATATTAACGCAGCCAAGCCCAGCCATGGCATCCAACAGGCGGATATTCTGCCCGGTAACGTAACAGCCTTCCGCATGTTCAATCATGAAGGGAGGAGCGGCCCTCAGGGCGTTCGGGTCGGTGAACGGATGCAAATGGTGTGCCCTGTCCAAAGCCTGCAACTGCGCGAGATTATCTTCCGCCTTATTGTCCGCCATGATGCTGTCCTTCCTTCAATGAGGAATAGAATGACGGCCTTCGGGCATATCAATCAAGTGATTATTTTGTCAGGGCGGGAGACTTAGCGCCGCATTTTCAAATACTTGGAATCCACCATCGCCTCTTCCCGTGCGTGGTTCTGGATACCAAGCTCGTCAAACGCGTTCTGTTCTTCCTTGGCTTCAGCCTGAGCAACGCGCTGATATTCGTGTTCCCGCGCGATCTCGAAGGTTTTCAGCTCACGGAAGCTTTCAGCCACCTTGTCGCGGTGTTCATCAAGCGCCTGTTCCTTCTCACGCAGGAACTTGGTGAACATCGCCTGTTTCTGCCGCGAGCCCTCAAGATAGGCACCATAGGTCAGTGCTGAAACCTCAGAGCCGCTGTATTCACGCGCCTGCTGTGCACGTTCTTCTTCAATCGCATCAATGACGGTGATGATCGTATCGCACTCAGCCTGAATTTCAGCAAGCTGGCGGCGCTGCTCGTCTAGCTCCCATTTCCTCAGGCGGATAATTCCGTCAAGGCGGCTCATTCGTCATCACCTCCCTGCAGGGCAAGCGCTGCAGGACCGGTCTCAAGTATCTGGCGCAAGCGCTGATAGCCCTCAAGAAGCGGGGTTTTATCATCCTTCCATTGACCCAGAAATTCTTCCAGAGGCTCATGATACCCGATGGAGGCATCCACATCAGGGTTGCTGCCCTGACGGTAGGCGCCAAGGCGGATCATCTCTTCCATATCCGTATAGGTGGACATGTAACGCTTGGCTTCACGCACCAGAAGGTTCTCTTCGTCAGAATTACAGCGTGGCATCGTCCTTGAGATAGATTTCAGGATATTAATGGCTGGATACCGGCCGCGTTCCGCGATTGCACGTTCCATCACGATGTGACCGTCAAGAATACCACGTACCGCATCAGCGACCGGCTCGTTATGGTCGTCGCCTTCCACAAGCACTGTGAAAAGCCCGGTAATATTACCTTGCCCGCGTGGCCCCGGCCCTGCGCGCTCCAGCAGGCGCGGCAACTCGGTGAACACCGTTGGCGTATAGCCTTTGCTGGTTGGCGGCTCGCCGCCTGCAAGCCCAATTTCCCGCTGTGCCATCGCAAACCGGGTCACGCTATCCATCAGACACATGACATCCTGGCCACGATCACGGAAAAACTCGGCAAGTGAAAGGGTGAGGTGAGCAGCCTGACGCCGCATCAACGCACTTTCATCTGACGTTGCCACCACGACGACGGAACGAGCAAGACCATCCTCGCCCAAATCATCTTCAATAAATTCCTGAACCTCGCGTCCCCGCTCACCGATAAGGCCAATCACACTGATATCGGCATCTGAATGACGCGCGACCATTGAAAGCAAAACGGATTTACCCACACCGGAACCGGCAAAAATACCCATCCGCTGGCCACGGCAACAGCTTACAAATGTATTGAGTGCACGAACGCCAAGGTCGATTTTTGCGCCAACGCGCTGACGAGTATGCGCAGGAGGAGGCCCAGCGCGCAGAAGACGCGGCCGTGTACCGTGGCGAATCGGTCCCTTGCCGTCAATTGGTTCACCAAGGGCATTCACGACCCGGCCAAGCCACGCGGAGGATGGGAACACAACCGGCTCGCTTTGCAGTAGCGAAACCTTGCAACCGACGCCAACACCCTCCAAGGCATCAAAGGGCATGGCGAGTGCAGTTTCATGGCGAAAGCCTACAATCTCGACCGGCACTTTACGGTAGCCGCGCGTCTCAATCTCGAGCCGGGAGCCGATTGAAATATGCTGACCAATACCGGCCAATTCCACAAGCAAACCGCGGACTCCGGTCACTCTGCCGAACCGCTTTTCGGTCTGAATTCGCTCTACTTCCTGGATAAGACTTTGCACGTTTTTCTCGTATCCTGGCCCAACCCCCAAGGCCGGCCATTGCCGAAGGATCAAGGTTACACTTATGACCGCGCCATGATGCACGAAGCTGTTTAAGGATTGGTAAAAGGACCATCCACTTTAGTCAAACCCTTAAGTTGTGCCATGTTTTTTCCTTGGAGATTCTGTTAACCTTAGTTAACATTAACCATGAAACACGCCTTGGGCGGGAGGGGTCACCGTTGATGGCGATCTGATGTGTTTCGGCGGCAGAAGGTACGCCGAGAGTTTGGCTCATGCCGGATATATACACTAACCTGGGGATGAGAAATGCGTGTTCTATTAATTGAAGACGATCCGACCATGACCCGCAGCATTGAGCTGATGCTCAACGCAGAGGGTTTTAACGTATACAGCACCGACCTTGGGGAAGAAGGCCTCGATCTTGGTAAGCTTTACGATTACGACATCATCTTGCTCGACCTGAACCTGCCGGATATGCACGGATACGATGTGCTCAAGAAATTGAGGACCGCGAAGGTCAATACACCTATCCTTATTTTGTCCGGTCTTACGGAAATGGAAAATAAGGTCAAGGGCCTCGGCTTTGGCGCCGATGACTATATGACCAAGCCTTTCCATAAGGAAGAGCTGGTCGCTCGTATCCACGCCATTGTGCGGCGCTCAAAAGGGCATTCACAGTCAATTATCAAGACCGGCAAACTGGCCGTTAACCTCGACACCAAGACGGTCGAAGTTGCTAACCAGCGCGTGCACTTGACCGGCAAGGAATATGCAATGCTGGAGCTGCTTTCCCTGAGAAAAGGCAGCACCCTCACCAAAGAGATGTTCCTTAATCATCTTTACGGTGGCATTGATGAGCCCGAGCTGAAAATCATCGATGTTTTCATCTGTAAGCTGAGGAAAAAGCTCGCAACAGCTTCTGACGGTGAAAATTACATCGAAACTGTTTGGGGGCGTGGCTATGTGCTGAGGAACCCAACGGAAGAAAGCGAAGCCGCCGCCAGTTAAGGCGTTCGTAATTCAGCAAAAGGCCGCATAGTGTTGCGGCCTTTTTTTTGCGCGGAAAGAGCATGACATACTTAAAGAAAAAGGCGGCCCAACAAGCCGCCTTTTTCTTACCAATCAGTATAAGTTCTAGCCAAGGCCCATGGCTTTTTCTGCTGTGCCGTCACTTGGCACATACATGCCGCGCTGGCCGCGCACCGGGCGGAAGCTGTCTGTTATGCCCAGCACTGTCTCAGCGGCACCTAGGAAGAGCGTACCGTCGCTCGCAAGGCATTTGCGCATGCGCTCAAGAACGTCCTTCTTGGTAGGCTGGTCAAAATAGATCAACACGTTGCGGCAATAAATCACGTCAAATGAACCCATTCCAACAAAGTTGCTGAGCAGGTTAAATGGCCTGAAGGTCACCATCTTGCGAATGTCATCGCTGATCCGCCAGGTGTCGCCTTCCTGCTTGAAATATTTGATCAGCATCTGGATAGGAAGCCCGCGCTGAACCTCAAACTGGCTGTATGTACCAGCTTTGGCTTTCTCAAGCACTTGGGTACAGATGTCGGTGCCGACAATCTCTATATTCCAGCCCTGCCATTTCATCCAGTTTTCGCGCAGAAGGATCGCAAGCGAGTATGGCTCCTGCCCTGTTGATGCGGCAGCACACCATATGCGCAGCCGCTTCTGTGATGCACGACCCTTTTCCATGGCTGGCAACACATGGTTTTTGAACAGGTCAAACGGTGTGTTGTCCCGAAAGAAGAACGACTCGTTCGTGGTCATTGCTTCGGTCACGTCGCGGATCAGGCCGTCATCCCGGCTCATTCTCAACTTCTGCACAAGCGCATCAAGCGTATCAAGCCCGCGCTTGCGAGCAAGCGGCGTCAACCGGCTTTCAAGAAGATAGACTTTATCCGGCGTGAGCATCAGGCCAGAGCGCTCTTTGAGCATGCCTGCGAGGAATTCAAAATCTTCAGTTTTCATCTGATTCCTCCTTGCAACCGCGTGGCTGCTGCCTCACCCAATTTATCAACAGGAAGTACCTCCGTACATAGCCCTGCGGTCGCGACCGCTCCAGGCATACCCCATACCACACTGCTCGCTTCATCTTGTGCCAGCAGCGTACCCCCCGTTCGTGTCAATTCTCTCGCACCCTTCAGACCGTCGTGCCCCATCCCGGTAAGGATGATGCCCAAAACATTTTCGCCATATACCGCTGGCAAGCTGCGAAACAACGGGTCCACAGCCGGGCGGCAAAAATTCTCAGGCGGTTCATCGGTCAATCGAATGCAGGCCTTGCCGTCAACAACAGTGACTTCCATGTGGCGTCCACCCGGAGCAACATACATTTCACCCGCAGTAAGGAACTGGCCGTCTGTGGCTTCCTGCGTTTTCCAGCCCGTCGCCTGCGCGAGATGTTCAGCCAAAATGGCGGTGAAGGTCGCTGGCATATGCTGCGTGATCAACACCGGCACGTCTGGCGCGCGTTTGAATCCCGCAAAAAACTTCATCAGAGCCTGCGGACCACCCGTTGATGAGCCAATAGCAAGAACTTTTGGTCGCCGGAATGACCCCGTGCGCAGGCTGATTTGCTTCTCAAGCGGCACCGCTGGCGTCGCTGGTGCAGTAGAAACCCGCGCACCACTGATAGAGACCGGTGCGGCTGGCCTGCGTGCCGTTACAAACCCGCTTCCCGGCGTGGGCGCGGCGGGCCTGCGCGCTGTGACTTCACGTGCTGCAAGCCCTGCAGCTGTCGTCCCAGCCGTTGGCGCGCCAAGGTCGCTCGCGTTTGCCGGCAATTGTTCACCGCGTTTTTTACGGCGGCGCGAGGCCCAGGCTTTCACCTTATCCACAAGCTCGCGGCGGAAATCGATATTTGCGTTAACGGAACGCGCTGTCTCAGGCTTCGGCACATAATCCACTGCCCCCATCTGAAGGGAGCGTAGGCTGACCTCCGCATTCTTGCGGGTCAGTGTGGAGGCCATCACAACCTGAAGGTCCGGCACCATCTTGATCATCTGAGGCAGCGCTGTCAGGCCGTCCATCTCTGGCATCTCGATATCAAGCACAACAACCTCTATATCATTTGCCTGCAACTGCCTGAGCGCAACTGCGCCATTATTGGCGGTTGTCACAACATCAATTTCAGAATCTTCAGACAAATAGCGGCACAAAAAGCCCCGGATAATGGCACTATCGTCCACCACCATTACCCGATAGGGACCACCGCTTCCCGGCACAGCTGTTGTTTTTGAAACCGCAGAATTCACGCGGGGTACCCTTATGTTACATCAACCCAACTTGGGAGAATTTCGCCTCAATGATCTCACGGTCAAACGGCTTCATGATATATTCGTTTGCACCAGCCTCGATGGCGGTACGAATGTGCGCCATATCATTTTCAGTGGTACAGAAAACCACAATCGGCTGCTCAACGCCTTCGCGGGCCCGGATGGCCTTCAGGAATTCAAGCCCGTCCATAACCGGCATGTTCCAGTCCAAAAGCACAACGTCCGGCATGTTACGGTCACATGCGTCCAGGGCGTCCTGTCCATCTACGGCTTCTTCGATGTCAAAATTAAGCTCTTCCAGAATGCGCCGCGCGACCTTCCGGATCACCTTTGAATCGTCAACCACAAGACATAACTTCATTTGCTGATGTCTCCCTACTCCACCTTATTCGGTGGACCTATTCTATTATTGTTCAGTCTGCACCTTACGCGGCTTTTCCACTGCTTTCAAAGGCAAGAAGTCGGTCCACGTCCAGAATGGGCAAAAGTTTGTTTTCGAGCCTATAAATCCCCCGGCTCACTTCCCGCCAGCGCTGATCAAGCGTTACCGGGTTTCTTTCAAAGTCTGCGTCGTCAAGTGACAGAACCTCGCCTACGGTGTCGATCTGCAGGCTATAGGGTTCCTCTTTATGCTCAACCACCACAGACATGCTCTGTTTACCAGCTTCCAGTGGTGGCAGGCCAAGGCGTTGCCTGAGGTCGATGGCTGTCACGATCTTGCCGCGCAAATTCAACACACCTGAGACCCACGCTGGCGCAAGTGGTATCTTGGTTATTTGTTGCGGGTTCAGCACGTCATGCACGCTCAAAACCGGTATTCCAAGGGTTTGCCCCTCAAGAACCACAGTCACAAAATCCTGCTTGCCGGTTGCCACAAGGCTTAAGTCATCACGGACAACAAGGTTGTTCATGCCGCGTCTCCTTTGATCTTAAGCTGTTGGGCAAGGCTTCTCAGCAGCGTTGGCTTATCAAATTTTGCGATATAGTCATCGAAACCGGCAGCGTGCCCTCTCTGTACATCTCGCTCTGTTGCTAGAGCCGACAGAGCAACAAGCGGTGTGTTTTCCCATTTGCTACCGTCCCGAATGGCCGCAGCAAAATCGAAGCCGTTCATATCCGGCATTTCGATATCCGAGACAATCAGGTCGTATGTATAACCGTCTTCCATCAGCTTCAGTGCAGTGGCAGCGCTTGAAACCGCCTTCACGTGATACCCCGCCACCGTCAGAACCGGCTTCAGCATATTGCGGAAGAAGTCACTATCATCGATCAAAAGAACGCTGGCTCCTGCAGACGGCACTGTGTCATCCGTTACGTTGCGAGACCTCAGCCAATCAGCAAACGCTAGGTTGAGATAGTATGAAACATCAATAACCTCAGAGGCCTTACCACTGATGATGGCAGAGCCCACAACGCCTTGCTTCTCAGACGCGAGCTTGATGTTCAGTTCTTCCTCAACGATATCAAGGATATCATCGACAGCCAGGCCCATGGTGTATTCGCGGTCTGTGAATACGAGTACAGGTTGGCGCCCCTCGCTGCGAAGTTCCATATCGGGATGCGCCTTGATGAGAGGCATCAACGCGCCACGGTATTGCACCATATGGCGACCGTCCGAGAGCTCGATGGTATCGACATCGATTTCCTCAAGGCGCGCAACAAGTGCAAGCGGAACTGCTTTTGGATTTTTGCCACCCGCACGGAAGACAAGAAGACTTTCTTTCTCGCTCTCAGCGGTTCGGCGCACCTGCTCGCGCGCATCTTCTTCTTCACGTTCGTGGTCGCCAACGCCCGAATTGGCGCGGGCAGCGATGCCGTTCGGATCGAGGATCATGATCACACTCCCATCACCCAGGATCGTATTACCTGAGTAGATTTCGAGGTCTTTCAAAATCGGTGCAACCGGCTTGACCACAATCTCTTCCGTATCGAACACCTGATCCACCACGACCCCGAAGGTGAACGCACCAACCTGAGTAACGACGATAAAGTCGTCAACATCTTCACGTGCATCGATCTCGTCGCGGTCCATGAAGCCAAGAACCTCGTTCAGGTACACCAGTGGCAGCAAACGGTTCCGGAGCCTCAGGACAGGTGTATCCTTGATGGTCTCAATCTTGTGTTCCGAGTTTTGCGACGCCCGCACCAGTTCAAGCACGCTGATTTGCGGGATCGCATAACGTTCGTCTTGTGCTTTAACAATCAGGCCAGCAACGATCGCCAGTGTGAGTGGGATCTTGATCTGGAAGGTGGAGCCTTTGCCCTCGATGGAGACCATATCGATGGTGCCACCGATCTTCTCGATATTTGAGCGCACCACATCCATACCCACACCACGCCCGGAGACGCTGGTGATTTTCTCGGCTGTCGAAAACCCAGGGTGGAAAATAAACTTCTGAATCTGGCCGTCGGACATGTCCGCAAGCTCAGCCTCGGTTGCCAACTTCTTCTCAAGAATTTTTTTGCTAAGCTTGGCCACAGGAATGCCCCGGCCATCATCCTTGATTTCGATAATGATATGCCCGCCTTCGTGATAGGCGTTCAGCACAATCGTACCATTTTCAGACTTGCCAACCGCCATCCGCTCAGCTGGTGTCTCAATGCCGTGGTCGGCAGAGTTTCTGACCATGTGGGTAAGCGGGTCTTTGATAAGTTCCAGCACTTGGCGGTCAAGCTCGGTGTCAGCGCCAAGCATCTCAAGGTCGATCTTCTTATCAAGTTCTACCGTAAGGTCGCGAACAATGCGTGGCAGTTTCGCCCATGCGTTGCCAATCGGCTGCATGCGCGTTTTCATCACATTTTCCTGAAGCTCTGTGGTGCACTGGCTCAGACGCTGCAGCGGCACTCCAAGCTCGGTATTATCCATATTCCGGGTAATTTGCAGAAGCTGGTTCCGGGTCAACACCAGCTCAGAGACCATATTCATCAGGTCTTCCAACAGATCAACACTCACGCGGATAGATTGGGAAGTACGCTTCTGTTCGGTTGGTGCAGCAGCAGATGGCCCAGCAGCTTGCGTCCGAGCGGAAGACGCCGTGCCCGCCTTGTTGGTTTCCGCTTTGGCAATTTCTTTTGCCGCGCTCACAACAGCGTCACGCACCAGTTCAAAGCTCATTGCCGCTTCGTCAGCCGTGTCGCCGTCCACCTGGCATTCAACAAGCACGGTTTTGATCATCTCGACCAGTTTGTCAAAATGCTGGTCCGTAAAACCGGAGACAGAAACAAGCTGGCGGCCAACATTATCTGCAGCATCAAGGTCGTCCTTGAAGATCGCCATCATCAGGCCCATGAATTGGCCCTTACGCAAATCAGACGCTGTATTCGCAAAAAACTTGGACAGATTGCCATCGGTCCCAAGCCGCTGGGCAATCAGGTGCGCGGCAACAGCCAAGGTATCTTCACCGCCCACTCTATCGAATAAGGTTTTACCTGCGCCGCTAGATGTTGGTGCGGCCACAGGCTCTTCTTCAGCCATTTCTTCAGGGCCGGGGGCATTTGCAAAAGCAGCTTCCAGTTCCTCAAGCGATACCTCACCCGGCTTCAGCGCACGGCCGAGGTTCACGTCAACAATCTCACCCTCAACCGTGTCAGGCTCCGGGTCTGGTGCGGCAAGCGCCCCTTCCGCGATGGCATCCAGCCGTGCGATCAGGTCCGTATCGTCGCCTTCTGGCTCCTCTTCCGTCGCCTCAAGGCCCGCCAGAATCTCCTTAATCCGGTCAAGGCTCTCAAGAATGACCGTCACCGCATGCTCGGAAACTTGCAGCTCGCCATCCCTGAACTTGCCCAGAACGTTCTCGGATGCGTGCGCAACCGATTCCAACCGAGGTAAACCAAGGAAACCACAGGTACCCTTGATGGTGTGAACAAGGCGGAAGATGTTATCGAGAACTTCCTTGTTGTTAGGGTCTTGCTCAAGCTTGACCAGCTCGACGTCAACCACGTCGATGCTTTCACCAGTCTCGGTCAGAAATTCGTTTAACAGATCATCCATATTCAATCATCCCGGCGGATAGGGTCAGCATATAATGGGAGTGTGCCCCGATAAGAAACAGATCGCAACTTGCACCTTGGCCAAAAAGAGTTAAAAACGTGTAAAGCTATGCACATATCTTATGAAAGCATCGCTCAGTTCGGCAATATTGCTTCGATGTGTGCAAGCGTGTCGCTAACCTCAACCTGGTTTATTTTACCTCCGATTTCAGCCGCAACGGCTTGCGCAAGGTATGCAGGTGCCGCGCGGGGCTCCAGGTCATCCTCACTCAGCGTACCCGCGAGCGCCAACTTCACTTCGTTTTGCACGATAACACGTGCACCTTCGCCGCGAATGGAGATCACCGTCTGGCCTTCCTCGTTCCGCATCCGCATCAACACTGTGCCACCGCGGATCATTGCTTCCGAGACCACAAGGCCAAGATTGAGCAAAATCTTCACTTGAGCCTTGTTGGCACTTTCAGGTGCTACGTCCCACTCAAGGGTCACACGGCTACCATCGAGGAACGCGCGCATGGCCTTCTCACATTCCCGCACGTCAAGTTGCGCAGAAAAACCGCCCGCAGCGCCAAATGCAAGCCTGAAGAACTGTAGTTTGTGACTGGTTTGACGGGTAGACTTTTCGATAAGGTCAAGTACAGCATCCCGCATGGACACATCTGTTTCGTCAGCCAAAATTTCGAGGCCATTGTTGATGGCGCCCACGGGGCTCACCAGATCATGGCAAAGCCGCGAACATAAAAGCGCGGCAAAATCGAGTTTTGACATATGAGGCTTCCCCTTTTTCCCAACGAAACAGCCAATTTTGGCAATTAAATCTTGCCATTTTCAGCTATCGTGTCAGAACCATACCCAACACAGGCGGAGACGCCAAGAACGGAAACAATATTTGTAAAAATTCGTGAGGTTTTTCATGTCATTGAAGCTCGAAGCGCTTGTCACTCCTATTCTTGAGACCATGATCGAGGCTGGTGATGTTGTGATGGAAGTTTATCACAGCGACTTTGAGGTTTTTGGCAAGGCGGATCAGTCCCCGGTAACGGAAGCTGACAGGCGCGGCGAAGCTATTATTGAAGCTGCCCTCAAGCTTATCGCTCCCGATATTCCAATTGTGGGTGAAGAGGCCAAATCAGAAGGCAAATGCCCGGACATCTCCGGCGGTACCTTCTGGCTCGTTGACCCTCTTGACGGCACCAAAGAGTTCATCAAAAAGGGCTCTGATTTCACTGTAAACATCGGCCTGATTGAGAACGGCGTACCCATTATGGGCTTTGTTTTTGCCCCAGCTATGGACAAAATGTATTGGGGCATCAAAGGCATAGGGGCGTGGACAGCCAATGTACGAAGCGGAGAGCTCGTTAACCAAGCACCTATCAAGGCTCGGATAGCAGATCCTGAAAACCTTGTGATTGTTGCCTCCAAATCGCACCGCTCGGCTGAGCTGGAAGCCTGGCTTGCACATTTCCCTAGCGCTGAACATGTGTCTATAGGCTCGAGCCTCAAATTGTGTCTCCTGGCAACGGGCGAGGCCGATCTCTATCCGCGCCTGGGACCAACCTGTGAGTGGGACACCGCCGCAGCCCACGCCGTGCTCCTCGCCGCAGGTGGGCATGTAGAGGTGGCCGACGGCAGCCCCCTTACTTATGCAAAAGACCTGAAAACCTTCCTCAATCCGTGGTTCCTATGCCGCGCCGATACAAATTTCAGTGTGCCTTCATTAACTTAATTGTTTTGTGATCCCTGCTTTCACGGTACCCTAGCCCGGAATTAACCGGGGAGGTTTCGATGATAATACTGCTCGCAGGACTTTTGGTATTTGTTGCGGTCCACCTTCTACCTGTGTTCGGCTTGATGACACGGGCGAGCCTCATGGCCCGTTTGGGAAAAAATGCCTACCGGGGACTTTTTTCGCTCGTCATTATTGGGTCGCTCGCCTTGGTATATTTCGGTTGGACTATGACGGAGCCCACCATCCTCTATGCGCCGCCGCAATGGGCATTTCACGTCACGCCACTTCTGGTACTTTTTGGTTTCATTCTATTTTTTTCAAGCCGCGCCCCCAGCAACATTCGCCGCCTTGTTCGGCACCCGCAGCTAACAGGCGTGCTTCTTTGGGCGATCGGGCACCTGCTCGCAAATGGAGAGCAACGGTCTGTGCTATTGTTTGGCACATTCCTTGTGTGGACAATCCTGGCCATGGTCGGCGCGAACCGCCGCGACGGCGACTGGGTCAAACCACCAAAACAATCCTTCGTTAAAGATATCGTGACAGTCTTTATTGGCGCGGCGCTCTATACCGGTTTCCTTTTCATCCACGAATGGCTGATTGGCGTGAACCCGTTGCCATTCGCTTCCTAACAACGGCTTCTGCGTTAGACAGACCGCGCCACAGTAGCGATATCTATTTACATTTTAATGTGTTCAATTAAAAATGCCTTCAAGTCTCTCGGGAAAGGCACGTCCATGCTGCATAGGCAGAAGGTTCCAACAATCGCAATTATTGGTGCAGGGTTATCTGGCTTGTGTATGGCGATCCAGCTTCGCAAAGCCGGACTTGGCAACTTCATGCTCTATGAGAAAGCGGACCGTGTTGGCGGTACCTGGCGTGAAAATACCTATCCCGGTGTTGCCTGCGACGTACCCAGCCACCTTTATAGCTTCTCGTTTGAACCAAAAGCGGACTGGAGCAAGGTTTTCTCACCCGGTGATGAGATTCAGGAATACATTGAAGAGATCACAGCCAAACACGACCTCCTCCCAAACATCCGTTTCGGGTCGGAGTTGAAAAAGGCCGAATGGCAAGGCGAAGGTTGGCAACTCACGTTCAGCGATGGCAGCAGGGCGCAGGCTGACTTTCTGATCAACGGTATGGGTGGGCTTCATATCCCGCGTTTCCCTGATATTCCGGGCATGGAAAACTATGCCGGCACCAGCTATCACACGGCGGAATGGAACCATAACCACGACCTGACAGGCAAGCGTGTAGCGGTTATTGGCACTGCAGCCAGTGCCATTCAGCTTATTCCTGAAATCATCGATAAAGTGTCGCATCTGGATATCTACCAGCGCACACCAAACTGGATCATGCCGCGTCCGTTTATGGAATATTCCGAGCGTACAAAAAAACTGTTCACTCGCTTGCCGTTGCTGGAAAAGCTGCATCGCTTGCAAATCTATCTTTTGTTTGAAATGCGCTTCCCTTTGTTCAGACGTGATCGCTTCTTTTCAAAACGTGCAACCAAGATGTTTATCAAACATCTTGAGGCTCAGGTTGCTGATCCGGCCCTTCGGGACCAACTGATGCCTGACTACCCAATCGGATGTAAGCGAATTTTGGCGTCAGATAGTTATTTTCCCGCGCTTCAATGCGACCGAGCCACATTGATAACCGACCCCATAGACCGCATTGAAGGGGACAGCATAGTCACCACAGATGAGGTTCGACGACCAGTGGATACCATCATCTACGCAACGGGCTTCAAACCATGGGATCAGATGGAAGGTGTGGAAATTATTGGTCGCGGCGGCTTAACCATGAACCAGTATCTCTCCCGCGGGATACGGGCACACAGAACCGTTGCCATGCCTGGTTTTCCGAACCAGTTTATGCTTTTAGGGCCCAACAGCGGCCTTGGGCATAATAGCGTGATCCTGATGATAGAGGCGCAGGTTTCCTATATTCTGAGCGCTATCCAACACACGCTGGGAATCGGTGCAAAAACGGTGGAAGCAAAAGAAAATGCTGCCGATGCTTTTGATGAGCAACTGCAACACGACCTAGAAGGCACTGTTTGGGCGGGTCACTGCAAAAGCTGGTATCAAGGCGACGATGGCCGCATCTATACGCTCTGGCCATGGGGTACGCGGCGCTACATGCGCGAAATGAAGTGTGCAGACCCCTCAGAGTATGAGTTCACTTCGTAGGCGTCTTTTTCAGAAACATTTTGATGTCTCCAAGTGCGTCTTCTATCGCCCCCAGAATACGGGGGGACGCACTAGCCTTCACGCCCTTCAGGCTTTCCCTGACGCGTTTTTGATCAAGCTCGCCCCAAATACGCGCGAGATGCCCAAGGCAAATAATGGCTACACGCGCAACATCCTCTCGCGGATCAGCTACAAACCTGAGGCATTGGTCCTGCACCCAGCGCCAATCATCAACCCCTTCGACTGCACCCAGAAGGCCGTAAACAATAGCCTCGGTGTCGCCGGAGAGCAGCTTCTCTCCGGCTTCGGCCTTATCAAGAGGGCTGATCGCCTCGTATTGCATGGTCAGCGGTTTGTAACAGGCAGTGGTGGTGACCACGCTGGGTCACTGGCATCAAATGGTGTCGGCACCTGTCGTTCGTTATACCCGGTCAGATCCACCGACCACAGGCTTGGTTTCCCGCCCGTGCCACCGTTACCGTATGGCGGTGTACGGAAGAACATCAACACACGGCCATTAGGAGACCACGTTGGGCCTTCATCCTGGTAGGCGTCCGTCAGCAAACGCTCACCGGAGCCGTCAGGCCGCATCACGCCAATGCGAAACTTGCCGTCACCAATTTTGGTGAATGCAATCAAATCACCACGAGGAGACCAAACCGGTGTTGCATATCGCCCTTTGCCGAAGCTGATACGGTGTACGTTGTCACCATCTGCATCCATCACATAGAGCTGCTGGCTTCCGCCGCGGTCAGAATTGAAGACAATCCTTCTGCCGTCAGGTGAATAGCTCGGCGACGTGTCGATGCCCGGGTCATTGGTCAGCCGGACCTCACGCCTTGTTCGAAGGTCCATGACATAGACGTCTGAATTCCCGTTCTCAGCCAGACTCATTACAACGTTATCGCCGTCTGGCGAGAAACGCGGAGAGAAGGTCATGCTCGGGAAATCCCCCAGCACTTCAAATTTGTTGGACAGGATATTGAAGAGATACACCCGAGGGCGATTATTATAATAGCTCAGGAACGTAATTTCCTGCCTGTTGGGCGAGAAACGCGGCGTTAACACCAGATAGCTACCGTCGGTCAGGAACTGTTGGTTTGCGCCGTCCTGATCCATGATGGCCAGGCGCTTTTTGCGGTTAAGCGGGTCGCCCTGCTCTGCGATATACACGATACGCGTATCGAAATAGCCTTCTTCACCGGTAAGACGGCTATAGATACGGTCAGAGATTACATGCGCTGTGCGGCGCCAGTTGGAAACCGGTGTGGTATATCCAACACCTTCCATCTGTGCTTCTGCAACCACGTCCCACAGGCGAAACTCAACACGCAAATTGCCGTTGGGCAGCATTTGCAGACGCCCTGTTACCAGCGCTTGCACACCCAGAGGTCGCCATGCGCCAAACCGTGGGCGAGACGGTGCCGCAGTAATCTTCTCAATAAAGGCATTTTGGTCGATCGAGCGAAAAAGCCCGGTAGAGATAAGGTTCGAGGTAATAACCTGGCTAATACTCGCCCCAATATCCGACAACTTACCGGTTGGGGTTTCCAGGTCTTCAACGGGCGCGAATTCAGGCACCGCAATTGGCACCGGGTCTACCGTACCACGGGTGATATCTACAGTGAGCTGTGCGTTTGCGGCACCAGTAATGCCCCCAACCAACAGTAAAACCACTGCACAAATTCGACCAATCAACATGCCAATCCCTCTTTATCCACCCAAAAATGCTTTTGGATTGAAATTGAAAATTATCTGGTTCTGCCCGGTTTCGCGGACATAATCACTCGCCTCAGGAAACGGGGCACACAGTTGTACCGCACGCAGCGCACTCTCTGCAAACACACGGAAGAAAGCCCGGTCCGGGTCGTTCAGGTCGCCTGCATTTACAAACTCCGGTCGCCCGATCATGGTGCCATCACTTGAAAGCCAAACGCTGACGTTCACCTGCATGTCTTTCACGCCTTTGGCGCCCGCCGGGATATTCCAACAGCTATAGACCTTCTGCTGCAAAGCCTGCATCAAAGTAGCGGTCGCTACTCGTCCGCGGATACCCGCAAACATATCGGTTTTCGGCTCTTCCTTCTTGGGCGCTGCTTTCTTTTCTTCCGTTTTCGCTTCTGGAACAGGTGTCGGTTTATTGTCTTCTTTGATCGAGCGGTCAATTAGCGCCTTCAGCCTGTCAACCTTCAAGCGTGACGGAGGCTTGGGCTTAGCGTTAGGCGTGACGTTGGACCGCAAATCCATGCGCTCTGTCACCTCTGGCTTGGGAGTGGGCTTGGGAGGGGTCGGCTTCACCTCTGGCTTTGCTTCCGGCATCGGAACAGCTTCTGCTGGCGCTGCCTCCACAACCTCTTCCGGAGCGTATTCGGGCTCAGGCTCCTGCTCAACCGGCTCTTCCTTGATCTCTTCTGCCTCAGGCTCAGGTGCAACTACCTGGTTTTTCTCGGAAATCTTCACAAAATCGATCGAGATCGGCGGTGGGGGTGGCTCGCGATCCTTTGAGAAATCAGGCAAGCCAACAAGCGCAACAACAGCCACCCCTATATGAAGGGTCGCGGACAGTATCCAACCAATGCGTTCGTTGTTAATCATCCTGCACTCGGTCTCAGTTCTGGTCCGCTATAAGGGCCACTTTGGTATAGCCCGCTGCGTTAATCGCGCCGATCACCGCCATGACCCGGCCATAATCCAGCTTTGTGTCACCCCGGATATAAATCCGCGTGTCTCGGCTCGCACCCGAAATGGCTGAAAGGCGCGGCACAAGCTCTTCAAACGAGACCTCAGTGTCGACAAGAAATATGGCACCTTCATGGTTGATGGATATCTCCAGCGGTTTGGCATCCTGCGGCAGCGGTTTGGCCGCAGCCTTTGGCAGGTCTACTGGCACGCCAGCGGTAAGAAGCGGTGCTGTCACCATGAAAACGATGAGAAGCACCAGCATCACATCCACAAATGGGGTGACGTTGATTTCAGCAAGCGGCTGATACCGCCCTCTGCGCCTGCGGGCCCCGTCCGGGCGACCGCCAGATGTAACTGTCGCCCCCATTAGTGTGCCCTTTCGTCCAGTTGGCGTGACAGAATGGCCGCAAACTCATCCGAAAACCCTTCAACACGCCCGGCATAACGCCCGAGGTCGGTCGAAAGTTTGTTGTAGCCAATAACCGCGGGGATAGCTGCTACGAGGCCCAGCGCTGTGGCGAGAAGGGCTTCAGCAATACCCGGTGCTACAGTCGCGAGCGAGGTGTCTGATGCTACCGCGATGGATGTAAAGCTGTTCATGATCCCCCACACTGTACCAAAAAGGCCAACAAAGGGCGCGGCAGAGCCAATAGTGGCCAGATAGCCGACTTGACCCTCAAGCCTATCCATCTCGCGGGACGTGGTGACATGCATGGCCTTATAAATCCGGTCTTGCACCGTTACTTTATCAAGCCCCGACCCGCGGGTACCCAAACTGCGTTGCCATTCACGCATCGCGGCCACGAACACCGCCGCAAGCGGGTGATTGGGTGCGCTTTTGAGGGCCGCATATAATTCGTCAAGGGACTGGCCAGACCAGAAGGTATCTTCGAAATCGTTGGCCTGTCCGCGCGCTTCCTTGAGGCGGGTCCAGGTATTGAAGATGATTGACCATGACCAAAGGCTTGCTGTCAGAAGCATGATCATCACCGCTTGCACTATGAAATCTGCCTGCAAAAACATGCCCATGATGGAAAAATCAGGCGCATTGCCTCCCAGTTGAACTGCTTCCACCCCTTGCACGATTTGTTCTTGCATTCCTGTCTCCCTGCCTCTCTAAATTCTTAACGCTGGCTCTCGGCCGCTTCATCCATCCATTTCTGCCAACAAATTCGGGCAGAATTAGGCCATCGTTTTGGCCTGCCATCCGTACCAATCACCGCCACAAGCACTTCTGCTTCCGTAACCATCTCGCCATCACGGGTAATCCACTGCTGTACTTCGATCGCGGCCGCACGAACTTTAGTCACTTTGGAATGACCGATAAGGACATCACCCACCTTCGCCTGCCGGTGATACCTAATATTGATATTCGAGACCACGTAAGTAAGCGGCCCGCCCTCCGCTTCCGGTAGGTCAAAAAGGTGATTCACGTCGGCTGCGGTATTCCTGATGCTCTCCGTCCGGACCCTCTCAAAAAAGCTGACATAGCGGCCATGGTAAACCATACCGCCTACGTCGGTATCTTCGTAATAGACACGGATCGGAAAGTGAAAAACCCCGTCTTGCCATTCACCTTCAGCAACTATGCCTGTCATTTTGCGCCTCCAAACATATCAGGCTGGCCTGCGCCGCCAGAAACAGGCGGCGGGGTCAAGCCGAGGTGCTTCCATCCATCCGGTGAAAGCATACGCCCGCGCGGCGTGCGCTGAACGAGACCAATCTGCATCAAATAGGGCTCAATGATATCTTCAATTGCGTCACGTGGTTCCGACAGTGCGGCGGCCAGTGTCTCAACACCAACCGGCCCGCCTGTGTATGTCACGCCAATACATTTCAGGTACCGCCGGTCCATGCTGTCGAGGCCAAGATTATCAACCTGTAGCCGGTTAAGCGCCGCGTCTGCCGCCACACGGTCAACCACGTCACGTTCTGCAACTAGAGCAAAGTCCCGCACGCGGCGAAGCAAGCGCCCGGCGATCCGCGGTGTGCCACGAGACCGCGCCGCCACTTCACGTGCGCCATCTTCGCTGATATTCAGCTCAAGAAGGCGGGCACCGCGCCGCACCACCTCAGTGAGTTCGTCGGTCGTATAAAAATCAAGCCTCGTGGGGATGCCAAAACGGTCTCTGAGCGGTTTGGTTATCAAACCTGACCGGGTGGTCGCACCAACGAGTGTAAACTGTGGCAGGTCGATCCGCACCGAGCGGGCTGCTGGCCCCTCGCCAATGATCAGATCAAGCTGGAAATCTTCCATTGCGGGGTAGAGTACTTCTTCAACCGCCGGGTTAAGGCGGTGAATTTCATCGATAAACAGAACGTCGCGTTCCTGCAGGTTGGTCAGCAACGCAGCAAGGTCACCTGCTTTTGAGATCACGGGGCCAGAGGTCGCACGGAAGTTTACACCAAGTTCGCGCGCAACAATTTGCGCCAAGGTAGTTTTACCAAGGCCAGGCGGGCCAAAAAACAACACATGGTCCATCGCTTCGCCCCGAGCCCGTGCTGCGCCGATAAAAACCTCGAGGTTCTCGCGCGCTTGTTCCTGGCCAATGAATTCTTTAAGCGTTTGTGGTCGCAGACCAACATCTACCGGGTCGCTTGAACCTTCGGTTCCGCTCAGCAATCTGTCTTCCGCTTCACTCATAAGCTACTCAGTTCCTTAAGAGCTGCAGGCACAAGAGCGCCCACATCTGCCCCCTCACCCAATTCGCCGGCAGCCTTCGCGACAGCGCCGTGCGCCTCCACCGGCTTGTACCCGAGGTTCACAAGGGCCGAAATTGCATCTTCAATCGCGCCACTTGCCGCCACAGGCGCCGCACCGCCTGATGCCAACTGCACCCCCTTCGGCTGAAACACAAGGCCCGTTACCTTATCCTTCAACTCATGCACGATGCGTTGTGCAACCTTCGGTCCAACGCCTTTTGCACGCGCAACTGCCGTTTTGTCTTGGGCCGCAATAGCGTTTTGAAGCTCATTTGGCGCGAGCGTGGAGAGAATGGCCAGGCCAACCTTGGCCCCCACACCCTGCACACTTGTCAGCAAACGGAACATATTGCGTTCAGCAACTTCAGCGAACCCGTATAGCGTGATCGCATCTTCGCGTACCACAGTCTCAACATGGAGCTGCACTGCCTCACCCCGGCCCGGCATGGCAGAAAGCGTGCGGGAAGACGCATGGCAAATGTAACCAACACCGCTCACGTCAACGATCACCCAATCGTCACCAACGCTATCCAAAATGCCTGTCAGCTTCGCAATCAACGGAGCGCTCCCCCAATATTTTTCATCGTTGCCACATGATGCGCATGACAGATCGCAACTGCAAGCGCATCTGCGGCATCTGGGCCGTTTATTTTCACGCCGGGCAACAGGATACGCACCATGGCATCCACCTGTTCCTTTGCCGCATGACCAACGCCCACCACCGATTTTTTGACATGGTTTGGCGTGTATTCCGCCACGCTCAAACCAGCCTGAGAGGGCACGAGAAGCGCGATGCCACGAGCCTGACCAAGCTTCAGTGTTGAGGTAGGGTTTTTATTGACGAAAGTTTCTTCAACGGCACAGGACTGAGGGCGCCACTCTTTGAGCACAGCCTCAAGGCCGTCGTGCAGTTCAACCAGTCGTTCCGCGAGGGATTTTTTAGGGTCCGAGGTAACGGTCCCGTTCGCAACGTGGCTTAGTCGGGTACCGACACTTTCGACGATCCCCCAACCGGTTTTCTGAAGTCCCGGATCAAGCCCCAATAGCCGCATCTGGCCGCCTATCCTCTCCCTGAAAGGCAAGGCCCATCTGCGCAATTACAAATGGGCCAATAGTCTTGTTTATTCGCTATCCAGTTCAGCGAGGACATCGTCAGGTATATCGTAATTGCCGAACACGGTTTGTACGTCGTCGTTATCTTCAAGCGCTTCAATGAGCCGCATCACTTTTTCTGCGCCATCTTTGTCCAGAACCATAGGCTCCTTCGGCTTGAAGATCAGCTTCGCACTTTCAGGTTCAGTGCCACCAAAGGCCTCTGTCAGCGCTGCAACAACGGCGTGAAGGTCGGCCGCGTCAGTATAAATGGCGTGGCCATCCTCATCCGATTCAACTTCATCGGCGCCAGCTTCAAGTGCTGCCTCAAACATGGCGTCCGCGTCTGCCACATCAGCCGGATAGGTAATTTCACCCACACGATCAAACATGAAGCCAACAGAGCCGCTTTCCCCCATGTTGCCGCCAGCTTTACCGAAAATGGTCCGGACATCAGATGCCGTACGGTTCCGGTTATCGGTCAGCGCTTCAACGATGATGCCAACCCCGCCTGAGGCATACCCCTCGTAGCGCAGCTCATCATAGTTCTCAGCGTCACCGCCAGATGCCTTGGCAATCGCACGTTCGATGTTATCTTTCGGCATCGACTGGGAGCGAGCCGTCGCAACCGCGAGGCGCAGCCTTGGGTTGCTATCGATATCTTCGCCGCCCATTTTCGCCGCGACCGTGATCTCACGGCTGAGTTTCGAGAAGATTTTAGAGCGCTTTTTATCTTGAGCGCCCTTGCGGTGCATAATATTTTTAAATTTGGAATGGCCTGCCATGGTTACCCTCTGCAGCTTATCCTTATTGTTGATGTTTATATGGTCGCAGCGTCACAGCCATACATTGCCGGGCGCCGGTTGGCCCTCTTATTAGCAGATTTAAGCAGCTTGAACAGGGGGAAGTTGGCATTTTCCGGCTATATCAGTGCGTCGTGATATGCGAAGGTGCAAACGCGTTAGGAAATACGATCAAGGAGGCACAGGTGCAGAAGCTTGAGGGTGGCTGTTATTGCGGCAATATTGGTATCCGGCTGGAGACCGAAAAACCACTGGCTGAGCTTATACCGCGCGCCTGCGACTGCGATTTTTGCACGATGAACGGCGCAAAGTGGCTTTCCCACCCGGATGCAAAACTGGAAATCGAGATCCAGAACGAGGCCGCCATAAACCTGTTTGAGCAAGGCTCAATGACAGCCCGCTTCTGGCTTTGTCAGCGCTGCGGCGTATTGGCTTGTGTGACCGCCGATGTGGACGGAAAACGCCGCGCTGCCGTGAATGTTAACGTACTCAATGCCCGCGCAGATTTCCCGCCGCCTATGTCTGTTTCGCCAAAAGAGCTTTCAAAGGATGAAAAAACAGCGCGCTGGCAAGATGTCTGGATCAGGGGCGTGACCGTGAAAGACTGTTGGGACGTGGGGCTTTAGCCACACGTTATATCGCCTGATTTCCAAGCCAGCACATCACCTGTCACCACTTGTCCATCAACCATACCACCGACGGTAATCCAGTCGTTGCGCCATTTCATCAGGCCGCGATGGTCCATGCTGGCGGTAGGTTTGTCTTCATATGCGACCCAGTTATCCTTGCTGAAGTCCCACGCGAACACGTGTTTCTGGGGCTTGGATGGTTCGCTGTCGTAACCAATGCCGTTATAATTGTATGCGTTTGGTGTACCGCCTACAAAGAGTACGCGGTCTCCAACCTCATCGCCCTCACCTCCCATGCGGTAATGACCGCGACCGGGAAGTTGCGGTAGCCTGCGATAGGTAATTTGAGCTGGGTCTTCAGGGTGAATGGTGCCCATCCAGCCTTCATTTACCGTATCAAATTGGCGACGCCCGTTTTCATCCACGCCAACAACCGTGACACCGTCAGCTATCACAAAGCGGTTTCCCACAATGCCGCCAGCGTGACCAAAAACAGGGCTGCCGGGATATTCTGTCGCCAAGAACCATGATTCTCCCTGCGTGTCATATACCTGCACGTTACGGATATTGCCTGTGTTGTGCCAACCTGAAACCAGATAGATATACCGATCCTGATAGACAAAACTGACCGCATCATCTGTCGGCGTCGGCATGTCTGCTATCCGGCTGTATTTCTTTGTGATCGGGTCAAACAGGAAATTCTCTGGCGTTGAGACCTCAGCGCCATCTTCCGCCACCGTGTAACCACCAAAATAATAAACCTTGCCTGCCACTGCTTCGACTGTCGCAGCCAAACGCCCTTCGCTCACAGGAATATCTGGCAGGCGGGTCCACGCGTCATCACCTTCACCAAACATGTAGGCTTCTTTCGATGTGTCCTGCCATGTTTTACCTACCTTGAGCCCGGCGAAGCTGAAAAGCGTCTGACGCCCCTCCACGACTGCTGTAGTGACAGCGTTGTTGCCGTGTGGCTCAGGAAGCGGTGGTATACATTCACTCGCTTGCAGGGCTGAAAAGCCCGCGACAACAAAAAACAACCCCATGCAATTAACTAGAGACGTATGTCGCATCACAATGCTCCCCTGACCACAGATGTAAAATCACGCATATTCAAGCTTATGTCCAGCAGCACTCATTAGGTCATGCGTGACAAGCGCCGCTATTGCTGACACAATCTGTAAAATAATAATAGAAATACTCTGGGGAGAGACTTCATGGTGTCAGGCACCGCCGATTTGGACCAGAAACCCAAGAAAAAGGGCTGGTTTCCAGATTCTTTGGTTCTTATTTTTTCACTGATTGTTGTCGCGCAACTCCTGACCTATGTCATACCGTCTGGTGCTTTCGAACGGGCACCTGCACCGTTTAATCCTCATTATGAAATGGTTGTCGCAGGTAGTTTTTCTGCAGCGGAAGAAGCGCCCACTCTTGACGCCTGGCATTTTCTTTCCGCTATTCCCCGTGGGTTAGCATCAGCGCAGGAGATCATCTTCCTTGTGTTTCTGGTTGGCGGTGTGATCGCCCTGATGCGATCTTCAGGCGCGATCGACGCCTTGTTGTTCCGCGCGGTCAGGCGCTTTGGCAACAGCCCGGCATTATTGATCGCAGGAACGCTGACACTCTTCGGCGTTGGTGCCTTCACCATCGGCATGGGCGAGGAATATATGCCGCTAATTCCCCTTCTGGTGACCATGTGTCTGGCCATGAAGCTGGACAGCATTGTTGCCATGGGCATTCTCTGGGCAGGTTACGGCGTCGGCTGGGCAACGGCTGGCACCAACCCCTTTGGTGTTATTATCGCCCAAAACATTGCTGGCCTGCCACCCACATCAGGACTTGGCTTTCGGATCGTTGTTTTTGCGCTGTGTATCCTGGTTTCATTCCAGCATATCTACGCATATGCGCGCAAAATTGCCGCCGATCCCAGCAAAAGCCTCGTGTCTCACGTAGACTATAGTGCGGGTTTCGATATGCCAGAGGACGTCAGCTATACTTGGCCACGGCGCGCTATTCTCTTGATCTTCGGCGCAGGAATTATCTTTTTTGTCTACGGCGCGCAAAACAGGGGTTGGTATATTGGCGAGCTGAACACGATTTTCCTCGGCGTCGGTGTACTCACAGCAATCATCTCCCGTATGGACCCAAACGACGCTGCCAAAACATTCATCTCTGGTGCCGCGGAAATGACCGCAGCCGCTCTGTTGATTGGTTTCGCCCGGACTATTGAGGTCGTGCTGACCGATGGCCTGATCATTGACACCATCATCAATGCCATTGCGTCATTGTTAGACGGCGCAGGCCCTAGCCTCTCAGCCATCGGTATGCTGGCTATTCAAACCATCACAAATTTTTTCATCCCAAGCGGCAGCGGACAAGCGTTTGTCACCATGCCAATCATGTCACCATTGGCAGAACTTACGGGCGTATCGCAGCAGACCGCAGTGCTGGCTTATCAGTTCGGGGACGGTTTCACCAATATGATCGTGCCAACAAGCGCCCTTGTGGTGGGCACGCTTGCTTTGGGCAAAATACCCTATGTGCAGTGGGTTAAATTTGTGACCCCGCTTCTCATCAAGCTGTTTACGTTGGCAATCCTGACGCTGATATTCACAGTTCAGTTTGGTGAGTATATCGGGTTCGGGAACTAGAGCGCGCGCCGGCGAAATCCAAAACGGTGGTACATCTGCCGCCGTTTCCTGTCGATTGCCTAACCCTGAAGGTTTTCCCGAAGTTCCTCGAGTTCCAGCCAGCGCATTTCTTTTTCATCCAGTTCGTCACGCTTGGCTTCCAGCTCTTTTGAAAGAGCCTCAAAGCGGCTGGGGTTCTTGCTATAAAGCGCCGGGTCCGACAGTTCGGCTTCCATATCGGATATTTTCATCGAAAGTGTTTCCACATCGGCGGGCAGTTGGTCCAGCTCCCGCTGATCTTTATAGGAAAGCTTATTCACCTTCTTCTTGGCGGCGCTTTCGATGTTCGTGACCGTTCCTTTGGTCTTCGCTGGTTTTTCCAAACCAGGCACGGCAACTGACTTGGCCTTAAGCGCTTTATAGTCTGAGTAGCCACCCGCATATTCAGTCGCCGTACCATCACCTTCCATAACCACAGAGCTTGTAACAACCCGGTCGAGAAAATCTCTATCGTGGCTTACGAGCAGGATCGTACCCTTATAATCCGCGAGCACCTCCTGCAACAAATCAAGGGTATCCATATCAAGATCGTTTGTCGGTTCATCAAGGATCATCAGGTTTGAAGGTTTCGCGAAGTTGGCCGCGATAAGGAGCCGGTTCCGTTCACCACCAGACAAGGCAGACACCGGCGTATGCGCCACGCTCGGGTCAAACAAAAAGTCCTTCAGGTAGGTCATCACATGTCGGCTTTCACCACCTACAAAAACCCAATCCCCACGACCGCCGGTCAACACGTCCATCACAGACATGTCGTCCTTCAAGCCCGCGCGCTTTTGATCAATCACAATGGTTTCCAGATTGGTACCCAACTTGATCTCACCGGCATCTGGCGCAAGTTCGCCCGTCAGCACTTTCAAGAGGGTCGACTTACCAACCCCGTTAGGACCGATGATGCCGATACGGTCACCTCGATTGATGCGCAGGGTAAAATTGTCAAAAAGCCTGCGGCCTTCGAAACTCTTGGAGATACCCTTGGCTTCTATGACGCGTGTACCGGAACGGTCGGCACCCGCGAGCGAAATGTTCACCTGTCCGGCGGCGTGCACCGTCTCGCGGCGTTCCTTCCGCATATCATACAAGCGGCGCAGGCGACCTTGGTTGCGGGTACGACGGGCACTAATGCCCTCAACCGACCAGCGGGTCTCTTCCTTGATTACCTTATCAAGCTTTTTGAGCGCCTCCGCCTCTTCACCGTAAACTTTCTCCTGCCATTCCTCGAATTTTTCAAACCCATCCTCAAGCCGACGAATTTTGCCCCGATCAAGCCACAGGCACGCTGTTGCCAGATTCTTCAAAAAGGCCCTGTCGTGGCTGATGAGCACCATGGCACCTCGCCAGCTCTTCAAATAGGTCTCCAGCCACTGGATGGTGTTGATATCAAGATGGTTAGTTGGTTCGTCCAAAAGCAGCAGTTCAGGCTCGCTGATCAGCGTGCGCGCGAGCGCTGCGCGGCGCAACTCACCCCCGGACGCTACTGCTGGGTCTGTATCACCATCAACATCCAGGTCTTCGATCAATACATCCGCGCGGTAATCCTGGTCACGCTCATCCTTAGGCAGCCCAGCAAGAATGTATTCCTTGAGGCTTTGGTATCCGCTCGCATCCGGTTCTTGTGGCAAATAGGCAATACGGCTACCAGGCTGAACCCAGCGCTCACCGCCATCCGCTTCAATAATACCCGCGACGACCTTAAGCAGTGTTGATTTGCCCGTACCGTTTCGCCCAACAAGACACAGGCGGTCTGTCACACCAATATGCATTTCAAGCGTGTCAAGAACGGGGTTGGCACCCCAGTGAAGGTTGATGTCCTTCAAACTCAGAATCGGCGGAGCCATGATTGCCTTTCAAACGATCAACGGGCTTGCATGAACACAGCCCTTGCGGTACGCCCGCCTTATACCCAAGTATGGGAAAGGCACACAAGCCCCTCTCTTGCAAAAGATTGGGATTTTCCAGTGCCAAATGATGGGGGATGTATGGCCGACACAACGTTTCAAAATGGTGCGCTGGAAGGGCGAGATTTGCCGGAAGCTGGCGAGATCAAGTTCCGCCCCATTGATCCGAACCACACCAACATCCTGATGATCGGTTTCGGCCTGTCATGGCTTGCCCTGACAACAGCATGGATTACGCTAAACCTCATTGGCACGATCGAGAGTTCGCTGTTTACTGGATATAGCTACCTTATTCTGCCAATCATTCCCGTGCCGTTCATTGTTGTTCTGTGCCACATCTATACAAATGGGTGTGGTTATGCTCTGCGGGAACACGACGTGCACTATAAGCACGGCATTATATGGCGTAACGAAGCTTCCTTGCCCTTTAATCGCATACAGCATGTTGAGGTGGAGCGCGGCCCACTTGAACGGCTCTTTGGCCTTTCAACGCTCAAGTTTTTCGCAGCTGGTGGCGGAAGCGCAGACCTCCGCATTCCCTCACTACCCGAGGCGGAGGCCGCGAAACTGAGAGCCTTTGTACTTGAAAAAGCCGGCGCGGACCATGACGATGCATGAGGCTGGCTTGACTGAAGAAGCTGAGATCTCGAACGTTCAGACTTGGCAACGCCTGGCACCAACCGCGATTATCTATTTCATTCTCAAATTCATCGTCACCTTCATGAAACAAGGTGTTCAAAATGTTGCGGTATTCGGCGGTATTTTTGTCGCGGCAGGAGACAATCGTTCCACGGTTATCTTTTATGTCGTTGCAGGTGCGGTAGCGCTTCTCATCGCAGCTTCAATATTGAGCTACTTAAACTTCCGTTTCCGGATCAACAAAAACGCCTTCCTCATCCAGAAGGGAGTGATCCAGAAAAAGCGTCTAACCCTATCGTTTGACCGCATACAGAATATTGCCATCAAAGAGCCAGTTTACTTCAAGCCCTTTGGCCTTGTGATCATGGCGCTGGAGAGCGCAGGCTCAGCACAGGAAGAAGTGAGCCTCGCGGGTGTCCCAAAATCACTGGCGCTAGACCTGCGCAAAACGGTTCTGGACGCCCCAACACCTGCGGCAGCTAATCCTGCATCTGAAGAAGAAAGCCAAGAATCTGCCATGCCCTTCATTCACCAAAATAATGGAGAACTGGCACGTTACGGGCTATCCAACAATAATATCTGGGTGTTTGCAGGGCTTGCCGCTGGTGCGATCAGCCAGATTGATGACAGCAACTATCTGCGCGTATTTGACTGGATAAGCATCCCCGGGCAATACATCAGCACGGATAATCCTTTTATGCTGGCGGCATTTTCGTTGGCTGGCATTCTCGCTGTAGTATCACTTCTTCTACTCGTGTCAGTCATCGGCGCGATTGTTATCTACCACGACTATCAACTCAGCCATACGCAGGGACGTTTCCTGCGTATCAAGGGGCTATTTGAACGGTCTGAAACCAGCTTGTCTGAAAGCAAGATACAGATGTTACAGGTCAGCCAAACCTGGCCCGCCAAATTGCTGAACCGCAGCCACCTGACATTGAAACAAATCAGTTTCAGTAGTGCTGAGCAGCCTGAGATGGGCAAGAAGAGTAGCAAATTTATAATTCCCAGCCTCACGGATGACCAGGTGAGTGGGCTAGTTGCAAAACTATACCCAGACCTGCCCTGGAATAGCGTTATTTTCCAACCAATAAACAAACTATACCTTCGCAAGCTTCTTTTGGTGGATTATGGCCTGCCTGCGGCTGCGATAGCGATCCTGCTTAGTCAGCTCATCAACGCCTGGTGGCTTTTGTTTTCTCTTGCGCCAATCCTAATCCTGCCTCTGATGCTATTACACTACCAAAAGCAAGGTTTCTGGAGCGACGGGCGCTTCGGTGTTGTTCGAACCGGTGTGGTTGGCCACAAATATATGATTTTCCCCTTTCACAAGGTTCAGAGCGTCGAGATAAAGCGCACGCCCGGCCAACGGCGGCAGAACCTCTCATCTGTGGTTATCAAGCTTGCGGGCCATACGGTAAAGATACCCTATATCACAGCGCATGAAGCCGCCGCATGGCGCGACCATATCCTTTTTAAAATCGAGAGCGACACTACCCCCTGGATATAGAAAAATACAAAGGGCGGCCAAAAGACCGCCCCTCGACGACTATCGATTTTATCATCTAGGCTGTGAGTTGGTCCCTGATCGGCAAACGGCGAATACGCTTGCCTGTTGCCGCGAAAATGGCGTTTGTCAGCGCGGGCGCAAACGGCGGCACACCGGGCTCACCCACGCCGCCAGGAACGTGATCATTATCCATGATCGCGACCTCAACATGTGGTGCTTCTTCGATGCGACAAACAGGGTATCCGTCAAAGTTACTTTGCACAATCTGGCCGTTTTCAGCTGTGATCTCACCATGAAGCGCCAATGATAACCCGAAGACCGCCGCACCTTCCATTTGCGCATTAACTCGATCCGGATTCACCGCCAGACCACAATCTACCGCCATCCATGTGCGTGGCACAGTCATGGTACCATCGTCGCTTACGTTCACTTCAACCACTGTGGCGATATAGCTCACGAAGCTACGGTGAACGGAGATACCAAGACCACTGCCTTCAGGCATGTCTTTGCCGAAACCAGACATTTCAACAACCTTATCCAGCACCGCTTTAAGCCGTGCAGTGTCAAGTGGATGACGCTCAAGCGTTTCACCGTAGTTGAAATAGTCCGCCCCATCGTCTTTGGGGTTGATACTGCGGTCACTACCAATCAACTCACGCCACATATCAGCGGTATTCTTGCCGCTGGCATGTGCAAGCTCGTCAACAAAGGATCCTATCGCAAAGGCATGTTGAATATTGGTCACAGACCGCATCCAGCCGATACGAACATGGCCCTTCACCTTACCTGCGTCGATCTGAAGGTTTGGTGTTTCAAACGGCATGTCGAGAAGCCCGAGGCCCATCTCGAGCGCAACCGGGCTATCCGTTGCCGGGTTGAATATCTCGAAAATGGAAGGGAAAGCGGTTTTGTGCTTCCAGGCAATCACCTGGCCGTCCGCATCCAAACCGCCCTTCACACGCTGAGCTGAGATCGTGTGATAGTAGCTGTGCTGCATATCATCTTCACGGCTCCAGACCATCTTCACAGGCTTGCCTGCGTGCTTGGCAAGAATAGCTGCTTCAGCAGCAAAATCCGGCTTGGATTTACGGCCAAACGCACCACCAAGAAGTGTGGCTTCCACATGAATATCTTCAGGTTTCATGTTCACATAAGGCGCAACCGTCTGCTGAACAGACTGCGGGTCCTGACAACAAACCCACATCATCAACTTGTCACCCTGCCATTCTGCTGTCGCGGCAGGTGGCTCCATCGGAGCGTGATGCAGGTGCGGCACAAAATAGTCCGCCTCTATCACTGTATCTGCAGAAGCGAGCGCTGCTTCAACATCGCCCCGCTTCAGGTGGTTTACATCTTCACCGTCAATCGACTGCCAGAGCGCTTTTTCATACTCTGTGGTGTCATAGCCGCCGTTTTCACCCGCCTCAAACTCGGCGTTCAGAGCTTCAAGCCCTTTTTTCGCCGCCCAGGTATTGGTGGCCAACACGGCTACACCACCAAGCGGCTTGAACATATAGGGTTTATCAACGGCGGGGAATTCAACTACGTCAACAACACCCGCCACAGCCATGGCAGCATCTTTGTCATATCCAGTGAGCTTACCACCTACCACCGGTGGGCGCATCGCGGCAGCATAAATCATGCCCTCACGCCGGACGTCTTGCCCGAACTGGCTTGAGCCGGTTACAAAATCTTTCATATAGATGTTGCGGACAGGCTTACCGACAAAGCGGCGCGCGTCTTTGGCTTTATAGGTCACTGCATTCGCATCCGGCACCGGCAGCGCCGCTGCGTCAGTCACAAACTCACTAAAGTCTGCTGATTGACCAGAAATTTTGTTATGAATGCGATGTTCTTTTGCCGCCACATCTGATGCTGCGACGCCCCAACGTGCGGCAGCAGCCTGCTCGAGCATCATGCGAGCGGCCGCACCCGCATGCCGGAAGGCATCATAGAATTTGCGAATAGAGGTGGAACCATCGGTGTTCTGATCGCCAAATTTCTGGTCACCAAAAGCAGCAACAAAATTGATACGGTCCCAGTCAGCGTCCAACTCGTCAGCAATGATCTGTGGCAAACCTGTACGGCTTCCCTGCCCCATTTCCACACGGTGAATAAAGATATTCACTGTTCCATCTTCTGAGATGGAGAGATAGTTCGTTGCCGCAAGCTTACCCGCAGCTTTATTGATTTCGGCCATCAACCCCTTGGAAACAAGAGGGGCTGTAAGGACCAGTCCGCCTGCAATGCCCGCCCCCTTGAGCACACCACGTCTTGATACATTCTCAATTGTGAAGGTCATAGCGCACCTCCCTTCACCTTACCGTCAGCGACATCGCGGATCGCCTTCTTGATGCGCTGGTAGGTACCACACCGACAAATATTGCCTGACATCGCCAGATCAATGTCCTCGTCGGTCGGGTTTGGTGTTTCAGCAAGAAGTGAAACGGCCTGCATAATCTGACCAGATTGGCAGTAACCACACTGTGGTACATTATTCTCCGCCCACGCCACCTGAAGCGCGTGGTAGGTATCGCCGTTCGCAAGCCCTTCGATGGTCGTGATGTTGGTGCCATCAACGTCATCCATCCAGGTCTGGCAAGAACGAACAGCCATACCGTCAACATGCACAGTGCATGCTCCGCAAAGGCCCGCGCCACAACCAAACTTGGTGCCCGTCATGCCTTGCAGGTCGCGCAAAAACCACAGTAGAGGCATCTCGCCGTCACCTTCATAGGAAACAGCTTTGCCATTAATCTTGAATTCCATGAAACTTCCCCTCACTTGTCCTGACAGTGAGGGAACACTATACTGTCAATAAGGCAGGTGTCGAAACAACTTCTGTTTACCAGATACTTCGATAGTGTTGCCTAATCCTACGGCTGGGGACGAGAGAACACCCATTCTGTGGCTGTTGATGCAGCTTCATCATATTGGTAGCCCTCACGATCAAACGTCTTGAGTGCATTCACGTCATTTATGCGGCCATCAACGATATAACGCGTCATCATGCCTCGCGCCTTTTTTGCAAGGAATGAAATGACCCGGGCGTGACCATCTTTCACTTCCTTGAAAACCGGTGTTATCACCCGCGCCTTCAGCGCTTTTTGCTGAACCGCTTTGAAATACTCGCCCGACGCCAAGTTCACCAGAACAGGGTCTTCATCGTCCGCAAAGTCCTCGTTCAGCGCTTTCGAGATGCGATTGCCCCAAAAAGTGTAAAGGTCCTTTCCGCGCCGGGTAACAAACTTGGTCCCCATCTCAAGCCGGTAGGCTTGCATAAGGTCCAGCGGGCGCAAAAGCCCATAGAGGCCGGATAGAATGCGGATGCGCTCGTTGGCATAGTTGCGGTCTTCGTTCGACATGGTCGGCGCATCCATCCCGATATAAACATCGCCTTTAAAAGCGTCGATTGCAGGTCTTGCATTCGCAGATGTGAAGGGAGTTTCGAATGCCTTGAAGCGAGCAACATTCAACTCCGCCAAAGCATCAGAGATTCCCATCATCGCCTTGAGGTCTGCGGCACGAAGGCGTTTTGCTTTTTTTGCCAGCATTTCTGTCTGATCAAGCATACGTGGCACATCGTTTGAAATCGCGAAATTTTCGCTTTCATAGTCCAGCTTTTTTGCAGGCGATATAACTACAAGCATTTCCACTCCCTCAAAACTTTCCTGACACCAACATTAGCTAGCCGCCGCTTTTTGGCGCGCCAGGATACCCCACATGATCGTAACCCCGGCAGCGATGGTTAGCATAACGAATGCTGACTGATTGACAATCCGCCATCCAAACTGATCAAGAATAACTCCGGCGGACAGCGAGGCTACCGCCGTCGTGCCAAAGACCAAGAATTCATTCAAGCCCTGAACACGGCCCTTTTCTGCATCTGTATGAACGCGGGTCAAGAGCGTTGTGCCGCCAACAAAACAAAGGTTCCAACCTATACCTAGCGCCACCAAAGAGATGGAGAACTGGGCAATCTCCACACCCGAAAGGGCCGTGATAAACGCGATCGCAAAAAATGCATGCCCAGCCAGAAGCACTGGCAAAACGCCAAACCGTTGAATGAGTGCTCCGCTAAACAGGCTGGGCAGAAACATGGCGATAACATGCCCCTGAATAACATCGAGGCTCTGATCCAGAAGGCCACAAACCTTCATTGCAAGCGGTGTTGCGGTCATCACAAAGCTCATCATCGCGTAGCCAAGCGCGCCATTAAGCACCGCGACGATAAAAGCAGGGTCTCTACATATTACTTTGAGCGGGCGCCCCGTGCCTTCACCGCTCGTCTTTTCCTCCGTTTCCAGAGGTTTATCTAGCGGGCGAAGCAAAGCGGTAGGAATGAGAACGATAGCTGCCATAACGCCTGTAAAAATAAACACCCCCATCATGTTCACAGGCAGGAAAGCTTCGTTGAACATGCGGGTCAGGCTTGGTGTTATAAGCGCCCCCAAAAGCCCACCAATAAGCACAAGCGAGATTGCCCGCGGCGCTTTGGACGGATGAACACTTTCAGCGGCTGCAAACCGGAAATATTGTGCACTAGCCTGAAAAGGCCCAAACGCGGCCGTTCCAAGACAGAGCGCGAGAAAGTTGCCTGAATAGACACTATAGGCCGCGATCATTGCCCCTGCCAGGCCAGACACCGCCCCAACGCGAAAACCAAAACGCCGGGACGTACGCTGCATCAGAATAGACATTGGCCCCGTAGACAACGCAGTCGCCAAAATCGTGAGAGATACAGGGAGGGTTGATAACGCCTTGTCTACAGCAAGGGCCTGCCCCGCAAGGCCCGCGTATGTCACAACAGTCATGCTGCAGGCCAGGTAACATGCCTGAGCAATCATCAGCACGATGACATTGCGATGGGTCTGCCAGAAGCTGTTTGCGTCTTTCCGCTGATCGCCGGGGGCACCTGACATACATGTTTCCTTCCAAAGAACCGCCGCCACAAAAGCACTGCAGGAATGATTAATCAAGCGCCATGCTTGCACAGTTTGGTTATTCGCTTGCAATTTCCGCCTTCCCGCTTCAGCCCTCAGAAAATTGCATTTCAATTAATGGAAACCATTCCAAAATCCGGTTGCGGATGCGTCTTTTTCAAGGCACAAGAGCGCAAAAGATAATCCATCACCATGGATAAGAAAAACTTCATAAGGATGCCCCAATGACCGCAAGCCGGAAAGACTACCGCAAGAAAATGATTGGCAATCATCGCCTTAGCCCTGAAACACAAATGATGGGATATGGTTATGACCCGGCATTATCGGAAGGTGCGCTCAAGCCCCCTGTGTTCATGACCTCAACATTTGTGTTTGAAAGTGCCAAGCACGGTAAAGAGTTTTTTGAGCTGGCTTACGGCAAACGACAAGCAGCAGAAGGCGAAGAGCCCGGCCTCATCTATTCCCGCATCAATAACCCAGACCTTGAGGTTCTTGAAGACCGCTTGGCGCTTTGGGAAGATGCAGAAAAAGGGCTGACATTCTCGAGCGGAATGGCTGCGATTTCAACTTGCCTGTGGGCTTACCTGCGCCCCGGTGATGTGATCGTCTACTCAGCCCCCATCTATGGCGGCACGGAGTTTCTTATCAGGAATATCCTGCCCGAGTTTGGCATAAAATCTGTCGAATTTACCGCAGGCGGTGACAAACCAACGCTCGCACCTGCGCTAGAGGCCGCGAAAAAACTCGGCCGTGTTGCAGTGATTTATACCGAAACCCCCGCCAACCCTACCAATGGCCTGATCGACCTGCATGCATGCCGTGATCAGGCCGATGCTCTTGGCGCCGAAACCGGCCATCGCCCTGTGATCATGACAGACAACACGTTCCTCGGGCCAGTGTGGCAAAAGCCGCTTGAGCATGGCGCCGATATTGTCATTTATTCACTGACCAAATATGTGGCGGGCCATTCTGACGTTGTTGCTGGTGCGGCTGTTGGCAATATGGAAAAAATGACACCTGTCATGGGTTTCCGGACCATCCTCGGCACCATGTGTGACCCTCACACTGGCTGGTTGATCATGCGCTCATTGGAAACCCTCAAGCTCCGCATGACTGCAGCGGCAGATAACGCCAAGAAAATTGCGAAGTTTTTGCGCGAGCACCCCAAAGTGAAACAAGTGCACTACCTTGGCTTCCTGACCGAAGACGAGCCAGCCTACCGCATCTTCAAGGAACAATGCGCAGGCGCCGCTGGCTCTACTTTCGCGTTCGACATTGACGGTGACGAAGCTGCGGCCTTCCGGGTGCTAGACGCGCTACAGATTATCAAACTTGCAGTAAGCCTTGGTGGAACAGAAAGCCTGATGGAACACCCCTTCGCCATGACACATGCCGACGTACCGGATGACGTAAAACGCCGCCTTGGCATCTCAGAATCGATGCTTCGGATTTCCGTTGGTGTCGAGAATGCAGATGACCTGATCGCTGACCTTACCCAAGCGCTCGACGCTGTCTAACAAATCAAGCCCGGCTGAACCAAGCTTTAGTCGGGCTTACTGGCCCTCCACCTCATCGCGATAGGTTGTGCAGTCCCCAATATGGGGCACATCTATGCCGTGGATAATGCGCCAGCCCTCACTCGTTAGTGCCAGCGAAAACTGGTTCACGCCACACCCCACAAGCTCGCCCTTATAGTGGATGACAAAAGGTGCCGCAACTGTCGCAAGCCCCGCAACTGAGCTGAAAGTTTCCAGATTGAAAATCTGCTCATCCGCATCGCCAGGCGACTGTGCATCGATCCACGCTGTCCATTTCTCAAAACTGCCCGCCTTGATACTACCGTCCGCCTGCAGCCGCTCAAGCGCAGCACCAGAATTCACGAGTGCACGTGCCGCAGCACCGTCACCAGCCCGCATAGCGTCAAAAAGCGCATGCACGACAGCCTCTGGTGTGTCATCTGAAGCCTGAACTGGCGAAAAGGTAAGGAGCACTGCACACAGCGCCATTCGTATTTTCACGATAGCCCCCCTACGGACAAAACCACGATCACGTGGCGTTCAAGACGCGCTCCGCAGGCATGAAGATAGTAAAGGTTGTCCCCTTATCCACTTCACTCTCCAGAATGATATCTCCGCCATGCATGTCAACAAACGCCTTGACGAGCGACAGACCAAGGCCCGTTCCTTCGTGGCTGCGGCTAAGCGCTGAGGCTGAGCGCATGAAAGGCGAGAAGACGAGGTCTTGCTCTTCACGCGGGATACCGATGCCTTTGTCGGCAATCTTGATCGCCATCCGTCCATCGTCTTCGATACTGGCGCTCAGGCTTACATTCCCACGCCCATCCGGGGTAAATTTCACGGCGTTCGAAAGCAGGTTCAATACGCTCTGCTTGATGCGGAGGCGGTCGCCGTTCACACGTGGCAAACTCTCAGGCACTTCCACCTCGATCCGCAGACCTTTCTGTGTTGCCTGACCGGAGACGAGCGCGTTGCTCTCATGGAAGAGTTTGACCATATCAACCTCTTCCTCTTCCATCTTAAACTGCCCTGCCTCAATTTTAGCGAGATCGAGCACCTCGCCCAGCACGTCCGAAAGATGTTCGCTAGAGGAACGAATATCCTGCAGATACTCACGATATTTTTTATGCCCAATGGGACCAAACATCTGGTCTGCCATAATGCTGGAGAAACCGATAATCGCGTTAAGAGGTGTTCTCAGCTCATGGCTTACGTTTGCAAGGAACACACTTTTCGCACGGTTTGCAGCTTCAGCCTGCTCTTTGGTGACGATAAGCTCAACAGATGTCTTTTTCGTGCGCTCAACTTCCTGCTCCAACTCCCACGAACGCTTCCGCAAAGCCTCCTCAGACGAAGAGAGCGCCTTGTTGGTGGAACGAAGGTTATCGAGCAGAACCTGAACCGCATCAAAAGACAGGTTGATCTGGCCCACGAGCAGCCCCAGTTCATCTTTCTTGTGGCGGCGATGAACACTGATACGCTGCTCACCGGGATGCTCGGGGTTAATGCTGGAAATTTTTTCAACGATCTGTGCGAGCGGTTTGGTCAGACCCTGGTGGAAAGCGAAATAAAGCAGCATCACCAAAAGAAGGTTGCGGACAAAACCCGACAGGAATGTGGTCACAGCACGCGAAAAGAACGGCTGCAGCCCAACTGCACGGTCAATCACAACGCGCAGGCTACCGGGGCGTTCAGCCATGGTATCCGGCAGCGCAAGCGGGAAATTATACGTTGCTGTATCGTTGATGAAATAGCGTGAGTAATTCACGCTAGCCGTGCCGAAAGAACTGGTATCCCGCTGGTTTCCAGCAAGCACAGAACCATGGTCGTCAAGAATAGCAGCCTCTGCCACATATTCATATTCCATTAGGCCGGAGACAACCTCTTGCGCTAGGTCACTATCGAGAATTAGCACCGCCCGCGTTGCGGCTTTTTCTGCCACCTGAAGGCTTTTGTTGACCTTCTGGGCCAGAATGCCGCCTTCTTCCAGATAATCGAGGTAAACTTGACCTGCAGAAAGGACGAGGCCAACCGCAAAAGCGATAATAACCGCCGTCCGCGCGAGCTTAAACGAGATCCTGTCAGACCAATGAAGCTGCAAAGATTATCCCCTCAACTAATCCAGCTTTACCTATATTGAGCATCCGAAGACTAAAAACTTCATTAACACTCGTAATAAATATCTTTGGCCCATCAAAAGTTGCAGGACCCGATCACCACTCTCCGGTATTTTTCATACTGGCCCAAGGCTCTTTTGCAGGCAAGGCTTCTCCATGCTGCAATAGTTCAATCGAAATATTATCCGGGCTACGCACAAAAGCCATCTTTCCGTCTCTCGGCGGCCTGTTGATGGTCACGCCAGCGTCCATAAGCCTTTGGCATATATCATAAATATCATCCACTAAATAAGCCAAGTGACCAAAATTTCGCCCGCCTGCATATTCTTCCGGATCCCAATTGTAGGTCAGCTCCACCTGAGCATCTTCATCACCGGGCGCCGCAAGGAACACAAGCGTGAACCGGCCAGCAGGCACATCCTTGCGGCCTACTTCTTTCAACCCAAGTTTATTGCAGTAAAAATCGAGGGATTCATCCAGGTCTCGAACCCGAACCATCGTATGTAAATATTTCATCTTGGTCCTGTGTCTGTTCAGTCTTGTAACGGTTTACGCAGCAAATACGTTGTTGAGAATGCGTTCAAGCCATTCCTTGTCCACATCATCGAAGGTGCCCTTCTCGGTAGAGTCGACGTCGAAAACTGCAATCAAGGTACCAGCTTGGTCAAAAACCGGCACAACAATCTCTGATTTGCTACGACTATCGCACGCAATATGGTTGGGGACAGCATGCACATCTGCAACCACCTGCGTCACTCGCTCTGCTGCTGCTGTACCGCAAACACCACGCCCGAATGGGATACGCAGGCAGCCAAGTGTGCCTTGATACGGCCCAACAACAAGCTCGTTCTCGCGTTGCGGATCAACAACATAAAATCCGGTCCAGAAATAACTATCCGGGAACGCGAGCGACAGTAAGCAACTGACCGTTGCCATCCGTGCGGTCTGGTCCGGCTCACCGTCCAATACAACGTCAATCTGTGCCGCTACTTCTGCATAAATATCGCTTTTACTCATTCACATTTCCTTTGCTACAAATGCAGACTTGAATATAGCCCCCCGATTACAGCTTTAAAGCGCCCTTTGTCCAGTGATGCGATCACATGATTGGCATGAGTGCTGGACACCAGTCTCAATCAGCGCAATTTTAGGAGAACGGGATTAAAGGTCAGGGAGACCCTCAATGCTCAAGAAACTACTGTCGGGCTTTGCTGCCATCATCATTATTGCTGGCCTTGGCTTATGGATCTGGTGGCCAGAAAACCTCGTTGCCAAGGGACCGTTTCTTGATTTCCTCACCGGAAAGCAAGTTGAAGCGCCAAAACCCGATGACCTGAAAAACCGGTTCAAACTACCCAACGGTTTTACCATTGGTATATTTGCGAGAGACGTCCCGCATGCCCGCATGATGCGCGTAACAGACGCAGGCGATATTGTGGTCACCAGCATGCGAGAAGGAAATGTAATCCTCCTTCACAAGGACGAAGACGGTGACGGCGTATCGGATGGGCGGACGACACTATTCAGCGACATGAACGTCCCACACGGCCTGGCACTTTCCAATGGCTATATCTATGTCGCTGAAACGGACCGCATTTCCCGTGCGCCTTATAACGCTACCGAGCGCAAAGCCGGCCCGCTTGAGGTTATCTTCCGCGGCCTACCCCCCGGCGGCAATCACCGCACCCGGACAATAGATTTTGGCCCGGACGGCAAGCTCTATGTATCCACCGGTTCAAGCTGCAATGTCTGTATTGAAGACCATCCATACCGGGCCACCATGGTACGCATGGAAGCAGATGGAAGCGGCGCCAACGTCTTTGCCACAGGCCTAAGGAACACCGTTGGGTTTGACTGGCACCCTATAACTGGCAAGCTATACGGCACTGATAATGGACGCGACCTGCTGGGCGACGACACACCAAATTGCGAACTGAACCTTATTGAAGACGGTGCCGACTACGGCTGGCCATATGCCTATGATGACAAGGTTTCAGACCCGGACTTTGGCAACGACAATCAAGACCGGGTTGAAGCCTCCCGCGCCCCTGTACACGGATTTGGAGCGCACCGGGCACCACTTGGTATGCGGTTCCTGTCTGGCACAAAATCTCCACGCGGGTTTGAAAACGCTGCTCTCGTGGCATTGCACGGCTCTTGGAACAGCAGCAAGCTCGTTGGGTACAAGGTTGTTACCTTGCATTTTGGTTCTGATGGGTCTGTCACCGAACAAGATTTCCTCACCGGGTTTGAGCAGAATGAGGACGTGATCGGACGCCCCGTCGATATCGCTCAGGGCCCGGATGGTGCCATCTATATCTCTGACGACTATACTGGTGTCATCTACCGCGTGGGTTGGGGCGAGATTGCTGTCGGAACATCCGCACAGGCAGCGGAAACGCCTTCATCCGCGCCGTTTTCTGACGTGTCCGCCGACGCTCGCGCCGCATTGATTGAGGACGGACGGTCCCTTTTCCGGGAGAATGGGTGTGCAGCTTGCCATATGCAGGCTGACGCACCGGAGGGTGTACAGGTCAAGGAGCTTAAAAACCTGAAGGCTCGCTACGATGCAGCAGGCATTGTACAGCTCATCAACACGCCGCCCGGCCCAATGCCCACATATGACCATCTGAGCCCGAGCGATAGAGAAGCGCTTGCCGCCTATCTATTGCTATCGCTTGATTAGCAATAAGCTACGAGAGGCATAAAGTTGCCCCTATCCCAAACACCCACTAATAAGCTGTTAGAGCCAACCAATTGAGCCAAAAGGTGAAACCGTGCCCCAGCCAAGCCTAAGTGACGAACTTTCCGCCCTGGACGAATATGCGACCAAAGCAATGGCTGAACGTGCACGCCAAACACCCGGCACCATCAACCTCGCATTTGGCGAACCGGCCTTTGGCCCACCTGCAACCAGCAAAGCAGCCATCGAGGCCAACGACCTCAATTGGGACGCTTTTATTGCTTCCAGCAAGCGGTATGAGAAAAACCGCGGTATGCTGGAACTGAGAGAAAGCATCGCATCATACTATTGGCGACGCCACGGCATGAAGATTGACCCGGAAAGCGAGGTCCTGATCACACATGGTGGTGTGGAAGCGATCACACTCGCAATCCTTGCGACAACAAACCAAAACGGCGCCGTCGCGGTGACAGACCCCAGCTATATGCTTTACAGTCGTGCAATTAAGGCGCTCGGCCGCACACTTAGAGTGTTGCCCCGCTATGCGGCCACAGATGAATACGTAAACGCATTGCCTGCAGCAGGCGATGTACTTAACGGCGTATCAGCGCTTATTGTCAATTCACCGGAAAACCCTTCAGGATACGTTCTAAGCGATGAGGACCTGAGCGCCATTGCGGAAGCCTCACATAAGCATGGCTGCTGGATCATTCACGATGAGGTGTATGACAGCATGGCGTTTGGGCGAAAACACCAACCTGCACGGCAATGGTCTGGGCTCGAAGACCGCACCTTGATGATCAACAGTTTTTCAAAAAAATATGGCGTTCCCGGGCTCAGGACAGGTTGGCTTTGTGGCCCAGCCGAAGCCATAGATTTGGCGGCTAAACTGCATGACTTCATCTACCTTGGTGTCAACATCCTTTCTGAGCGTATAGGCATGCGCATGTTATCAGATGCAAGCGCTGACCCGTGGATGGATGATATGAGCCATATGTTGGGCAATCGTGCGCAACAGCTAATGGCAGCGCTGCCCGAAGTAAAAGGATTTAGCTGGCCTCGGAAACCTATGGGAGCAATGTTCGCTTTCCCCAATGTCGCAAATTTCGCAAAAAAGATACCAGATCATTTTGCGGAAGAAGGCAAAGGCTCTGGCCACAAAGTTTCAAACTATCTGATGGATGAACACCGCCTCGCCACCATCCCCGGCGGTGTTTACGGGCCCGAAAGCAAGGATCATGTGCGCATGATTTTATGCTGTGAGCAGTCCACTTTTGACCGGGCACTTGGCGTTTTTAGTCGCCTCCCTTGAACGTCGGCTCTGCACGCTTCCTAACCATGGCTTCAAAGGCGTTTGAGATACGCTGAAGGGGGATCGTCATGTACGAAAACGTCTTGGCGTGCGTAAAGCTATGCCGCATGGCAGGGTTCAATTCAAAAATCAGGATCGTACCGTCCGCCAGCAAGGTGAAATCAACACCAAAGAAATCCAGCCCAATGAGTTCATGAAGCGCCTGCAAACGGTTATAGTTCTCTTCACCAATCACAGATTTGGGTTCAGCGAGGAATTGTTGTTCTTTCTCCAGCATCCAGGGATGCGAAGCCATAAAGGTCTTACGGTTGCTGCCGTGAACATTCCAGACCTCGTCAATATGATGCACGACCGGATACATAACCCCATCGATGTAGAAGAAGCGCATTTTGGTGTAATGCCCTTCTTCTGACGCGTTCTCGATAAATTCAATCGCGTAGAAACTATCACCTTCACTTTGATTGAAATACCGGGCCAACTCATCCCGGTCATGCACGAGCTCAGTAGATACAGCCGTATGCGTGCCGGTTTCGCGCACGATAAGAGGATAGCTATAGCCCATATCTTCAACATGGATGGCCAATGATTGCTCATCACGCCCTTCGCGGGTAAAGCGCTGTGTTTTCGCGAACCGAATACCATCAATCTTATTCAGGCGTTCATAATTGCGGTCTCGTGTTGTCTCGATCACCCGGTCTGGCCGGTTGATGATCGGTACGTTTGGCGTACGATCCATAAACGCCTGAATGGTGCGAAGCGACGCCATTTCAACATCCGGGTCTGCCACTGTGTTGACAATCAGGTCGCACGGGGTTGGGACCGTGTAGGTATCTAGGTTGCCGTTTGAAACCGTAAAATGATGGATATTGAATTTTGCTTTGTCCAGAAGGTAGCGCAGCATGAAATGCCCGCCCCGGCGGAACTTCTGGAAGCTGCCATCCCCGTTGGATGCAAGTTTGTACCTAGTACCATCATACCCATACAGGCACATCAACGTAGGCGCGTTTGACGGATTCTGCGCTGCGGCTTTCAACTTCATCGGCTTGCGGGCGTAGAAGTCCTGCATCACCTTTAATGCCGCGCCCTCCCCTTCCAACCTTTCAAGAACAGCAGCCAATGACGCGTGGACACGGTGGTGCTCCGGGTAGCGTGCTGCAGCTGCCTCCAGCGTCGTTTTAGCATCTTCAAACTGTCCGCTGCCCATCAACGCATAACCGCGCTGCAGCAGTGAGTGTTTATCTCCCTGCCCCAAGGCATCGGACACCGTCTGGCCAGAGAGCCTTGCCGCAAACTTATACAGCACGGCGGCGCCGCGGCCTTCCTCTGTGCGCACAAGCAGGTCAGCCTGCCGCATCATAAGAGACTTCAATAGGTCCCGCGCCACACCTGGCGCCACAGGTTTTCCTTTGGATGCCACACCCAACTCTGCTGCCAGCGCCGCAATCTCATAATCAAGTGCGGTAGGCTTGTTCTTTTTCTTGAAAAATTTCCCAAACACCGGCGTCCCTCAACCCCTTGAATTCAATATGATCTTGATATCAGCTTCATGGCTCTCGCGCTAGAGCCACTCATATTGAACAACAAACGATCCACTTTTTGCTTGTAACCCATATGTTCCATATGTACCCTTAGCATACACGGTACATATGGAACAACAAAACAAAGACAGCGAGAAATGGAAATCAAGGTCGACATAGACAGCCCGGAACCCTTGTTTGCCCAGTTGATTGAGCAAATCAAGGATGCGGTTAAGGACGGGTATCTTAAACCCGGCGACGCCTTGCCCTCAATCCGCCAACTGGCAAACGATCTGGAACTGAACAATAAAACCGTCGCCAAAGCCTATAGGCTGCTAGAGCGCGACAGTGTCATTCAAACCAAGGGGTATCGAGGCACATTCATTCACCCGGCAGCGCTTGAGAACAGCAAGACAGACATGAGCGCATGGGTCCTGGAGCAGATAACTGCCACAGTTACAGCCTGCAGGACCGAAGGAGCCACCGACAGTGAGATACGCATCGCCTTCGGGCATGCGATGCAAGCCCATGGTGGGGGGTAATGCAGCCTTACCGCCTGACCCTACATCTAATTCAATTAAACCAGATAATAGAGGGACATTGAAAATGCCCGAGTCAATGACAGCAACACTGATAGTTTTTTACACCGTCTTCCTGAGCCAGATTTATCTGATCTCGATCCACTATCCCCGTAAACTGGCAGCACGCATAAATTATGTACTGACCAACTTCCCACCAGCCGAGTATCCAAAGCTCTACCCGTCAGGCCAAAACACGCCTGAAGTGACGCGTTTCAAACTGGGCATATACAAAGTCTATAACACCTGCGTTGCCCTTATCGGCGCAGGGGTCCTCGTAGCGATGTTGGCTAATGGCTATCGGCCTTCGCCGAAGGGTGGCGACGAAATATTTGTGATGATCTACTTTATGATGCAGGTCATACCGCTCATCGTCATGTCCGTATCAGAAATGCGGCAATATAAACACATGCGTGCCACCTATAGCGCCAACACTCGCAAGGCTGATCTGAGCCCTCGGCGTCTGTTCGACTATATAGCCCCTGGCTACGTGGTAAGCGCAGTCATTCTGTATTTTCTCTGGCTGGCATTTTTCCTGATCGGGAATGATTTTGGCGCGGGCAATCCTGGCCAAGTCATAGCGGCCTCGTGCCTTATCACCGGCATGAACATTGCCTATATGGCGATTATAACCTTCTTTATCAGAGGCAAAAGGCTCGATCCATACAAGGGCTCGGCGGATCGCAATAAGCAAATCGAAGCGACCGTGAAGGGGCTGGTGCTTTCCAGCATTGGGGTCAGCATTTTCATGATGGCCACTCAGGCCGCCGACCAATACGCTCTTGAGACGTTCGACCCGGTGCTCGCGAGCTTTTACATGCAGCTCTGCATTATTTTTGGCATCGGGCTCACTATACGCACAGAGGATGTCAAGAAAATGGACTTTGAGGTCTACAAGGATGATGCTTCAAATCCAGTGAGCTAGGAAACTTGGCATGTGGCAGTGAGGTCAAATGCACCTTTCCCTAAGCTTCAAATAAAGAGCGCACTGACTTAGTCATATGCTGCAGCGGGTGTCCCAGAAACGCCCGCTGCTTTTTTTGGTATAGAGCCCCGGTCAAATCGCCGTTCTAACCCCAGCCTTTACTGTCCACCCCAGGTCCTCAGCACGCTGCGCGGCCAGTGCCGGGATATCTGTGGCAATGAAGTTCTTATGCAGTACCTGAACCCCAAGCATGTGGTTGATCATGGCATCCAGCTGTACCTTGCGCGCCCTCAATGTATCATCGCTTTGGGCTTCAACAATCAGTTGCTGCACGCCGAACCGATCAAGAAGGCCACTATCTAGGATAGCCTTATCACCAAGAAACTCCTGCGCGAGCTCCATCATTGATGACCATTTATCTTTGTTGGTGGTTGCCGGTGGTGCCATGAACGCAAACTTCTCACGCTCGTACAGCGTTTTCGGCAGCAGCCCCTTCATGGCCTCTTTCAGCACATATTTCTCTTTCCGGTCCTTGATCCGGTGCAGCGGCGGTATTTTAACGGCCGTCTCCGCAAGGTGGTGATCAAGGAATGCTGGGCGCGCTTCCATGGAATTAGCCATGTCTACGCGGTCACCGCCCCAAGTCAAAATCTGTCCTTCAAGCATGGTTTTAGACCAAACATATTGTGCGCGGTCCAGCGGATGCCTACCGTCGAGCTTGGTCCGGTCTAACTTCTCAGCAATTGCAAGGCCTGGCTTGTAGTTTTCAAGCAGGGCCTTACGGTCCTGATTGATGATCGTACGCGCTGTATCCTCACATGAGAGCCATGGTTGCAGGCAACTGGGGGTAAACCCAATACGGTCGGTCAGGTACATATCGTCATGCACTTCAGCTGACAACATGGCCCCTTTTACAAGCTTATTGCTTTCACCCAGCATCGCTTCCCAGCGCTGCCGCTCTGCTGCATCCATATCTTCAAGGCCGTGGAGGAACAGATCACGCCGGAAAGACGGGTACCCTGCGAACAGTTCATCGGACCCCTCACCCGTCACCACAACTTTATAGCCAGCATCTCGCACATGTTGGCTCATCAGGTATTTCGCAACAGCCAGTGTGTTATAGATGGTGCGCTCAGCGTGCCAGACGGTTTTCTCGAAATGCCCGTAAAGCTGGTTGCCGTCGAGGCGCAGAATGTCCTGATCAGCCCCGGTCGCAGCAGCCATTTCCTGCGCGATCGGCGTTTCATCGTATGCCGCGTCGGCAAAACCGATCGTAAAGGCTTTTACCGGTCCCTGCCGCATGGCGGCTGAAAGCCCCAGGATCGAACAACTATCAACACCGCCAGAAAGGTAACAGCCGACAGGCACGTCTGCCATCAAGCGCAGGCGCACTGCCTCCGTAAGTCCTTCGCGGACCGCCTCAATACTTTCGGCTTCGTCTTTTTCGCCCTTGTGAAAGTCCGCCTCTGGGAACTCGAAATCCCAGTAGGGACGATCTTCTATCTGATAGCCAAGCCCCTGTCTGCGGAAGGTCACCACATGGCCGGGCTTAACCTGATTAATGCCTTCATAAGCCGTGGTCCCAGGCACCATCACCTGCATCAACTGGTGCAGAAGTCCTTCATTATTGAAACGGCGCGGCACATCAGGATGTGCCATAACCACCTTGATTTCAGAACCAAACACCACACCTTCATCGTGCGCATAATAATAGAGCGGCTTGACACCAAACCTGTCCCGCACGAGATGAAGCGCGTCTTCTTCCGCATCATACAAAGCAAACGCAAATTCACCCCGTAGCCGACGAAGCGTTTCCTGCATGCCAAAGCGTGGCATCAGGTGCAGGATAATCTCGCTATCGCTTTTTGTCCGAAACCGATCTCCCCTACTGGTGAGATCAGTACGAATACGTTGGTAGTCATAGAACTCGCCGTTATGGGCAAGCAGTAGTTTTCCATCGGCACTGCGAAAAGGCTGACGCGCACGGTCTTCATCCAGATCAATGATCGAGAGGCGGGCGTGTGAAAAACCCACACCTTCGCCATCCACCACCTCTACCCCAAATCCGTCAGGGCCTCTGTGATGTTGGATCGCAGCCATATTGGCCAACAATTGAGGGTTAACGGGACGGTTGCGTTCGCGATAAAAAATTCCTGCTATGCCGCACATATTACTCTCTGCTTTCTACTTGATTAGGGGTGGGTGGCGCTGAATGTCTCGGGTATTCAAATCGGCGCCTATCCGCAATTCTTAGACGATATCCATCACCATCTCGGTGCGCTGAACCATGCAGGTTAGAAGCGCCATACGCATGAACACGGCCCCACGTGCCTGAGCGAAATACCAGTTGTGAGGTGTGCTATCGAGCGACCGACACAACTCTTCACCGCGCGCCAGAGGGTGCAGCACAATGGCTGAAGGTTTGAGCGGTGAGTTCGCATCCAATTTGAGCGTCTTACCCATGACCTCGAAGCTATCTTCGACCCAGGCAATCGCATTGATATAAACAACGTCTAGCTCTGGCAGCTCATCGTTAAGCGTCATGCTTTCACGAATATTGAGCCCTTCCCGCATAAGCCCATCACGCTGACCCGGCCCGTAAAGTTCCTCGTCGCTGCCATCGTGAATAACCACCACTTCCTCAACCATCGGCGCGAAGCGCGCCAGCAAGGTCAGGAAACTGCGCACCGTACGCATGCGTCTTGGCACACCCACAATGCCGATTCTGATTTTCTCAGTCGGCTCCTCGACCATCAGGGCCGGTTTCCACTTCATGATGGTATAAAGGTCAGCAAGTGCCTGGGTCGGGTGTTCATCAGTCCCATTCCCCGCGTTAATGATAGGAATACGAAGTGTATCCATCATTTCCATGACCGACTCTTCACGGCTGTCACGAAGTACCACACAGTCGCCGTAGTTGTTGAACATCTCCGCCACATCCGAAAGGCTCTCGCCCTTCGCGATACCAGTGGTGGAGCGGTCGGTAATCGACATGATATCCCCACCCAACCGGTGCCAGGCGCTTTCAAAACTCAACCGTGTGCGAGTGGAAGGTTCATAGAAAGCACTGATCAACAGTTTACCCGCAAGCGGTTTGATCGGCACTGAAAACCGTTCTGGGTTTGCCTCGAACTTGGCCGCGAGACGAAACAGCTGCATCAGCAGCGGTCGCTCAAACTGTGCAGCGCTCGCGATATGGCTATTGGAGAGCGCCTGCAAAAATTCATGCTCTTCCGTTACGGCCCGCAAGAGGTCTTTCGGGTGTGCGTCACCATACACGTCAGGGCGTGCGGGCTCAAACGTCGCTGCGCCATCAAAGATTGCTTTTTCTGCGCCTACCATAACGTTTTCTCCTTCACATCACGCCATACAAGGTAAATCAGAACAACAGGTGCTACGCAGGTCAGGATGAGCGCCGGCACCACGAGGGCTTCAAGCCCTTCGACGGAAATCATGGAAGTTCTCCATTTGTAGTAGAGCGAGCCTCGCCGAGGCGGGCCCACTCAAATTCGGACTTACTCATGAATGCAAAGAGCATCACGAGCATCGACACCGCCGCGGACACAAGAGCTGCGACGTAAAATCCAATAGAAAAATAGGCATAAAGGCCACTCAACGTACCCAGCACCATTGCCAGACTGGCAAGCATACCGCCGCCTCGCTTGAACAGCAGCCCTACCGTAATCGGCCAGATTGTGCTGGCAACAAACGCGCCGGTGAAATGCAAGAGCGAACCCAGTGTCGCAAGCTTCGGCAGGCTCATGGCCCACGTCAGGGCACCAAGGCCCAGAATGATGGCAACCGCCGCCTTTCTAAGTTCGGCATTGCTGGCATTCGGGCGGATATGACCTTTGTAAATGTCTTTGACAATCAGGTCAGAGGTTGCGGCAAGCACGCTGTCCAGGCTTGACGCAAGTGCCGCGAAAACCACCACAAACACAAGAATGGCACCAGCAAGACCAAAGAGCTTGCCCGCCACCAATGGCGCCACCATGTCCGGTGACGGCACGTTAATGCCAAGCGCGGGGGCCGCTAATGCAATCAGCCCAGCCACAATGGGTATTGGCAACCAAAAAACACCCGCAAGCGCGTAAGCCCGAAAACCGACCCCTGGCGCAAAAGCAAAAGCGCGAGACCACCAGACGTTGGAGTGGAATATCTCGCCGACACCAAAAAACAGGTTGTTGAACAGGAACATAATAGACGCAGGCAGCAATAGATTCAGAAGCTCGGGCCGCTCAGCTTTCAGTTCCGTATGGATTGCTTCAAAGCCAACCTCGCCAATTACCAACACCGCAAGTGCAACAACACCAACGAGGATAAGGATAGTTTGCACGAAGTCGGTCCCGATCACAGCCTTCAAGCCGCCAAAAACCGTATAGAGCGTGCAGATCACCACAATCACCGTCATGCCGTAAGCATAAGGGATACCAGCGAGTGCATTAATAAGAAGCCCACCAGCCATGCCGAGGCTGATTAGCCAGCCGATGCTGTAGAAGAAGGAAATCAGCAGGAATATGCGCCAAGCCGTCTTGCCGTATCGCAAACGAATAAAATCACCGCTTGTGTATCCTTCCGGCATCATTTCGCGGATACGCCGCGCAAGTGGTGCAAACAACATGAGGCCAACGGCACCAAGGGAATAGCCAACCATACCCCAGATGCCCAGTTGGTAAGCCAATTGTGGTGCTGTCATCGTGGTATTGCTTGTGACCCACGTCGCCATCGCGGTCGCGACGGCAAAGCCCATACCAACCTTACGGCCCGCGAGCATGTAGTCTTCCAGGCTATCGTTGTTACGGCCCAGCCGCCATCCTAGCCAAACCCACAATAGGGAAAAGAGACCGATTATCAGCCAGGCTATTTCAGCTGGCAGAACTGCATCAGCGTTCATCATGGATCATTGCTCCACGTTGTCTGAGGATATCTTATCTAAAGAATGGCGGTACTCATGCCCTTGCCCCTTCATGAGCAGGCCTATGAGCACAACAAACATGACCGCACCGATTGCAAAAAATGTCCACGCACGGGCAAGCGGATGATGCTCCACTGTGATTTCAAGCAACTGAGGAGCTGGCACATTTTCAACCTTTAGGCGAAATAGATATGTGCCGTCAGCTAAACCGCTTAAGGTAGAAGCACGGTCTGCGCCCTTATAGACCTCACGCCAGCCGTCGCTTGTCTTTTGTTCCAGCACAAATGAACTGCCGGCGGCACCTGGCCACGCAAGTGTGGCATAACCCGCAGACAACCCGTTATCTGCAAGCACAAGATCATCGGCGGATGCAGGGCGATGCGTTCCGAAAAATGATAATATTATTACGGCTAAAACTAAATGGTATGGGGCTGTAGCGCGGATTATCCCGACCCTTTTCCTATATTTTTGTCAAATCACTGCCTCGGCCGATGGGCAACTTACTGTAATATTATTTTGAATTCAAATCATTTGTTCTTCACCACACCTTCGCGTTATGGTCCATGCGCGAGGAGCCGAAAGCAAAGGAACACTACATGGTCAATGTGTCAATAAAACGAATTGAACACGATCTTTTTGAACTTTCGAAGTTCGGATTTAACGAAGAAGATAAGGGTGTGTATCGGCAAGGCTTCACCGATGCTGACATGGCGGCGCGGAAATGGCTAATCAACCTACTCGAGCAAGAGGGCATGAGCGCGCGCATGGATGGCGCCGGTAATGTCATCGGCCGATACGGAGAAATGGACCGTCCTGCGGTGATGATCGGCTCACACCTTGATTCTGTCCCCGCTGGTGGGATTTATGACGGCACGCTCGGCGTGATCGCTGGTGTTGAATGTGTTCGCACTATCAAGGAGAATAGCATCAAGCTCGATTATCCGGTTGAGATTGTCGGCACAAGCGAAGAGGAAGGCCGCTTCGGCGGCATGCTCGGGGCGCAGGCACTAACCGGCAGTGTCACGCTTGACTGGCTTGAAAAAGCCAAAGACGAAAATGGTATTATGCTGAAGGACGCGATGGCAAAACATGGCCTTAACCACCATGATGTCCTGCACGCCAGACGAGCGCCTGAAAGTCTGAAAGCCTTCCTTGAAATTCACGTCGAACAGGGCCCCGTACTGGAGGTAGAGAAAAAATCCATCGGCGTTGTTGAGGGCATCTCCGGCGTCTTCAAATGGATCGTGCGCCTGATTGGTAAAGCTGACCACGCAGGCACTGCGCCTATGAATATGCGCTCAGACGCTTTTTTAGGGCTTGCCGACTTCGCGCACCAAATTCAACGCATTATTGACGAGGAAGGCACGGATAAGTCTCGCATTACCATTGGGCATGTGGCGCTCAAACCGGGCTTTCCGCATACAGTGCCCGGCGAAGTTGACTTCACCATTGTTGGGCGTGATCTCGACCCTGAAATCATGAAGGGCCTGGCAAATGCCTGCCGCAGGGTGTTGTCGACCATCGCGCGGCGGCACCGGCTGATGTTTGAATATGACCAAATGAGCTGGCTGGAACCGCAGTATTGCGACAAGGAAGTTGTAGACCTGATAGAGCAGAAAACGATCGACCGTGGCTATAGCTATATGCGCATGCCTTCCGGCGCCGGTCATGATGTTCAGTTCTTCAGCAACATCACCAAAACCGGCCTCATTTTTGTGCCCAGTGTGGGCGGCGTAAGCCACGCTCCTGATGAGCTCACGCACTGGGGAGACATTGAACAAGGCACCAATTTGCTGCTCGACTGTGTTGTTGAGCTGGCAACAGACAAGTCTTAAGGATTGCCACCCCATGGTTTTACCGTTAATGCAAACTGACCAGCCACCTCTAGGTCAGCAAGCAATGAACGATTATGACGATATCCTGATCTCAATTCGCCGCATCATGCGCGCGATTGACCTTCAGTCAAAACGCCTTGTTAAAATGTCCGGGCTAACAGCGCCCCAGCTTGTGGTAATGCAGGCACTCAGGCGAGATGGCAAAGTCTCCCCAAGCTCGGTGGCGCGCACGGTCGCGCTTAGCCAAGCCACAATCACCTCAATCCTCGACAGGCTGGAAAAGGCAGACCTTGTTCGCCGCGAACGCAGTGAGACCGATAAACGTATTGTTTATGCATGCCTGACGACAGAGGGGCAAAAGCGGCTTGAAGAAGCACCAGAGCTACTGCAAGCGGGTTTCTTGCGCCAATACAGGCAGCTTGAAGAATGGGAGCGCACGATGCTCGTGAGCGCGCTGCAACGCATTTCCACCATGATGGACGCAGAGGATCTCGACGCCTCGCCCATTTTGGATATCGGTGAAATCGAGAAATCCTGACACCGCTTTTAGCGTTCGGATTTACCTAGGTTTTCGGTAAAGAAGCTTGCAATAAGCCGATAGGCTTCCTGCGATTCAGAGAGTTCCGCATCCATGAAAAACGCGTGCCACAGCCCGTCAAATAAATAGAGCTGTGACGGCACGCCAACAGCTGCCAACCGCCTGTGCATCACCGTGAGGGAACTTGCTGCAAAGTCACGGCTACCGGCAAGTAGAAGCGTTGGTGGGAATTTTTCCAGGAGATCAGGAAATTCCCCTGGCGCTACTCCCTTGCTGCCCTCCGAGCCTTTCGAAAAATAGGGAATACGGGTCATGGTGAGTGCTGTGCCACCCTCTGAAACTGGCGTTCCTCCATTAAACACAGGGTCGAGTTGGCTGCTATCGCCAGCATAGTCAACGCCTGTGCCACAGAAGGTACCAATCGCACCCGGCGTGCGGGCACCGTGTTCAATAATCCAGGCCGTCACTTGAGCGGTGAGAATACCACCCGCTGAACAACCGTAAATGCCGATGTTTTTCGGTTCATAATCCGCCAACAGCGCATTATAGACAGCAAACACGTCTTCCGATGCCGCAGGATAGACATGTTCGGGCGCCATTCTGTAATCAACAGTGATAACCGCATCCCTGATTGTGCTGCAATCGGGATCGCTTCAACCAGCTCGCCACTGCCAGCGCCCCACATGAAGGCCCCACCATGGAGGTTTATAAGCACCTTACCCTGATGCTCGCGCGCAGGCCCGCCCGCAGGCTCAACAGTTTGGATACGAACACCAGCTATTTGGTCTTGCTCAATTGTGACGGGGTACATATCTTTCATGCGCTCAGCCCGCGCCGTATTGATGGCATCATAATGAGCCCTGAGGTTTGCGATTTTTTCCGTTATCCCCATTTGCGGGCCGGTCAGGATACCGCGCAGCATGGGCCCTGCGGCGTCACTGGCATATGACGACATGGGAAGACTAAAGCGAGGAATGGAGACAGTACCGGCTTCTGTTATCACGGCCGCCCTGTCATTCGCACCAACCACAACCGCATGAATCCCGATCAGCAGAACAGCACCCAGACAAGTTTTCTTCCATTTTTTCTCTGACATCCGCCGCTCCAGCCCAATACAATTTCTCGATGGCTCATTAATGCAAACGATTGCAATAATGTCAAAACTGAAAATATCAATAGCGATTCAAAACTGCCAAACAGTATATCGGAAAGCTACAAACGACCTATGAGGCCGTTTGTGTACAAAGTTCAATCAACACATTGTGAGGCGTTATTTTGGCCCTTGCTCAGCCTCATTTTGCCTGCATGATGCCTCCAATCAACAAAATCAAGGGGATACTGCGTGCAGAAAACATACAAGGGCGGATGCCATTGCGGCGCCGTGCAATATCAGTTTACCGGTGAAATCAACGATGTCATGGCCTGTAATTGTTCACTGTGCGCCAAACGAGGACATCTGCTTACCTTTGTTCCAGCAGACCAGTTCTCACTGAAAAGTGGCGCGGACAATCTCACAGACTACCAGTTCGGCTCAAAAACCATTCATCACCTCTTCTGCTCAACGTGTGGTGTAAACAGCTTTGCCGAAGGTAAAATGCCGGACGGAAGTGCTGTGCGCGCTATCAATATACGATGCGTTGAGAATATTGACGTGGACAGCCTTCCCGTTAACCAGGTCAACGGCAAAGACTTCTAGGTGAGCAGCATGAAATCAGTGTGTGTGGCGGTCCTGCGCGGACTATTTTTTGTATGTGTCATGAGCGGACTCGTAGCCGCGGATACATTAAGTGACGACACCAATAAGGTTGAGATCAAGGAGATTGCAAAGGAGGTTTGGGTCCATACTTCCTACCACACCTTCCCAAATGGCGTCCGGTACCCATCTAACGGGCTGATCGTGAGAGAGGGCGATGCCCTCACCCTGATCGATACAGCCTGGGGCGAGGAATCCACAGCAACTCTGCTGCAAAAGATCGATAGCGAGATAGCTCTTCCTGTCACCCGAGTGATCGTCACTCATCATCATGATGACCGTGTGGCGGGCGTCGCTCTTATGCAGAACGCTGGCATACAGGTATTCGCGCACCCCATGACCCGGCTGTTAGTAGAAAAGAACGGCCAGCCTGTGCCGGAGAACAGCCTTGACGAAATCGCCATCGCAGGCTCGTCCATGAAGGTCGGCAATCTCACTGTTATATACCCCGGCCCTGCACATGCGGCCGATAACATCATGGTATGGCTGGATAACGAGAAGATACTCGTCGGCGGCTGCCCTATAAGAGCCATGGATGCGACAACCATGGGCTATACTGCCGATGGTGATCTTGCCTCATGGCAGGTCGTTATTGCCATGCTTACAAAAAAATACGCTGGTGCTCAGATTGTAGTGCCCGGGCATGGGGACATTGGTGGCACCGAGCTCCTGTCTCACACCCATACACTGTTGATGAGTACGATGGTCGACTAACGAAAGTTAGCCAAACTGCCGTCCGGGAGCGACATTTGAGCAGCGGAACCATCAATATCTTGACGACGGGTCGCGGCTTCGCTTAGCTCTGAGCTCAAGTTATTTAGGAGACCACGTTAGTGACAGCGAGTTTCAAAGCACAAAAGTCTGCGACCGCTCACGTGCGCCACGAGTTCTCTGTTTCGCCGGAAACCGTGTTTGATGCATGGCTTGATGCTGATGTACTTGCTCGTTGGATGTTTCATCCGGATATCCGGCAGGAAGAGGTGATCAGCCTCACGCTGGACGCACAAAAAGGCGGCTCTTTTCGCTTCGTCGTCCGGCAGGGCGAACAAACCTGCGAGTATTATGGCACCTATTATGACGTGAGCCGCCCCAACCAGCTGGTTTTCAGCTGGATTTCGGCTCGCGACCATAAGAAAACACTGGTCTCGGTTACACTGGAGAAAACCCAAACAGGCTGCGAGTTAAACCTGACCCATGAACTGGGCGACTGCGCGGAAGATTTTATCCGCTTTGTCGAAGAACGCTGGCAGGCAGAATTCAGTGTCTTGTCCAAGATGATCAACTAGTTCCCACCTGCCCCGCGCTACCGTTATTTGGAGAACTTTGCTGCGGCCCAGGCAATAGGCAAGCCAACAAGGCAAGTGTGCGCAAACAAAGCGCCGACAAAATACCACCCCTCAGGAACCTTCCCCGGAACTGCCGCCGACAAAGGCACCACCACATAGTTCATCACAGCCATCAGCACCACGCCGTAAGCCAAGCCGGAAACAACGGGCTTTGACGTCAGGATAGGAAAAACCTGGCCCGCAATCACATAAACACCCGCCATAATCAGCATGATGAAATAGTGCAAACCACCCCCAAGGATGGCAGACGCCATCCCGCCCGAATAAGCATCCGTCCCCTGCACACCACTTGCGACGGACTGCCATATCCGGATCGGGGGCACTCCCCGCACCCCGTGTGCGGTGATCGCATAAATGATGTCCAGTGTTCCTGCTATCAGCCACCCCACAACAATTGCCGTTAACATTCGCATTATCATTTCCTCCCTGTATAAATGGATGACCCACCGCAAGCGGCGCATTAATCCAACGTTTATTAGTTGCGCCTCTGAGGGCTTTATGTTATATTAATCCATATGGGTGAATTTATAGATGATTGTTAAAGAGTCAACACTGGATCAAACACTAATCGCATTAGCGGACCCTACCCGACGGTCAATCCTCAGGCGGCTACTGCAAAGTGAAGCACGCGTGACGGAGATTGCCGCGCCCTTTGATATATCGCTGAATTCAGTATCGAAACACATCCGCATCCTTGAACGAGCCAAGCTTGTACAGCGGCAGAAGAATGGGCGCGAACATGTACTCTCCCTTGCGCCAGAACCGCTAGATGAGGCGGCGGCGTGGATTGACGAGCAACGAACCCTGTGGTCGTCGCGCCTTAGCGAGCTCGACAGTCTTTTGAGCCCAAAAGAAAAATAGGCAAAACGCTATAACCCTGTGGCTCGTGATAGAGTCAGGAAAACTACCGTTGTTTCGGCTGACCAATCATCCGAGGGGCTGGCAGACCTCGACAGAACAAGACAGATCGGGACACTGATCGCGCGAACCCGAGGTCACCATTAGCTGGCGTCACTCCGTATGGCTGCACCCCATTCCCATCTGTCTGCGAGAGTTCAGAGGTTAGGCATGTGAACTCAATTAGCCTCAGCCTTCCGCGCCCGGTGTCGCCGTACCTTCGCCCTGTTGCCACAGCCTTTTGCGCTCGAGCACCATATCCGCCGCCCCGGTCGGGAATTGTCAAAAAAAATCATCTGACACTCTGGGCAACTGCGCAAGCGGGCTGCGTTATCGCGGGAGAGAAGGATGATCGCATCTGCCGCCAACAAGGCAAACATTGCTCTGGCTGGCGCATCAGCTTCATAGGCCACTGCGCCGCCTTTGAGCTGCGGCACGGGTTTCGGCAACTGTGCGAGCTGGTTAATCAGCCGCACATCCGCTGGCGCAGGCGCTGTGTCAGACATAACGGCCTTCGCGCTTCTATAAATAGCTTCCCTGAGCTCACGCGCGCTCCTGAGGTCGCTCCCTGTAGATGTGACCTGAATACCGAGCCTCCCAAACACCACCCCAAACCAACGATCGAGGTCTGATGGAGTGGCAAGCAGATCCGCTGCCTGACCAAATCGGTCAGCAACCGTATCAACGAGGTCAAGGCTCGAGGCACCACTGCAGGTCTCAAAATTTCTTCTTGTCATGATGTAACCTTTAATAGTAGTTACGTCACAAGTCAATCAGGAGCAGAAGCATGCCTCTTCGCCATACCTTGCTGGCAACCCTCGTCGCAGCAGCATGGGGGTTTAACTTTGTCGTCATCCACATCGGCATCGGTGATTTTCCGCCGCTCCTGTTCTCGGCACTCCGGTTTACACTCGCAGCTGTGCCGCTTATCTTTTTTGTCCGCAAACCAGATGTGCCGTGGAGCATCATCTTAGGAATCGGCGGCATGCTGGGTGTTGTGAAGTTCTCGCTTCTGTTCATTGGCATGGATACGGGCTTGTCAGCGGGCCTCGCATCACTGGTATTACAGACACAAGCCTTCTTCACCATCATTCTCGCCGCGCTGCTGTTGGGCGAACGTCCCACGGGCGGGCAACTGGCAGGCATGTTTGTGGCTTTCTTGGGTATCGCACTGGTGGCATCAACCGTTGGAGGGGACCTGTCAGCCCTCGGCTTCGCGCTTGCGATAGCGGCGGCGCTCGCTTGGGCCTGCTCCAACCTCATTATGAAGAAGGCCGGGCCTGTCGACATGTTGAGCCTGTTGGTTTGGGTGAGTGTGATACCTCCTATCCCGCTCTTTGCCCTTTCGTTCATGTTTGAAGGACAGGAGGCAATCACCGCAGCTTTCCTGAACCTTCGGCTTGAGGGCGTAGGGGCCACGGTCTATATCGCCTTTGTAGCAACCATTTTTGGTTTTGCTGTATGGGGAAAGCTGATTAACCTATACGGCGCAGGCAAGGTAGCGCCCTACTCTCTTCTCGTACCCATTTTTGGCATGACTTTTTCTGCACTCTTGCTGGGGGAGGAATTTGGCCCTCTGAGGCTGCTCGCTGCAGCGTTAGTGATCACGGGGCTGGCAATTAACCAGATGAGCGGGCGAAACCCTACCGCTCTCAAGCCCGCGGAGTAGCGTAATCCGCTGAAATTAATTCAAGCGCAAGAAGCAGAGTGCCACCACTTCTCTCCATCCCTCCCTTGCCCCAGCACAAGGATGGAGAGCACAGTGAAAACATATCAACCCGCACGATTTGACGGCAGCTTTAAACCGCAGAACTGGATTGCGCTTAGTGCCATAGCTCTACTGGCAGCAGCATTGCTCGGAGCTACTGTTCAGGCTGGCAATCCTGTCCGGTCCTGGTCGTGGTCCGCTGACCCTGCTACTGTTGAAACAATTCATATCGATATCATACGCGGCGGGGTTGAGGTTTTAGGGACCTCGGGACCTGAGATCATGGTTACTGCTACCGTCAAGGGCAGCAAACAAGCCTGGTCCGCGAACCTGACACTGGAGCATGACGGCCCCAACCTAAAGATTAAAGATCACTACGCCGTCAAACTGCCGCTGTGGTTGCACAAGGAATGCCTGCCACCTACCGGCGGGCGAGGTGATTTCTGGCACACGGACGCACGCTTCAAGATCGTGATCTCTGCGCCTTCCAACGTCGATATTCAGACAAAAATTGCAGACCCGACCGATGTATCTCCCTAGGGTTTACCGAAAGCGTTGTTGCCTTCTGCTGATCGCCCCACTAAATTCCAGCGAAACCAAGTGATGACTAAGGATGCCCGGGACGGTTATGGAAAAGATTAAGCAATATTTTTTGCCCGCATTCATGCTTGTTTCAAGCATCACGCTCCTTGTCGTTGGCGTACCACGCTTTCTGCATGAACTGATGCTTGTGCCCGGTACGCCAATCCATGAACGTGTCTCACGAGGTGAGACGGTAAGCGATGAGGATTTGGATATACTCGAGAAATCGCGCCTGCAGGCCCTGGAATTTGTGGAGCTTCCTGACGCCTACAGTGATTTGGCTGCCTCCTACCTTGTGCGTGCACGACGTGCCACCACGACTGAAAAGCGTGAATATTTTGCCAAGAAGTCGATCGAAACTGCCAAAACCGGACTCGACATGGCACCCCTTAACACCTTTTCATGGGCCCGAGTGACATCTGCGAATATAATACTTGGCGAGAGCTTCTATCCTAACGCGGTAGAGGCTTGGCGCCTCTCAATAGCCACTGCACGGTTCGAGCCCTTCATTCTCATTCAACGCGTGCATATGGGTATCATTTTATATGATCACCTAAACGACGACGACATTGCTCTTCTTAAGGACCAACTCGGCATGGCATATCGCTGGAACAAGAAAAAAACGCGGCAATATGCACAACAGCAACAGCTTGTAGAGTGGTTCATTTTCCTCTCCGACGAATACCCGGAAGCCGAAGAATATTTCAAGAAATAGTCCAGAAAGAAGAAAGGGGCACCGTACTTCACGGCACCCCTTTCCCATATTTTATACGCCGCAGAATCTAGGCGAAATAGTTGAAGCCGATCAAATTCCACGTGTGGTAGAAAGCGATCATTAGCACGGCAAAAAACGCCACAAGGGAGTGGCGTATACGCGGCCAAACCCCTTCAAAAAGACCATCCCGCCACACAAGGAATGTTGTGTAGAGGTGATAGAGCGTCGCCAGAAGTGCCACGATGGGGAACACAAAAGCGAACTTGAGTGTGCCGGGTATTGAGTAGAACAACTGCTGCATACCGCCCATCAGCGTAATGCCGATAAAGACAAAGAAGAGTATGTTCGCACCCGCCACCACAAGGGTCGCGCGGTAGGCATTCTTGGCCTGCCCCTCACAAGCGCGGAAACGTGCCCACTGCAAAGCAAGGCGCACAAACACCCCGACAAAGACCAGAAGCGAAAGACCAAGCACCGTGCTGATGTAGCCCTTGGTTTCATAAAATTTGGCTGGGTAGAACTGCATCACACCCATACCGTCGAGCACATAACCGGTGATTTCACCTGCTTCGTTTTCCTGGAAGATCACCTGATCGTTATCATCCACTTGACGGAAGACATTGTCGCCCACTTCAACGTAGCGTGTTTCGCCAATCATCAGCGTGTTGTCCGGCATCACCGCCACATTCACACTACCGAGACCACGCAGGATGCTTTCCACTTTGGTGTGGCTGTTGCGAGAAGATACATAAGTACCGGCATATTTCTGGCCGCGTGACTGGAAATCAGCCGACGGTTCAATATAAGGAAGATCTTGCGGGAAAAACTCGTCATAGAAGTTTTCCACAAACGCCTGATGCACAGGCCCCGCACCTGGGCCGGAGAAGCTAGAGAACAGCATAAAATCATTCGGGATTGAAAGTCCGAAATGTGAGATAAAGATGGTAGTGCCACCGTCATGACCGAAATTCTCGAACTCGGGCCCGCCAAAATCACGCTTCAGGAAACCAAGCCCGGTACCACGCGCGCGTGGGTCATGGGAAAAGCCCTCATTAAGCATCTGATTGAGCGTCTCCTCTTTGAGGATGCGCACACCGTCATACTCGCCGCCGTTCAGAAGAGCACGAGCAAACTTCGCCATGTCAGGCGCCGATACCGCAGCCGCACCAGCCGGGCCAAAATTGGTAATGATCTCGTACGGTGTTTCCTTGTATTTGCCAGCTCCATAGGTATAGGCCTTCGCCATAAAAGGCTCCAGCTCCGCGGGAAGCGGCTCCCTAAAAGTGGAATGGGTCATGCCCAACGGCTTGAAGATATGGTTATCAACATAGGTGTTGAAATCTTCGCCTGATACATTGGCCACGATCAGGCCCGCCAGGGCCGTTGCCCAGTTAGAGTAGGCAACACGTGTGCCCGGCTCCACCACACGCTCAGGCTGGTACTTCTCCAGCGCCTCTGCGAGGGGCATGATCCGGTCAACATCGTTGATGATCAGATATCCGAGCGCGCCGTCTTCAAAACCCGGTGTATGGGTCAGGATGTGCCTGAGTGTAATCGGCTTGCCAGGGAAAGTATCTTCGATCTTGAACTGAGTGACATATTCGTTCACGTCCGTGTCGATATCCAGTTTGCCCTGTTCGGCAAGCTGCATAACAGACACCCATGTAAACAGTTTCGAAATTGAGCCCGGGCGGAACATGCTGGTTTCGGCATCCACCGGGATGCGTTTTTCAACGTCGATATAGCCATAACCCTTCTGGAAGATGATTTTGTCATCCTTCATCACGGCAACAATGCCAGACGGGCTATGCTCCTTCTGCATCAAAGGCTTAACAACCCCGTCGACAAAAGCCTCAACCTCTTCTTCGTCATCAAGGTCTGGTGTACCCGCCTGGGCTCCAAGCCCCAGAAGCATGGAAAGCCCCAGCGTTGCCGCCAGCCTACCCAAGCCCCATTGTCCCCTATTCCTAAACATTATTATCTCCCTCCTTCAGTTGTCACTCGCTGACAAGTGTCCCCTCATCCACGTTCCGGTGGACGAATTCCAGTACATCAGGGTGTTCTAAGGACGCGCCGTCAAGGATCGGCGCGGCCTCACCTTTAAGGTGGCGATCAAAGAAACCCTTCACATAGTCGTTCATGATGCGGTTCATGGCATCCGAAGACACCGGTCCAAACATTCCAAACTGTTTGGCTAATGGCATCAGATGGGCAAAATCGCTGTAGTTCATGTGGTGTGCACCACCAACGGTTAGGCTGTAAATTGGCCCCACTGCCTGTCGATATACAAAATCATTCGTCTTGAATTTAGCTGGCCCGTGGCGGGCATCCGGGTCTTTGAATAGGTTTGCATCTGAATTCATGATCATGAAGGGACGGCTGATCGGAAATGTCATATCGTGTTCGCCGAACTGCAAGCCGTCCATATTAATGCCCGCTTTACATCGTGTATCGGTCAGGCACACCATGCCTGCTGCAGCACCTCCGTAAGACATGCCAAAAATGCCAAGTCTGTCCATATCCATGGAGCGATAAAGACTAGAAAATTCCGGAATCTTCCCTGCCTGCAACTGGTCGAGAAAGAACACCGTGTCGTCGGTCCATAGTCTGAGCCCGGTAATAAAACTCGCCTGATTGTTGATAAGATCAGAAACATAGCCAAGGTAACTATTGTAGTCTTCCGCATCAGCCATCTGCACGATTGTATCGATAAGACCCTCGGTCTCCCCCTCGGTCATCTCCACATCGCGGAAGCCCTTCGGATCAAAGGTCGCCGTGCGCTCGTCACCCAAGCGCACCCAAGCCGCCTGATAGGGGTGCTCAAGCGAGAAAACCACATAGCCAAAGCTTGCCAGATGTTCCATCAGCAGGGTGTTTTGCGCGCCAATTGAACCGAAACCATGGCTGAAAACCAATACAGGGAAGCGGCTACCATGCGCAGCAACCAGCGCATTCTGATAGCTGTACCCTCTTATATCCTCAAGATAGTCAAAAAAACCAAGCGGCAGACCAAGGTTGTCTCCCATCAGGTGTGCGGCTTGCTCGCTGTCTGGAATGAAAGGCAGCGCTTCCTCACCCTCAGGCACCTTCGCCGGATACCATACTTGAACCGGCAGTTCGCGGTGATCGCCTGCGTCTTCCGTCGCGGCTTCAAGTCTGCTGTCATCTGGGATAACCGACCGGGCATAGCCAACTGCGTAAGGCCCCGCCGGCGCAGGCGGCTCAAAAACCGGAAAGCCGATCGGCAATATAATGGCAATAACCGCCAAGGCGCTTGAGAGCGCTATATAGACACCAAACACACTGCGTCGCCGCCAATTGTTTGGTTTAGGGTATTCAAGCCGGCAGAAAGTCACGAAAGCCAGAATAAGTGCCAGAAGCGCGCCAGGCACAAGCGGCCCACGTGGTGTACCGAATGTGGAAACCGCAACGAAACCCGCAAACGCAATACCCGAAGCAATGAAGGCCGCGCGGGCGAAGTGTTTCTTTGGCAGAAAGCTAAGCACAAGGGCGACAAGCAGGATGCCAAACACCAAGATTTCAAATGGTCCCGTCATATCGCCCTCGGCCCTCATGTTTAAGCGACCCAGATGTCGCCCAGCACCCGCTTGAAGTTATCACCAAGCACAAGCCGGATATGATCGTCCGTGTAACCGCGCGCAATCATGCTTTCTGCCAAATCGAAGATACGTTTTGGATGATCAAAACCGTCTGCATCAATCTTGTCGCGGAAACCGTAGCTGGATTTATACCCGGCCTTGAGTGCGCTATAGGCGGGCTCAGGGATGTCGTCATAGCCGTTCATATCCATGTCCGAACCTACTCCCACATGCTCAATACCCACCAGTTTCGCGATATAATCGACATGATCGACAAGCGTCTCGATAGTGGTTGGTTCCTTGGCGGAGAGGAAGTTTCTAACCCCCGTAATGCCCATCACGCTGCCGGCTTTACCCATTGCTTTGATAGCATCGTCCGACTTGCAACGCACATGGCCTTCCGCCAATGCTCGCACGTTGGAATGGGTGATAAGTACCGGTTTTTTTGATAGCTCAAACGCATCCAGCGTGGTTTGGTCACCGCAGTGGGAAACGTCCACTGCCATGCCAAGTTCGTTCATGCGCGCGACAACGGCCGCACCGAAGTCGCTGATGCCGCCGTCGACCCTATCGGTTGAACCTGAGCCAATGAGGTTCTGGCTATTATACGTCAACTGGCTGATACGCTGCCCCATGTAATAGAACTGGTTTACGTCATCAACGCTGCGGAAATGGTCAGAGTTCTGGATACCCAAAATATACCCGATACGCTCACCCTTTTTCAGAGTCTTGATATCTTCAAGGCTGTCAATGCGTTGAAGGTGTTCGGGATACTCAGCAGCATAAGCATTCATGCGGGCAATGAAACCCGCAGCCTCGTCACCGCCTAGCCCGACGGCTGGATGAAAAACATCCACGCCAGAAGCCAAGAGAACATCAAGCTCGTCCCGCTGCAATTCAAACGCATCTGAAAGCATCGGGTTTTTACTGAACGCAGACGTCATCATATGTTTGAAAGGGGAGAGGATCGACAGCATGTCGAACACCTGCACCGAATTCACCACATCAATGGCTCGCCCGCTGTATTTGGTCTCGTCGCCTGCAAACACCTGGAAGCTGCCCATGTTGATCATGGGCATGGCCACCGCTGCGGCCCCAGCCACGCCTACCCCGCGCAGGAAGGATCGACGATTAAATTTTGACTGTGTCATTGCCTCTGTTCCTTTCCTTGTCGCCTAGTAGTGCTGGAAGCCCAGAATGTTCCAATAATTGTAGTAGATGGTCATATAAAGGGCCGTGAGCGCGATGAGCGTGTAATGAATACGCCGCCCTGTACGCCAGTAACCCTGCCGCCACGCCTGAACCGCGTGATACAGCACACCGATGGTCAAGAGCGATGCAACAATGGGAAGCATCAGGTTGAGATCAAAGATAAACGGAATATTCTGGAACAATTCCATCTTGTAGGTGGATATGATCAGGCCGAGGAAAATGACGAACAGCAGGTTCGCTCCGGCCATCGCCATAGAGAAGCGGATTGCTGTACGCTCAGCCGCTTCCATGGCCTTGTATTCCTTGCGGCGATACAGCCATCCCACAAAAACCGTGAGAAACAGGATAAAACAAACCAGCGGCAGCAACATCTTGAAAAGACTACCTTCAAAAGCTGGCGTGCGGCTCGCATTCATAAAGGGCAGGCCCTCGATATAGAGGTCCGCAATCTCACCGCTCTCATTTTCACCAAAGGCGATCATGTGTTTGCCATCAACCTGACGAAACAGGTTCTCGCCAATTTCCACATACTGTCGCGGCGTACCAAAACCTGCAAACACGAGAGTGCCCTTACCGGATGGCGCAACCTCAAGCCCACCACCCATGATGGCCATAGCTTTCTCTATTGTGGTTTCATTGTGACGCCAAAACCTGTAGCTGCCGGCATATTTAGCTGCACGTTCATCGAAGTCCGCAGGCGGCGTGATAGCCTCAAACTCTTCCGGATAGTAGTGATCGTAGAAGGTCTCAATGAACGTATCACGCCCCTTGGTGTCAGACGGTGTGGCGTAAGAGATAAAAATACCAAGCTCCTCCGCCTCATCAATGAGCATATTGGTGTGGAACTGGAAAGTGTCGCCACCATGGCCAATAAGCCGGTGGCCATTGATGTATTCCTCATAGAACCCGTGCGCCATGCCCCCGAGGCGCTTATCACCCTGGAATATTACCGAATGCATTTGCTCAGCCGTTTCGGCCTTAAGTATGCGATTGCCGTTCAATTCGCCCGCGTTGAGGTGGGCCAGCATAAATTTCGCCATATCCGTGGCGGAAGATGCCATCGCGCCAGCGGGGCCAAACCCTGTGATTAGCTCATAGGGTTGCGCCGTTTGTATACCTGCTTCGCGCAGGTAACCCATCGTCTGTCCACCAGCCAGACGCTCCGGCAGCGGCTCCGCGAAGGTTGACTGTGTCATGCCCAGCGGTTCGTAGATGTTCTGTTCAACATACTCATTGAATGGAAGGCCAGAAACGTTCGCAACGATAAGACCCGCAAGGGCTGTAGCGTAGTTGGAGTAGGACGAATATTTGCCCGGAGGATTAATGCGTGCAGGAATATAGGTCGACATCGCGTCCCGCAACTGGGTTATATTGTTGATGTCATAGTTAATCAGATACCCGAGAGCGCCTTCCTCAAAACCCGCTGTGTGGGTGAGGATATGCCGCATCGTGATGGGCTTGTCATAGGTTGCCGGAATCTGGAAGGTTTTAAGGTAGGTGTTCACATCTGCGTCGAGATCAATGTTGCCTCGCTCCACCTGTTGCATCACCGATGTCCAGGTAAAGAGCTTTGATGTTGAACCAATACGGAAAAGGGATGTTTCAGGATCGACTGGAATACCCTTGTCGATGTCCTGCATACCGTAGCCCTTGGCTAAAATAAGCTGGCCGTCCTTCACGATAGAAACCGTTACGCCGGAGATTTCGAGTGTCTTCCGATGGCTTTCCACCATACCGTCAATAAAGCTTTCCAGACCCTCAAATGCTTCTGCAGGCGCGGCAGTTATATCTGCTGCATCTGCCGCAACGCTGGATGTTTCATCCTGTGCATAAACAGGAAGGCTAAAACTCATCAGAAGCGCTGTAAAAAGCGCCAGTGTTTTCCGTATCATTTTCCTCACTCCCACGATTTTGGTAAGATATTCGCCTCACCCCGTTTGTTCACCGTTATCCCCAAAGCGCACGGTTCGGGACCTCCACGATCCCGCCGGTGCCGTAAAACAAGCCATTGTCCACGTCGTCCGCCAACAGGAGCGGGCCGTCGATATCAACAAAATGACAGAACTGGCCGATAACATAGGCAGGTGCCATGGAAAGCGACGAGCCCGTCATGTTCCCGACCATCAGTGCCTTGCCGTCACGCAGCGCGAGGTTGGCGAGCAAAAGCCCCGCCGTAAGCCCGCCGCATTTATCCAGCTTAATGTTAATGACGTCATAACGACTTGCGGCAATCTCATATTCACTGGCGTCAAGGCAACTTTCGTCACCGCCAAGCGGCACAGGTGACTTGTAGCCCTCAAGGGCTGCATCCCCGCCGCGTTTCAGCGGCTGTTCGATCATGGCAATGCCTAACTTCTCGCAAGCTGGAGCATATTCTTTCAGCTCTTCAAACGTCCAACCCTGGTTAACGTCAATGATGAGGGTTGCATCCGGGCGCTTTTCGCGAATGGCCTCAAGCTTAGCGATCGGATTATCACCATCCAGCTTGATCTTGAGATGAGGGTACTTGGCGTAGCTAGCTGCGGTTTCGGCCATTAGTTCGGCTGAACCGATCCCCACCGTGCAAACGGTTTTTAGCGTTTTGGGTGTCATCTTGAGACTTTCCCATACGCTGATGCCGGATCGCTTGGATTCCAGATCCCAGAGCGCGCAATCAAGTGCGTTTCTGGCGCCGCCAGGAGGTAGCATTTGTTGCACTTGGTCGTGAGCAAGCCCTGCCTCAACCCTGGGTGCTATCTCAGCCAGTTGCTCCAACATCACGTCGGCAGTATCGTTCAAATAATAAACACCGACACCCTCACCGTGCCCCTTAACGCCATCAGCCTCAAGGGTTACGCGAACCGTATCAGTCGTATTGAACGTATAACCGGTAATCACAAAAGGAGCCTTCAGGGGGAAGGATACCTTCTCGAAACTCATCTTCATGCTGAGACACTCTTCAAATTAGGGGTGCGCGAAGCCATGACAGCATTTAAACGGGCAATGATGCTGTCGGTGCCTTCCTGGAGGGGGTCGACACAAGGGAGGCCTAGTCGGGTCGTAAGTTCGGCCAAATAGGCTTCGCGCTCGCCTGCCTTGAGGCAGGACGTGTTCACACTGACACCAACGCACTCGATCTCCCGGTTGGTAAGCGAACCAATCGCGACTGTCCGCTCAATAACCTCTTCGATGCTTGGCAATTCAAAATCACCCCACCCTTCAACGTGGGTGCGGCCCGCTTCGTGGCATACAACAAAGACATCCGGCTGCGACCCAATCAGCAGCCCCATGCTCACCGCAGAAAAACCGGGGTGGAAAATGCCGCCCTGCCCTTCGATCACATCCCAGTGGTCGTCAGAATTGTCAGGAGACAGCAACTCAGCCGCACCAGAAACAAAGTCAGATACGACGGAGTCGATCGGAATACCCTGCCCGGCGATCATGATGCCGGTCTGGCCAGACGCACGGAAATCCGCGTTCATGCCCAATCGCTTCATGTCCTTTTCCATCTGAAGGGCGGTATATTTCTTTCCGACGGCGCAGTCGGTACCTACCATCAGCACACGCTTTCCACTGCGCTTGCGACCTGTGCCTACAGGCAGGGTTGCTGGTGGCACCCGTACGTCCACAAGGCGCGCGCCTGATTTCGAAGCCGCAACACGAAGGCGCTCAATGCCATTGAGACGGTAATGAACACCGGCGACAATATCGAGCCCGGCGAGAACCGCCTCTTCAAGCAACTCCAGCCAACCGTCAGGTATGCCTCCGCCTACAGATGCTGTGCCGATGACCAAGGACTGGATACCAGCATCCACGGCCTCCTGAATACTCAGCTTGGGCAGCCCAAGATCAATAGTACCGCCAGGGAGGCAGATTTGCCCTTTGCAGAGCTCACGCCGCCATTCAACAAGACCTGCGCCAGTTTTGGCATAGGTAACCCTGGTTTCGCTTCCCAAAAATATGAGATAGGGCGCCCTTAACTCAATCGTCTTCATACACCTAGTCCTTATTTACAGCGGTTACCTGCTTATAGCCGGGGCCACGCAGTACCTTCCCTGGAGTCGCACCCGTATGGTGCCCGGCGTCAAGAACAATGCCACCGTTCACGAGCACATAATCAATACCTAGAGGTTTAGCCGTCGGGTTATCCCACGACGCTGTGTCGTCGATTTTGTCCAAATCAAAGATCGTAATATCTGCCTGCAAACCTTCCTTGATGAGGCCGCGATTGCTCAGCCCCATTCGAGCCGCAGGCCAAGACGTCATTTTGCGAATAGCGTCTGCAAGGCTGAGCACACCCTCATCCCGCACGTAATGCGCAATGATGCGTGGAAATGTGCCATAGCTTCGAGGGTGCGGCAGGCCGAGGGCGTCGAAATCGCCTTCCTTGAGTGCACTGGCCGCATCGCTGCCAATACTCGTCCAAGGCGCTTTCATTGCGGTGCGCACATCGTCTTCGCTCATCATAAAATAGAGCGCAAACGGGCGTTCCGGGTATGCTGCCAGCATAATGTCCCACGCCACATCAGCCGGGTCGCGGCCCAGGTCTGCAGCAATTTCCTGAAAATTCTTGTTATGGAAACGGGCATACTCCTCAAGATGCGAGTTGGCCAACACCACATTTTTCCAACCGCCGGAGACATAAACCAGGTTGGTCCAATCCGGTCGCGGTCCCGCCTTGATCTCTTCCTTGAGCTGCAAACGAATAGCAGGGTCCCGGAGACGCTCAAGCGCCTTCTCAATACCGTCGGCATACACCCAGTTGGGAGCTGTGACCTCAAGCCCTGTGCCACCAGCGACATAAGGATATAGGTCTGCCGCCACATTCACACCACGCGCACGTGCCGCGTCAATCAGCTCAATCGCCGCTTTCATGTCCTTACCCCAATTGGGGTAATAAGCTGCCTTCAGATGGAAAATCTCAACACCTGCACCGCCTTCTTCTCCAATGCGGATCGCTTCCTTGACTGCATCCAGAAATTCGGCACTTTCACCGCGAATATGGCTTGCATACAGCCCGCCACTTGCACCAGCAACACGCGCGAGTTCAATCAGGCTTTCTGTTTTATGATAGGCTGATGGCGGATAAATGAGCGCTGTTGTGATGCCCATGGCGCCGGCGTCCATCGCCATGGACGCAAGTTTTTTCATTTCCTCAAGCTGCGCTGGCGTCGGATCATCGCTACCGTCACCCAGCACTGCCACACGCGCTTGTGTAGCGCTATAATAGGTGCCGAAGTTGACAGAGATACCTTTTGTTTCCAGCTCACTGAAGTAGGCGTCAATTTCTTTTGCTTCAACGGGTGTGCCACCCTCCCCGCCAATAAGCGTCGTGACGCCCATGTTGATTTTGTTGGGCGCCAGTCCAACCTTGCGAAGCGCTTCGCCAGACTGGTCCATCATATCGATCCAGCCCGGGCTTACATATTTGCCGGTCGCATCAATCTCGCGCACACCATGGCCCGCAACATCACCAACCTTTACGATCACGCCGTCCTTAATCGCCACATCCGCGGGTACCCATGGGTTGCCTCCGCCGTCCAGCACACGACCACTTCGAATAACCACGTCATATTCTGCATCTGCCGCATAGAGTGGTAGGGTGAAACAACAGACCACCACAAGGTTCATAAGTCGTTTCAACATCACGCTTCTCCCACTTTGAACGAGCGCCACACACCGATGGTGAGGAGCGGCACAACAAGTACAGCAATGAAGACGAGCGTCAGGATGCCATAACCACTGGCGATCAGGTCAATGATACCAAAGTAAGTACCTGCAATAATCGCCACTGTCAGGATCGCCACCGCTACAAGCGGGCGGGCAAACTGCGGCATTTCGCGTCCGGCCTCGCCTAAGCGAGCATCGAGCCGTTCGTTCACGGCGTGCAGCAGTGCCGTACCGGTTTCCACAAAGGTACCAAACACCACAATCTGAAACAGCAGGCTCAAGATCGGCATCTGCAGTGCGATCATCAGCGCACTTGCAGGCACCGGCTCAGCACCAATTTCAGGGTATAGAGCCATCATGGCCACAAAGAAGAGAACCGCAGGAACGACTGCAATCCCACCGGCCATCAGCCCCGAACCAACGGCTTCCCGCCTGCTGCTTTGTCCCCTTACCGCGAACAACACAGCTGGCAAAACAGCGAGGTTATAACCTGAATAGAGAATGCCGCTTTTCACCCAACCATCGCCGACGGCAGTCGCGCTATACACACCGGATATCACGTCCCCAAACTTGGAGAATGCGAGCAACATGAGCGCTGCATATACAAAGTAGAGAAGAAACGACCACCCGGCCAAAACCTTCTTGATCGCTTCCGAGCCAGAGAAGGTCAGCAACGCAATCAGTACCATCAGCACCAAGGTTCCAACAACAGGCGGTAAACCAAAACTGGCAGCCGTTAGTTCACCAGCGGCAGAACCGATGACGGAAAGGATCAAAAGCAGAAGTATAATAAACGCCACTTCAAATATCACCCACCCACGCCCCAGAAGTGCTTGGCAAAACTGGCGGTAGTCATACGCCTGGGTGACCCGGGCAAACTCAAATCCAGCGGCCAGAACAAGGCCAAAAACAAGGCCGGATATGAGAAGCCCGAGCACACCACCTAGGGGTCCGCTTGAAAAGAAGAACTCCACGAGCTCACGTCCTGTCGCATACCCGCCGCCAATCACGACGCTTTGGAACACAAAACCAGGCAGCAGATATTTACGGAAAAACTCCATACTTAACGTACCTCGTTGCGCACGGCCTTGCCGGGCATGACAGAGGTATCAAGTTCGCCACCATCTACCAGCACAACACCGTTGACGATGACATAATCAAAGCCTTCCGACGCCTGCGCTGGCTTCGCGTAGGTTGCTTTGTCGGTTACGGTAACAAGGTCAAAGATGACGATGTCGGCGTCCGCGCCTTTCTGAATCCGGCCCTTGCCCTTCATTTGCGGCACTGCGTCCTGCATGATTTTTGCCGGGCCGTAGCTGAGCTTGTAGATGGCGTCCAGCAGACTGACTTCCTGTCGTTCCCGCACATAGGTGCCGAGGAAGCGGGAGAAGGTGCCCGCAGAGCGCGGATGGCTCCAGGCGTTCTCAGGCACTGGCCAAGTATGCTGCTCGATCATTTTGCCATCCACCAACCAATTGCCACCGTCCGATGCAATCACACCGCCCGGGAACAACACAGACATATCAAGGAAAGCCCGGTCCTTGGGGTCATCCAGTTCAAGGAAGTGGATTACTGTCTGTGTTTCAGGTTTTTCGGTTTGGTAATATTTCAGCTCTTCTTCCGTCAGGCGCTTGCCGCCGACGTCAAAATTGGATGCATCCACACCGCCCACGCGTTCGCGCCAGCGGTCACCACGGAACATGGCTGCACCAATACCGGTTGAGCCCGCGCCATAAGGGTAAGCTTCGGCCGTAACCTTCAGGCCCTGTGCCTGTGCGGTCTTGATCATAGGGGCAATCAGCTCAATGTCCCTGAGGCTCATGGAATTGAGATGTACGATATGGGTATGCGCCCCCGTCCCTGCTGCTGCTGTAATGACTTCAGCCATACCTTCAAAGGAGCTTTTGGGCTCCAGCATCGAAAGATACCGCGCGTGAGTAAAGGTTGGCACACCACGTTCGGCCGCCAATTTGTTCATGGCGAAGAACTCTTTGTGCCCGGTGCCCGGCGCATAGCCAATAAGGATACCAATACCAAGGCCACCCTGATCAAGGCCTTGCTTCACATAATCAGCTATTTTCTCAAGCTGGTCTGGTGTAGCAACTTCTTTCTGCCAGTTGGTTTTCTTGAAAGCTTCAAAAAACCACTCAACATCGTCCTTTGGCTCAATATCCAGAAAGGTAGCGATACGAGCGTTGGCCCAGTTTACCGAAGCTCCATAATTGATGGGACGGCCTTCTTTGCCTGCACGGTCATAATAGTCGCTGATCGGCAGCATGCCTGCTTCAAGTTCAAGACCTGTGGTCACGCCGTCTAGCGCTTGTACGCGTGCCGACAGGATATCCTGTCCGTGGGCATGCATATCAATGAAGCCTGGGCTTACGACACGGCCTGTGGCGTCGATGGTGCGCGCACCGTCTAGGCTCGCTTCGCTGACCACCGCTATCTTACCGCCCTTGATGCCAACGTTACGGACGGCATCCAAACCGGTTTCCGGGTCAACTACCCGGCCGCCACTGATGACAAGATCGTAGTTTTCGGCCTGTGCCGCCCCGCACAAGGCGCCAAAACCAATGACGCAAACCGCGATAAGTTGACCAACAAGTTTCATGAATATGCTCCCCAAATTCCAATCCCGGCCACCTTCGTCAGTGGATGCGGGTTAAGCTTTCCTGCTGCAAGGGCCATAGCCCCTGCGCATTGCCTCAACATTCTGTGTTCAGAAAAATCCGGGGTGCCACTACTCAAACCAGACACCCCGGAAGTCACACTGAGCAGAGGTTAGAAGTCTACCTTCATATTCGCACCGATCGTACGCGGCCGCTCGAAGATGCCGCTGCTATCGCTCGAGCCGCCGCCAACAATGACATCCGACCGACCCTGAAGCGCACGCTTATTGAAAAGGTTCGTGGCATAAAGCCCAATCGTCACATTATCATTCGTAAACGACAGGCTTGCATCCACCAGCGTGCGAGCGTCTACTTGAACCGGATAAGTGGAGGTAGAGGCACTATAGCTCGATATAAACTTGCCCGTATAGCGCACCCCAAAACCTGCGTTACCGCTCCAGCTGTCTGTCAGGTCGAACATATAGTCGGCCTGGAACGAGCCTTTCCATTTCGGCAAATCGGGAAGTTGTTCCCCTTCCACGCCGCCAATGCCTGGCTCATCCTCATTCAGCTTGCTGCGCGAATAGGTCACGTTCGTCGTCAGCTTCAGTGCATCCGTCGGCCGAATGTTGAAAGAGCCTTCGAAGCCATGTGCACTCAGCCCGCCAGCCGCGTTACCGCCTGTGTTCACACCGCTAAATGAAGTGAAAGCCTGGAAATTGGCCCAGTCAATCATCCACAGGGCAACGTCATAAGAGAAAACATTGCCATCAGTTGCTCCCTTTGCGCCAACTTCATAGCTCCAGACGTTATCCGGATCGATCATGGGTGGCGCGAGGTTGTCACCCGTTGCAGGGTCGAGGATCGGAATGTTGGCAGACGCTGGACGGTATCCGCTTGCCACCCGAGCATAGAGAGAAAGATTGTCTGTGGGACGATAGCGGGCCGAGAAGAGGTAAGTGTCTACTGTATCTTTGATAGGATCGCTTTCAAAGACGGCATCACCCAACAGAAGCCCGGTCGAAACATACGACAGCGTGGTCTTGTTCTTGCTAAGGCGCATGCCCGCAGTAACGTCAAACTTTTCGTTGAAATAATAGGTTACGTCACCAAAGCCCGCGTATTCCTTATACTCAGATGGGAAGGAAATAGTCAGCAAGTCAAAGGCTGGGGTCGAGATAAGGTCCTGGCCATTGGCCGTCGTTTCTTCCGAATAGTAAAGACCGGCGATCCACTCGAAGTTGCCCATACGTTCTGAGGTCAGTCGAACTTCCTGCACGAACTTTTCCGAACCCGCCAGCAGGTCGAAAATAACGCTGGTCGTAGTCCCGGGGGCGCGGCCAGCATAGAAATCCACTACCGGTCCGTAGATCGACGTATAATCCGACGATCCACCGAAAGTATACTCCACACGGCTCGTGGTTGAAGTCAGCGTCACTGTATCAAAATCATAATTTATGCTGCCGGACATGATTTCATAATCAAGGTAGTTTTCGCCCGGTGCAGCAATGGTCGTATAGCCGTCAAACATCGAAGTGTCCGAGGTGGTATGCCCAGCGAGTTGGACACCGCTATCGATACCGTAGTCCGTTTCTTGTTTCATGTATTTGAGGCGGATACTCAACTCTTCTGTCGGCGTGAACAGGAGATCCGCTGCATAACCAAGGTTCTCGGAACCGTCGACGTCATTTTCGACCAGTGCCCCCGTTGCCGGGTTCACCTGATCAACATAACCGCCAATATCCTGCCAGAAGCCCGACACAGTGATACCAAGTTTGTCTTTGACAAGTGGCACACTGACGCGGCCGTTATACACTTGGCTCATCTCGCCGCCGTCTGTCGTCGCGATGTCGACACCGGCAGTAACCCGCATTTCTTCCATCGCTGGGTCACGAGAGATATAGCGCATCATACCACCCACGGATGTTGCACCGTAAAGCGTGCCCTGCGGGCCTTTGATCACTTCAACACGCTCGATATCCATCAGCATGGCATCAAACATTACTGTGCTGCCACCTGAGAAAGTGCTGTTGGTAGAAATTGGCGTGTCATCAAGATAAACACCAAACACCGGAATAGACGAAGACTGCGGCACACCACGGGCGGAGATATTGCCAAAGCCCTTGGTGCCGATGTCAGTATAAGCCACACCCGGCGTATAATTGAGGATTTCACCGACCTGCTTGAGGCCCTTGACGGTAAAGTCACTTGGGTTGATAGCAGATACTGCCGCTGGCACGTCTTGCAGGCTTTGCTCCCGCCGGCCGGCGGTCACGATAATTTCTTCCAGCACCAATTCGGTAGACTGTTCTGCAGTGTCCTGAGCAGCCACGCTTACCGCGCTCAATCCACTCAAACCTGCAGCGATGCCGATGGTGGATACGGCATTCAATAACGAATTATTTCGGAAAATGCTTTTTTGCATCCTCACCTCCCTGAATTTCCCACGTTGCGCTCCCCGCGCCGACAATTCCTGTTCTGTTTGATTCGACTATAACCGCCTTAATTGCTTTATCAAGCATAAATTGGCAGCCTTAATTATTATTTTAACCGCTTTAATTGATATTTTCTAAGATTGTCGCGTTGAAAAGGTCACGCATTCTGTTTAATAATGCCATGAGAAGCCGCCGACAGCGGCCATTTGGGGTGGACAAGGTGGAACCGAGAAGGGCAAGGGATGATAAGAGAAGATCTGCAGAATAGTGATGCGCGCAAAGCGTCCGAATTGATCATGGATGCAATTGTGACGCAGAAACTGGCACCGAGTCAGAAGGTGTCTGAAAATATCTTCAGCGACATGTTTGGCATAAGCCGCACCATCTCCCGCAACCTGATTGAGCGTTTGATCGCCAAACAGTTTTTGGTCTCTGTGTCGCCCCGCGTCACGGTGGTCGCGCCGCTTACACTGCTTGACATCAAGCAGAACTTCACACTCCGCAAGGTTCTGTTACCCGCCATCTTCGCGCTTACAGCCGCCAATGTGGATTTCGAGAAGATGAAAAGGATCAACAAGGAAATAGAAGAACTCCAGCCGATCAAAGACGACGAAGCAGCGCTCAACCTCCTCAAGAAGAACAAGGAACTGAACCTTATTTTCTGTGAGAACGCCGGTTACCCACTGATGATTGACTGGGCAAGGCAGCTTGAAGACACCGCCATGCGCATCTATTGGCTGTATCTCAAAACGCAAAAGCGCTTTCCTTATTCAGCTGACCAACAGGGCATGACCATTGAGGTAATGAAAAGCGATGAACCCAACCGTATCCGCACGGTCATCCATGACATCTTGACCCAGACCGAAGAACGCATCCTCAACACCATATTCTCAAACGAGCAGTTCTATACCCAAGACCTGACGGTATAAAAACAGCGCGCGAAGCTCTAAAGCTTTCGGAGGCATCACCGTGTGAAGGCCGGGCGCTTGATATAGCGCCCCTCACCTTTCTCGACCCGCAACTCACCTCTTGTGTAACGCACCTTGCCTTGGCTTATAGTGCAGGACGCAAGGCCGGTTACCTCCATACCTTCAAAAATATTGAAGTCCACATTCTGACGGTGTGTCTTCGCTGAAATGGTTTTGCTCGCCTCTGGGTCCCAGACCACGATGTCCGCGTCTGCGCCCACATCAACACGACCCTTACGCGGGTATATGTTGAAAATGCGCGCCGCATTAGTGCTTGTTGCAGCGACAAACTCTTCCATTGTCAATCTGCCTGTGCGCACGCCGTGGGTCCATAACACCGCAAGCCGGTCTTCCACCCCTGCTGTGCCATTGGGTATTTTGGTAAAGTCATCACGCCCTATTGCCTTCTGGTCGGCACAGAAACAGCAGTGATCGGTAGCTGTGGTTTGCAGGTTACCCGACTGTAACCCTTTCCATAGCACATCCTGGTGCCGCTTCTCCCGGAAAGGCGGTGACATAACGTGGGCAGCCGCATAGTCGAAGTCAGGATGTTTATAAACGCTGTCATCAATCAACAAGTGACCTGCTAGAGCCTCACCATAAATCCGCTGCCCGGCAAGGCGCGCACGGATAATTTCGTCAAGCGCGTCTTTGGTGGACACATGCACGAGGTAAAGCGGCACACCTATAACCTCCGCGAGCCGGGCGGCACGATTGGCAGCCTCGCCTTCCGCAGCCGGCGGGCGGGATAAGGGATGAGCCTCAGGCCCGGTCTGTCCTTCAGCCATCAGTTTCTTCTGAAGTTGGTAAACCAGTTCCCCATTTTCAGCATGGGCAGTAACAATTGCCCCAAGGTCGCGGGCACGGCAGAAACTGTTATAGAGCACCTCATCCTCAGCCATGATGGCGCCCTTGTAGGCCATGAAATGCTTGAAGCTGTTAATGCCCTCTTCTGTCACCAGCGTGCCCATATCTTCGGCCACACCTTCGCCCCACCATGTCACAGCCACGTGGAAGCTATAATCAGCGCAAGCCTTCTCCGCCCATTCACGCCAGGTACGGTATGCCTCCATCAACGGCTGCTGGGGTGCAGGGATCACAAAGTCGATAATCATGGTCGTACCGCCCGCAAGGCCTGCGGCAGTACCCGTGAAGAAGTCTTCTGAAGCCACAGTGCCCATGAATGGCAATTGCATATGGGTGTGGGGATCAATGCCTCCCGGCATGACATATTGCCCGCCAGCGTCAATCACTTCTACGCCTGATGGCACCTCAAGGTCAGCGCCCACCGCCTTGATGGTGTCGCCCTCAATATAGACGTCCGCACGTTTACGGGCATCCGCATTCACAACTGTTCCACCACGTATAAGAAGTGCCATATCGGGTCTCCTGACTTACTTTTTTGCCATGATGAGATAGAGGCCACCGGCAACAAACAGCCCCACAAACCATGCATAGCTATAGAGTGTATCGAAAATTACGGGCACGCTCTCAAGCGCCCCGGCCGCATGCAGGAAGCCGGGAAGATTGGGGGCTATGCCCACAACAAGCGCAACCAGCCCCGCCACGTTCCATGCGCCATACTGGCCTGCGTGAGAAAACAGTGCGTCCCTATCCAGCTCACATTTCCGGATCAGGAAATAATCCGCGATCAGTATGCCTGCTATAGGGCCAAGGAGCGCGGAATATCCCACAAGCCAAACGAACAAATACCCTCCGGCTGTCGCCAGCAATTTCCAGGGAAAGATTGCTATGCCAATGCCTGCGGTAATGTAACCGCCTGTTTTGAAACTTATTTTTGATGGACTCAGATTTGAAAACCCATAAGCAGGCGCAACCACATTGGCTGCCAGATTGGTTGTCAGGGTCGCCACAACCAGCGCGGCCAGCGCAACCACGACGCCCAAGCCTCCCATGCGGCCAGCAAGGGCCACCGGGTCCCAGATCGCTTCGCCATAAATCGTCACTGTCGCCGAAGTCACCGCCACACTGATAAAGGCAAAAAGCGCCATCGGCAGCGGCAAGCCAAGCGCCTGGCCGATAATCTGGTCCCGCTGTGATTTGGCAAACCGGGTAAAATCCGGGATATTGAGCGCCATTGTGGCCCAAAAACCTACCATGGCCGTCAGGCCCGCGATGAAGGTACCAAGGAACTGCCCTTCTTTCGCCCCTCCTTCAATAAACTGGGAGGGCGAAGACAGCATCACACCAAACCCACCCGCGTTTTGGTAGGCCCATATAAGCAAAGCCAGCCCTGCCGCGAGCAGGAAGGGGGCCGCATAAGTCTCAAGCCAACGGATCGATTCCGTACCGTGTTTAATAAAATAGAGGTGCATCGCCCAGAAAGCCATGAAACAGATAAACTGCCCAAAGCTGATTCCCAAAAACGGAAGCGCGTCGCCCATAATAGCGCCATCCGTCAGGGCATTTATAATCACATAGATGGCAGAGCCGCCTACCCATGTGTTGATGCCAAACCAGCCACAGGCCACCAGACCCCGCGCCATTGCAGGGATGCGCGCACCTTTGGTGCCAAACGCAGACCGCAAGAGCACAGGAAACGGCACACCATGTTTTGCCCCTGCATGGCCAATCAGGATCATGGGAATAAGTACAATCGCGTTACCCAGCAACACCGTGAGCACAGCCTGCCACCAAGCCATGCCTTCAGAGACGAGTCCCGCCGCCAGCATATAAGTGGGAACACACACCACCATCGCAACCCAAAGAGCTGCGAAGGCCTTCCAGTCCCACGTGCGTGCAGCACTTGCTGTGGGCGCCAGATCCTCATTCCAAAGGTCAGCGTCAAATTTGCTCATTGTCCCCTCCAAAAAGCTAAACTCGGACCTCCCCCAAGGCCCGGAGCTTGATACTATTCGCCGTCAGTGAGCCTTCCGTATGTACTTGGGCGCCTGTCCCGGAAGAATTGCCAACCGTTGCGAACTTCTGGCACAAGGCTCATGTCCATATCGTGGACAATCAGCTCATCCTTGTCACGGCTGGCGCATGCTTCAATCTGGCCGCGTGGGTTCACAAAGTAGCTCTGGCCGTAAAACTCGCCGATATCCCAGGGGTGCTCATGCCCCACCCGGTTAATCGCCCCAATCCAGCATCCATTAGCCGCAGCCGATGCCGGTTGTTCCAGTTTCCACAGATACTCTGACAGGCCCGCCACAGTGGCAGACGGGTTGACGATATATTCAGCCCCATTAAGGGCCAGCGCACGCCAACCTTCCGGAAAGTGCCGATCATAACAGATATAAACACCGAGTTTGCAATATTGCGTCTGGAACACCGGCCAGCCCGATGAGCCCGGCTTGAAGAAAAACTTCTCCCAAAACCCGGCAACCTGCGGGATGTGGGTTTTGCGGTATTTGCCCAGGTAGCTTCCGTCAGCATCAATCACAGCGGCGGTATTATAATAAATACCGGTCACATCATCGCGCTCATAAATGGGCACAACAATCACCATCCTGTATTTGGCGGCATATTCCTGCATCAGCTTGGTGGTCGGGCCGTCTGGGATCGGTTCCGCGCTTTCATACCATTTCGCGTCCTGGCTTGGACAGAAATACGGCTGGGTGAAAACCTCCTGAAAGCACAGAACCTGCACGCCCTTTTCGCCAGCCTCTTCGATAAGCGGGATATGCGCGTCAATCATCGCCTTGCGAATAACTTCCGGTTCATTGTCGGTCGAAGCCTTGAGCGCCATCTGGATGAGGCCGCCCCTGAGTATTGCCGTGGTATTACTTGCCATTTGGTCCCCCTCATAATCCCGCATGCGGGTGAAATCGCCGATCTAGATTAGGTTCATTGAGCCGCTTTCATTGGATTCAGCGGGTGTTCCGGCCAACTGACATACGGTTTACCATTGTCAACCGGGCGCATTTCAATGCAGTCCGGTACCGGGCAAATCATGGCGCAGAGGTTGCAGCCCACACAGTCCTCATCAACCACAGTGAAGCTGCGCCTGCCGTCTTTCCCCACCTTATAGTCAATCGCCTGATGGCTTGTATCTTCACAGGCAATATGGCACCGCCCACACTCGATGCATTTGTCAGGGTCAATAAACGCCTTGGTATCGAAATTCATATCAAGCGCGTTCCAGTCGACAGTGTTTTTCACCGCCAACCCACGAAAATCCACAATCGTCCGGTAACCCTTCTGGTCCATAAAGGCGGAAAGCCCGTCGATCATGTCATCGACAATACGGAAACCATAAAGCATGGCCGCAGTGCAGACCTGCAGGGCATTGGCCCCAAGCGAGATAAACTCAGCTGCGTCGCGCCAGTTTTCAATGCCGCCGATGGCCGAGATATCCAGCCCCTGCGTGTCTGCTGACCGCGCGATTTCCGCTACCATGTTCAACGCAATAGGCTTCACCGCCGCACCACAGTAACCACCGTGAGTGCCTTTGCCGCCCACCACGGGTGTTGGTGCCATCGCGTCAAGGTCAACGGATACGATGGAATTAACCGTATTGATGAGCGATACAGCATGTGCACCGCCCTTTTTTGCAGCCTCTGCCGACCACAGGATATTGGTGATATTTGGAGTCAGTTTGGTGAAAACCGGCAGGTCAACCGCTTCCCGTATCCAGCGCGTGGTTTGCTCCACCATCTCAGGCACCTGCCCGATGGCGGAACCCATACCGCGTTCGCACATGCCGTGAGGACACCCGAGGTTCAACTCAATACCGTGCACGCCTGAGTTGGCAATCTTGATCGCAAGTTCTTTCCAGGCCTGCTCATCAATCGGTGCCATCATTGAGCCTATAATGATCCGGTCCGGCCACTCTTTGCGTGTCTGCTCAATTTCCCTGAGGTTCACCTCAAGCGGGCGGTCTGAAATCAACTCGATATTATTGATGCCGATAATGCCGCGGCCTGCGTTATGGTGCACACCGTAACGGCTGGAAACATTCACCACCGGCGGGTCTTCCCCCAACGTTTTCCAAACAACACCACCCCAGCCCGCTTCAAAAGCCCGCACAACATTATAATATTTGTCGGTTGGCGGCGCAGATGCCAGCCAGAAGGGATTGATGCTTTCAATGCCCGCGATAGTGCATCTCAGGTCAGCCATACTCACCTCCTGCGCTTTCAAAAAACCTGTCGATGGCATGCGCCGCGCGTTTACCATCTTCAACAGCCTGAACGGTAAGGTCTTCACCCGATTTCACGCAATCACCACCTGCAAATACGCCATCCAGTGACGTCATGAAATCGCCGCCCACCTTGAGCTTTCCGTCCTGCACTTCGAGCCCATCGAGCATGTTTTCGTCAAGCTTCTGACCAATAGCTTTCAACACATGGTCGGCGGCTATATCGAAGTATTCACCACTGCCTTCAAGCTTTCCATTCGCGCCCACCTTCGTGCGCTCGAACGTAACAGAATTTACCTGACCCACACCATTAATGCTGGTGGGCCGCGCCCACAGGCATACGGTAACGCCGCTTTGGCGCGCCAGTTCAACCTCAAAGCCTGTGGCGCTCATGGCATCTTCGTCGCGGCGATATACCAGCGTCACCTCTTCCGCCCCCAGCGCACGGGCCTGCACGGCAGCGTCTATCGCCGTATTGCCACCACCAATTACCACCACACGTTTGCCTACCTGCATGGTGGCCTTGGGTTCGGTCTGGCGTAGCTCCTCAATAAAATCGATCGCGTCTTGGACACCCGCCATGTCTTCGCCGTCCAGGCCCAGCCTATTGCTGCCACCAAGGCCAACAGCGACAAACACGGCGTCAAACGTCTCTCGCAACACAGGCAGCGAGACATTACCGCCGAGCGTTTGCCCATGTTTGATCTCGATACCGCCAATCCCCATCAGGAATTCAATTTCCTTCTGGGCAAAATCATCAACCATCTTATAGGCCGCCAAGCCATATTCGTTCAGCCCACCGGCTTTTGGTCTGGCGTCAAATACCGTCACCCCGTGCCCGAGCATGGCAGCCCGGTGGGCACACGACAGCCCGGCTGGCCCCGCGCCAACGACAGCAATACATTTGCCGCTCTCCGGCTTGCGCTCAAACGGGTGTTTGCCGCCCTGTGCCATCAGGTGATCCACCGCGAAGCGCTGCAGGAGGCCGATCTCAACCGGCTCTTCTCCGCTGTGGTTGCGCACGCACGCTTCTTCGCACAGTACCTCTGTGGGGCACGCACGTGCACAAGTGCCGCCCATGATATTCTGGCTGAGGATAGTTTTCGCCGCGCCCTCCACATTCCTGGTGCGGATCTGGTGAATGAACGTCGGGATATCAATGGAGGTCGGACACGCTGTTATGCATGGCGCGTCATAACAGTAGATACAATGATCAGCCGCCGCCATCGCCTGAAGCTGGTTCAGGGGTTTGTGCAGGTCTTCGAAGTTGGCAGCAATCTCGCCCGCTTCCAAACAGCGTCCGGGTGCTGCCCCGCATAGCTTGTGCGCCATAAACGCCCCCGCCAATTTCTCCCGAAACTACGCTACCCATTCCTGACCCTATAGTCAAGAATGGGTATATACCAAACTATAACCGAGGGTGTGCTAATGTGCTGAGGTTGAACCAGCTTTCTTTGCACACAACCCTGCGAGCCCACACTGAATTGTATAGTGCAAGTATTACGATAATTGATATTGCCATATGTTATTCTAAACACTAATACAGTCTTTATGGGCTTGTTAAGACTGTTTGGGGGCAGTGAGTATGGGGTTTCTAAGAATCGGCTTGAGCGCGATTGTGATCGTTCTATGGTCCACTCTGGCAATATCGACAGGCGCACGCGCCGACAAGACCAGCATTGAAGATTTCGCTCGAGCTCCTCGTTTCCTTAGTTTTTCAATCTCACCTGATGGACAGCAATTGCACTATCAAGAGCGCATCGGGAACAAACGCTTCCTTGTGATCGCCCGTATTGCAGAGGACGGCCTGACGACAGCTCTGAAACAGCCTATCGCCGATGACATATACGCGAGCGGTGCTTTCTGGATTAGCAACGACAAGCTGTTTGGTTATGACGCGCGCTACAAAGGTGAGCTGCCCGCGCGTGAGGAAGAGCCGCAGGTCACAGCATGGGTCATGAACGCGAACGGCAACAACAGGAAAGTTTTGTGGCAGGAAAAGCCCTCACCCCAAAAGAAGCAGCGGAGGAAGGGGCGCAAACGCAAACCAACACACAAGGTTACATTTGGTCTACTGCATTCACTGCCGAAAGAGCCCGATTATGTGCTCCTGAACCGTATTGAAGAGACACCCGAAAAACGAGATGACACCGAACTGGATGTTGTGAGCGATATCTTCCGGATGAATACCGCCACTGGTGAGATGAAACTTGTGACACCCAATCACGGGATTGAGGGTGCCCGAATGTTCAAATGGGTGCCTGACCACACAGGCAGCATACGAATGGGATATGGTGAAGTAGGCGAAGACGACGAGCCCGTGCTGCTCGTTCGCAAGGACGCCAACAGCGACTGGACCCGCCTGCATGACAATGACTTATTTGGGCGAGAAAAATTTTCCCCGATTGCCTTCGGTGCCGACCCTGACATCCTCTATGTCTCGTCTTCCCTCGCCACAGGGCGAGATGCCATCTACCGCTTCAGCATCAAGCAAGGACGACTGAAGGGTAAAATCTTTGCACACCCAGAGGTCGATGCTGAGCAGTTGTTCTTCTCAAACGACTATAAACGGGTGGTTGCTGTTTCCTATTATGACGACGAATACCGGTTGGAAATTCTGGACGAGGACTTCCAAAAGCGCAGGGGCAAGATCGCAAAAGCAATTGGTACTGATAAAGTCTACCTTGGCGAAACGGACGAGACGTTTACCCGCCAGCTTGTGTGGGTTGGCGATGAACGCTCCATGGGACAGCCTTGGCTCTATTTCGAAGCCTCAGGCAAGGCACTTCCTCTGCCCAACCCCGCGCCATGGCTTGACCCAGAGACAGCCGCGCCAATGACAAGCGTCCGCTATCGAGCGCGGGATGGCCTTGAAATCCCCGCCTACTTGACATTGCCGAAAAACACAGAACGTGACCAAAACCTGCCGGCTATCCTTATGCCACATGGTGGCCCCTATGTGCGTGATTATAAAAGCTGGGATTATTGGGCTCAGTTCCTCGCAAATCGCGGCTACGCCGTATTGCAACCCAACTTCAGGGGCTCATCGGGATACGGTCATCGCTATACCGCCATGGGTTTCGGGCAATGGGGCGACGATATGCAGCAAGACATTGCTGACGGTGCAAAATGGCTCATAGAGCAAGGCATCTCTGACCCAAAGCGTATATGCATTGTAGGCGGTAGTTACGGCGGCTACGCAGCTCTGATGGGCCTGGTTCAGGATAGCGATCTCTTTCGCTGCGGCATTGCCTGGGCGCCCGTTACAGATCTCAAGAAAATACTGTTGCAGGATAATGCCTGGGATAAGGACTACGCCTGGTATTGGCGGGTAACAGGCGGACGCTCGAGCAAGGAACTCAAAGCAATATCACCGGCCTATCTGGCGCGAAAAATCACACGGCCCTTGTTACTGATGCACGGGGACCAGGACGATATCGTATTTATCGACCAATCCCGTATTCTGAACAAGGCCATGAAAAAGCGCAAGAACCCGGCCCCATTCCAATATCTGGAGTTTCCGGGCCTAGGGCACCAGATCGAGACAGAAAACGCCAGAGCGAAATTCCTGCGGACGGTGGAAAGTTTTCTGCTGCAACACAACCCGTCGGAACAACCAAAAAGTACAAATATTGCCGCAAATGATGGGGGAGAAAAATAACCATGTTTAACCGGGAAAAATACCTGACCATGTCCATGTTGCTTGCCTGGAGCATCAACGCAGCAGCACCCATCGTCACAGCCGCGGACACCATAACAGAAGCCGAGAAGCAGACCATATACAGAGTCAGCGATTTCGTGGGTGAGTGGAGCGTAAAGGGTATGCAACTCTCCCATAACGGAAAAAGATTAGCTTTTTCAAGATCTTACGAAGACAAGACTTACCTTAGCGCCGTTGATATTAAAGGGTCGGAGCTTCACGGCCTCACCGATATCCCGTTTGGTGAAGACAATTTCCCGATCAACATACGGTGGGCCACTGATGAACGGCTTGTGTTCACGCTACGACGGAAAACCAAAGTCGCCAGATCGAAGTATTATGCGTGGTCGGAAGTATTGATGAGCGTAAATGCTGATGGTTCCGACCTGCAACTGTTACGGACTGACGGGGGCGGCAGTCGCGGCCTCAAACATATTGACAACGCCGATGTCATCAGCCTTCTGCGTGATGATCCAGACCATATTCTGGTTGGTAAATCAAGGCGCCGCAACTGGGTGCAGGAGTATTATGACGGTGCTATCGATGATGTGCACAAACTAAACATCAAAACTGGCGAAATGTCCCTCTATATGAAGGGGCCAAAGATCAGTAGCTTCAAATTCCACGATTGGTATGCAGACCAGAAAGGTCACATCCGGTTCGGCTACGGCTATGACCGCAAGGACAACAGCGTCATGATCATTCGTGGCCGCGGCGATGACGACTGGAAAGTCCTGAACGATAATGAACTGTTTGAAGAAGGCAAGTTCCTGCCGCTCCAGTTCGGGGCCGGTGACAACGAATTTTACGTCCTGTCTTCACTCGCGACGGGCCGCATGGCGGTTTACCGCTTCGATATTGCAACTGGCACCTTGGGTGAACAGGTTTTCGCCCATGGCCGGGTGGATGTCACTGGCATTATTTACTCCTTCGACAAGGGCAAGGTCGTGGCCGCGGAATATAACGAAGGCGGGCCCAAACTGCAGTATCTGGATGAAGAATATGGGAAACTGCGCGACGGTATCGCACGAGCGCTCAAAACCGGTTTCTCTCTATGGTCAACTAGCGACGATGACCAGAACATGATTGTGCTGCAGGGCGATGAGCGGGATGCCGGTTCCTACTACTACTATGACGCAATCGGTAGGAAATTGAACTATCTGGGCTCCCGAATCCCCAACCTGAACCCGGATCAAATGGCGAAAATGGAGAGCGTCTCCTATGAGACAAGGGATGGTTTGACGATTGACGCGGTCATGACCAAACCGCGCCTGAATGACGGAAAGCCGCTTCCTTTTATTGTTTTGCCGCACACAAATCCAAACAGCCGCGATTCGGTAGAATGGGATCGCACCGTACAGTTCCTAGCAAACCGCGGGTATGGCGTCCTCCAGCCGAACTACCGCGGATCTTCGGGCTTCGGTCAGCGTTTTCGGGCATTGGGACGCGGCGAGTGGGGTCGTGACATGCAGAATGACCTAGTGGATGGTGTTGAGTGGATCATAGAAAATGGGCATGCGGAACAAGGCCGGATATGCATCATGGGCCGGGGCTATGCTGGATACGCAGCGCTGATGGGCGTCGCCAGGGATGGCAACTTATTTTCCTGCGCCATCGGTCGCGATGCGCCAGTGGATATCAAAATGATGCTCAAAGCTGAACGGTCTCTGGACGAAGATGATGAAAGATATTTGGAAGTCGCGGGGGACCTGAAGAAGAAAGAGCTAAACAGTATTTCTCCTGCCGACTTGATCGAAAATATCAACAGCCCTGTGCTTTTGTACCATCGCGAAGATGCTTATTATGAGGTCCGGCAGACTCGGAAGTTCGTAAAATCCCTCGTTAAAGCCAAAAAGCCTGTTGACTATCTTGAAGTAGAGCAAGCAAAAGGCGCAAACCTCTATGACGCGAACGAGGATGACGAACAGTTCCTCGCGCTTGTTGAAGCCTGGCTCCTAAGGGTAAACCCCACCCCGTTTCTGGAAGAAGCAAACAGAGCCGGGAAGGTTTCAAATATGCCACAAACAACAAACAGCAGCCGTTAACCAGAAGGCCTCAACAGAGGCTTCCTCGAATTGGTGTTCAGCTATTTCTGAGATGAGAAAATTTTGCATATTCTCAGAGATACTAAAAAATTGCACAAAACATGATTATGCAAGCTGAACCAACACGGTTACGTATCCGGTCGTTGATCGTCAGCGTGGGGCTCCAGCCAAGCCGGAGAGTCAAACATCCTCCTAAGTATTCGGCCGAGAGCGTCAGTTTCCCTCCGACCGGTTCTACGAAGTTTTTTGGGGTAATTGGGGCATGGTCCCGATCTCGTCTTAGCGAGTGAATTTCACCTCACCTGCTAATCACGCCCTGCTCCATATCGTTACTATAGTAAATAGCCCTGCGATAGATAACACCGCTAGGAACAATAGATCGTCCTAAATTAACATAGCATTCTAACCGCCTGTTTCAGCTATGAACGGATGATAGGGCTCGAACGTCCTCGCTGAAGCAGCTCCAAGTTTAACCTAATCAATTTCTCAAGAATATTGCATCGGTGGAGGTGTTGGAAACTTTACTTTCCTACTTATTTCGGTAGCTATTATAGTAGGCTAAATTAGTGTCGCTGCGGACCCCGCTTGATGGACACACCTGCACGGCCGTCAAGAAAAAGGACACCCATGCCCGACTTTCCAGCTTGGCTAACACCGACGAAAGCCAGCCCGCCACGCCAACAGGTCAGCGTGCTGCACAGAGAAGAGTTGCTGCGTCAGCTTGAGCTTCACCTGAAGCTCAAGCTGACTGTCCTTGCTGCCCCCGCCGGATACGGTAAATCCACCCTTCTGACGGCATGGCAGGAGTACCGTAAGGCGCGAGGCGACAGCACGATCGTGTGGCTTACGCTTGACCGGGATGACGACGATCCCGCCCTGATAGCGCTCTATCTACTGTATGCCGCAGAACAGGCCGGCCTTTCCCTTGGCCATTCAGCCATACCAGTCAATGGCTGGTCCGCAGAAATGCCTCCTAAAACGCTAACCGGCGTGTTTTTGGCCTCCGTCACGGCGCACGAGAAAAAAGTGATACTGATCCTCGACAACGCCAACAGTCTGACAGAAGAAGTTATAGAGCAGGTGCTGACACCCCTCTTTCGCTATGCCCCACACAATATGCACGTTGCACTAGCCACCCGGTCGGCAGAGACAATGAGCCTGTCCTCTCTACGTGCACAGGGCGAACTTTATGAAATGAACGCAGACGCGCTGAAGTTTACCCCGTTTGAACAAGCCTCCCTCCTTAAAGCCGACCTGAACAAAGCGCTCATGAAAGAGGTGGGGCAGCATACCCAGGGCTGGCCCGTTGCGGTGCAGCTTATCAAGAGCGCCATCACCGACCACCGTGAACCCGCAAAGGTGCTGGCGATGTTTAGCGGCACAAACCGCGACATTCGGGATTATATTGACGAACATATTATTGGCCGCCTGCCCTCCCACCACCGGGAATTCCTGCTGGACGCCAGCGTTTTACCCGAATTTGACTGCATAACAGCTGACGCCATCCGTGGAGCAAGTGGAAGCGCGCAGCTCCTGCAGGAGTTGGGACACCTGACCCCACTTGTCAGGCCAATGGAAGACCGGGAAGGCTGGTACCGGCTGCACCCCATGTTCCGTGAGGCACTACATCGCCTTCTTTCCGCGCGCGCGCCAAAACGGCTTGCTGAGATCAACCACGCTGCGGCACGGCACTTCATGCATGATGGTCATATCATTCGGGCAATACGCCACGCCCTTGACGCAAATGCACCGGAAACAGCGGCTGACATTCTTGAACAGGCTGGTGGTATTTTGCTTTGGAACCGAGAGGGAATGTCTCGCATCCGTAAAGCGCATGAATTGCTGCCCGACGCGATTGTTGCAAAGCGCCCACGTATCGGACTGCTTCGTGCACTTATTTTCCTGAAGGACGGCCACCTAAATGACGCGCGGCACATTTATTCACGCATATTACGACAGAAAGAAAAGGGTGAGTTCGCCCCCACCCCGTTGCTGGACTATGACCTAGCAGTCATTGCCGCTACCCTGGCTGTTTATGAAGGCACGCCCCTTAGTGAGGCGGTAAGCACAAACCTTGTCGATGCGCTCAACCGCTTTGAGCAGGAAGACAAACAACAGGTAGGCTTTGTTTACACCATTTTATGCGTATTTAACCTGCAGAAAGGGTTCTATGACGAAGCTAGGCGGGTTGCCGAACTGGCAATCAGCCACTTTCAGGAACAGAGTTCTGTCTTTGGCGAGACATACATTCATGTGCACCTAGGCGTTATTGCCACGGCGCAAGGCAAGTATGACCAAGCACACGACTGTTATACAAAGGTACAGGACAGCCAACGACGCCATTTCATAGACGACAAGGACCTCCGTCTTGTGTTGAATATCCTTCTCGCGGAATGGCACTATGAAAAAGACGAACTAGCAACGGCGGAGCGACTATTAGGTAATATCAACCGACGCCTGGAAACCGGCGAAGCCTGGTATGAGATTTATGCCACAGGCTACACACTTTCGACCGCCATTACTTATCGCACCCGAGGTCTTGCGGCATGCCTTGCGCTTGGGGACGAGGCATGCACTTATATCCGCCGGGAAGGTCTCAAGCGGCTGAACCGGCTGGTGATGGCAAACCAGGTTGCCTATCTGTGCCAGGAAGGCAAGACCGCCAGGGCCCGGAAACTGGCACAGGCCCACAACCTATCCTTCACCGGCTATCGCGAGAACACCAACGTCCCGCACTCTGTTAGGGAGGTATATGCTGTTGTGCGCGCGCTTGCGGTTCTTTGTCTAGCCGAAGGCCGCACCGGCGAGGTCGTCGAACAGCTCGAGTATTTTATTGCAGCCGCAACCGAGCGCGGGGAAGGCCGCGCTGTCAATAAGTATGAACTATTAACCGCCGCCGCTATCTTCCAGACCGGCGACCTTGAAGCCGCGTTTGAAAAGCTCGAACCGGTGATCGCATTTGTCCGCAAGCAGGGCCTGTTGCGCTTTGTTCTGGACGAAATGCCCTTTATCACCCCAATCCTTGAGGCATATGCCGTATCAGACAAAAAAAAGGAACAGGACCACGTATCCTATCTTTTGAACCACCTACATGAAAGCAGGGACGGAGGTACCGCCCCGAAGCTGAGCAAGCGCGAGCAGGAAGTATTGGGACAACTATCGGAAGGTCATGCCGACAAGGTGATCGCCCGCCAGCTGGATGTCTCTGAGAACACGGTGCGGTTTCACCTCAAGAATATATATAGCAAACTTGGCGTCGGCAATCGGTTGATGGCGGTCAACGAGGCGTCGAAGCGCGGCCTCTTGTGAAGATGAGATAGAGGGCCACAGCCGCGAAAAAGCTGTCAAGCGCAGGCACGAAGGTCAGGTTTATATAACCCATCGAGGTCACTAAAGCGAGACAGGTGCCACCCAGCCACGCCCCAATAGCCAGCAGCGAGAGAGCCGAACCACGGGACGGCAGGCCCGCGAACGAGTGGGCAATATATACACCTGCGATCGGTGGGATTAGCACGCCCAGAAATATCAGGAAATCGACAAAATGGTCTCGTATCCCCGCAAGCGAGATGAGGAGCCCGACAAGTCCAGCCACCCACACAACTTGCGCCCGTCCGAGGCGCGGAAACGCCTGTCCAAGCCCTAGGGAGGAAGAATAGAGATTGCTGACATTGGTCGTCCAGCTTGCCAGAACCATCATGACAAGTGCCGGCAAGCCGAGGCCGGACGATACCATGCTCATAACGAGATCTTTTTCACCAACGAGAACCCCCGGAAGCCCTGCCACGATCAGGATTAGAGGGAAAAAAGATCCAAAACTGCCGAACGACGCATGCAAAACCTGCCTCGGACGCCGGATAAAGCGGGAAATATCAGGCAAGATGCAAACCCCTACCATGAACGACCCCACGATGATGGACACCGCCGCGCCAAAAGCCAGTGGCCTCGCACCCTCAACTGGCCCAGCGGCCAGGATATCGGTGAGGGAAACATCGTGCACAACCTTTACAACCGCATAAATCAAGATAAAGAACATGACGGGAACGGCAATTTTGCTGAGCTTTTCCAACGCTGAAAAACCGTAAAGCGTGGTAACTGTCATTAGCAAACACCCGGCTACTGTGCAGGCCCATTCCGGCACCACGACACCCAACACCTCATGCAAGGATGCCGAAAGTGACTGCCCGAAAAGTGCAGCGGTTACGCCAAACCAGCCAAGCAGCGTAGCTGCGACTATGAAGCTCGCAATACGGCTGGCGGCCAGTCCAAAAGCGTGGTCAAGAAGTTGGTATGTAGTAAGCCGCGACCGCACAGCCACCAACATGGAGGCACAGGCGAGAAGCGCGAGGATAACTCCACCCATCAGTACAGCAAGGCCGCCGCTGACAACACCCAATGTTGTCAGGATTTCGGTCCCCACCAGGAAGGCTGGCAACGTGATCGCAGTGCCAACAACAACCAAGGCAATACGTAAGCCAGATACTAGTTCGTCTGCCCTGGGTTGTTCAGTGAGTAGGTTTGTCATGATGTCTGTCGGGTCCCCGGAGATGGAAAAGGGACCGGGGCAAGCACACCCCGATCCCAGTCATGGTTGTTGCAATGGGCATACATTTAGAAGCTAAACCCCGCCTCAACCCCAATGACACGTGGCAAGCTGTTGGCTCGAAGATACCCAAAGCCGACCGAGCCAAAATCATTGGCCTGCTGTTCATTGGTCAGGTTGTCGGCAAACGCACCAATGAACCAATTGTCGTGACGAAGTTTGAGCCGCAGGTTTAGGAAATCCTTTTCTTCCACTTCAAACACTCCACCTGCTCCGTCCCACAGCATCATCGTGCCCTGGCGACGGTAATCGGCGCGGGAGATCAGGTCCCAGCCATCACCAAGCTCACGCGTGTAAGTCAGTGATAGATTCACACTATACTCAGGCGTTCCCGGTGAGCGCTGCCCGCCTTTAATCTTTGCGTCTGTGACGCCAAGACCGCCTGAAAATTCAAGCTCTTCGGTCAGAAGTGCGCTGACTTCCAACTCACCGCCATTGATATTGGCTTGCGGCACATTGGTTGTCAGGCGAAACGGCGCTTCACCAATTACCGAGGTAAACTGCTGGTCCGAATAGTCGATGTGAAACAGTGCACCATTCAATCTGACACGACCATCGGCCAAGGTGGTCTTGAGACCAAGCTCATAGTTTTTCGTGTCTTCCGGCGCTGTCAGGTTACCGGTATTGAAGAATCCAAAGCGGAACCCCTCCGCGTAGGTCACATAGGTCATTACGTCATCGCTCCAGTCGTAAGACAACTGGATCTTTGGTTGCCAGCGACTATTTTTTGCCTTCTGGGTGATGATGCCATCAGGTGTTGGTACCGGCGTAGTATAGCTCAGGTCCGTGTATTGGATCGCATTATAGTTGTTGGTGTCGTACCGAACGGCGCCTGTCAGCTCCAGGCGGTCGGTGACATCGACACTGACCTGACCATAGCCGCCCCAGATCTCGTCCTTTCGTACGTCTGGCCGATAGAGAAGACGTACCATATCGCCCTCGTCCTTCTCTAGCCCCTGCAACAACCCGCCGACACTCAACAAGTTGTCAACCCTACGGTCCATGTACGACAGACCGACAAGCCAGCGAACGCGCTGGTCAGAGTTGGAGGCGAAACGAACATCCTGGGTGAATGTTTCAAAGTTATCCGCAAGGTCTTGGAAAAAATCATTGAACGCATCAGTCGGTCCCCCGAACGGCCCAAAAAGCCCAACGCCTGGCCCCTTTTGCCATGATGCCGAACCAAAAAGGTCCTGCTCGATATCACTATACCCGGTAACTGACGTGAGCGTACCCCCACCCATATCCCAATCGATTTTTGCCGAAAATTCCTTGAACTCCCGTTTTTCTTCGCCGCGCACCCCACGCGCTGGCCCCGGTGTGTCAAAGTTGTCGATCAAATCTGGGCTTGCCACGATTTCCTGGGCTGCAGCGCCCGCGGTCACATCACTATAGGCACCACGCACATCAATTGTCAGAGCATCAAAGTCAAACAACAGACGCCCTTTCAGGCTGATCTGTTCTTCATAGTCCAACCCGTCTCCATCTGTACTTTCAATGACTCCGTCCGTGTTACGGTAGTAGGCGCCAAGACGAAACAATACACGGTCTTCAACAAGAGGGCCCGACACTACGCCAGATAGCTTCATATCGTTGCCACTACCGTAAGAGGCCTGCGCCTTATATTCCATTTCATTGGTCGGCTTTTTAGTAACAATATTGATCGCACCGGCTATGGCGCCAGCACCATAGAGGGCACCCTGCGGACCCTTCAGAACCTCGATCCGCTCAATATCGGTGAGGGCACCCTGGTTGATGGCATCTAGCGATCCGGCCTGCACCCCGTCGACAACATAGGTAACCGGCGCCCAGCCCTGCTGGCCGGTGGTAATACCGCGAATGGTAATGAAGGTCACACCGGCACGAAATGTCTCCCGCATGCTGATGTTAGGTGTAAGATCAACAAAGTCCTGCACGTCATCAATGCCCGCGCGCTCAATCGCCTGAGAACCAAAGGCTGTCACAGAATCCGGCACAGACTGCAGGTTCTCGGCCCGCCGCCTTGACGTTACAACAATCTCCTCCAGCACCATTGTTTCAACCGCTTGCTCGTCGGCTGCATTGGCTATCGGTGCTGGCAGAATAGTAGCTAGTGCGGTACAAGCCACAATGGCATTTCTGGTCCGTGGTTTCATGATGCTTCCTCCCATGGATGCTCGCTTATTGCATTTCTTCGATTGGTACAAAATCTTCATCAAAGCCAAATTGTCGCGGCCCAAAGACCTCAAGAGCCTCCGGCGTCCGCATGATCGGTGCAGCCGAGGTCGCAATAACCTTGATGCGCTGGCCATATCGCAGGTGTTCAGCCGGGATTGGCTCTCCCGTCTCGCGGTCCACCATGCAGATAAGGTCCGGCACGATGGCGCGTGTCACACCGTTCTCCCGCGCGACCAGATGTTCGTTCTGGAAAGTCACTTCCATGCGCCGGGCAGAGCCGTCCAGCGCCTCAAGGTGACAATGGCCAATGGAAAATCCGCGCGTTGTTTCTCGCTTGAGGTCAGCGACCTTGCCGTCGAAGAGCATTTTGGCATGATTGTAGTAAGGCGTTGTCCTGAGATAGGAGACGAGGGCCGATATCGGGTCCCCTTGAAGACGACCTTTCCTGATTGCTTCCCCAATCCCAAGCGCCAAACTCAGGGTACCGTGAACAGCAAAATCCTTTACCTGCCTCCCAACAAGTGGGAAGGATGAGATCATCACACTCAACCCCATCTGGATGGCTGTAGCGCGCACAAGCCCTTCGGCACGGGGGCCACTATCCGCCTCGATCAGGACCGAATTCATATGCTCGTCTGTTACCACGAGCGGAGTGGCGGAGCAGCCGTAGACATTGAATGTCACCATCTGCAGTTCGGGGAAGGCTCTCCCCATGCCATCCGCATCGATGACGGGCAAACCAAGGCGGGCAGCCGCCAAGATAGGCAAGGTGGAATTCACACCGCCAATCTCAATCGGCAGAATAGCTTTCGCTTTCCGACCAAGGTGCTCTTCAAGTTTATGGATTGCAAGATCCATATCCTCGCCGCAACAAGCCTTTTCAAGCAAGACAGGCGGGGAACCAAGCATAGCAGCCGTTAGCACAAGGTCGTTGTCTCCGAGTTCCTCCGCGGTGATAATCTCGGGAACCCCAAATTCCTGCATGGCATGGTGCGCAAGCATGCGTCCGATATAGGGGTCGCCGCCGCCACCGGTGCCAAGAAAAGCAGCGCCACGGGCAAAATCTTCCAAATTCTCAGGTGTTATACTGATCTTCGTCATTATACAGTCTTGCCCCTCATGTCGTTTCTTTGGTGAAGTTAAGCCGTCCGGCAGCCTTTACCCGCACGCGAACGGCACCGCCCGGCACATAAGCAAGTGGCACTTCTTCGATATCGATAATTTCCACGCTGCCAGCTTCAGCTCCCGCTTCAATAGCCTTCGCTACGGCTTCATTCTTCGCGATTGACAACGCGGCATCGCGGCCCTGTTCATCGTAGGAGACAACCTTGTCGATCTCCGCCCCGATCTGGGCAATAGCGGCGCCGATAGCGTTGGCCACCCCAGCGTGGTCCGGTACGATGGTCTGGCTTATCCCGCTAATTTCGTCCTTGATCAACACCGCGCCGCCACCCACAAGAATAAGGGGCACCGGCTTCCCGCTTGTTTTCATGCGGTCGACACCTTCCGCCACAATGGCGTGAATTTTCTCGACGGCCTTCCTCACCAATGTAGGTGCGAGGTCAGCAACCTTTGCCCGTTCACCAATGTCTGCATAACCGTCGGCCACGGCGATATCGGTCGCGGTCAGCGTATCACCGCCAAACACCCGACCATCTTCAAGCAACCTGTAGCCGACAGACTTGGGCCCTACCGTCACCTCCTCACCATCGCTCGCCACAAGGCTACCGCCACCAAGGCCAACTGCTAACACATCAGGCATACGGAAGTTGGTACGCACACCGCCAATATCGACGGTAACGGATGACTCGCGCGGATAACCGTTCACCAGCATGCCGATATCGGTGGTGGTGCCGCCGATGTCGGCCACCAGCGCATCCTTCACGCCGGAAAGATAGGCCGCGCCCCGCATGCTGTTGGTTGGTCCGCTCGCAAAAGTCAAAACAGGGTAACGTTCAACGAACTCCGCACTCATCAGGGTGCCGTCGTTCTGGCTGATATAAAACGGTGCATTGATTTGAAGCTTCTCAAGCGCCTTGCCAAATGATCGGACAACTGAGGTTGCCAAATCAGCGAGCGAAGCGTTCATAATTGTCGCATTCTCACGCTCAAGAATGCCGATCCGTCCAATGGTATGCGACAATGAAATGCTCACCTCGCCCATAACCTCGCGCACGATCTCCGCCGCGCGGTTCTCCATGTCACTGTTGACAGAGGAAAAAAGACCAGTGATCGCCACCGTACGAATGCCGTCAGACCGAAGCCTTGCGGCAACGTCTCGCACACCCTGTTCATCAAGCGCCGCATTCAGCCGGCCATCATACTGGTATCCACCTCGCACAAGGTGCACATGCTCGCCAATAGCTTCTGCGATGTCAGCGGGCCAGTCCAGGAGTGGTGGCAGCGCGCGCGCGGCAGGCAGGGCTATACGCAGCACTCCGACAGGTAACAAGTGCCTTCGTTCCACAAATGCATTGGTGAAATGCGTTGTGCCGATCATCACACACTGGATGGCCTCCGGGCCGATTGCACCCTCGTCAAGCACATGCCGCAGGGCCGCAACGATGCCCGCCTCCACATCTGGTGTTGTGGGCTTCTTGCACCAAGATAAAACGCGATCCCCGTCAAGAAGAACCGCATCTGTGTTCGTGCCTCCCACATCCACACCGATCCGCATACATAACCTCTTTCAAATAAACCCTCACCAAACGCGGCCCTTACCGCGCCACTTAAGGTTGGCGTTCATTGAAAGAAATTCGCAATGTGATCGGCCGGTAGTTTTCCCGGTTAAACTGGTAGGCATCCAATTATGGCTTTATTTTACCTACCCACCTAAAAAGGTAGGGTAATACCCCCAATAATAGAGGGCTTCAAAAGTAGAATACTTTAAGCGGCCATGGGCATGCCCATGGCCAGTTTTTGTTTTGGCGTGATGCCGCCGAGCGCCATATTGGGACGCTCATGGTTATAAGTCCAGAGCCACGCCGTTGCAGCAGCTTGCACCTCTGCAATTGTCGCGAAGATATATTGGTTCAACCAGTCATGGCGGACCGTTCGGTTGAAGCGCTCAACGTAGGCATTTTGTTGAGGCTTGCCTGGCTGGATGAACTGCAATCCGATCCCGCGCCTTGAGGCCCACTCGGCCAGTTGATGCCCGACATACTCGGGACCGTTGTCACAGCGAATAGCCAAGGGAGCCCCCCGCCATTCAATGATCTGGTCCAAGGCCCTGATGACACGCGCTGCGGGCAAGGAGAAGTCGATCTCGATGCCCAAGGCTTCCCGATTATAGTCGTCAATCACATTGAAGGCCCTGAAGCTGCGACCATCCGACAACTGGTCATGCATGAAGTCCATACTCCAGACATCATTGATCGCCTCGGGCACGGCAAGAGGCTCAGGCTTTTCCCGATACAGGCGCTTCTTCGGCTTGATCCGCAGGTTCAGTTCCAGTTCCCGATAGATCCGGTACACACGTTTATGGTTCCAGCCATAGCCTTTCACATTGCGCAGATACAGGAAGCACAGCTTGAAACCCCAGTTGCGCTGACGACCGGTTATGCCGACAAGCCAGTCAGCTATCTCAGCATTCTCATCCGAGAGCTTCGGTTCATACCGGTAGCATGTCTCGCTGATCGAAAAGGCGCTGCACGCCGCCCTGATGCTCAGCCGACCCTTGCAGACAGCAACTCTGGCCATCTCGCGACGTCGGGACGGCTTTACCACTTTTTTGCCATGGCTTCCTTGATGACATCATTCTGAAGCTGCACATCGGCATACATCTTCTTCAGCCGAGCGTTCTCCGCCTCCAGTTCTTTCATCCGGTTCATCAGCGAGGCGTCCATGCCTCCATATTTTGCACGCCAACGGTAAAAGCAGGCGCTGCTCATGCCGTGCTCCCGGCACAGTTCAGGTACCGGCGTACCAGCCTCCGCCTGCTTCAATATGCTGATGATCTGGCTGTCCGAATAACGTGATGTCTTCATGTGAAATCTCCTGCGTGTTGGTTACGAGAAAATTCTACTTTTGAGTACCACTATTTATTGGGGGTATTACCGGCTACCTGCTTTTTCAAGAAAGCATCGGGCTTCACTTCCACGAAGTAGGATCCCGTTCGGGTTCTGACCAACACATCAGGTGTATACCTGATGTCTGACCACCTAAAAGTACGCGGCTGGGTAACGAAGCTCACGATCTCCGCATCAACCTCAAGCCACTCTAAGAAAGCCTGCTCATTTCGACTTTCCCACGCAACGAGCTCGGCGTTCTTTCTACTAGAATGGTATCCAACAACACGATGTGTGCTGCGGGTCACCACTTTTCTCGCTGGTCTCATTGCGTTCGCCTTCATATCTCAGGCGGTAACACAGAGGAATAAAAGAGTCCATAATCAGATTTACAGCAATCTAAATAAGATGATTATAATCTTCTAAGCGCCAAATAAGATTATTCTTCTGTTGTTCTGAGCCCAATATAACCCTATGCTTTAACCTGACCAACGAGCTCCAAAATTACATGTTATTGTAGAGGGAATTATGATCAGAGGTGAGCAAATCCGCGCCGCACGGGCGATTCTAGGCTGGTCACAAAGCATGCTTTCTGAGAGCTCTGGTGTTTCGCTCACAGCGATTAGAAGGATTGAGCCTCAGGATGGTACACCGGGAGCTACCGCACGCACGCTAGAACGTATCGAGAAGGCATTTAACTCAGCTGGCGTATTTTTTGAGTGTTCGGAGAGCGACTCGGTTGTCAGGCGAACCTATGTTTAGCTCTCCTGCGGGGTGACGCCGCAGGCCTGTCCAGCCCAATCAAAAAGCATCATCTAGAAATAGACTGCGAACTAGAACTACCAACCGGGCAGGAAAAGGTAGATACACCTTATTTTCGGTTCAGCGGGTGTACCTGACATTGAAGCCGGTACGTGATTTCAAAACTTAGTTGCGTCAATAGCATTCAATCAGTGGCACATCTGATTGGTTGCATAGCTCAGCTTTGATATAACAATGCTGGGCTATACTGGACACTTTTGGGCTTTTAGGCCGATGCATTTTTCAAGTAGTTGAGAATTTCTTCACAAACTTTGAGAAAGCACAAAACCGACACAAGTGGTGACAGTTCTCAGAAAAAGCTGGACACCGTCTCTAGCGCTTCCGCCATTTCTGGATTGAATTTCTCAGAGATAGGTGGATATTTTCTCAGATAAAACCGGAAATTCCATTATATTTTCAAAAATACTTGGAAATTCCAGATATACCCTGTGTGACAGGCTTCCAAGATATTATCGCGAATTGACTTAATGTTCGACGTCACTCAGATAACGCCAGTTGATCGCTGACCAGACCGTAATATCGTCCGCGGGACCGGAGGAGGCTTTCATGGGTGCCTTGTTCCACAATCTTACCGCATTCGAGCACGATGATATTGTCAGCCTTGCACACTGTGCTGAGGCGATGCGCCACAATCACACGGGTACGGCCCGCCAGAACCTCGTCGAGATTCTCAACGATTTTCTTCTCGTTTTCGGTATCGAGTGCGCTTGTTGCTTCATCGAAAAAGAGAAAGCTCGGGTTCTTGTATAGTGCCCGTGCAATCAGAATACGTTGCTTCTGTCCAGTGCTCAGGGCAAGGCCATCGTTGCCGACGCGGGTCATCAAGCCGTAAGGCAATTTCTCGACGAACTCGCTGACACAGGCAAGATCAAGACACCGTTCAAGCTGCTGCATATCCATCACTTCGTTCTCGAAGGTGATATTGCGCATAATGCTATCGGAAAAGATGAATCCTTCCTGCATCACCGTGCCGCAGCCTGCCCGCCACGCGCGGATATTGAGCGTGCGCAGGTCAAGGCCGCCCACCCGAATGGTACCCGCCTCCACTTCATAGAGCCGCAGGAGCAGCTTCAGGAGCGTGGTCTTGCCACAGCCGCTCTGCCCGACAATCGCTGTGGTCTTGCCCTGCGGAATGCGCAATGAGAGATGGTCGATGACATAGCCCACATCCGGATCATCGTAGCGAAAGCAGACATCCTCGAACACAATATCGCCTGCAGCGACCAAAACGGGTTCGCCCACGATGTGGCTCTGCTGCTCTACCTCGGTCTCGGTGACATAAACATCTTCTATGCGTTCCGCAGCAATCGACGCATCCTGCGCAAGCTTGAGGAATTCGAGACTCTGGAGCAGCGGCGTGGAAAGCTGTCCGATGACAAGGCTGACCGCCATCATGGTGCCGAGCGTTAGCTCGCCGGAAATAGTGAGGCTTGCAGCAATGAAAGCACAAAGCACCGCCATAAGCTGGAGGCCCATGGTCACACCGACGAATTGCCACTGCTCCACCTTCATTGCGCGGATACCGGTATGGAAAAGGCCTGCCCGTGTGCTCTGCCATTCGTCGCGGTATAGCGCTTCACATCCGCTCAGGCGCATCTCCTGAACACCCGAAACAAGCTGCATTTCCCGGAACTGGCTTTCCGCCATCAGACCGAAGCGTTTGAAATCGAGCGAGCGCCGGACAGCCATGAAGCGCCAAGTCCAGAAGACGAGAAGGATCACGCCCGCCATGAAGATAAGGAAGATCAATCCACTGTAGCTTGCGAGCAATAGGCCATAGAGCACAAGAGACAGCAAGGTGAAGACGATCTCGAAGGCATTCGAGTTCAGGAACAGCTCGATCTTCATATGGTCACCGAGCCGTCCAACGATGTCACCAAAGTTGCGCTGATCGAAGAATTTCATCGGCAGATTTAACAGCCGTGCCATGAAGCGGGTAATCAGCGTGTGATTCACACGGGAGGAAACATACACCAGTATCCAGCGGCGGCAGAAGAGTGAAATACCTTGCCCGGCCAGCACCAGGAACTGACCGATGAGCAAGACCTTGAGAATGCTCATATCGCCAAGGGCGACACCAGCGTCGACCTGCGCCTGCGTAAACACCGGTAGCGACACAGTGAGCGCAAGACCCACGAACATGATGAGCATCAACTGCACAAGGGGTCTGCGCTCGCGGAAGAGAAGAGGCAGCACCGAGCGCAGTCCGGACCGCTTCAGTTTCTCACCGTCAAACGTCTGCGCGGTATCCGAGTGCGTGAAAAACACGCTGACCCCAAAACACTGGCCGTCTTCGCTGATCGAGGTCCAATGGCGTTCAAGCTCGCCAAGCGACAATTTCACGACACCATCGGCATAGGGGTCCGAAACATATGCCATCCCGCCACGGATGTCATGCAACACCACATAATGGTTCTGCTGCCAATGCAGTACGGCCGGGAAGGATCGCGTCTCCTTCAGGTCATCAACCGTGCACATCATTGCCTTTGCCTGCAGGCCATATTGCTCTGCCGCCGTGCACAGATTGAGAACAGAGACACCCTGCCGGGTTTTGTATGTTGCTTTCACCAGTTGGTCATAGGGGACGCGGATACCGAAACTTTCCGCGACCATACGCAGGCATGCCGCGCCGCAATCCATGGCGTCACGCTGACGAAAGTGTGGATGGCGCCGGAAAAATGGCAACATCAAGTCTCCTCCGGCCGGAAGGTATTCCAGAGGCGAGACAAAAGGGTCTGCGGCGCGGTCACAATCTCCGCCGTGCCAGTCATGCCCTCCCGGTACAGGAAATGTTCCCGGCCCCTGTCGGTGACGTCATTCGACAGCGCCACGCGTACATGCCGTTTGCCTTCGACCACCACTGCCGAGAGCGCCTCGACCTCGCCGGCACGTTTGCCAAAGCGATGGAACGGATAGTCGTCAAGCGACACGAGAACCCGGTCGCCGATGCGCGCTTGCCCAAACCCTGTGCCATCAAATGAGCCGGTGGCATAGACCTGCTGCTGATACGGCTCGACGATAAAAAGCTGCTCGCCCTGAGCCACAAAGCGTTGCTCACTCCAGACGCCAAAAGTTCGGAGCGTTCCGCTCACACTCGCACGGAGCAGGTTCTCGCGCTCCCATGCCTCGATCTCGGCCAGAAGCAGCATGCGCGCCTCGGCAAGCAGCATGCCAGAAGCTGCAATGGACCGTTGCCGTGTGTGTTCGAGGTCCGCAAGTTGTTTCGCAAGTCGCAACCTTGCGATCCCGTTCTCTTCGCTCTGCGTCTCGTTTGCGATGATCATGGATTTCTGGTCAAGAATCTGGCTCTCGATTGCTTGTACGGCAAGCCTGCTGCCAACCCCGTCGGCCAGAAGGCCGCGTCGGATATCCGCCTCACTTGTAAGAAGAGCCAGCTTTTCACCCGCTACAGCACTTGCCTCTGCCAAAAGGCCGGCCACTGCATCAAACTGTCTCCGTTCGTCCAGCAATGCCTTCCGGGTCCGTTCATGTTCGTGTGTATCCAGCAAGAGGTCATGTTTCGCGGCCGCCTGCCGCAGGGTCTCATATTTTGCCTGAAGTGGCCCAAGGTTCCGTAGGTGCTCAATATCGCTGTCGAACCGCTTTTCCATAGGTGCTAGCAGCCAGTTCTTCAGGCGCAGGACCTCTTCGTGGTGGGCAGGCCCAGCAAGCACAGCAACCAGTTTGCCAGCCGCTACTTGATCCCCCTCCCGTGCCAGCAGAGCCACAACACGACCCGCACGTGGCGCAATACCGAGCCCCGCATCGGGACTGCTGCTGATTACAACAGGCAGGCTGATTTTCTCCGGTGTTTTGAACGTGGCGGCAAAGACGAGGAACAGCAAAAACGCCGCACCAAGAAGGTAGCCGCCAACACGTTCCAGAATGGTCGGATAACCGAAAAGAAATTCTTCCCGGTTGAGCATATCAAATTTAGCGTCACCCAAAGCTCCCGCCCCCACGCACGCTCATTGTTCCGGCTGTGTCTCTTCCTTCGGCGTCTCAAACTCCTCGACACTGACCTGTCCCTCACGAGCTTTATTGCGCTCACGGATTTTAATTACGTACTCACGCACGGCGACGGGTATCTGGCTTGAGCGTAGGCCAGCTCCCTTAGCTTCGAGAAAATCTAGCATAGCTGGACCCAGCTCAGTGAACACTCCCGGATTAGCCGCATTGGGATTTGTGTCACTCGGATATCCCTGGAAAAAATCAGCGATATAATAGTCTTTCACGTCGGTCTTGATGCGGGAAGCACCGTTTATCCGTGCAGCAAAGGCTGGCTCTGCATGATCCGCGATATGTCTGCGCAGCGATGCCTCATCTGGGAACAGTTCGGCATTCTCTTCATAAAGCGCCGAAACTTCGAGCACATCTCCCCGCATGCGAGCCCCACGGTTGGAATTGACGAACTCAACCGCATTGTCCCGGAGTTGTTCCCATACCCGCTCGGCCGTATAAGCCTCGGGCCGGATGTTGGCGCAGCCGACATAGCCGTGGAACAGGCCGTAGATGACCAGCGGGTTATCCCAATTTGCGAGGATGATGGTATGATGGATGTCATTCAAAGATAGTTTGACGCCGGCGACCTTCAACAGTTTCCGGTCGAGAAGTCCTCGTTTGCCATACAGCAGCGAGCGCAGCTCTTGCTCAGGGTAGCGTTTGGCAAGCTCGGAGATAAGCGTGATATTATAGAGGTTCAGCCAATAGGCCAGTTGCTGATTTTTGGTCCATTCCGCCATCGGCACCACATCCGACATCGCCATAAGATCGGCGCGGATGCGCATCACGGCCTCAAGATTCCCTCCCTCGAAACCGGGGAAATAAAGCCTGTTGCCTTCAAAACGCGTACTTGATGTGTTGCCCTTGATAATACGGCGGCCAATACTAGGTTCAGGCGGGGCTGCATGCCTACGGTCGGACCGCCCGGCTTCAAACACTGTGGCCTTCAACACATACGACCAGTCGTCATACGAAATATTCACGGCCGGTGCGGCTGCCGCCTCAGTAAAGACGGCGTCTATCGAGGATACGGTGGCGGATGCAGCCAACATTAGCCCCACCCCTGCAACCCTCAGTATCTTCCCGCTGAACCCGCTCATTGTTCCGGCTGCGCCTCTTCCTTTGGTGCTTCGAACTCCTCGACACTGACCTGGCCTTCGCGCGCGGCTTTTTTCTCGCGGATCTTGCTAAGATATTCCATTGCAACTATCGGTGCCTTCAACGAACGGAGTTGCTGTCCCTTCGCATCAAAGAAGATTTGTGCCTCACCTGAAGCGGCTGCAAACACTGCTGGGCTACCCTCATTCGGATTTGTGTCATTCACGACCCCCTGAAAGAGGTCAGCGATATAATAGTCTTTCACGTCGGCCTTAATGCGGGAGGCACCATGCACCCGTGCGGCGAATACTGGGTCAGCATAGTCTGCAATATGACTGCGCAGCGATGCCTCATCTGGGAACAGTTCGGCATTCTCTTTATACAGCGCCGAGACCTCAAGCACTTCGCCGCGCATGCGTGCGCCGCGATTGGAGTTGATGAACTCGAACGCATTGTCCTTGAGCTGGCTCCACACCTTGTCGGCGGTGTAAGCTTCAGACCGGATGCTCGCGCAGCCAACATACCCGTGGAACATGCCGTAGATCACAAGCGGGTCATCCCAGTTGGCGAGGATGATGCGATGATGGATATCGTTCAGGGAAAGCTTCACTCCGGCCACCTTCAGGAGCTTCCTGTCCAGAAGCCCGCGCTTGCCGTACAGCAGTGAGCGTAACTCCTGCTCCGGGTAGCGCTTGGCAAGTTCGGAGATGAGTGTGACATTATAGAGGTTTAGCCAATACGCCAGTTGCTGGTTCTTGGTCCATTCCGCCATCGGCACCGCGTCCGGCATGGCGGCAAGCTCGGCGCGGATGCGCATTACGGCCTTAAGGTTTTCATCGTCAAACCCGACAAAATACAGACGGTTGCCCTCAAAGCGTGTGCTTGACGTGTTGCCTTTGACGATGCGGCGCCCGACACCCGGCACTGGTGGCGGTGCATAGCTGCGGTCGGACCGCCCAGCTTCAAAAACGGTAGCGCTCAGGATATAAGACCAGTCATCGTAGGAAATATCCACGTTCGAGACCGTGGCGGCCTCCGTGAAGACAGCGTGGGGTTCCGACGCAGCACGAACCGACTGCATATCCGCCACAACAACAAGAACGCAGCATGACAGGACATATCTTGCAAATAGAATAATCATTGTTCACCTCATCGTCGGATATCACTCAACAGCAACGAGTGTTACAGGGCGGTAAACCGCCCTGTATCGTTGTCAGTTATTCACGTGATCGCGGGTCCAGGGGCGGCCTGGGTCGACTGGACCAGTAATCCCGCCACCCTTCAGGCTTTTCATTTCATCCGCCGTCAGTTCACGCGCCATGCGGCGGGTCGCAATACGGTTTTGCTGTTTTTTGTCCATTTTGTTTCTCCCTATGAGAGTTGGTTAAGTATCTTACTCAGAACAAAACCTTTGCAAGCATATTTATACTATTAGTTTATTCAGCGGCCTCCATAGCTACTCGATGAGGAGCAACGATATGGCGCGATTTGAGAGCCTCGGCCCATGTTTGAAAATCTTGGTTCTGCTTGAGGCTCGGGAAAGACGGTACCCCCGCCATGCCGTTCTGCGCGGAGCCCTCGCCACCAATAAGAAATGCGCAGAAAGTCTCAAGCATACGGCTTTCAGGGCAGGTGTCCTCTATTGGTAGGAAGTTCCCCATCGGGTTCACCTCTAGGAAAATATACTGCCCGTCCGGGGTGACGATGAAATCGAAGCAGCCAAAGACGATGCCTAGCTTTTCCATGAGAAGAATGCAGCCATCCCGCACGACAGCCGGCAACTCATAAAGCGTGAAACCAAGCGCCTCATTCGCATCTCCTCGCCAGTCAATTTTACCGTCAGCCGAGTTCTGGCTATCGATTTTGATACTCACGTCGTGGCGACCAAACATGGTGACACGCACCTCATAGGCTTTGGGCACATAGGGCTGATATATGCCCGGTGCATGGCGCAGCGCATAATCATTATCAAGGTCTCCATCGGACAATAGTGTTGTATAAACCGCGGCTATGCCTCCGTCCGATAACCTCCAGTTAGCTGGTGCAAAGGACTTGAAAATGAGGCCGCTTCTTTCATGTGACCGAGCAAAGGTCCGGATTGCCACTGGGTCATGCGAAGCAAGGGTTTCCGGGATACGGAGGCCACACTCTCGCGCCAGCTTTAGTTGTAATATTTTGTCGCTCGAGATATCATAGGAACGCAGTGGGTTCACCCATCGGGCGTGCGGCGCAAGGCAGTTCCTCAGCCCGGCGATAAAATAGCCAAATTCCTGTTCCGCCACCGGCATATCAGCGGGGTGCATATGAGAAGGCATGACGGGCCTTGATGGACGTCGGTGCCACACGATATCAAAATTTTCCAAATTTTTTGAAGCCAAATCAGGTGCTTGGCATGAAAATATAGGTTCAATTTCATTGCCCAAATAAACTGAACCTGTCTGCTTTTGCGGAACATCGTCCGTGCACCAGAAACTGACACCATGGCCTGCCTGCGCAAGCGCATAAGCCACAGAAGATGCATGTATATCCTCGGCTTGCGCAGTAAATAGAAGTTGCATGTCTCTCCCCCCAGAGATCGAATCTCTTAATCTCAGGTTGCATAAATATAAACTTAATGTCTATAAAATTTTACTGAGACTATCGATAAAGGCGAGCCACTTTCTCTATCTAAACGAAGGCACAAGGATACGCCCGTTGGATGGAGATTTAAGATACGCATTTGATCAAGTTCGCGATTTAGAAGTCACTTTACCTGATTGCATTTTTTGATTTTCTACGAAGTTGAACCGAATACTATTCATGATAGTTTTTGATGACAAACCGTAAGCCAAGCTGGCAAAGTTAAAATTCGACACAAAAAGAGATATCGCGCCACGGGGCTCCGAAGGGGGGATATGGCTGACGTCATAGATATTAATAAGTTGATGGCTGAAATTAACTGGCCGACGCTTAAGACGCAGCGCAAGCAAAAAGCAACTGAAATCGGAAAACGTGGATTCGATATCTTAGTCTGACGTTGTCTCGCAGTGCGTGGGGTAGCTGTGGCCGATTAATTTCTAAGTCCCCACTTTAACGTCTTCTTACATCCTCATTGAACGTAGATAAAAAAGCGTTCGAACGACTAGTCACGGGCACATTTTTGAGTTTTCGATGATTTTTGTTTAGTTACAGCAGCGCAACTGGGGCCATGCGAACCTCTATGGCTTTTTAAAAACCCGAATCCAGTTGAGCCCTTCGCCATATGGCGGGCCGAACCCAAAGTTAGGATTGCTTATTCTGGATGGTCAAAGACAGGGACGAATTTAAAATATCAAGTTCTCAACCAAAGAGTTCGCATCTTTCCGGAAAAGAGATCAATGCCCTCACGCATCTCTCTCTTTCTCTCACAGGTACATAGCCACTGCCTTAGAAGGTTAAACATTGTCGAGACACTTATTCGACTTCCTATATTAGCAACAAATAACGTCGCCATGCTGCAACGCCCTATCCCTTTCTTGCTGTTCCGAAATAGCTTTTCGTTACCGGAGGGCAATCAGAAACCTTTTGTAGAGTGGTTGGATGAGAACGCGTTTCTTCCTTTGCAGCAGAATGACCCAAGGTCATATAGAGTGTTGGTTGAAATAGCTAAGAACTGGATAGACGAGAACGTCGAAGGAAGACCACTTGGCGAGAATAAAGATCGATCGTCACGGCCTGATAGTGGAACGGCTGGCCATTGCCGTCTTCCGTATCCCGCATGTTGCCATAAGCATCATAGGTATAAGGGTCCGTCAGCGCCGATAGCCCATCCCCAATGATGGGAACTGGCACAAGCTTCCATTCCCTATTTCAAATAAAGACTTTAAGGCCGCCCAGAAACAGGCAGAGACTAAAGTAACCTAGCGACAACTATCCAAAAAAGGACCAGTTTTAGATGAATTTTGTGGCCGGACGCCTGCTTTACTATTTACAATAGGTAAAGAGCAGATTATCTTTACGATATGAAAAATGTAAAGAGGTGTTGCTATGCCAAAAGTAAGCGCAAAGAGACAAATAACCCTTCCTGCTTCGCAGTGTGAGGCTCTGGATATTCACCCTGGCGATGAAGTTGAAAGCTTTGTGGCAAATGGAGAAATCACAATAATCAAAAAAGTGGCTGGTGCAGCAAAGGGATTGCTCGATCATGTCAAAGGATCGGCGCTTTTAACCGATGAACAGTCTATGCAGAGTGTTGTTGAGTGATTGCCATCGATACGAATGTGCTGCTTCGCTATCTGTTGCAGGATGATGACGTGCAGGCGGTAAAAGCTTCGAAGTTGTTGAGCGGTCCCGATCGCGTGTTGGTTACTGACGTTGTTCTGGTTGAAACCCTTTGGACACTACGGGGTAAAAAATACAAGCTGCAAAAGGATGAACTGGTGGATGTCATTCTGGCTCTATTCATGGAACCAATGGTTAGGTTTGAAAATGGCCAGGTAGTTTGGAAGGCATTGAATGCGTATAGGGAAGCGAAGCCCATAAAGGGCAAAGAACCTGACTTTGCCGACGCTCTTATCGTTTGCAAGGCGCAATATACGGTTGCGGCAGAAGACGAAGTGTTTGGTGGGTCATATACGTTTGATGTTGCGGCCCAAGCCTTAGAAGGTGCGAAAAAGCCTTAAAAGAACAGTTCTAAACAAAGGACCGTCTTTGTAATAGCCATTCACCTAAGTCCATTCCCCCCCCTTTTGCGAGCCTGTATTGCCTTGTTTGGCCCCATGGGCCTCCTTCTTCCAACTTTTATCTGACCACGGACAATGAGTAGAAATACTGAGGTTTGTGTCATAAAGAGTGACACCCTTGCGAAGGTTGTGCTTCGTAAACTCTTCGCAAGTGGATATACGAGCGCCACTCAGGACCTGTTTGAAGGCATTCAACCCGCCATCCGACGCCATGCAAATATATTGACGAGTGTCACCCATCAGTTTACTTTCCTGTTGAACGCTTCGAATGTGCTGTTGCACGGCGTCGAAGCTCCAATGGTCCCGCAGCTCCGGCTCGGGGCCGTTTCTTTTTCTGAGATATATGTAGCTTCGTGTGGCACCATTCGGTCCTATTTTCGGTATGGTGGCGCAAACGCACCCAAATCTTACCCAGCATCCAACATATTTCTGGCAAGACGGATACTACCAAGGGAACCGAACGCCAGACACGGCTCATGAATAGTTTATTCAGCCCGTGAACTCATACTGGTGTTAGCGCTAAGAGAAACGCATATGTCCAAAGCACACGCGGTACACTGTAAACCAGGGCGGCAGTGAGTGTCAGATTATGCTCCCGTACAAATAGTCTCAATCCTTCTACAAGGGAGCCGAGCTTAGTCGCTTCAACCCATTCCAAGAGATAGAGGGGCGTTGGGCGGTATGCCAAATACAGCAGTCCGCCCACAACCAATGCAAGCCCTGCCAGCAAACACAAGGTAGGAAAATCTTTGAGGAAGGTGCAGTTCTATGCATGCGACGACTCCCCACTAAGACCTCTAACGGCAACTTCCGCTAAAGTTCGACCGACCAACAGTCAGATCCCAATCAGAACCATCCATGCTTTCCTGAAGGCTCACCGTGTCGATGTTCGGAAAAAGATCAAGCCCCGCTGCTCTCTCCACCAAGGCAATAGAGGAGATGCTAGCCTCTACCTTGTCTTTTACGTCGGCCCATTCGACGCCATTGTCATCATTGTTGTGCGGTAGCTTGAAAGAAATCGCATGCCAGGTGCCGTTCTCACGTCGCAAGAAGGTTTTGAAGTAATCGCTTGGAACAGCAACGCGCTCTTTACCGCTGTTGCTCTTCATACGCATGGATGCAGCGTCTTCGTCGCGACCTGGGAGGCCATCACGATCAAAGATGGCGCCAGAGGTGATTAACAGATCGCCATATTTTTCAGCCCAAACGCGTGTCAGGTGTTCAAGAGAAAGCCAAATACCACGATTGAATCGACAATGCTGTGGCGACATATTTGACATCATATAGGTGTTGATCTGTTCGGTAATGTCATCCTTTAAATCCGCGTCGTTGGTCATATGGCCTTGATCGTAGATTGGCTCCTTGTAGTCTGATGTTGAGGCTGCACTGGCGCGTTGTAACCTTGGGTCTGCTCGAAAGCAGTTCACCCTATCTTTGCCCGTTGCACCTGCAATGTCGTTGGCCGTCAGGCGATATGAAACCCAAAGAGCTGTACGTAGGTCTCCGTCATGCCCCAAAATATATCCGTTTTGGAACAGTGCTTTTTCATTATTCGCTGAGATGGTCGTGACCGGCACCCCAAACGGTGCGTGCCTGGCCGCAATTTGTGACTGATGCTGAAGGTCACCCTCGATGGCAATTAGCTGGTCGTTAGCAGCTTTTTTTTCGGAAGTGGTGCAATTTCGGGAAGCCGCATTTGCGGAAGCGGCAATAAGCACCGAGGCTAATAAAGCGCACATGGCAAGCCTAGAAACACAATCCCCCATCGAAATTTCCCTGGAACGTTAAACTCCTATAGTTGAAAGCTATACGATTTCTGGTGGAATTGCTAATATCATTCTTAGTAACAACCTCACAAAAAGAAGAAGTCGTGAGATTAACAGGCTTCTTTTTCTATCTCGGCGAAAGCTGCACTTCTTCCGTACCAACAGACTTTAACTCTCCAGGACCTGTTCAAAAATAGCTTGGGGGCAGCGATGCACAAGAATGCGATGAATGATTTTCTTGTTTTGTCGTACCTTGTAGCGACACGGCGGAATTGTTTGAGTTTATTGAACATGCGTTCAACCAGATTTCGCTCTTTGTAAATTGTGCGATCGTGAGGCACCGGCTTTTTGAGATTGGCGTTTGAAGGGATCACAGGCAGGACACAGTGGAACAGCAGGCTCTGGCGGATATGATCGCTGTCATAACCCTTATCAGCCAAGAACATTCTAAGCTTTGAGGGTACCAGACGATGAGCGGCTCGAAAGCGGGATAGTCCGACGCCTCGCCAGGTGGCAGCAAAGACCCGATCACCGCCCATTCCGCATCCGACAAATCTCCTTGCATCAATACTTCCTCCTAAAAGAAGTCGTGAATCACAATACAGGTCTTCTGGGAATCCCCTTTTATCAACAGGCCTAATTGATTTTTTTTATTTTCTACAAAGCTGAACCGAATACTATTTATGATAGTTTTTGGTGACAAACCGTATGCCAAACTGTCAAAGTTAAAATTCGACACAAAAAGAGATATCGCGCCTAGGGGCTCCAAAGGGGGGGATATGGCTGACGTCATAGATATTAATAAGCTGATGGCTGAAATTAGCTGGCCATCGCTTAAGATGCAGCGCAAGCAAAAAGCCACTGAAATCGAAAAACGTGAATTCGACAACAACCAGGCTACATCTTTTGTACAGCGTGTGCGAACGATCTTTGCACGGGAACAATCGGACACCGATAAGAGGTATGCGTCTTTTCGCACTCTGATGCTGGAAATTCGGAGCGAAATAGATTTCGAAACTCGGGTGATCAAAATCAAAGAAGCGCTCGAAGACATGAAGCAAGAGGTTAGGCGCCAATTGCCCAAGTTGCGAGAAGCGAAAACAAAATATCAGGAAGAAAAAGCCGATTTTGATAATTACCGTGCGCTGAACGGCCTTACCCGACCAGCCATTGAAAAACCGGACCACAAATACTTTTATGATCTCATTGGCATTCTCGCCATTGAAGCCCTTGGCAACATATCGATGATTGCGCCGGTGTCACCCAATCTCGTGGTGGCGATTATTCTGTCGATGTTGATTGGCTTTGCAAACTTGAGCGTGATGTTTCTTGTCGGCTATTTTGGCACCAAAGGATTTTACACTCGCTTCCTTTGGCGCAAGGTCTGCGCCTTTTTAGCGGTAATCTTTGCAATCACCGTCATGCCATTCTTTCACTGGATTGTGAGCATGTATCGCTCACAAGCCGCTCTGGCGTCGAAAAGTCTGGAGAATGGCGACATCATGGCACTGCCCTCTGAAGGGGCGCTCTTCGAGGCTGTTGTCACCTATTTTTCGAAGCATGGAATTGGTTTTCTGGACCTCACGGCCGTCCTGATGTTCGTCATCGGGATAATCATGGGAATATATGCTTGGTACAAAGGCCATAACTACGGAGACCCTATCACTGAATATGCAGCACGGGAAAAGAAACTGCAGGAGCGGCACGATAACTTTTTAGTTCCAAGCGAGACTCTCCGAGAGTCAATCGTCGACTTGAGGAACGAAGTGCTCGACGAAATTAGTGACTACCTCAGAATGCTGCAGCCCCGTCTCCAAAACATCGATATGCACGTGGCTAAAATTGATGGTTTCGAGAAAGAAATAGTCCGGTTCTGCGACAGTTGCCGATCAGCGACGGATGTTTTCCTCAAGCGGTATAAATCGGATGTACTGGAAGGGGATATTCCCCCGTGGTTTTCTGCCATCGAGGAGCAAGCGGTTAGTACGATAGAACTGCCCGATCACTTTACTATCAATCTCAAAGAAGCCAGAGATTTGGCGGAGCAAGCCCACAAACTTGCCGAGACCGAAAGGCCAAGAGCCGAAGCCTATCAGAACGAAGCATTCAACAAGGTCGATCAGCTTCAAGAAAAAGTCGATAAGCTGCTTGAGGGAGTAGACGCATGAGGCGCCCCCGAAATCACCGTTCACGGCCCCAACGGGCCCGACGGGGTCAGTCATTTTTTTCGTTTGAGTTATTGAGACGGAGCGCCGGACTTTTGTTGATGGCCGGCCTCTTCGGTACGGTTGCCTATCTGGTGATCAATGACGACAAATGTGATTATGCCAGCACAAATTTCTGTTCAAAGGAATGCCCTCCGAAGAACATTGTCGCGATCGGGGTTGATGCGAGCGGGGGGTTTGACGCCCGCCAGCAAGCTGCTCTCATGAGCAGCATACGCAGGGCAATTTCGACTGTGCCCGGATCCGAATATTCCTCAACAGGCACAGGCCTGAGCAAAGGCGATCGTATAGATATTTACAACCTTCAGGCGGCAGCTGATGAGGCTATCGCGCCGCTATTATCAATCTGCTTTCCTGGGCAGGAGCCGACATCAGCCAATGATAATGCTCAGTTGGTTCGGAGCTATCACAATCGATTTTGGCAAGAAGTTACTCAGGTTATTTCCGGTGGGCTAAAAGCAGAAGCGGTAAATCAGTCACCCATTGCAGAAAGTATTGCTTCCATCGGCGATGTGGCCTTCCGGTCGGCTGACGCCATGTCATCTAAATATATGATCATCGTCTCCGACTTGCTCCAGAACAGCCCTGCATTCTCTGTCTATCGCGAAAGCCCTGATTTCAGCGCACTCAAAAAAAGACCCGAGTATGTAAAGCTTCGGACCGACCTTGGAGGAGCCAAAGTCTGCATGATCCGAATAAGTCGGTCTGATGCGCTAGAGCGCGCACGCCAAACTCCGAGACTATTGAATTTCTGGGCCGAATATGTCGCTGACAATCTCGGCGAATACGTTGTGGAATGCGAGACGCAGTTCAGGCTTTAAGCGAGTACTAACTGGGATATTGGGGGCCCGTCATGAGGAAAAAATCAAAACCTGCGAGCGAAGACACCGAGCAGGATCTCGCCACAGACGCAGGTGATGCCGACACACCTGAAGTGGCGGAAAGTCAACAAGTGGACGACACGCCACTTGATCAAAAAGATGTATCATCCCCTCAGGAAGAAGACATTAGTGCAGTTGACCCTGAGGCACAGAAGGAAGGCGAAGGCGAAAGCGATGTCGATACGGCGTCCTTGGGGAAGCCGACTAATCCGTCGAACTGGCTTGGGGGGCGTTTTTTCAACGGCCCCCATGACGATAATGTGTCCAGTGTTACGCGAGATGTACCCCGGTACAAAGTGTCGGACCAAAAGGAAAAACAAGCATTCATTGCCGTATTGGTGGTCGGCGTGGCCTTCGTCTTTTTTACCAAACTTTTCGGCTTGCTACCCACATGGATCATTACCGGCACTTCAATGGTACTCGTCGGCGGATACGCATATCTCGCCTATATGATGCGAAACGAGGGAATTCGGGTCGACCGCGCCGGTGACAACGCCTACTACCTTGGCTTGGTGTATACACTTACCAGCATGTCTGTTGTACTGATCCGCGGAGATTTCGGCGCTGGTGCGGCTGAACAGATTTTGTCGGGGTTTGGTGTCGCGCTCGGATCCACAATCGCCGGTATCATATCGCGAATAATCCTGATCCAGTTCCGTGAGGGGGTAGAAGACCTGGAGCGAAGTGCAATGGTTGTCCTCAAAAACACCGTGCAAGACCTTGAGCACGCACTCATCAGTTCCGTTGAGCGGGCAACTGCGTTTTCTCGTGTGTTGGAAGATCACTCCTTGGCCGTGAAGGACACGTTCGCGGCGAGCTTCAAGGAGATCGAGACAACATCTCATGAGAACGTGAAAGAAATGAGCACTGCCCATATTGAATCACAAAGGGCGCTTGCGGAAGAAACCAAAGAAATCCTCAAAAGCGCTCGGGACTCTATGGCAGAAGCGGTGACACATATGGCTGAAACCAGTCAGATAATTCGTGATGGTGCGAAGAGTGAACGGGAAGAATTTGGCCGCTTTTTGCAAGCGATCAGTACATTCTCCACCCAATTGGAAAAAGTTCAGGTCCCAACAGACATCATCACCGAGTTCATCCGCAGCCTTGAGGAACAACGCGACCATACCCGTCGCATCATCAGCGACACCGATTTGCTATATACAAATCTCAATGACAAAAGTGTCAACCTGAACAGGCGTCTTGAGGATATCACAGCAGATATTCAGGAACTCGCGAAGTCTATCAAGGACGAACACTCTTCAGTTTCAGATGTGACACATAGCTTGGCAGCGTTGGCCGATGAGGTAAAACGCTCCGGTACGCAGATCTCTGCCACCAGTACATCGCTCAACGCAGGCGTCGACGAATTCAAAAAGAACAGCAGTGCCTATGTGAACACACTTGCTGAAACAGCAAATTTTCTCGCTGATGAAATTGGCCGAGGCAAACGGTGATGCGGCAATCGGATACAGAGTATCGCCGTGGAACACTTCTCGGCCTCACTCTAGCGGAAACACTGCTCATTCTGCTTTTCCTGTTTCTTCTCCTTTTTACAGATGTCATCGACCAAAAGGACAAGGAGCAGGATAACCTGACGGCTGAGATCAAGCGTTGGCGAGAGGGGATCGAGAGTATTTTCGAAGTCCAACAGCCAGAGAAGTTGCCGGGAAAAATCGATCCGCAAGACCTGGATCGCCCTCTCGATGAGTTGCAGCTTATTGCCAACGAATATGCCACGGCCCGTGAAGAAATTGATCAACTGAGAAGTACACTTTCAAAAATTTCCGACGACCCATCAAAGATGGATGAAGTGGTTGAGCGTATCAAAGAAGTCGCCAAAGCAGAGGCCGAACTAAAAAAAATAGAAGAAAAGTTACCCAATAAGGATGTTTTGGTCGCCCAGGCCGAACAGCTTAAACCGCAGGAAAACCCAGGCGCGGTTATCGAACAGGTCATGGGTGAGCGACTGGCCTTGCAGCAACAAGGCGGGAACATTGATGACGCCATTACATGTGCCGGCAAGCTCAAATCGTGCGACATGGAAAAGGAAGGTCTCATCCAAAAGTTTGCGGCAACCCTCGCGAATTTGGAGCCGGCGTCATGTTTAAAGTCGAATATGTCGTTAGATGGGATTCTGTCCGAAGGGAGCATTCTCTACAGCTTCGACATTTACCTTTCGCCTGAAGGTATCATGGTCATCCAGGGCGATGGTGTCCCCCCTCGGCCAGAGTATGGCTGGTATACGGATTGGTATGCGACGTTGGGCACGCTACCACTAGAGAGACCCCTTTCCGCCGAAGAGTTTCGCCGCGCGTTCAAGCCCTTCTACGACAGAGCTGCCATCACAAACAATGCCGAACAAGGGCGGGATGGCAGGCCGTTTGGTAACAGCACGCTGGACTGTCGATTTTATGTTCGGCTCTTTCGCACGCCTGACCTGACCGATGTAAATTCAGCCGAAACCTTGCGCCACAGTGTTGAAAATATCTTCTATAAAAGCGAGCGGGGATCAAAAGCCTATGATGGTTGATAGCGCCCTGAAACTAGCCTTGAGCAAGTTGCTCAGTAGTGCGTTGAAGCGCGTCGGCACCGAGTATGATTTCGAAGGCGTGGATTCTTTCCACCCCCGTGAAATTAACGACCTGAGGCCGATGTTTTCGTCACTGAAGGACCGGCAAGCAATTTATTTGCGAGCGCGCTACCATATCCAGAAATTCATCCGCAAATTCTAAACCCGAATGCGCTTGGAAGGGCGGCATGGCAACGGGAAACCCTGTCAAACTCCCTCCAATCTCAACGCAATTATTTCCTTGGCTTTCAGGCGAATTTCGCGACTGAAATCGTACCAGTACCGCCCCTCTGGCACATATTCAAAGTCGTGCAGCTTGGGATCCGTGAGCGCGTCGGTCACAATGCATATTCGGTATATGCCATCTGCAAAATGACCTTTTTCAAATGCCCTCATCTTCTTTGTCTCATTCGGACTAAACTCTGCCTGCACATCAGGCACTGATCGTCCTTTAACCTCAATGCATAGCGTGGTGTCTGCCCGCTGGGCCTTCAGGTCATACCCCAAATTTTGGTCTTCAAAAGACTCGACGCTATAGCCCAAGCCAACGAAATGCCGTTTGACGTGCTTGATTGCACTCTTTTCCACACGCTTATTATTTTCCACATCGACACGGCGCTTCGCCTTTTTTGTCAGCGGTCGAGGCACACGTCCGGCGACAATATCGTTGATCGCCGCCTGGATATGCGCACATTGGTCTGTCGCTTTATTGAGATAAAAAACCGGCGCCTGACCGGGCCATCCACTCCCTCTGCCTTGGGCTGTCGGGATGATGGTTGTGCGTTTACTGAGCGGGAGCAGATGACAGTCTCGCGCTTTCGCTTTCACTCTGAAGGTGAACTGTTCGCCTTTATAGGTCCGCATTTTCTTCGCGTTTTCATCATCATGTTCTTGCGGGTAACGGTAGAGAGTGGCGTTGTCATACCACCCCACGATCGCTTTTCCTTTGCCTTGGCGGGCAGGTGCCGTCCAGACTACTCTCACACCCTCGATGGCTTGATCTTTGGGCGCCGCCCCCAGGTTTTGAAGATTGAGCTGTTTCGGCTGACCGGATGACAAGGCATATTGGACATGGCCGTAACAGTATCCATCGATGTTCAGAAAATTGAACATTTCATGGCTCCAGTCCAATTCGGCGGGCCATTTAAAACCGCCAGCATAAAAGGAAGGCGGGGCCTCATATCCCTGATATTCTTTCATCCATACGCCGTGCAACAGGACGGTTGGCGGTGTTTCTGGCATTGCGTGCTCCCATTTGGCATCAGACGTCGGCTGAACCTGAATGCATGGCCGCAACTTAGCCAAATATTTTCACACCTGTCACGAGCAAAAGCGCTCCCCAGCAAGCCCTCACAACCAGAGACAGTGAAGCACGCATTCGGCCCACACTCAAATATGGTTAACGCTGGACGCATGAAGTTTGCATCCGCATTTCTCTCGTCGGCCTTCATTTTCCGTTCAATATATTTATCATCGATAACTTTCGGTTATCGATGATAATTGTGCTATGCTCGCCACCATGTCCGACCCCGAAAAAGCCGATGAAACGGCCGATCGGCCACCGTTGTCACCTCCCCTCGAGGCGGACCAAGGCCTCACGCCTGACGCACCTGCCACCAATCTGTTTACAACCGCCGACGCGGACGCTGCCCTTCTTATGGGGTGGCTTCCGGTCCAGGAAGCGCTACAACACGACCTGGATGAAGTGTATGCCCGGGTACGCGAACTCTCCTCGATGGCGCGTTCGGAGAATACCAAACGGGCCTACCGGGCCGGCTGGCGCCAGTATGAGGACTGGTGCCGCGGCATTGGGGTCAAACCGCTCTCCGGCGACCCTGGCATCGTCGCACTCTATCTGGCCATGCTCTCGAAAAAGGTGCTGCCCTCGACCCTCAAGGCCCGGCTCGCGGTGATCTCGGTCGCGCACCGCCTCGCCGGCATCAAGCTCGACACCCGCCACGAAGCGATCCGGCTGGTGTGGCAAGGAGCGGCGCGCGAGAAAGGCCTCGCGCCGCGCCGCCAAGCTCGCGCGCTGCACTATCGGGCGCTGCCCGCGCTTATGGATGTGTTTGATGATTGCCCGCTCGATATTCGCAACAAAGCCATGGTGCTCCTCGGCTTCGCTGGCGCGCTCAGGCGCACCGAGATCTCCCAAATGGCGCTGGAGCATGTCACCCTCGCCAGAGACGGTCTCACGCTCTTCCTACCCCGCTCCAAGGCGGACCGTTTTGGTCTTGGCGAGAAGATCTTCATCTCTCCCCATCCTGACGCGCGCTTGTGCCCAATCAAAGCCCTCACAGCCTGGCTCAAGATCCGGCCCGAAAGCGGCAGCCGGCTCTTCCTGTGTGCGAACAGGAACGGCAGTTTCCGGGACAAAGGGATCAGCGAGCAAACCGTCGCGCGTATCGTCAAGGATGCGGTCGAAGCCCTCGGCTTCGACCGCACCGTCTATAGCGGACATAGCCTGCGCGCCGGGCTGGCCACCTCCGCCGCTGACGCCGGCTGCGACCTCAAGGCCATCATGACCCAAACCCGGCTGCGCACCGCCAAACAGGCCATGACCTATATCAGGGATGCGGAGCGGCGAAGGCAGAGCGTGACGCGGACGCTGTTTCAGCCGATCGAGGTGGACAGTCAGGAGCCCTCACCCCCTTGAGGGAGCTCATAGTTCCCTTTGCGCCCGTTGCCTCGCTTCATAGGCGCGCACGTCTGACACGGGCACCCGGTGCGTAATCCGCTTGCCGTGCCACAAAGGTTGATCTCTCAAATGGCCGCTAGCCACCAACCGGTCGAACTCCCGTTTCCCGATCGACAGGCGCGCGCAAGCATCCCTTTTTGTCAGAAAATTAGCCTGTAGCGGATCGAAGCCTCGTGCGCCGCCGCACCCGGTGACGCCCAACCTGATTTCTTCCTGAATAATAAAATTATGTGTTTCGTTGAGACAGCTATCTACTGTGACGACCTGCTTGACCCCGTACAAAGTCGGATAGAGCCGCCCCAGAGAGTTCCAAAGGCCGCTTTCACTGACGGCTTCGTCCAATAAGCGGGCTTCGTGGCATTGGCGGAGATAGTTGTGGAAACTCGTTGGCCAGTGCTCGATGGCTGGCACCACCAATTTCGCGAATTCCGGCCGGTCGAAATCGTTCACCTCGTTTTTCCGCTCAGGATGATAGCGATAAAGAAGCTCCAAGGTCGTGAGCAGTTCGCCGAGCGACATCACATCTGCTATTCTATGACAGTCGTTAATTCCGAGACCTAGTCCCCACTTCCCCGCCTTATGGGCAACCAGACGGGACAATTTGAGAGCTGGTTCCGTGGCCGGGCGCGATTTCGCCTCATACAGAGCAGCACCGCATTCACCACAGCTCAATGGATCGGGGCGGAAGCAGGTAAGCCGGGCACCACAAGAAGGACAGCGGTCGCACAACATCGTGTTGTGACGAGGACATGCGGTGAATACGCGCAGCTCCCAGCAACGGTAGAAAAACCCGTCTTCCGCCAGGCATTCTGCGCAGAAGCGACGTGCCTGGACATCCACATTTTTTGCCCGAGCCACTTCACCGCCCGGCACAAACACGAAGTTTGCCGGCTTCCGCTCCGGCTTAAATGTCATTCTGGTAAAGCGACCGGCGAAGTAGCCAGCGTCGGCGTCCATCTTCTCGGCCAAGAGCCGGAGGGTTGCCAGATATTCCTTCCGCGGCTCGATATGACACCCGTAGGTCTCGGCGATGGCTTTGATCGACGGATAATAGTTGGCCGCAGTCAACCGCATCAGATAGCCAACAAAACTTTCGCGGGCGTGCGGTACCACAAAGATAGGGAAAGCGAGTGGCCTATCACGAAGCGGCCGGGACGGGATTTTACGCTCAATCACACCATTGATCCGAGAAAGGGTTTCCGACGCCTTCCAGATCTTTTTCTTGGCTGCACAACTGGTTAAAAGCGCACCAGAGATCTTTGGCCACAATCTCCTCCCGACGCTGTGACAAGGCCTCTAGCCCAGCCGCGATCAGAAGCCGCGAAACAAACCCTACCCGCCCCAGGGTTGCCCGGTGAACTTGTGCTGCCATGGCTTTTGTCGCCAACATAGAGGCGTTAGCGAAAGGCATCGCATCGCTTAGAAAGAGCAATAAACATTGAAAGGCCTCAATCTCGTCCTGGGATGTAAAGCCAAATGGCTGAACGGTAACAATCCGTTGGGTCCGGCGATGCAACTGCTCGCTGGACGAAATGACTTGTGTCATCTTAGGAAGGCCGAACACGAAGATCGAAAGGTGGATTTTATCAATAAGGGCTTTGAACCAGTCGACACATTTTTCAAGAACTTTCTCTGTTTCGCGATCGATAAAGTGATTCAACTCGTCAAACACCACGGCAGAGACTTTCAGGTCCTTTATAAGACCGACAGCGCGAGTGGTGAGCTCTGAAGTCCGGCCTTTTTCAGCCCGAGGATCGCCAAGTGCCTCCAAGACGGCTGTGGCTAAATTTTTGACCGTGCTATTCGGAGGAACGTAGACAACCAAGATGGTGCCACCACCAAGGACACTTCCTCCGTTCCGGCGGACAAAAAACTCCATCAAGCTTGTTTTACCCAGACCCGTCGGTCCCTGAACAAGCATCATCTTGCCCGATTTCGCTCTTTTCATGCTGCAGTGAAAGAGCCGGAGTTCACGGGCTAACCGATCGATTTGGTCGTACACTTGGTATTGGTGATCGAGCGCTCCCAGAATTGTCACACGCTTTTCAACTTCATCCTCGGTCAACATTTGGACGTACCTCGCTCTTTATCCTGCAAACTTTTGCGAAGGGTCGCAATCTCTTGGTGCGTTGAGGCATCCGGATTAAGGGTGTTTTTAGGCGCCTTTGCCTTGGGTCGCCGCGGTGTCTTCAGAGCTGCAACTGCGTGAGCTCGATCATTGCCGCGCACCACTTTCCGGCCGTATGCGGTAAGATGCTTCCTGATTTTTCGTGCTTGCACCGCCGCGTCTGAGCCCGCGATAAGTGCCTTCTCGCGCTCCACTTCCTCAGCCCTTATGGCCTCATGGAGCCACAGGTCGCGCCCTCGGTATTCCGTCTTGTCGGTCGGCACCTTGATAAACCGCTGCTCATTCGGAACTTTGACGTAAATAGCCCCGATATCTACAGGGTCTACTCTGAGATCGATTATGAAAGGCTTAGCCCCGAGCTTCTGCCAAAGTCTCTTTAACTCGTCACTCTGGTAAAATGTCCCGTGAATTTCGATACCACGCTTCTGCAGTGTGCGCGTCTCATGAATGGAACAGCTCATGCGCACCGATTCAGGGCTGGCTGGCAGGTCCACGGGGAACTGCTTCACGCCTTCGACCCACTTATTCATCGGAATGTCGCAGAGTGTCCTATGAAAACGGTGAACATACACATCGACTATCCACTTATGCAGACTCTCGTAGAGCTCTTGATAAGGTATACAAGCTCTCTGAGCTGCAAGCGTTACTTCAGTTGTATTCTCGACATCGGGAATGAAGCCAGGCAAACCTTTCAGAAAACTGACCTTAAGCGTTCCAAAGAAGGACTCTATCGTGCCTTTCCAGTTGGGTGAACCGGGCGGGCAAATGACCGTATCAATACCCATTTCGACACACATCCGCTCGTGCGCTTCCCCGACAAACGGTGCCCCACGATCGGCCACCAATTTGTGTGCCAGACCATGAACCGGGTATGCCTTCTCCACCGAAGGCAGGCTCGAAAGGAGGTCACTATACCCGAGAATACCACGCCGGATCCCAGCGCCAACACTTGCAAAATCCGCTCGAAACCCAAGGGAAATGGCCCACGGCACGCGCGAAAACAAATCGATCGCGACATATAGCCAGGGACGAATGACACCCCCACCAGGCAAGGGGATGTAAATGGGCAGCATCTGATGGTCTTCATAGAGATATTGAAGCGGCGCAGTGGCCTCATAGCCTTTACCTGTCGCCCGAAACTGAAGGTCAGCATGGCGGCGTCCATGGTGGGCGACCGCAACAGTGTAGCAATCAAGGCTCCCGAAGACACGATAGCACGTCGCTTTACTGACCGTCTTTGCTCTTCCCGTGTACCCGGCAGCGGCGCGGATATTTTCAATTCCGGGAATAATTTCTTCTTCGATTATGACGCGCTTCGAAGGTGGATTGACTTTCAAAAATTCTCGCTTGATGACCTGTTCGCAGAACGTCATTTCTTCATCCGTGAAGGCATGCCTTTTGCGGCCGCGGCCACGGAATTTAGGCACCAGAACGTCGTTGTTTTTACCATGCCTGAGCCATTCCCGATACCAGCTCGCCACTGTACTTCGCTTTGGCGGACGTTTATCCGCAATGATTACCGCGACATCACGGATCACAGCCTCTATAATCGAACGGACGGATTGGTCGGGGCGACACGCACGGTGCAGCGACGTAACGTACCAAAGTCGCCTGCTGTAGACCTCCTTGGCTTTTCCGGTTAGGTCTACCCTGTAGCCGAGCTTTTCCTTTTGTTCTTCAGGCTGAAACAAAGTCAATTCACCTGAGAGAATTTTCGCTTCCAGATCCTCCCTGCTCATTGTGCGATGGCGACCGTTCGCCACAATCTTGAGCACCACCCCATGCCGAGTTTCTAACTCGTCGATTTTCAGGTCAGTATCACCATCAAACAAAATAAGACCGACGTGCAATTTGATCCGTTCACTCACTTCATCCTCCCATCTTCGGGTTTCGGGATAATAGGCAGTCGGGTCCAAGGCCTGCTGACAGGTCGGCTTGCAGCTGGCAGGAGATAATTAGCTGATCCACGTGACCTTCTGTGCCCAGGTAGCTCACCAACTGAGCCAGTGTGGCTGGCCATTCACCCGGGTAGGCGTCGAGCCTTTCCAATAGTTGACGAGACGGTACTTGCCGTCGGCTTCGTCGCAGGCGTGTGACCGTTGCCCTGACGGAAGCATCGAGCAAGAAATCACGATCAAAAAGCCGAAGCTGCAGGCCTGCACGCTGCATGGCCCGGCAGGTTTCTGATAGAGCTTTCGGAAGGGCGCCCGCCGGGCGCAAATCGGCAAAATAGGTGCCTGAAAAGGTGTACACCAACGCCGGAAACTTTTGTCGGGCCATGCCGTTGATATCCGGGGACATCACTTGCGCACGAATATGGCGCACATGGGGGTCTACATCCAGATACTCAAACAGGGCCTGCTGTGCCACACCACGCCACTTGAGAATACCGTCCGATTTCCTGCTGGCAATATAGCCTTCGAGAAAAAGGCGGGTCTGCGGAGTAACATCGATACCCATCAATCCCTCCTCTCAATACCGCACGCAGACAACAAAGTGGGGCGATGACGAGCTAACTCTTGGATTTGTATGCCAGATGCGAGGGCACAGCTGTTGATCCAGCACCCTCCAATGGCTTGGCGCCCATAGAAGATCCCCGAATGCACCAACGTCGCCACCAGGTTACGCGTGTTGCAAAAAATGAAACACCAGGACATATCGGCCTCCTGTTGACACCTCCTCTAGGGTGCGCGAGGTCGAATGCAAGTCAATAAATATTCGCTAAGGCTATGAATTGCAGGGAGTTTTCATGACAAAAACACGGCATTAGAAAATGTTTTCCGAAATAAAGGAGGCGACTCGCCAACATTTTAGAAAATCTAATCTACAAATTTATTGCCATACATAAGTATAATAAAACCACTATTTTATAGAGTGATTCTTTTTATTATATATATAACTAACAATTACTTTAAAAGCATAAAGATTGTCCCCCGAAACATGCCCGCAAAGCTTCTGGAGAGGTTGCGTGAAAAGAATGAGATGTTGGAAAATCAGCTTTGAGCTTCAAAAATGGCATTAATCGCGCTGCGCGTGGCCTTCAGCGTCTTGAGATCCATCGCGACAATATCCGCAACGAGACGCGCTTCAAGATTCACGTGTTCTTTCGTTTTTTTGGTCTGGTCGGTGGTACTGCGGCCAAACACGAGTTCATCCAGACCACACTCAAGTGCCTGAGCCAAATCAATCAGCGTGGCAAGATTTGGCGCATTCACACCGCGCTCAACTTGAGATATCGTAAACACCGAGCGGGCTGACAGGCCAGCAAGGTCTTCCTGCGTCAGGCCTCTGGCCTTCCGGTAGGCGCCGATGCGCGCGCCAATGATATTTGCTAGTTTATCCATCCTAGTAAAATGCAACGGGTTTGGATGGCACTGAATATACATACCTACTATTTGACGCCATAAATCAGCGACTATATACTGGTTGCACATTCAGGTTTCTATTCGAGGAAACGGAACCATGGCCGAACAAACAGATAAGCTTGCAGCAGCGCATGAACTCGAACTGTCGATTGTGAATGCTGTCTTTGACTATGTGAACGACGATGACAGCAAGGCGGGATTTGGCATCAGCGCAGCATTCAGGGCCTGCGTGTCGCTGGCCAAAAACTCCTCCATGTCACCTCAGACGCGGATGGCGCTTGCACAGCATGTTTTCCTTGACATGACCGGCGACCTCACACCGTCAACAATCCGCGGTGCGAACGACCGGCAATAACAGAACGCCCAAGCCTATGGCGAGAGCGCCATTGTTACTGACAGTTCTTGACCAGAACCGCAGGAAGTTTCGATCTGATGCGCACCGAAGGATAAAAGGCCATAAGGCCCGCAACCCGGCACGCAAATTACGTTCCCCGTTCATCTTCGGGAAGCCTTTTCCGGCGCAATCGCTGATTGCTCAGGTCTATAAGCATGCCAGCCTTGACATAGCCCTCACCGTGAACCTCCCAGCCGTCTGCAATAAGCTCATCGATTTGTTCCTGAACTTTCTCGTTCTCAAAATGCCGCCACCTGATCACTCGATATTCATATTCATCATCTGCCTGCATCACATCCCCCTCTCTCAGAGGCCATACACGCACCTACGCCAACGGCCAGTATCTGCAATCAACGGATATCAAAATGATGATAGGGGTGGTCGGCATCGAACCGACGACCTGCCGCTTATCTGGCGCTACGGGATATAAGACTGCTGCTCTACCAACTGAGCTACACCCCCACAAAAATTCACACGCGGCTTACCGGAGCATCATTTGAGCGGCGTCTTGTCCACGAAAATAGTGCCCCTCAAATTTGGGGGAATCGCAACTTTGATCTCCTAATCTTCGTTGTTTAAAGCAACATGAGATGGACCGAGCGAACTTAACTTGCCAAGCTCTACAATCGGTATGGATCTCGTAAAAAGTCATCACAGCGGCCAGATGGCGGTAATATCCACAACTGGAAAATGTCATTCAATTATGCCTCAGCATTAGTGTACGAACCGGGAAACCGCAAACCTCTGCCTAACATTGGGCGACCAAGTCATCACATGCACCCTCAGGGAAATATACTCAAATATAACCGTGTATAAGCCGTTTGCGATATACATGATTATACTTCGATAGAAACGAAAGAAATTGTTGGACCATAACGCGGTGTCCACAATCACCTACCCGTCGCATTCACCTAGGCTATTTGTGCGCCGTTGCTGGTTAACGACAGGCCGATCATCCTCAAAACCTGCTATTGATTCTTTTGGTTTCAGCCGCTCTCGACCCAAAGCGGACATTCCGCAACCTTACCTGCACTCATGCACCTCGACAGTGAGGTGGCAAATGCCGATTTCGCGTTCAATACGGGATTTGTAGTGATCGGGGTGTTGCGGTGCGTGTGCCACCACAGACACAATAGCGGCGAGCTGGTTTGAGTTGAGCCGCCACACGTGCAGGTCGGCTACCTTGTCATCCCCACTGTCTTCGATCACGGTGATGATCTTCTCGCGCGCGGCATCGTCATCGTGCCGGTCCAGAAGGATCGCGGCGGTATCCTTGCCAAGCCCGATTGCCCATTTGGTGATAATCACGGCACCGACGATGCCCATCACAGGATCGAGCCACACCCAGCCGAACGATTTGCCGGCCAGCAGGGCAACGATGGCAAGGACAGACGTGAGCGCGTCCGCCATCACATGCAGATAGGCTGCGCGCAGGTTATGGTCGTGATGATGGTGGTGGCTGTGACCATGGCCCTCGTGGTTGTGCTCGCCATGATGATGATGGCCACCAAGCATGAAGGCACTGGCGATATTTACCACGAGCCCCAGCACCGCAACACCAATGGCTTGGTTGAACTGGATCGACTGTGGCGTGATCAACCGTTCCACCGATTCAACCGCCATCAAAAGTGCGACAACCCCGAGCACAATAGCGCTTGAATAGCCTCCCAGCACGCTCACCTTGCCGGTGCCGAAGCTGAACGCATCGTTGTCTGCATGCTTGCGCGCGTATGCATAGGCAAACAGCGTGATGCCGAGCGCTGCGGCGTGGGTGCCCATATGCCACCCGTCGGCCAATAGCGCCATGGAGCCAAAGGTAACGCCCGCCGCAATTTCAGCCACCATCATGATGACGGTCAGCCACACCACCCAGCGTGTGCGCTTCTCGGCATGGTCACTCGCACCATGGAAGTCATGATCATGTGTCCACTTGCTCATATTATCCGCGTGCATTTCATGTTCCTTACTTTGGAGAAATCTCTGAGGTGGCCCCGAAGGGCCACCTCATGACAGGTTTGGGGTGTTAGGCTGCCTTACCCGCTTTGGTCAACTTCGGCTTGCGGCCAAAGAGGCTGTAGAGCACCGGCAGAACCACAAGTGTCAGCAGGGTCGACGAGATGATACCGCCGATGACGACGGTAGCAAGCGGACGCTGCACCTCGCTGCCAATCCCGACATTGAGCGCCATGGGCACGAAGCCAAGGCTCGCCACAAGGGCTGTCATCAACACCGGACGGAGACGTGAAAGCGCTCCATCTCGGATGGCATCTGTGAGCGCCTCACCTTGTTCGGCCAAACTCCGGATAAAGGAGATCATCACCACACCGTTCAATACCGCCACGCCGGAAAGCGCGATAAATCCCACTGCCGCCGATATGGAGAAGGGCATGTCACGCAGTAGCAAGGCAGCCACTCCACCTGTAAGAGCAAGAGGAATACCGCTTGAGACAATGAACACGTCCCGCCAACTACCGAACAGGGTGTAGAGCAGCCCGAGAATAAGGAGGAGTGCCGCAGGCACGACGATCCGCAAACGCTCAGCCGCCGAGATCAACTGCTCGAACGTACCGCCATAGGACACCCAGTAACCTGTGGGCACTTCCACCTGTCGGGTAACGGCGGTCCTTACAGCCTCGACAAAACTGCCGAGGTCACGCCCCCGCACGTTGGCGGTAACCACGACCCGGCGTTTGCCGTTTTCGCGGCTGATCTGGTTTGGCCCGATAGCGACCTCGATGCTGGCCAACTCAGAAAGCGGCACAAAGGCCAGATTGTCCTCATCCCCTTCACGCAAGTGATCAGGCAGCGGCACTGGCAACCTACCGATCGCAGCAACATTGTCCCGGAGGCTTTCAGGCAAGCGCACGACGATATCGAAGCGGCGATCGCCTTCAAAAATCTGGCCAGAGACCCTGCCGCCCACGGATGTGGCGATCACGTCCTGAACGTCACCGACGGACAAGCCATAGCGCGCGAGCGCTTCCCGGTTCGGGATGACCGACAGCACCGGAAGGCCGGTTGCCTGCTCAACCTGGATATCGGCCGCGCCGGGGATGGTCCCCATAACGCCTTCGATCTCCTTGGCTGTCGCAAGCAAGGTATCGAGATCATCCCCGAACACCTTGACCGCGAGGTCTGCCCGCACACCTGAGATGAGCTCATTGAAGCGCATCTCGATTGGCTGGGTGAACTCATACTTGTTGCCCGGGTAGGTGAGCATAACAGCCTTGATCTCTTCCACAAGCTGGGCCTTAGGCTTGGTCGGGTCCGGCCATTCCTTGCGGTCTTTGATCAGGATGAAAGTGTCAGCCACGTTCGGCGGCATCGGATCAGTCGCCACATCGGCGGTGCCGATCTTGGAGACGATCTTGTCCACCTCAGGAAAATCCCGGAGCCGATCTTCAAGCGCGAGCTGCATGTCAATCGCTTGACTGAGGCTGGTGCCCGGTATCCTGAGCGCATGCATGGCGATGTCCCCCTCATCAAGGTTCGGAATAAATTCCGACCCCATGCGGGAAGCACCATATCCGGTTGCCGCAAGCAGCCCTGCTGCGGCCAGAAGCACCAAAATGCGCGCTTTCAGTACAAAGCCGAGAAGCGGTGCATAGAGCGATTTCGCGCCCCGCACGACCGGGCTTTCCTTTTCCTGCACCTTGCCGGTGACGAATGTCGCAACCGCCGCAGGCACGAAAGTGATGGAAAGCACGAGCGCACTGAGGATCGCGAGCACAACGGTGAAGGCCATGGGGTGGAACATCTTTCCTTCCACGCCGGTAAGCGCGAAGATCGGGATGTAGACCACGGCAATGATCACCACACCAAAGATACTGGGTTTGATCACCTCATTGGTGGCATCGGCAGCAAGGGCATGCCGCTCCTCCCGCGAGAGCAGGCGTCCGAGCTTATGTTGTTCGGCCGCAAAACGCCTGAGGCAGTTTTCAACAATGATCACCGCGCCGTCGACGATAAGACCGAAATCAAGTGCCCCCAGGCTCATCAGGTTGCCTGAAATCCGGTTCTCCACCATGCCTGTGATGGTCATCAACATGGAGAACGGGATCACCAGAGCGGTGATCAGCGCGGCCCGGATGTTGCCAAGCATCAGCAAGAGGATGACGATCACCAGAAGCGCACCCTCAACAAGGTTTTTCGCAACTGTATTGACGGTCTTTTCAACCAGCACCGTCCGGTTATAGGCGGGCTTGATGACAATACCGGAAGGAAGCGTCTCGTTGATCTCAGTCACTTTTTTGTCGACCGCCTTGGAGACAACCCTGCTGTTTTCGCCAATCAGCATGAAGACAGTGCCTAGCACCACCTCATGCCCACTTTGCGTTGCCGCCCCTGTGCGAAGTTCTTTGCCGAGTGCTACGTCCGCCACATCGGTGAGCCTGATCGAAACACCGTGTCGCTGGGTGATGATGATCTTCTTGAGATCATCAATGCCCTCGGCCTGACCGGGAATGCGAACAAGATATTGCTCGCCCGCCCGTTCGATGTAGCCCGCACCAACGTTGGCATTATTGCGCTCAAGGGCACCTATGACGTCCTCAAGACCAAGGCCAAAGGCCGTGAGCTTGTCTGGCCACGGTGTGACATGAAATTGCTTCTGGTAGCCGCCGATGGTGTTGACTTCTGTCACACCTTTCACCGTCACGAGCTGGGGGCGCACCACCCAGTCATGAATGGTCCTGAGATCTGTCGGTGTGTAGGGCTCGCCCTGTGCATTCACGGCACCAGGAAGCGCATCGACCGTATACATGTAGATCTCGCCCAGCCCGGTTGCGATTGGCCCCGGCTCAGGCTCGATCCCCGACGGCAGTTCCCCTTTCACAGTTTGCAGCCGTTCGTTCACCAGTTGGCGGGCGAAATAGACGTCCGTTCCGTCCTCGAAAACGACCGTTACCTGCGAGAGGCCGTAGCGGGAGATCGACCGGGTATAGTCGAGCTTCGGCAAGCCCGCGAGGGCGGTCTCGATTGGAAAGGTGATGCGCTGTTCTGCCTCTAGCGGTGAATAGCCCGGGGCCTCAGTGTTGATCTGCACCTGCACGTTGGTGATGTCAGGCACCGCATCGATGAGAAGACGCTGGAAGTTATACACTCCAAACGCCGCGACCGCAGCTACGAGGACAAGCACTGTCCATCGTTTGGCGATCGCAAACGATATTAATCTTTCTAACATGATATATCCTTTGATCGCCTAATGGTCGTGGGACGCGCCATCTTTTTCGATGTCCGCCTTGATGATGAAACTGTTGTTGGTGACATAGCGCTGGCCGGGCTTTATGCCGCCAAGAACCTCGACCCACTCAGGCGTGCGTTCACCCAGTTCAAGCATGCGCACCTCATATGTTTCACCGACCTGTGCAAACACGACGGTGAAGTCACGGAAACGCTGCAACGCCTCGGGGCGTACCGCGAGAGGCACTTCACGCTTGGCCACTATGGCCTTGCCTTTCACCGTCATGCCCGGAATCCATTCCTTGGTGGGGTTGGCAAGTGGGGCATGCATAATCAGGGTCTGGGTCGCGCTTTCAGCGGTCGGGAGGTAGAACTCCAGCTCTGCCTTTGCTGTGTGACGGCCATCAACGGATGAGACGGCAACCATCTGGCCGGGCCGCACGATGTCGGTATCACCAGGATAGACGTGGAAATCCACTCTGAGGCGCGTCAGGTCACCAATCACGAACAGTGGGCTGTCGCTGACGACATCACCTTTCTGTGCGGTGCGGCTGACGATCACACCGTCCATTGGCGCTGTGATATTGTAGGGGCGCAGGCTTTCGTTGCTCTCGATCCGTGCAAGCACCTCACCTTCTTTCACCGTTTGGCCTTCGGTCTTGCGTACCTCAAGGATTTTACCCGGAAAACGGGCGCGCAGGGTTGATTGGGCATCTGGGGCGAACTCCACCCGCCCAAGAAGGTCGAGTGTACTTTCAATGGTTTGTGGCCCCACGGCTTCAACTTCGATCCCCATCTGGTTTGCCATGGCGACGCTGATGGTCGTGCGCCCCTCATAGCTGTCATATGACCAGGTATGGGTCTTGCCCTTGTAGGTCGCTTTCACAGCCACATCAAACGAGTGCGGTTCCGTCACCACACCGTCACCGGAGAGGTAGCCTCCTTCGGCCTCAAACCGGAAATAGTTCTCCTCCCCGTCAAGCCTTGAAAGCGTGATACTGGCGTCGACGGCTGAAGGCGCAATGGCCTTGCCGTTTTCATAAGCAAAAAGCCGGAACTGTGGCGGTGTACCTTGCTCGAAAATCGTGACCTCGATCGCGAAGGCACCATCCTCCAGCAGGCGCCCGCCGTTTGGCCCCTTGGCCACTTCGTCATGGGCTGCCTCTTCGTGGCCATGCCCCTCACCGTCGCGGGCGTGATTGTCGGCCTGTTGCCCGCATGCAGCCAGCATCAGGGCCGCTGCGGAAAGTATCGTGAGTTTCTTGAATAGTGACTGTGTCATGTCAGTTTCCTTCAGGGCCGACCTGTACCTCTGCGCCGCTCATGGTAGTGGCGGGCATGGTCGCGTCTGTCGAATGGATTGCTGTCAGGCGGTTGATGTCAGCCTGCGCGAGATGAAATTGGGTAAGGGCGGCGATACGCTGGGTTTCGATGTCAGCGAGCAGTGACTGCGCCGCAAAGACATCGAGGTAGGAGGCCGCCCCTTTATCCATACGCTCCAGCACGAGCGCCTTGGCATCCTCGGCCGCCTGCAGGCTTCCGCTGAGCTGGCGGGCGGCGGTGAAGGCTGCGCGCTGCCGGGCATGCGCCAGTCCCAGTTGCCGGATCAGGGTACGCTCCCGGTCGGCACGCTCATACATATTGCGGCTGACTGCCGCGCGCGCACGCCTGATGTTGCCCTGATTGGTATCATATAGCGCCAGTGGGATGGACACCCCGGCAACCGCGGCAACGTCCGACGTATCCTGATGATAGCGCACACCTACCCGCACTGTCGGGTCCTGCACCGATTTCGCTTTCTCAAGCGACAGGGAGGCCTCAAGCGCCGCTTCCCGCAAGTCCCAGATCGCGAGATCGGGGCTACCAGCGACCGAGGCTTCGGTCATTGGCACCAGTGCGGCCGGAAGTTTGAAGCCTTGTCCGGCATCGACACTGACGGCAGTCGCGTCCGCACCCCATAGGCCCGCGAGGGAGACTTTGGCGGCCATCAGCTCCTGCTCCGCGTTTGCCACAAGGTTGGAGGCATTCAGGTAGCGGATATGGGCATTTTGCACGGCAAGTTCGGAATCCTTGCCGGCTTCCATACGCGCGCGGATCGCGCCTTCAATATCCTTGAGGATAGCCGCCTGGGTCGTAAGCTGGTCCAGCCGCGTCCGGGCAGCAACCACGTCCACATAAGCCTTTTCCGCCGTATGGATCAGATCCAGTCGCTGGATATGCCATTCACCTTCACCGATACGGGCTTCCTCCCGCGCAAGCTTTGTCCGTAGGCTGCGCTTGTTGCCGCGCTCGAACTGCTGCGCGTAAGTGACCGTCAGCTCCGTGCGGTCAAGCCCGGTGAACGGGCCAGTACCGGTAAAGTTTTCGAGCTCAGCACCTACCGTCGGGTTTGGGCGTATATCCGCCTGCAGGATGGCCGCTTCATACTCGGCAACACGTGCGCGCGCCGCCTCAAGGGTGGGGGAAGCCTCAAGCACTCGCCTGATGACCTCATCCCGGGTTAACGTGAGTTCCGCCTCTGCGGGCCCGGACCATAATACCGCGCCGGCATAGACGCCGAGGGCAGCATGAGCCGCCACTTTAAAGATAGTCATGATGTCTACTCTCATCAAAAAACAACAGAGAGCGCGCAGCGACTGCCGCACGCGAGAATGTCAAGATTTGAAGAGATCAGACCAAGGGAGGGGGTATGGGCGGGCGCTGCGCGAATGCAAGCGCATCATCCTTTGCATGGAAACCGAAGCTTGGGGAGAAATGGTTTGGCATTGCAATAGCCGCATCGACCGTTTCAATGAAAACCCCGAGAAGTGTGTGGAAGCCAACATGCGCAGCCTGCGCTTCAAGGGTGTCATGCTCCGTGACTTCGTCTGGCTCATGATCATGGATCATTTCGCTGGCATGCGCCTGCACGTGTGGCCGCTCAAGATGAGCGTGTTCAGCGTCGAAAACGGCAAGGTCCATGAAGCGCAGGAACATTAGCGCACCCATGGTCATCAGAACCATCATGTTTTTGATCGGTTGTATCGTCATCTTCTACCTGAGTTCGAGCTTGTGCCCTGATAGTAGGCCGCATGGGTCCACTAATCAAGTCGGCTTCTCGTGGTGTCGTATTATATTTTTGTGGCTTGGTGGTGCTTTGGCCAAAACCGACCCAAAGCGGCCACTTACCAAAAGTTTGAACAAGCTAGGTAGTGGAATTATATTCTTAGAGGAAATGCATGACTAAAATAAAAATGAAACTAATCTCTATTGGGGCTCTACTATTATAATCGAGGAAAAATGGAAATTAACTCAATAGAAAAGGAAACTATAGGCCTGTGCATTTGCGTTGAATCTCTCAACAATATGGTGAACCATGCTTTGCTTGACGTGAGGAAAAGTTCAAGAACGATAGGTGAGGCCGAGGTCTATTTTAAGGACTTTATCCATCGTTCACTATTTGTAATTCGTTTCTTGGATTTTGCAAAGGAAGCTGGAGATAGTAAATTAACAGGCGTGTCAGGATCGTGCATAAACGTACTTAGCGAGACTTGTCAAAGCAAGAGTTTCAATAAAGAGGTAACTGATCTTCAAAAGGCACTAAATGAGTTAGTCAACTGGCTTGAGTTTAAGGCTCCGCTAAAATTATGTCTTCCAACGCTCGATATAGAAGCAAAGATCGAAGTTTCAAGAATGGACTTCTTGAAAATTTCAGGCAATCATTCGAAGCACAATATATCCAGATTAACTGGTGTATCGAAAGAGATACACAAAATCCTCACAGAGCACGATTATGTTGTACCACTTGAGCTGATACCTCTCGCACTAGAAGACTTCCAAGAACATCTTGATGAGAACTATTTCATATACTACGGCACTTGGATGGCGCAATTATTAAATGATGTTCGGTGGGGGATTCAAGCGTATCTAACGCCGATCTATATTTCATGTCATAAAAGAGCAAATGATGGATTTTCATATAAATATGAGTATCCAGAAGGCTTAGAAAACGAACTATCTAAACAATGGTTTTGGCGTTTGATGAATCACGTCAGAGCTTCTCCATATTTGGAGAAATTCACAGCTCCTGATTCATTCACAAGCCAAAGTTCATTAGAATGGGATATGGAATAAAAAACGTTCCAACAGGTTCTTATTAAGGAAACAAGTTTACGTCCGCTACTGGCCGAAAGCTGACTCTGAAGCCATCGTTCTGAAGAAACTGCTATTCGACGAATCTATCTTCTCTTGACCAATTTCACTTATTTGTGGGTTTTACCCGGTCTAGCCAACTTTGGAGGCATCACTCCGCCCACCTCCTTGTGCGATCTTTTGGAAATAACGATCTTGGCGTTCAACGTCGATATAGGGATTGGGGAGACCTGTGGCTATAGCCTCCCTTTTGGCTTGAGCGAACGCTTGCTCGCCAATCTCGGCTAGTTCTTCGAATGATAAGTCAAAAGTCGACTTCTTCGTCATCGCTCGCTTCTACCTATCGTCGACTTGGGGGCATCGTGCCTCACCCATTCAAGCTGTCTTTTATGCCATAGAATTTGTGTGGCATAGAGATTGGTGTCTGAGCTACTCAAGGGCTACGAGAATAGCCCTAAAATGAAGAGGGCTGACCCTTGCACAAGCAGCGGAGCCAGCCGTATTATCTGTAGAGTAACACCAATGAATCTGGAGAGGCAAGAACTTCAGTCCTCCCCACTAAAAACCGGATAAGTTCGGCAACTTTGTGTTACTTGCCTCACCCCCCTTTTTTTTGCCCTGGAATTTGCCCCCACTAGCCGACTGTAGACCAAGCTAGATGCATAGCACCTTCTTCCCTTATGATAGAAAAGCGAAGGTGGTCGCAGGCATTGATTTTTCTAGGGCTGAAGTGAAGATTCTCACCAACCTGACAATATTCTCACTTACCGTGAAAACCGACATCGGTGTCCGGCTTTTTCTGAGAAATTTCCAGCTTTTTCTGAGAACTCTCAAGTTATTAGATCTCAAAGTTAGTGAGACATCGGATTATACAATTCCTTACTATTTTATATTCAGTTCCATGGAAAACAGGACACTAATTCACCGAAAGCTGGACATTTTGATGGATTTTCAGCGAAGCTGGGAAATCTTAAATATTCAAATTTTGGAAGTGAAACAACAGTTGCATAATGCTAGGTGCCCGATCTCCGGACAAATTATATCCGTTGATGAATACGAGAACAATGTAGCTAGAGGAAAGTATGGAGCTGTGAACTCTCCCCTGGCCGCACAATGCCCCGTTTGTTCCGCCAATATGGCTGTAAGGGCAGGAAACACTTCGGGAAGTAAAAGACATTTTTCTCATCCGCCCAAAAGCCCTTATTGTCCCACGATGCTCCTGCATCGAAGCCTTATCTTGAGCTCCGCCCCAGGAGCCCCGATCCGGCAGCCGCTAAAAGAGCACGAGACTTTTGTCGGGAAAACATGAAATCTGTATTCTGCCGAGTAAAGCAGCTTGTCCCATGTCTCAAAAGCGAAGAGCTTGAAGCGTTGCTAAAAGAAGCAACCAAGCTAAATTGCTATGCTTATGCAGACCTACAGGATTGGCAAATTCCCTATATATTAGTGATGCTTCGGGTCTTTATCCCAAGTGAGAGTCTTAAAAAGAGTCGAAAAACCAAGATCCGCTTTTTCTATGATCAATCAGCTCGTGATGGCGAAGCGCTTTGGATTGACGGAGACCTGCAGGCAAAACTTTTTCGAGCTTTCTACTGGAAAAACAAGGTAGCGAGGATCGATGAAATCTCTGTAACCGCTGACTATCTGGCAGACAAGAACGCTAGTATCGCGCCATGGCAATTAGAACGTTTCCTGCGCTACGTTTAAGACGGGAGACAGTCAGCAAATATATTTGGCATTATTTATACTGGAGAATGTAAAGCTGCGCATTCATATGATTGATTGCTAGTTCTGACATCCGGAATAAATTTTCCCATTCCGCAGAAATTCGAATTGAGGGCTTGTCAACTTCCCTTGCCAATTGGGGCTCCGTGCCACCAACGACCTGTCTCTCTTTCCGCCTTTCCAATGACGGCACTTGCTCTACATCAGTTGGTACGCCCTGCATACGCCTATCTGCTTTTCGAGCTTGACGTTCCATTGCAGCTTCACGCTCCAAGTCTTCACCATACATAATGGCGTTATTTAGACTTCCTAGCCAGCGCTGCGAACAATCGCCTACTGCCGCCTCAGCTTTCGTTTTCGCTATTTTTCTGGTTCTAATGTGTGGCAGAGCCTATGCCGACGACAAAGCTGTCACCAAATATAAGGACTATCTTCCCGAACAACTCCTACAAATACCAGAGGCAGAGCGATCAAGTTCGGTTCCCATCATGCTCCTCCAGGCGGCTAACTTGGCGACGTCTAAAGGAGGTGATCTCGTCATGCAGGCCCACTTGAACACGCTGATGTATGACGGGTTGGCTAACTATGAAGAAGCTAAGAGGGTGTTTCAGGCTGACCTTGGCGATGCGCAGACAGGCGCACTGACCGTTTGGCAAATTTACACTCTTGGCTATCGCGCTTCTCGCATAAACATGACCGACGTCAGCTTCTTTCCTTTTGATTTTGGGGGAACGATGAGCGAGAAATGGGCTTACGTTAAAGGTACGGTGAAAATCTTAGATGAGAAGATCGCCTACCCCGTCAACCACGTCGATATAGAATGTAGTCGGGACCAAGGAACCTGCACCTACCGCCAAGTCGTCCTGATGCTGCCCGATAAAAATTCCTGGGTACAATCTTACCAGGTGGCCGCCTTCTCCGACGTGATCTACAAAATAACACGCTGGGAGGGTCAGCAAATAGATGCTGCCCCGCTAGAAAACAACGCCTGCCGTAGCAACCTGTTGAGCTTCAACTTTGAGACAAAAGAGTTTTTCGAGATTGCTCGCAACAACTCGGCAAGGGACTGCAAAACATTAGGCGTGGCCTTACCTCGCCTCGATAAGCCACGTGCGTCCCAGATCGTCGACGGTCGTGAGATAACCAATGGAGAATTCAAGCGTATCAAAGACGAGGCATACTCGTATTTTTCGAGCGCTTTTCGGGCCCGCATTGACGCACTCTCCAGCGATAAAAGTGCTGTTCACAAATGACTTTTGAAAAACCGGAATGGCAAACATCGCAATGCAGCAGGCCGCTTCGCAAAATAACCTACTTGCCAAATTTAACCTAATAGGTTAATTTGAGCTTATGGAAAAGAAGAAGCCTCACTGCAAGCTGTCCGTTGTCAAAACGCTGGTCGAGGCGGGAAAAGTCCGCGCGACCTACAGTGCGCTTTCCGGGGCCGCTTCTTTGAGTTTGGATATCAAAGCAATGAAGGCAACGATCCTGGCGCTGACCATGGGCGACTTCTACAAGAGCATGACCACTTACGCCGACCACACGGTCTGGCAGGATGTCTACAGGCCGAAGACGGCGGTCGGCGAAGTCTATCTCAAACTGACGGTCATCGATGATGTGCTGATCGTGTCCTTCAAGGAGTTATGACGATGAAATGTTTGATGTGTGGCGCGGCCGACCTGGTGCATGACACCCGAGACATGCCCTATACCTATAAAGGTGAGACGACCCTCATCCCGGATGTGGAGGGCGACTATTGCCCGGCCTGTGGCGAGGCAATTCTTGATGAAGAGCAGAGCGAGCGGGTTGGTGCGGCGATGCTGGCGTTCAACCGCGATGTGAATGCGGCGATTGTCGATCCGGGCTTCATTCATAGCGTGCGCGTGAAGCTGAAGCTGGACCAGCGTCAGGCTGCCGAAATTTTCGGCGGCGGCACCAATGCCTTCAGCCGCTACGAGCGGGGGCGGACAAAACCGCCGGTCGCGCTGGTGAAGCTCCTGAAGCTGCTGGACCGGCATCCAGAACTGCTCGACGAAGTTCGAGCGGCTTGATGCGCCCGCATAGCGATGCTGAGCATTCCATTCTGCAATCAGCATAATTTGCTATCAACTCAGCGTTGCGAAGGAAGATATGGTGGCCATCTTCAAGTATTTCAGTGAAGAGGCACATGCGCGCGCCTTCATTGACAGGGGCAAGCTGCTGATGCGATGCCGCTCAAGAAGTGATGGAGAAAAAGCCTGAAGAGAAATAGGGATAAAGATTCAGGGCTCCAAGAGCGAAAGCCGTATGCGAAAGGGTGTTTTGAGCTATACTTTTGAATAAGTATGCAGCGGACCATGGGATCAATTTGAGGTTGGCTGACCTTTTTTGACGGCGTGCCCAGAGCCCTGGTCTGCGACAATCTCAAGGCAGCCGTGGCCCGACCGCTGTGGTTCGTGTGAGTGCTGGAGCTATTTTCCCCAAAAGTGCTGTAATGAAAATTCCCCAGTTTGAGAGGTGATGTGCTTGTCCCAGGGGGCATGCCCCCTGGGACAAGCATGGCGCAAACTGGTCCTGCATCATCCAAGGGAGAGGCAGGCCGTTGATCAAACTGAAGGAGATTATCTTGATCCATGATTTGAAACGGGAAGGACTGAGCATCAGCGCGATTGCGCGGCAGACAGGGCTGGACCGTAAAACCATCAGAAAGCATCTGGATCGGGGTGGGGAACCCATACCCTCACCGATCAGCAACGGCTCGATCTGCTCGAGCTCTTCGAAGAGCGGTACCAGCGCAGATCCACCATCATCACCGCTCAACTGCCGGTCTCGGCATGGCATCAGATGATCGGCGAACCCACCATCGCCGTCGCCATTCTCGACAGAATCATCCACAATGCTCATCGCATCGAAATCAAAGGGGACAGCATGAGACGAAAAACAAACCGAACCGGCTTGACCGACGAAACAAACACTGAAACCATAACCCATAGTTCATAATCGCAGGACAACGATCAACCCTGACAAAACTGTCCGGGAATTACTGAAATCCCTGTCCGGGAATTTGTGAAATCACTGTCCCGTATTTCTGAAATCCGCAGGTCTACTGGAAAAGTTTCGATGATGCACTGAAGGGGTTCATAGGGTTTGGCGTCATTTGACCTCCTCCTCATACCCAAGGTTTCAGCTTATTTAAATGAATTTGCGGCCGTCTCGGTGACGTTTTCCTCCTTCTTCTTCGTCTCTTTGCCAATGAAAGCGATGCTTTTGATCTTTGCCCGATCGATTTCGATCTTCGCATCTTTAAAGGCTTCGCTCTGAGGTGCGTCTTTGGGAAGCTGAACAAACAGTTTGTCAGACCCCAAAAGTGAGAGCCGTAGAGGTTTTGTACGCGCCTTCAGTTCGCCTTCACTACCGTCAACGGGCGATACCTCTCTCTGGAACAGCTCGGGCCAATCCTCCACTACGCTCTTGTCGGCCACAAGAACTACATAAACATCGCCGCCTTGAGAGAGCATGCGAAGATTGTTTTTCATCAAACCATGAGCTCTTGGGTAGAAGAATACCAAGACAAGCATCACGATTGATACTGCCCCAACAACTCGACCGAAGCTAATTTTCCTGCACCAAGCAGACGAAAGAACCAATAGGCACGACGTAAACACTGCAACGACAAAACTTATCAACCCCACAGCCATTTCACTGTTCACACCGTCAAAACTTACTTCGCCAAACCGGTCAGAGAGCAGCCCAATGGAAAAAGACCACCAAACCATAGCCACCCCAATATCCATCCCGATCATCGGCAGCAACCACCCCCAATCTTTTTTTTTAGCTCGCTTTTGAATATCACTTTTTTTGAGTTTTTTTATCAGTGCGATACGTCTCCTTCCTTGGTAGATCGCACCAAAAAGAAAGACCGCAAAGCCGGCAGCGGAACCAAAGGCAAAGGCCAAACTCACGCCTTCAGACATTAGCCATGGACCGAGGGAAACAATTCCAGTCATCACTCCAAGCGCCGGAGCACAGGACGATACCGCGAGGTAGTGGTCATGAAGAGCGACCTCGTCATCATTCAGACCATCCCTGTCTTCCCGCTTTGTCAAACTGCGTTCATCGAAGGCTCGGTATGCTCCCGGCACCAACATGATAATTGCGGCAAACAACGTAACGATGAACGAGATTACAAACAGCGTAATCACATGCCCTCCCAACGTGCTAAGCACATCCAAGACAGGCAAGCCTTGAGACGCCGAATAGGTAGTTATTAGGATCATAGGCAAGATGCCACCTACCACGCCTGCGAATTTGGCGATTGGCGAAATGAGGTCCTTGGGAATTTTTTCCCAAGTATTCCCGATGAACTCCCAGAACGACGACAGACTATCTTTGTTTTCAGTGTTGCTTTTAAGATCATGCTTGTCTGAATCTTTAGCCATAAATGGTCCTTCTCAAAAATTTTCGTTCAGCAAAAAACGTCGTAAAGACAGCATGCGGACCCCGAACTTTGGGATTCAACTCAAAAGAATTTAGGTCGAAGTTTCAGGGCCGTACTATGGTAGTATAAAGTGTCCCAGACAAGGAGACGCCGAGCATGCTGACACCATCAGAAACAATCGAATTCGAATACAAATGCGTCGAATGGAGAAACTTTGAAGCTGAGAATGTTCAGTCCAAGTTTGACGCTCTGAGCCAGGAAGGCTGGGAACTGGATGGGCCCGAACACGTGAAATCGGGCATGTTTGCAGATTTGTATTGGCAGCAATTTAGGCGCCGAAAAAAACCTACTGATGCAGAAAGAACCTAGAGCGCAATATGCAGAATTGGAAAATCTGCGCCAGTTCGCTTCGCATAGAATTTGCCGATATCCTGCAGCGCCTTGGCAGCGATGGAATGATGTAAAGCGAAGGCCAACTGGGTTGATACCGGGACCTCGCCAAAGAAGCTCCAAACATGGCCAATATGAGCCATCGCATATTCTTCATCTTGCAGGCACCTAACAAGGCCATCGGCGTCCAACTGCTTCAGATGAGGAGCATTTACGGTCGTCAAAACTGATGAAAACTTCTCCATTGAATCTACCACTCTCATTCATTGCTGCTTGCAAACATTTCCCATATTTCTGAATTCGGTAAAGAGCAGACCCTCGCAGAAAGCAATAACATCCTCGAGCAAATACTGGCTTCTCAGCGTGGCTGGATCACTCTTTATTCGGACAAATTTCCGCCATGTGTCGGATCGCACCGACAATTGGCTACCCCTCAAAATTTTGTTTGCATAAGCACTGTCCACCCAGACACGGCCTGCGCACCGTAAAATGTCAGCTGACAAGAAACCGACCACATATTTTTGGGCACCTTCTTGCTTAAAGTACCTTGGCTTTACGGCTCCCTCGCAGACAGCGTCAAGGAACCTCTGGCCACTAAAATCGTGCAGCCTTGATGCAAATAGATAAGCACCTGCAAGTGACAGTAGCCGCTCTTGATCCGTATAAACCTTGGGTGCCACCCCAGAAAGCCGCCCCAGAAGCCGCCTGAATGACGACTGCGTAACCCGTGTAACACCGTGGGCCACCCAAACGCTGTCGCATTGCTCAAGGTGACCTGTCTGTACAAGGTAGCCGAACATCCGACGAGTAAGGCCAAGTCCACGAATGATCTTGCTACAGGAGATCGTCGAAACTTGGTCTCGCGACAATTGATCAACACACCCCCTCGAAATCCGATAAACTATCTGCCTGCCTATTTGCAGCCTGAACCCCCTTAAAACTTCGTCGTCGAATAGGGTGTTAAAGGTGTCGCCGCTTACACCAAGCATCTTGCAGGCTTCTGCTTTTGTCAGATACTGGGATTGACGCCTCTCAGGTTGGTAAATGAGGCAGCTTCCTCGCCCCGTGGCAAGCGCTTGTTGGGGGTCGGACATGACGTACTCGGACATAAATGCCTTAAGTGGTCTGTACCGTCCCTCCTTATCCTCATTGGCCACTATCTGGTAGAAGCGGCCAAACGCTGCATGGACACCTTGGCGGAACTCGGCCGATGGAGCTTCCCGAGCGTGATGGACTTGCACAAGATAGTCAGAAAAGCCGTAGGGCCAGTCTAGTAGACATGGCGCGACCAACCTCAACGCCTGAGCCCAGTCAGTATTGGAAATTGTCCAGTGTTGATCTTCACGACTTGGATGAAACCTATACAGCAACAGTAATGTCGATATGAGGTCTGCCAGGTTAATCGATAGCCATGGCTCTTTGACGTCATTTTTTTCATCACTGAAGGGCACGGCCATTTTTGATAACAGTAGTTGCGCAGCCCTAACATCTACGCCAGATGCCGGCTCTAGAGCGGTCTTCCGTATATCAAAGTCACAACATTGGCAGTGAAATAGCTTCGGACGACTGGCCGACAGCTTTGATCCACATTTCTCGCATTTTCTTGCCAGGTGACGCCTATGTCGCGGACAGACGATCACGGCTTTATATTCCCAAGCCTTAAAAGCGTACCCAAACTCAGCCAGGCAGGCCGGACAAACTTTGGTAGGCCCCAACTCAACATGAGCTACATCAAGATAGCCATTTTCCTTAAGGTCCAGTATTCGGTGATTATCGACGCTTTCCATACGAAAAGTGGTCATTTTCAATTTACCAGCATTAAGCCCAAAGCGAGGCGGCATTGCTTCCGCCAGTCTATCCATTGTAGCGAAGTTTACGATGAATTGCGGCCCATCGCATAAACTGGGTATCCAAGATACATTAGAGTAGAAGTTGGCTTGAGCCAGCCTAATCAAAAAACCATAAAAGCTCTCGCCAACTTCTGGCTGCAAAACTGTTAGCAGCTTGACTGGGGGATGGAAGCCCTCCTTAGGGCTTCCTATTCCCTTAGTTTTCACTGTTTTTTCTCCGCGAGAAACGGATTCAGGACACCGAGAAGCGAGTCCTTATCATCCGCCCTTACGCGATCATAAGCTTTGGAAAAGTGGCTCACTTTAAGCTCAAGCTCCTCCTCTTCCAGCGCAACCATTCCCGCCTGCTGTAGAAGACGAGCAAGGTAGCCCATTCGCCCTCTGCAGGCGATATGTATGCGCCGCGCCATTTCTTCATGAGCAATCATTCGAGCGTTTCCGAATGGGAGTTCTTCAGCGAAGAACAGCAGCAACGTTTGCAGCCTTTCCCTATCTGCTTTGGTCGAGAACGGAAGAGGACGGAGTTCCAACTTTGTTAGAACCCGACGTTCCAGTTGCTGGTTTTCACAGATCACACGCGAAGTACTTGGCAAACCAACCAACAAGAACGGACAGTTCACTTGGATGACCAGCTCTTTCAGCCAATCTGCTGAGCAATAAGCCACCTTCTTGTTTTCGCGGTCGATGAAGTGCTGAAACTCATCGAGCACAATCAGTGATACCTTTTTCTTGCGAATAAGTGCCACAACTCGAACGGTCATATCGGTAAGCGTGCCCTTGTTGTAGCAAGGGTCCTCCAATGCGACCAAAAGGCTGGACGCAAGGGCTTTGGGAGTACAACTGCTTGGAACCATCACAAAGAGCACGGGCTGCTCAACATGTGCTTCTTTAACCCTCTCCCGCACAGCATTGATATATCGGTTGACCAGAGTGGATTTGCCACTTCCGGTGTCGCCATACAGAAGCATCAGGTTGGAAATATCGGATGCTTCCGAAACCTGATGAAACAATTGGATCTGGCGGGAAAGTTCCTGGGTAAAGTCGTACTCGATGAACAGCTTCCTAAACCGACCAAGTGCGGTAGCGGCGCCTGAGGAAAATTGTGCGTCAAACATGATTCATACCTCCGTTGCTTCGGGTTTGCCCCAACCAAACTTCGCGGCATTCTCCAGCAGATGTGCGATGTCAGGGTCAGCATCAACCAGGGTTTCGGATGACGGGAGAAGTTCATCAAAATCCACCATGATCTTGGCCGCTTCGGAGTGAGATGAGCCCATGTACTCCGCCAAACGAGCTGTTCGCTTACCGGATTGTTGTTTGGACTTTCTGGCCTTGACACTTAGCATTTCGTCAATGGCTTGACGATGCTCTGCCAAACTAAACTCTTGTTCGCCCGCCTTACGTCGAGCATTCACCTCGGCTCGAATTAACTTGTATTCCCACTTACTCAAGCCCGCCATATCCGGCTCAACACAGGGTACATTAATGTACTGCTGCGCTTCGTCGTCAAAGGCATAGACCTCGCCCAGGTCAAGCGGATTAACTTTCACGTTGATTTTGACGCCTTGCCCAATCCTCCGATACATTGCAGACAGCGCCGGGCAGTTGTAGCGGGTATTGAACATGCTCAACCCACCTTGATGCAGTGTCGGATGTGCAGGTTCCCCCAGCAAAATATGAAGATCGGCAACGTTCGCCGGCAGTTCAACTGGGGTTTCTTCGACACCAGAAAGCCAACGCTTCACGGGGAAATCGTCAATTCCCTTGTGAAAGCTTCTGGAGTAGACATCAACTACCCACTTGAAGAAACCTTCATAGAACACGTCGAATGGAATGACCGCATTCTTGACGGCGTCATAGTCGCCCTTCTTGATAACATTGGAGAAGGTCCGGCCTTTAAGACCAGCAAGTATGCCTGTGTTAACAGTGCGGAAAAACCTTTCAACGACAGCCTTGTAATGGGGCTGCCGCACCGGACAATAAACCAGATCAATCCCCAACACATGGCATGCATCACGCAAACTTTGGCTATGGAACTCCATGCCATTGTCCACGACAAGAGACCTCGGAAGACCGAGGCAAGGATAAGTGCCCGCGATTGTGGAGAACCGGCTAAGAAACTTCACCTTATCCATGATGCCATGCTGCAGGCAGAGCATCACACTTTCGTAGCCAGGAGAGGTAAAGCCCAGATAGATGCCCCAAGGCATTCGGCTATACACATCCATGGCCACTGTTAAGGTCGGACGTGCCACAAAACCATCAATAGGCACCAAGACATCGATATCCAAGACAGTGTGATCTACCAATACACAATCTAGTGGTGCCTCAATTTTTACACCTGCACCAATGTGTCGATATTTCTGATCTGCAGCAGCCTTACCTTCGCGTTTTAGCGCGACTTGATAGGGGTCCAAAGTCCGAACATAGCGGTAAATTGTTGTCAAGGAGGGAATCTTAAATCGATCCTCTTTCGCCCTACTTGTGTTTTCCTTAACAAGGGCCGGCAACACGTAGGTTTTTGCCACATGCTTTAGGCAAGGCCGCTCCCGAATTAGGTATTTTTCCTCGAGCACCTCCGAGATTATCTGTTCGACTTCTGGCGACATCACGGTTTTTTGCTTACCACGTCTCGAATGACGAGGCGCAAGTGCTGCCGGAGATTTTCCCGCTTTCATCCATCTCCCATACCAATCACTAAGCGTCGACCGCGATGGGGGTGTCGGATCGTTGAGTTTAGTGGCTATACGGCCAACGACATCGGGAAAACAGGATCGAATAGAGACCGACGGCACCAGCTTATCCAGTTCCAGCATGTATTGTTCGCGAGTTCTTACGATCGCCAACTGTTCTTCGGACAACATATCGAGTGGTGCGATAGGGGTGCCATTCGATTTGTCACTGCCAACAAGCAAGATAAGTTCACCGGCGAAAAACTGCCTCTCAATCTCGAAACGGCTCTCCGCCCAACGCTTTCGATGCTTGATGTTTTCGAGAACAACTTGTTGATCTCGCTGAACTTCTACAACAAGGAGCTCCGCTCCATCTTTGACAAAACGTGTACCTGCTTCAATTTGAAAACGTGCCATGATTCATCTCCTTAATGGCAGTTAGGAAGGTTTCAGGCGTGATTTGTTGATTTAGATTGAGAGAGAGGTAGCCTTGCGCGACGCACCGCAAGACCGGTGATATCTCACCATCACAAACGTGATGCGCGAGCATTCCAAGTTGGCAGCGATTGTGGCCAATAAACGAGAAGATGCGCCGAACCAGTTTTGTATCTAGCGGACGTTTTGTTTCACGCATCAACCGCACGACATTGCCTCGAAGCGGTTCCTGAAAAATTTCGCTTCTCAATGCCAACTTGAATTCAATATTTTCTGCCCGTAGGCGCCTGGATATTTCTTCCAGCCTTGCCATGACCACGTCATCTTCAAGCGCCTCATCTGGCTTTACCTCGGCAAAAAAAGAGCCCTCGCGGGTCTCCACAAGGGCATCTGGGGTGTATCTAAAATCAGTCCATTTAAATGTTTTGGGTTGAGACCTAAAGCTGACTATTCGAGGGTCAACTTCCAACCATTGAAAGTATCCCCGCTCCACCTGGCTTTCCCACGGGACCAGGGCGCCATTCTTCCGACTGGCGTGGTACCCCACCACCCTATGTGTTGTTCGCCTGACAATTTTTCGGGTCATAGCATGATCTCCTTACCATGCTCGATTCGGCTATCCCATTTATCCTAATAAGTCAAATCTTTGTGCTTTTAGTATTGATTTTGATGCGGAAAATATATATTTTTCACAATTGACGGACCATTTTGGGCTGTTAGAATTGAAAAAGAGACGATATCCAGAATCCGAGTCGGCACGGGTGTAATGATGGGAATTGGCAAATGTTGACAGGCAGACAAATTCGCGCAGCGCGAGCCATGTTGGATTGGTCGCAGGACACCCTGGCGCAGAAGTCGGAAGTTTCGATCGCGTCGATTAAGCGCATTGAGCCGCAGCATGGTGTGCCGAACGTCACAACCAGAACGCTGATGAAACTCGAATCTACATTCGTGAAGGCTGGAATATCGTTTGAAACTGCGGACGGTCAGTTGATCGTGAAGTGTCCGAATTCGTTTGCCGCATAATCAGCGCAAAACTTATCGACAGTTTCAGCTAGGCCGGCTCATTTCATCATACGCGTCCGGGAACAGCACTCTCTTACCACGCACAACTGACCGCCCATCTGCACGACTTCATCAATGCCTACAACTATGGCCGCCGTCTCAAAACCCTGCGCGGCCTCACTCCATACGAGTTCATCTGCAAATGTTGGGGAGATGAGCCCGAAAGATTCAAGTTAAATCCGCACCATCAAATGCCGGGACCAAACACCTAATTAAGCTGCAACGTTGTGGCTCAGTCTGACAGATATACACATAAGTTATTTCAACACGCTTCGATCTCACCATCAGAACAAAAGAATTGTGGCGGAATAGGCAGACTATAACGCCGACAGGCGGTTAGGATGAGTGGGAAAAGATTGAGCTTCCATGCAGTCAAAGCTTGAAGAGATTTAGTCACTTTGCATTCATCAGTAACGGCTCTCTTGAAGGCATTCGGGTCTTCCGGTAGTTCAAGTCTATTGAACGCTGTTCCATGATGATCTTCTGACCTGAGCCCGAACCATCTACCATTCAAGCGTAGAGTCCCTTGTTAAAGAATTGATCATTTTGAGCTGTGTTTGCAAGCATCATGGGGGCATGCCCCCATGATGCTTTTGTCTTTCTAGCCTCGATTGGGCTTTGGCCGCCGAGGGCCGAATGCGGGCGGACATGGTTATAGTCATGCCGCCAGGCGGCCAGAACCCCTCGGGCCTGCCGGATGCTGCTGAACAGGGTCTCGTTCAGACACTCATCCCGCAAGCGACCGTTAAAACTCTCGACAAAGCCATTCTGCATGGGCTTGCCCGGCGCAATATAGTGCCAAGCCACGCCGCTGTCCTGACACCAACGCAGAATAGCGGTTGATGTCATCTCGGTGCCGTTGTCACTGACAATCGTGTTCGGCTTGCCGCGCTCGGCAATCAACCGGTCCAGCTCCCGCGCCAGACGGACACCCGACAGCGATGTATCGGCCACCAGGGCCAGACATTCCCGGCTATGATCATCAACGATGCACAGGATGCGGAACCGGCGGCCATCGGTAAAGCTGTCGCTGACAAAATCCAGTGACCAGCGTTCGTTTGGCCGAGACGGCAGCGCGAGTGGCGCCCGTGTGCCCAAGGCACGCTTGCGGCCACCCCGCTTCCTGACCTGAAGGCCTTCTTCCCGGTACAGTCGCCGGAACTTCTTGTGGTTCACCTGAACACCCTCCCGCTCCAACAGAATATGCAACCGCCTGTAACCAAAACGCCGACGCTCATGGCTCAGCTCTTTCAACCGATCCCGCAGCGCCCGGTCATCGGGACGCCGGGACTGGTATCGGACCATGCACCGGTCCGCAGCCACAAGACGACACGCCCGCCGTTCACTCACCTGATAGCTTTCCCTCAGATGAGCGACCGCCTCTCGCTTGACAGCGGGCGTCACCATTTTTTTGAATTCAGATCTTTCAGCATGGCAACATCCAGCATTGCATCGGCCAACAGCCGCTTCAGGCGCAAGTTCTCGTCCTCAAGCGCTTTCAGCTTCTTGGCGTCCGAGACTTCCATGCCGCCGTACTTGCTCTTCCACTTGTAGAAGGTGCTTTCGCCAATACCATGGCGCCGACAAACTTCCGCTGGCGGAACCCCGGTCTCCTGTTCCTTGAGGATCCTGATGATCTGTTCTTCGCTGAACCTGCTCTTCTTCATAGTCCGTCTCCTGTGTGACGGACTCTACTTTTAATTGGCCGGTTTTAAAGGGCTCAGGTCACTTCGTTTAGCCATATGGGTTGCTCCGATTGCTCATTCGGCATCCACAACTGAAACGAACAATGTTCCATATGATCATTCTGAAATTGGCGGATGTCGCGATATAAATCTGCGCATTCCCAAACCGTGGCGTATAGAGCCAGTGTCGGATACAGAACGCTTCCTGCCGTAGCTTCCTTTCTTACGTCATCACTTTTGCAATCAGTTAGCTCAAGCAGCTGTGAAAATGTTGAATACATGCAAGGAAATTGGCCACGAGTTTCATATGAAAAGATCGAGCGGCGGGTGATTTCCTTAATCCACTCCTTGATATATTCCGAGTATCCACTTTCCCGGCCCAGAAGCATTACCGCCAATGAAATCTCTGTGTTGTGATCGTCTTTCGTCGGCTGAAGGAGAGTAGGGTTGTTGTTGATTGCTTGCGCTAAAATTTCCCTAGCTTGATGAAACAACAGACTGCATTCCCGCTCCTGCTCCTCAAGCCCCTGGATCCGTGCCACGTGCCGAAGCCAGTCGTTCCAAATGCCACAAAGTGCGATACGCCCTAAGACATCAAATAGCTTTAAGTTCAGCGACAGCTCATTGGATGAACGTGTGGCCGATGAGAGGCCATGCTCGACGGATGCAACAGGACCAATCTTTTCATAAATGAATGCTCCAGTTATTTGCCGATACGCGTCGAGTGTCGAAAAGAAGACGGCAGCTCTAGCCTTGTTAAGCTTGCCCCGCTTTCCCATGCACTCATGAGTTCGCGCCCATAGGGCTAATAATGCGAGCTCGCTTGCCAGGTAAGCGGCTTCCAGATTACCTGCATCCCTACACCAAGCAAAAAGTGTCCATAGGCACAGTAGAATTTGTCGGCTTGCCGTCAGTTCTTGCTTCGAAGTTCCTAAACCCGATGTGAGTTGCCTGACTAACGTTCCAAAATGGCGGTGCGAAACTTCTGGTTCATCTATCAGCGCTAGAGATTTCCTCAATAGGCCGCGAGCTTCTGAGGGCATCAAATCTTCACGTAGCAGGTGCTCCTGGATAAGAGCCGCCAAGCGGTCACCGTTCCATTCTTCAAACGAAATTTGTAGTGTCGAATTTGTTCTAAAGAAACCGGATACTTGCTGGCGAGTAGCTTCATGGATTTCACCTCCCAGGCAAACACAAATGGCGATCGGTTTGTCTTTGTGTTCAGGAGGCAAAATCAAAGGAATATATGAATCTATGATTTCGTTAAGTGACGGACGCAATGATTGGTCGCTTGCACCATCCCATGTCGTCCTATCCAAATTTCCCGCTTTAACTGAAAATAAGTAGACAGTTTCCGAACCTCCATTGATACGGCCGACGGCAGCGATATCGACGCCAAACTGGCGTGTACCGATTGAAGGTTTAGAGAATACATTTAAACCCATTTGACTGAGCAGGTCGGGCAAAATCGCATCTAGCTCTTTGCGCTCGCGCAAAGTGGCGAGATATTGGCGAAGGATTAGCTTCATTGTTTAATCCTTTCCACCCGGAAAATCCGCAGCATCAGGTCCAAATCATAAGGAGTCAGAATTGACATTCTTGGAACAGTCATAGAATGCCCATGCGACTGCATTGCAATTTCACTTCTGTGGGGTTGCCCATTGAGATCAGTGATAGTGAATGCCGCTTTGTTGCCGTGTAAAATAACTGACTTGGAAACCATAGAAAGCAATACGGATTTTGCCTCTCCCGCTTTCATCGCCTGTTGGGTTTTGGCCGCCATATTCTTCATATGTAGCTCCTGTTCCGACTTGGGCGCAAAAAGCTCTGGTAGATTCCCGACATTACGTAGTGCTTCGTAATATTTCTCGGAATTGGATAGTGCTCGATTGATGCACTCCTGGGTCTCAGGAGTAAGTTGGATTAGAGGCTTTTTGAGGAGCGCTTCGACGTCAGCTGGATAGTTCAGCAATAGCGGGTCTTCCAGCAACTGCGTCAACGCTTCCAATGCCTCATGAGACGAGGTTAGATTCATGAGGGAGAGGATGAAAGTGGTCGCTGAGCTTGCTTCATCAAGGAAAAAGTACCCAATTGCTTTACGCGCCAGGAATACAACATGGACCGGATTGTCAGGTTCAAACTCAGCTTTGTGTGCGCAGACTAAGGTTTTTGTCGAATGCCGCAGAACTAGTCTGGCCACAAAATTCTTCAGGCCGTTTCCTCCTGCTAATAGCCACCTGGTAACTATCCTGCTTGTTATATCTTTATCTGCTAGGATCGCCTGACGGGTCGATGCAAACGTCTGAAAAACATCCAAATCCGGAACAGAACCCGACAGACTTTCTATGAAACATAATGCGACATCTCTTTGGCCTGCCTCAATTAATTTACATACACCTTGATCAATGAAATCCCAAGTTCCAGAGTTTAAAATAGGTGTATTTTGAAGCTCTTGAAGCAAAGTGGCCAGGAGGCCTTCCGGGATATCCTTGAGCTCCCAAGCAAATAGTTCGGCGGCTGCATGAAGCGTGTGTTCTTCAGGGTTTTCCAATAAGAACTCGATAGCCCCTATTGTATCATTCATGACTGATCGGTTTGATTGGCAGATATGAAACAGTGTCTTTAACGCAATTCCCCTCAATCGATCATCGTTTAGTTTGATTGAGGTTGCTATCGCTAAAGCACAGACTTTGGCAAAGCCAGGTGCTTCAGAGAACGGGATTCTTCCCACAGAAAACATGGCTTTTCTACGCAATTCAATGTCGTCAACCTGCAATAAGCGGATGCAATAATTTATATATTTTTCAGGATCACTCCTGCAGCCCGATTGAACAATTTGAGGCATCAAACTCCCGTATTGATCGATCCTCGCCTCCAACAGAGAAAATGCCTCGTTCTGACGATCTTCATCGGCAGCAAGCCAATCTGTTAGGAGGGGGAGCAAGGTGCCAGATGAAAGGTCATTTCCTGCCTCTTTCGTCAGATGCATAATGCACTGCATCATTCGCTCTACGGAGCCATGAAGATATGGCATGGCCTTTTCAAAGGCACGCCGTAGCAAAAAATAGTCCCTGCCACTTTCCGCGGAATTTCTAAGATGAAGAAATGTGCCGATTATATCGAGGTGAGAACTGTTGTGTAGCTCTACAAGCAACCCATAAAGAAGGTCACGATTCTTTCTTTCCATGAGAACAATAGCATAGATGGTTGAAAGCAATTCGTCGCCAAAACCAGCAGCCAACAGGCGACTACGCATCTCCGTACCGGTATCTATTTCAGCTGTCATCTTCGTCTACCATCGGATTTCCAAATGATCTGAGCGTCATTGCCGCCTCGAGGTACTGCCACGGCCCAAGGATATGCTGGATCTTCGTCACGCTCGTACTGGTAGAGATTTATCGCCGGGCTGTTTCTACGGTCAAAGTTACGCCCCAATGTAAACACAACGCTATTTTGGGCGGCAATCGTCAGGTGAATCTTTCTAGCCCCAGCCAGTGCCCGCATGAGTGTTACAAACTGATCGGCCCATCTATCCTGCTGCTCCCTATCCCAGTGATTATTGGGCTGATAGTCGCCGGAATCCATATGAACAAGAGGAAACTCCGGAAAGACCTTGGCAAGGGCCAGGAGATCCGCCTTATAGGAAATGGACAGGGCAACAACGACCTCGTCGGCCGCGCCGGCCTCTTCCACACCACTAATCGCGGCTTCCCTGGCCTCTCGGCCCTTGGCTTTAATATGGAACCATTTGCCCTTGAACCGGTCCCAGTCCATCACTTCCACTTCATTGTCATCATCAATTAGATAGCCGGCTAAAAAGGTAAAAGGCACTGAGGCAAGCCCGCCGTAAATCACCGTGACATCCTTTTTGTCGACAGCCTTAACGCGGCCATCAATATCCCGCCGGATATACAGCACCTCCTCTAGGGATTTCTCTGGGTCATCCACCCTACTGTTTCCTGAAACATAAGGCGTCTGATCAATGAATATCTCTTCTCGACGACCGATAAACTCAGGCGGCACTGAACTTGAAAGGGTTCCATTTATTGGAGTTGTCAACCCTCGGTGTTCTACTGTGACCAGGCGTTTCCGCTGGGCATCTCTCCAAAGTGTTTTCACTTGTCGCCATTGAACAATCAGTCCGACAATCAATGAAGGAAAGCCGGCACCAAACATAAGCCATTGGATTACCAACGGCCAAGTTTGGCGATCAGATCCGTCAAGACTTACCGTCAAAGGCCCATAGGAAGCATTTACATCAAAAAAGAAGCCAACCGAAAGCGCTGAGCCAATCAGGAAGATACCTACTTTGATAAACGGCATTGAAGGCGAGCGCCGCAGATACAAGAACTTAAGAAAATCAAAAAAAGACTGAATTGTACCTGACATCTCCCTCTCCCCCTATGAGACCACTATGCAAAACCGTTCCGACTTCCCGATACAGTTCCCTCGCGCATCGACGACAAAAGCCTGTACCCAGTGGACTCCCTCATAAGCGGCATGCTCCCATAGGCTCTTCCCTGTTTCGTTACTAAAATCGCCACGCAGTTGCCTTTTCTTGGCAGCCATCTTGCCAGTGTTTGTTACCCGCCAGTGAATGGTGCTCCCAACTGGGAAAGACGGACCATTTGGCCGCACCGGGCGTCCAACTGCTCTGAAACATATATGCTCTTCGATACCAACCGCACCGCCATTTTCAATTTGGCGCAGCAGTGGACCGTGCTTCTCCGGATGTATCGTCGCCGTTACCTGAACAAAGCAATTGGGCATCATCGGCCACTGGGGATGTTTTTCATATGAGGTTTGAAGGGACAGCGACTTAAGAAAGGCATGCCCGCCTGTGACAAGACGCTCAATAAGTGCCTTGTCACTTGAAAAACCCTGTTGCCGTGCGAAGTTACTCCCCTCATACAAGGCTGTACCGCTCGAACTTGAGCGTTCTCCAAACATGTTTGCCATCAACTCCCGGTGCCGTTTTGCGCTTGCCCCGGCCATTTCTTCGAGGTTGGCTTTCAGGAGCTTCAAATCCTCCAAAAAATATTCCTGATTGGAAGGTACGGCGGCAGAGGCCCTTCTTTCGCCGGGCCACCGATCTGTAAGTTCGTCAGGTTCATAACTCGGGTTAAGTACAATCCCCAGATCATGCGACATAATCCTGATCAGATGGTTTGTCATATGTGATAGAACGGAATAAAGGCTCCGATCTTCCTCATCCAGGTAGTCTGCTGACAGTTTGGATAGGAGGATGGATGGTATTTTTTCGATATTGCCTTTGCGCCGGCTATCCTGCATGTCCCGCCAGCGCTTGATTAACTGCAGGGCCACAAGTTTTGGTGGTTTTTCGTCTAGTTGCTTCTGGTCGGGAACCGGATCAACACTGGCTTTAGCTGCCAAATGCCGGGCTTCCAAAACTTGGGAAGGCAGAACCCTCTCGTCAAACCATAAGGCAAAGCCCTCAGGAGCCGCCTGCACGTGGTCCTCACGCTCTGGATGGCAATCAAAAATCTGGCATGGACGAGACGGCAAACCTTTAGCCAACAAGACAGCCGGCGTTACATCCAGATGCATATCGCTATATTGCACCTGCACACAGCGGCGCTTTTTCTCCACTTTTCCCTTATATCGGCCCCTGTTCAGACTTCTGTGGATGCTATCTAGAACCACATGAGGATCATTGTTTGTGTCAATTTTCATCTCAAGAATGAGGTCAATATCAAACTCATCCTTTTCATCGGAATTGGAGATGGTTGTCTGTATTCTGAATGAACCCTGTGGATAAATATGCGGCGAGAACTTGGCAACTTCGCTTTCTCGCTCATTCAAGTGATCAGCAATGGCCCTGTATCGCTCCTTCGCGAGATCGTACTTCGAAGGACTCAATTGGATTTTCTCAGCTATCTCGTAGAGAGCAGCATCAAGTGCTTCTTGATCGTAGTTCAACATAGACATCGGCAGCAACAACATCCTAGAATAACGCAACTTTCAGTATAGTGTCTAAATTAGGAACTACGCTCCAAAAAATTCGATCCCCGCCCAAAAAACTAGGCTCGTTCCTTGAAGCAAAGCGCCCATTTCAATAAATTCTATAATCATCACGTTAAACTTGACCAACAACGGATCAAGCGACTGAAAAAACACATCGTTTCAGTGAGCTCTTTTCTTAAAAAATCAATTCTCGCATCGCGGATCGTCTCCATACAGGCCCAAGGCTCTTGGCGGCACGGAACCATGATCCAGCCCCTTCCCAAAAAAGAGTATGATGCGGATATACTTGTGATCTTACAGCCAAACACCCGCTGGAGAGTATCAGATTATATGGATACGTTTCATGCGACCTTCAAAAGGTGCCCGTCTTATGCGGGAATGGTTTCCAGAAAAACACGATGTATTACTCTCGATTACAAGGGTGACTTTCATCTCGATGTTGTTCCCTGTGTAGTATGGCGAGAGAGCGAGTGGTTGATTTTCAACAAAGAAGTCTATTTTGTCTGCAATCGTAAAGATGGCAGGTTTGAACGCACTGATGGAGACGGATTTGCCCTCTGGCTGGAAGAAAAAAAGTCAATTGTTCCGGGAGCGAACTTGAGCAAGGTAATTCAGTTGCTGAAATATCTGCGCGACCATAAACAAAATTTTTCCGTGAAATCCATATTGCTCACTACGCTCATTGGAAATTGTATCAAAAATACCGAACGCGGTACGGATTTCGCGGACCTTCCTACCAGTCTGCAGACCGTCCTCTCAAGACTAGACAAATATCTAGCCAGCCATACAAAGGTGCCTATAATTGTGAACCCAGCCTATAAGGTGGAAAATTTCAACAGGAACTGGGAAGAAGTAAATTTCCAGAATTTCAAGCGCTGCATACATTCCCTTAGATTGAGAGTTGACGACGCAATAAATGAACGCAGTCGGAATCTAAGTCTGCAAAAATGGCAATCAATCTTCGGCCCCCAGTTTGGCGCGGATGATCGATAGCTGACACATTACCAATTTCCTGAGTGCAAAACTCTCTTTTGACCAGCTCAGCAACCGCACTACCTGTAGGTTCTGGTCGCAACTGGACCTCGCCGAAAGGGCAGGAGTTTCAATAGCTTCCATTCGACGAATTGAGCCACATAAAGGTATGCCGAGAGCCCAATTTTCTACGGTTGAAAAAATCCGAGGCACTTTGGAGAAGGCGGGCGTAGCCATTACATATAATGATGGCCGCGTGTGCCTGGAACAACTCGTTGAGATGCAAGATTAGTCGATTATTCTGTTCCTGCTATTTTTTATAATAATTATTATTCGCCTGGCGAGCATGAGATTTCGAAGTTGAGTTAACGTGACAATGCCGTCCGGCCCCCTCTACGGTTCGGGCTGATCTGAAAGACTAGGGCGATCAAAGAGGAAGCCACTTGCTTTATTCACAAGCCGTTTGGACAGGTTCGAAACATCCTGTGGCACCATGGTTGCTGCGGGCACAACAAACAGCGTCAACAATGTCGATGACGTTAGCCCGCCGATGATCAGATAGCCCAGAGCATTTCTCCACTCCGCACCGTCGGAATTCGAAAGAGCAATCGGGATCATGCCAAAGATTGCTGCGAGAGCCGTCATCAGTACTGGCCGCAAGCGTTCCGGGCCTGACTGCAACACAGCCTCCTTCAATTCAACGCCTTCATCTTGAATCTGGTTCGTCCGATCAAGGAGCAGGATACCATTCTTCATGACGATTCCCATCAACCCGACAAGACCGATCTGCGCAAAGAGAGACATCTCCTGGTCGCCGAAATAGAGCATGGCAAAAGCGCCCGAGAAGGACAGAGGCGCTGTTATCATGGTAATCAGAGGCTGAACGAAACTGTTGAATTGGCTGGCCAGAACCATATAAAGGGCCAGTAGAGCCAACATAAGGGCAAAGATAATCGCCGTGCCGGACTCCTTCATACGCCGCGCCATTCCCTCAAAGGATGCCGAAAACTCTTCAGGTATCGGGTTGGCCAGAATAATTTCCTCCAGCGCTTCGGTTGAATCGCCCAAAGCCACGGAAGGAGCTGTGTTGGCCAGTATGGAGATTTTTCGGGTACGGTTCTGCCGGTCAATCTGCGACAGGCTTGTGGTCAATTTTGTGTCTGCGATCGAACTCAGGTCGATGAGCATTCCACCATTTGACCGAACCTGGACAAGATCGAGCTGATCAATATTCTGGCGCTGGCGTTCTTCCAAACGCACCCTGACATCATAGCGCTTGCCCTGATCCTCGAAGGTTCCTACATCCACACCGCCAATAATTATACGCGCCGTATTCGCCAATGACCTTGCGGATACCCCCATATCTCCCGCTCGAATGCGATTAAATTCAATTCGATATTCCGGTCTGCCGGTTTCAAAACTCGTTCGCACGTCGGCAAACCGATCACTCTTTTTCATCTCCGAAGCAACTCTGTCGGTATAAATTTGAAGTGCCTCCAGATTACTGCCTTGAACGGAAAGTTCAACGTCAGCCGACGAGATGCCACCACCAGACACCCAGGGAACTTCTATGATCGTCATTTTGTTGATGGCGGGCAATATGTCGGCAATGGCGCGCCGTGCGACATCCATTGTCGCAAATTGACTTTCTTGTCGGCTCTGCTTTGCTGTGAGGCGAGCGTACAACCCAAGTTGGCTTACCTTGGCTTGTGAACCTGCACCCGCAGTCACAAAGACATCCGTGATATTTGGGATATCTCTCAAAGCCATATAAACATCATTGGATGCCTTCTTGGCTTCCTCTATCCCGTACCCAAGAGGGAGTTCAATCGTGCCCAGGAATTCGCTCCTGTCTGCTTTGGACGTAAACCCGGAAGGAATTTGTCCTGCGAACCACCCGCCCAAAGTGACGCTGGCCAATGCAAAGGCCAGGACCAGATAGCGCCACCGGACACAAATGGCCAGACCTCTCGCGTACCAGACGGAAAGCCCGTCATGGAACTTCTCAATTGGCCTGAAGACCAGAAACTGTTGCCCCTCTTTGTGAAGAAATATCGAACTCAGCATGGGCGCGAGCGTAAGTGCCACGAGGAGCGAAACCGAAACGGAGAAGACAATTGCAAGCCCGTACTGAAAGAAGAAGCGCCCCACCACACCTTGCATGAAAGCGATTGGCACAAAAACCGCGAGGGTCGCAAATGTTCCGGCGAGAACAGCAAGTCCAACTTTTTTGGTTCCTTCCTGTGCCGCTCGGAGGGGAGGAGACCCGGCCTCGATATCTTTTTGAATACTCTCGACGACGACAATGGCATCATCGACCAGCAACCCGATAGAGACCGTCAAGGCAAGAAGGGTGAGCATATTGATCGTGAAATCAAAAAGATAGAACCCGAAAAACGTGGAAACCAGTGAAGTCGGAATCGCTATGGCAACGATCAGGGTCGCGCGCCAGTTTAAAAGAAAGAAGAAAGTAACAAAGACCACCAGACCGATTGCGATCTGCAATTCATGACTGACATCTTCAATGGAGGATTCAATAAATCGAGAAACATCCTGTGCGATAACCATTTTGATGCCTGAAGGGGCATTGGCTCGCAGCGCTTCCAGCCTGGCTTTCACTGCATGAGCAACTTCAACGGTGTTTTTACCCGACTGCCGCCGTATCTCCAGACTTACGCCTCGTTGCCCGTTCAAGATAGCAAAGGAGCGTTCATCCTCCAGTCCATCTTCAACCCTTGCAACATCGCCCACCCTGGTCGCCAGTCCACCGGTTCTGAACGCAACGACAAGGTCTGCAAATTCCTCAGGTGTTTTCGCCTCTGACACAGTCTTGACGCTATATTCGCGGCTACCCAGTCCTGCCTCAAGCTTCCCGCTTGGTATTTCAGCATGTTCTGCGCGGATAGCGTTCACCACGTCTTCGGCGGTTACCCCGTAGCTGCGCAGCTTTATGGCATCCAGCCAAATCCTGATCTCGCGCTTTCTGCCTCCGACCAGAGTTACCGAACCGACACCCGGCAACCTTTGAAGGGATTCTTTTACAACCTCGTCAGCATAGGTCGTCAGATCGCCGATAGGCACATCACCGGCAACCATTACCGACATAATCGGCGCAGCATCCGGATCGACCTTTTCCACAATCGGCGGATTTACGTCCGCAGGTAGATCCCTTTGGGCCAAGCTCACCTTGTCCCGGACATCCTGAGCCTTCACATCGACGTCTTCTTCAAGTGCGAATTCAATGAACACCTGCGACATGCCTTCGGAGCTTGTCGAACTGAGCTGATTTATTCCCGAGATAGTGTTTACGTTTTCCTCGATGACATCAGTGACTTCGGTCTCAATAGCCTCCGGGCCCGCACCTTCCAGCGTGGTCGTTATCGAGACATAGGGAAATGCTACATTGGGAAACAGATCGACGCCGAGCCGCCCGACGGAAATGAATCCCAGCGCCATCAGACCGCCAATGACCATGATCGCGAAAACCGGTCGACGAATGGAAATGTCAACCAACCACATTAATACTCTCCTGATTCAATGCGTCGTTTTAGCTTCTCGCCATCTTTAACAGAGTGAGGTGGATTGAGGATGACGGAATCTCCCTCATAGAGGCCACTGATGACTTCCACCTGCTCGCTGTCGAATTCACGTATTTCAACGGCAACTTGATTTTGAATACCGTCCACGACAACAAAAACGAAAGTTATCTTGCCCACATTTGCTACTGCACTACGTGGAACCACGAGGAGTTCCCGTGGTGGCAATATGATTCTGGCTTCTGCAAATTGCCCCGGCTTTATCGCATAGTCCTCGTTCTTGATCGGTAGTCTGAGTTCAACTGTGCGCGTTATTGGATCAACAAGATCATTCAATATGTAGACAAAACTGTCATAGACCTCTTTATGACCCTGAATTTGCACCCTGGCTGGTAGATTCAGCGCCAAAAGGCCAAGGTTCTCTTCTGGCGTCTGGACGATAGCGCTAACAATCGAGATTTCCTGTATTCGAACAACCGCTGAACTTCCACCCGTGGAAAACCGGTTGGACAGATAGACCCCTTCGTCAACATTCCTTGCAGTTATCACGCCATCAAATGGCGCGTGAACGACTGTATCTGTCAGTTGTTGTTCTGCTGTTTCCAGGGCGGCTCTGGCCTGGAGAATTTCCGCTCCCGCGATCTGGAAGGAAGTTTCCACATCGTCCAGCCTGGCCTGTGAAATGTTTTCCTGACTGGCCAACTCTTTTGCGCGGTCGTAATTTCTCTTCGCTTGCACTCCGCGAATGTCGGCCAAATTCATGGCCGCTCTGGCTTCATCTACCCGCCGCTCGAAGTCAACCTTGCGGGTTTGAAACAGCGGATCGCCAGCTTTGACCCTGTCTCCTACCCTGACAAAAATCTTCTCGACCACACCCTCGACCAGTGGCCCTAAGTTACTTGTTTGCTTTGCCGCTATCGTCCCACTCGCGAACACTGTCTTTTCAAACTGAATGCGACGGACAAGCGTTGCCTCGATCGGGTCGCTTTGCTCTTCGGCAATGTTCGAGCCAGTCAATTCGGATTCTTGTACAATTACATCCTTATGGCTTCTGTCACCGCAACCCAATAGCGACAAAATCATGGAGATTACGGCTGAAATATATATCTTGTGCCGGGAGCGCTTCATTCTCAAACTTCTTTCATTTTACGCAAGAATGTCATCGTGGCAATTGCGACCGGCTTTTCCATGCTCTCCTGCCATGCCTGCGCCGTCAAGAAGGACAGGCGCCGACCTGTCTTGACCGGCAAGACCTGGATGTTGAGATCGCGATCTGATGTTGAACGCAGATATGATATGGAAATCGATGAGGGCCTTTGTATCCGGCCCAGTCCGTGCAGTTGAGCAGCCAGCAACCCCCCGCCACATTCCATCGCCGCTGAAATGATGCCGCCGTGAAGCGACCGTATGAACGGATTTCCGACATTCTTCTCTTCAAATGGCAGAACGGCTTCCAATCCCGCAGTCGTCGCATGCACCTGTAGCCCCAGCCAACTCGTGAACGGGCTGGCTTCGATCCATTCGCTGTATAATTTGTTCGCTTCTTCCATCACGGCGTAACCTCGGGGTTTGTCGTGCTAAACGACGGGCCTTTGGTCCCAACCATAAAACTCCCGTTTCCCCTTGCGATCAGGAGCCCCGTTTTCTGTTCACGCACTTCGCCTTCAGTATGTGCAAAGACGTCAGGGGCATCGACGACCCGAGCTTCAACAAGCAGTTTTTCAGCGACAGGCACATCCCGAAGAAAGTCGATCTTCAGATCAATGGTGGCAATCGCCGTTGGCGTCTCAAGTGATGAGATCACGGCAAAGCCAAAGATCGAATCCAGCAGCAAGGTGAGCAGGCCGCTGTGCACTGTTGGCTCATCATCGTGCAAGGCCGCCCAGCCATCAGGCTTAATGGCCAGGGAAACCTGCCCACTGGAAGCGCTTTTGATCTCAATATCAAGCGTTCCGAAGACCCCGTAGCCGCCCTGCGCAGAGCGCTCCTGAAGATGGTTGATAAAGTCCGACATGGGCTCCTTGCAATTCTCGCTGTTTGTAGACTTTCATATAGTATACTATCTTACTATATGCTAAATAACAATATGACCAAAATAAAGATAACATCGTCGATGTCTGACCTGGATCGGAATAAAGGCTTCATCCTGAGTGACCTTGCTCGCCTGATGAGAGTTGTGTTTGACCGCCGCATCAAAGGATTGGGCCTGACCCGCTCGCAATGGTTTCTCATGGCTCATCTCTACCGGGCTGACGGCCTTACGCAGACGGAGCTGGCCGACATTCTCGAATTGGAGAAGGCCACAGTGGGCAAAACCATTGATCGACTGGAGGAGAGCGGTTGGATTTTTCGCAAGAGAGACCCGACAGATCGCCGGGTTAACCGAATCCATTTGACCGACAAGTTTGGGCCATATGTCCCGAAGCTTCAGAAGAGTTCTCACGATCTGATCAGTGAAGCCTTTGGCCATCTCGATGAAAAGGAATTTGACCAGCTTGTGGACAGTCTCCGCCATGCCCGCGCGAATCTTCTTGAACTGTCAACGCCGGAGTAAAAACACACCAGCGGCCGGGGGGCATTGTCACATTAAGTCATCTGCGCACGCAGGAATTTCTGGTTGAGAGTTTTCACGCAGTTGTAGCTGCATTTGCCCAGACACCGAATGCCTCGGCGCGGTACTGCTTGAACGTGGGGCGGTCGATGAGATGGCGTTGAAAATAGAATGAATTGTAAGTGGCGGATTGGGCGTTCAGGAATCTCCGGGCTGATCCCGGTGATTTGAACCTTTGCATTTTCCGCTCTCACCTTCGGATCGGCCGGTGGGAATTTTCAGCCCGATTGTTTGATCGCTTATTGTCAATATGATCCGCAGTCAACTGTCCGTCGTCAAAACATTTGGCGCAATGTTGAGCGTAGATTAGCGGAGTAAGGGCCTCGTCTTGGGGTTGATATTATGCGGCGCGTTTGCGGTGTTGCAAGCGCCGATATTCGATGGTCTGTCGTTTGAGCCTTTCCCGTTGTTTGATGATGGTCGCGGCCCTGCCGAAGTAGGCATCGGCGGGGGTCACGTTCTTCAGGCTCTCGTGGTAACGCTGATGGTTATAGTGCTCGACGAAGGCCTCGATTTGGGCCTCATGGTCGCCGGGCAGGAAGTAGTTCTCCAATAGGATGCGGTTCTTGAGGGTCTGGTGCCAGCGCTCGATCTTGCCTTGGGTCTGGGGATGGAGCGGCGCGCCCCGCACATGGCTCATGTGCTGGGCCTCGATATAGTCAGCCAGGTCGCTCGCGATGTAGCTGGGGCCATTGTCGCTGAGCAACCTCGGCTTGTGATGGACATGAGCCTGGTCACAGCCTGAGGCCGCCAGCGCCATGTCCAGGGTGTCGGTGACATCCTCGGCACGCATGGTGGTGCAGAGTTTCCAGGCGATGATGTAGCGCGAGAAGTCGTCGAGCACGGTGGAGAGATACATCCAGCCCCAGCCGATGATCTTGAAGTAGGTGAAGTCGGTCTGCCACATCTCGTTGGGCCGGGTCGTTTTGGTGTGGAAGGCCTCAGCAGCCTTGATCACCACATAGGCCGGGCTGGTGATCAAGGCTGCTGATGTCAATGCTGGCATGAATATCGCCAGGCCTATAACGCGCAGGCCGCGGTGGATGCGGATGGCTCAATGCTGGTGTTGGCCAGCGATGTCCTGGACACGACCAATGATCGCGCCGCTCTGGAAGACTTGCTCGAGCGGATGGCCGACGGTCCAGGATCGCCCGGAACCCTGCTCGCCGACGCAGGCTACGCCGGTGAAGAGGTGGTCGCCATGCTTGAAACGCGCGGCGTCGAGGCGCTGATCGCCATCTCGCGCGAACAGCATGAGCGGCCCTATGACTTCAGGCCGCCGCCCGCAAAGGCCAAACCGCCCAAAGCCATAACCGCCCAGTGGCGTCTCGATATGATCGACAAATTGCAAACTGAACCCGCCAGGCAACAATACCGAAAACGAAAACAAACCGTCGAACCCGTCTTCGGCATCATCAAATCCATCCTCGGCTTCACCCGCTTCCACCTGCGCGGCCTTGAAAACGTCAAATCCGAATGGACACTGACGACCCTCACATACAACTGCAAGCGCCTGAGCAAGATCATGGCATGAGAGACGATCCAAACCATCGCATCAAGTGGAACAAAACCTCAAACCCGACAGACTGCTAGTGTTTTTTCTTCTAGTCCGGGCCACCTGACCGCATCAACGCGGATTGAGACTATGCTGTTGGCGTCAAGATGCTGACATGCGCTGTCCGGGCCACCTGACCGCATCAACGCGGATTGAGACACGGATTTGCCGAACAAGCGCTTGAATTTGGTACGGTCCGGGCCACCTGACCGCATCAACGCAGATTGAGACTCGCCGACGAGAATAGGATGGAGAGGAGCAACAGTCCGGGCCACCTGACCGCATCAACGCGGATTGAGGCGGCTTCTTCCTGGCTGATAAAAGTTTGGGAGGGGCCGCCTTTTGCTTATCGACGCCATGATGCCTCGGGAGGGGGCATATCAGCCATCCGGTTTAGGCCGGATTGCTTGAAGCAATTCGCCTGCGGCATCCCCCTGGGCGGTATCGGGCGGGAGCTTTGTGAGCCCAAAAAAGAACGATCAGCAGGAGATGAATTCGGGCTCAGGTCATTGGTTCAAAACTGGCTGAATTTCTCTTCAAGGTGAGATTTTTCTCGTTAATGGTGAGATTTAACAGCCGATGTCCGAATATCTTGAAAACTGTCCGGCTTTCTCTGCGAACTAATACAAGTGGTGTGGTGGGCCCGGAGGGACTCGAACCCCCGACCAAGCCGTTATGAGCGGCCGGCTCTAACCAGCTGAGCTACAGGCCCCAACCACGGGGCTTCGTGTAGCAAATGAAGCTTGGCTTGGGTAGTGGAAAAATGCCCCTTCGCATTATTAGCCGAGTTGGGGCGCTCTAGGCGCCCCTTTGAGCCACTCAAAGTGCGTCTATTTCTTCCTTAAGGCGGTTTTTCTTGTCAGTGACGATGCGCTCTAACACCCGCACCCGCTCCTCGAGCGCCCGCACATGGACTTTAAGCTCATCATCGCCCGATTTTGCCGCATGTTTAAGTGCGTCTGTCTTGGCCTTAAGCCACTGGGAAATGCCTGCAAAGGCAAAGGTTCCGAATATAATCAACAGTACAAATGTTTTGCCTTCCATCGGCCTGCTCCTGTCCTCGCGTTATGGTGCTTGGGCATTACCGCCCGTTCGGGCTTGGTTTTTATGTGCCCAAAGTGGTTTTGTTGGTTTAGTCTGAAAGTGCGTCGATCTCATCACGCAGCTTGGTGCGTTTGTCTGTTGCGATACGCTCGAGCACCCGAACCCGCTCCTCAAGCGCCTTGATGCGCGCGTCCGCCGCCTCATTCATACCGCGTGATTTTGCAATCCGTTCCTTGGCGCTGATCCAGCGCATAACGATCACCGCCGACATCACGAACAACACAATCAGCGGCACCATTTCAAATTCGTTCATTGTTTCCCCTCTCACAGATGTGATCCCGATCCCTGTATCATTTCGATATAAGTTGCCCCAAACCGGATTGCAATGGGCGGAACGACATTCTAAGACAGTTTTAAAACAATTGGCCGACAGGAGGAATATCCGTGACCATCCGCCCTACCCTTGGCGCAGCGTTTTTGGCTGCTGCCTGCCTTATCCCGACCCTGCCCTCAGTGGCGGCACCTTGTGCCCAAGGCACATGCGATAGCGCCTGGAAAGACGCCAGCGACGCGACGGCAAAAACCGCAATGGACCTGGCTGACGAATATGCCCGTTTCCTGAGCGAAGCCCGCACCGAGCTTTTGACAGTTTCCACCATCCAGCAGCAGGTGGAACGCCTTGGTTTCAAAGAATGGAAACAAGACCAGCGCATCAAAGCGGGAGACCGCTACTATGTGCACAACCGTGGCCGCGCTTTCACCCTTATTGTTGGGGGCCGGGAGCCTGTATCAAAGGGTGTGCGTATTGTGGCCAGCCATATCGACAGCCCCCGGCTGGAGTTGAAAGGCCGCCCGATTGATAACGCGCAAGGCTTTGCACTGTTTCAAACCAACTACCATGGTGGCATCAAAACCTACCAATGGACCAATATCCCGCTTGCCCTTGTTGGCCGGATCGACCGCAAGGATGGCAGCGTTGTTGAAGTATCCCTTGGCCTCAAGGCTGATGACCCCATCTTCATTATTCCTGACCTTTCACCGCACACAGCGCGTGACCAGATGAAAAGAAGCGCGAGCGAAGTGGTTGCGCATGAAGATCTTGATCCGCTCGCAGCCTCTGGCCCACACGGCAAAACACCTGTAGCTGAATGGGTGTTTGAGCATTTGAAAGCAACCTACAATGTGGAAGCGGCAGACCTTGTCTCGGCCGAGCTCTCGCTCGTGCCAGCACTCGCGCCGCGTGATGTGGGGTTTGATCGCCGCCTGCTGGCAGCCTACGGGCAGGATGACCGGCTTGGCGCTTTTGCGAGCCTGAAAGCTGCGGCTGAAATGGGCACCCCGCCAAACACCGCCCTCATTCATTTTGCTGATAATGAAGAAAGCGGCAACGTGAACGTGACCGGCGCATCGTCAACCTTCCTGACCGACTTTGTTGGTGAGCTGCTCTATGCAGAAAAAGGCTCTGACTATCGTCACCCCATGCTTACTCGTGCGCTTACAGCCTCCAAGGCTTTGTCGATTGATGTGAACCCGGGTGTGAACCCCATGAACCCCGGTGCGTGGGAGCTTACAAACGCCCCCCGGCTCGGCTTTGGTGTAAACATCAAGCTTTACGGGCGTGGATTCAACGCAAACAGCGAGTTTATCGCCTGGACACGGGCGGCGCTTGATGAGCGTAAGGTGGCATGGCAAACCACCACCTATAAAGTGGGCCGCGCAGGCGGCGGCACGCTCGGGTCAGAGCTTGCGCACTATAATATCGATACAATCGATTTTGGCGTGCCTGTGCTTTCCATCCACACACCCTATGCGGTGAGCGACAAGATGGATGTGCTTGCGCTCAAAGATGGCGTTGCAGCCTTTCTGAGCTATAGCCGATAACTCGACGCTGGGTTTGCAAGTTTGGTTGTGCGGGTCTGGCTGGCCCGCACAATTTTAACGATCTCTTCATTTTTACGCTCATATCTGCCATAATACCACTTGGGTAACAGGTTTTGCGGTGGGGACTGCGAAACCGCTAAGTGGTGCTGAAAATGGTAGATTCGATTAATACAAACGCCAGCAGTTTGCTGGGCGTTCGTTCATTGCAGAAAACAAACTCCACGCTGGGCAACACCCAGAAGGAGATTGCCACCGGTAAAGACGTAAACAGCGTGAAAGACAACGCTGCTATTCTCGCGATCTCTCAGCTTCTTGAAAGCGATGTTGCGGGGCTTGGCAGCGTTAAAAACTCGCTCGATCGTGCTATCTCAACCACAGATGTGGCGCTTGCGGCAAGCAGCTCGATCTCAGACCTGCTGTTGCAAGCAAAAGAGAAGGCGGTTCAAGCCGCAGACCCCGGCCTTGACGACGCGAGCCGCAGTGCGCTCAATCAGGATTTTGCTGCGATCAAGGACCAGATCACCAGCATTGTGGGGACCGCAGAATTCAACGGCACCAACGCCATCAAAGCGGGTGGCGACGATATCGTCGCAATCACTGGTGCAGAGGGTGATGGCAACATCACCATTGATGCGCAAGACCTGTCACTGAGCGGCGGTAATATCACGCTCACGGAAGGCCAAAGCATTGCCTCCGCCGCTGACGCTCAAGCTGCTGTTGCAGCGATTGACGATTCCCTCGGTAATCTCACAAGCGTCCTCTCTCAACTGGGATCTGGTGCTCGGCAGTTGCAGCAAACCAAAGATTTTACTGAAGCACTGAGCAACACCACGGAAGTGGGCATCGGCAACCTTGTGGACGCTAATCTGGCTTCCTCAAGCGCCAACCTTCAAGCCAGCCAGGTGAAGCAGGCGCTTGGCATCCAAAGCCTCTCCATCGCCAACCAGCAACCTGCCGCGATCCTTGGTTTGTTTCAAAGCTAGGCTGAGTATTTGAATGAAATTCATAGAGGGCCCGGCCGAGTGTCGGGCCTTTTGCTATCTATTCGGCTTTCGCAGGCGTACCCAGATAGATCGCCCAACTGTCAAAATCGATAGCGACAGGTTGGCTAAGCAAGACATCGGCGCCGAGGATCATCGCGGGTACGGTATAAGGCACATAAGTGCTGAACACCGGCAAATTAGCCGCAAGGATATCCTTGGAGCCAAGGTTCACGCCACCAATCGACATACGGCCTATGTGGACGTTTTCCGCCCGCACACGGCCACCGGCGGCCGAAATGGTGGTTGAGCGAAACTCAACGTCGCTGGCTTGCGCTGCGCGAATCATGTCGGCTGCCGCGAGGTTGATCACTGTCGCCCCGGCGCCTGTATCAACAACGGCTGGGATGATGTGTCCACCAATGCTGACATCTACCGCAACCGAGCCGCGCCCCACTGCACGCCCGGCCACCTGCTGCCAAACGATATCCTTCACCTGTCCTTCTTCAAATGCTGCTGTGCTTTCAAAAAGCTGTGCACCCTCAGGGCCAAGCACAAGAACCCGCCCCCGCATCATATCAACCCCAACAATGCCGTATGGTGTGTTGGGCCCACGTTGATCTGGCATCGCAATTGTGTGTTCGAGCTCCAGCACAGCGCCGAGCGTGGCAATACGCCCGACCTTAAATAGACGCATGGGCCGCTGGCCTGTTGCCGTAATCACGTCAGCCGAGCGGCGAGGCACAGCCTCCAGCCCCACTTCGTCAACCAGGCGGTAATAAAACACGGTATGGCTCGCCGCCGTGTCGATCAAGAAAGGGAAGTTGCCATGGTGATCAACCTGCACGTCCACCAGCCGTCGCCCTTGGGTGTCTGTGCTGGTAAAATATTCTGCTGCAGCCACTTTGGTTGCGAGAAAAGCCCCGATGACAAAAAGGGGCAGCCAGTAAAGGCTACCCCTTGTTTTATTGTCTAAAGCTCTCACCCGCGCCCCTAGGTATCGAGGAAGCTTCTGAGCTGGCGTGACCGGCTTGGGTGCTTGAGTTTCCTCAGCGCCTTGGCTTCGATCTGCCTGATCCGCTCCCGCGTTACCGAGAACTGCTGACCAACTTCTTCGAGCGTGTGGTCTGTGTTCATACCGATACCAAAGCGCATGCGAAGCACACGTTCCTCGCGCGGCGTCAGGCTTGCCAGCACGCGGGTTGTGGTCTCACGAAGGTTGCTCTGGATCGCGGCATCCACCGGCAGGATCGCGTTTTTGTCTTCAATGAAGTCACCAAGATGGCTGTCTTCCTCGTCGCCGATTGGCGTTTCAAGAGAGATCGGCTCTTTTGCGATCTTCATGACCTTGCGCACTTTTTCAAGCGGCATGGACAGGCGTTCCGCCAATTCTTCCGGCGTAGCTTCGCGACCAATTTCGTGCAGCATCTGGCGGCCAGTACGAACGAGCTTGTTGATCGTCTCGATCATGTGCACAGGAATACGGATCGTGCGGGCCTGATCCGCGATAGACCGCGTGATCGCCTGCCTGATCCACCATGTAGCGTAGGTCGAGAATTTATAACCACGGCGATACTCGAACTTATCCACCGCCTTCATCAGGCCGATGTTACCTTCCTGAATAAGATCAAGGAACTGCAGGCCACGGTTGGTGTATTTCTTCGCGATCGAGATCACGAGACGGAGGTTGGCTTCCACCATTTCTTTCTTGGCAATACGGGCTTCTTTTTCACCCTTTTGCACTGTGCGAACGATGCGGCGGAATTCAGCCACGTGCAGACCAGTACGGCCAACAACGTCGCTAACCTGGTCGCGGATGTTATTGATCGCAACAGCTTCGCCAGCCACGAACGATGCCCAGCCTTTGCCCCTGAGCTTGCCAACACGCTCAGCCCAGCCTTCTTCAAGCTCGTTGCCCTGATATTCATCAAGGAACGCTATGCGGCTTACTTTGTGGCTTTCCGCCAGCCGAAGCAGGCGACCAGACAGGCTCATCAAGCGCTTGTTGAGGCCGTAAAGCTCGTCTACCAACTCTTCAATACGCATGTTGTTGAACCGAACCGACGCCACAAGTGCGATCAGCTCTTCCCGCAGGTTCTTGAACCGGCGTTCCTGTGGTGTCGTCAGCGTATCGTTTTGCACGGCAGCGGCGAGACGGGCGTCCTGCAGCTTGGCGTATTTTTTATAGGTCGATGTAATAAGCTGGAATTTCTCAATGGTTTCCGGCTTCAGATGCGCTTCCATGGCGGAAAGCGACATGGCCGCTTCTTCGTCATCATCGTCATCATCGTCGGAGCTTGAGGTGCTCTCACCGTCGCTAGTTTCACCGTCATCGTCGTCCGAACTTTCTGACGAATCTTCTGGCTTGGCTGGCGCGTCATCAGACTTGGCTTCGGCAGGGCTTTCGCTCTTGCTCTTGTCCTCGTCCTTGCTTTCCGCACCTTCCTTAAGCACATCACCGCCATCCTCGTCTTCAAGGTCAGCGCTGTTTGGCTCTTTGCCAAGCGTTGCTTCAAGGTCGATAATGTCACGCAGCAGCATCTCTTCATTTTCGAGACGCTCTGCCCACTCGATAATCGCGCGGAAGGTCAATGGGCTCATGCAGAGCCCTTCGATCATCGTCGCCCGACCGGCTTCGATCCGCTTGGCGATAGCGATCTCACCTTCACGAGACAACAGCTCTACCGAGCCCATCTCGCGCAGGTACATGCGCACAGGGTCATCTGTGCGGTCCGTCGCTTCTTTTTTATCGGTGGTTTTAAACTCTTCCTGCTCGCCCTCGTCCTCTTCCTCGGTTTTTTCTTCCGATTCGCCTTCGTCGGGGTCGTCGCCATCAGTGACGTTAATGCCCATTTCAGAGAGCATCGTCATGACGTCTTCAATCTTTTCAGATGACATCTCTTCGGTCGGCAAAGCGTTATTGAGCTCATCATATGAGATGTAGCCCCGCTCTTTCGCCTTAGCGATCATCTTTTTGACAGCAGCTTCCGCAGAATCGACGATAGGGCCGGAACCACTTTCTTCCGAGCCAGTGTCTTTATCGTCGTCCTGATTCGCTTCTTTTGCCATGTATTTTATCTCCAGATCTGCGCGAATCGCAGTCTATACCATATTAATTGAAAGAAAACCGTCCTGATTCGAGCCGATAGCCTTCTTTATCCGCAACTTTTTCCTCAAGCGCCCGATAGGCTTCCTGAGCCGCCACAAAACGCGCATGATTTTCGTCCGTCATGTCGGCCGCATAGTCGGCCTCAGCCTGCACATAAGCCGCGTGTGCTGCCGTGATGTGCTGGAATCTCGATACTGTATGTTCAAATCCCGTCAATGCATCAGACAAGGCCGCATCGTCCCAGGCGAACCAGTCGTCCCTTAGACCGCGCTCGCTCAGAAGCTTCGTGAGCGTCACCATCTCTGCCCTTCCCTCCAAATGGGTAAGGACAGCCTCATGGTCAAGTCTTTCCGCAAGTGCGGCCTTCTCTAATAGGGCATTGCGTATGCCGTCAAGTCCCGGAACGCTGAACTCAAGGTGCGCAACCTCTTCCTCATGTTTGATCATGATCTCGGGATGATGCACGAGCGTGAGGATAATGACCTTCTCCATCCGGTCCGTCACCGGTCCAATGCCACGGCTGCGCCCGATTGATGTCTGGCCCAATAACCCCGTTGCCGGAGGGGGTCGCCGCTTGAAACCGCCCTGCCCACGCCCCTGCACAAAAGGCGACTGGCCTCGCGCCTGCTGCCCTTTGGCCCTCGGTGGTTTGAAATGCTCCCACAGGCGAGAGCGAAATTCGCTCTGGTAAAGTTTTTTGACATTTTCGTCTTCGATATCGGAAAGCGCACCGAATATCTTTTTCTCAAGCCCAGCGCGGCGCTCTGGCGTGTCAGACGCTGTGCCGCCTGTCAGGTTATTCCAGAGCACATTCACAAGCGGGCTTGCGCTATCAATCAAGCGCTCGATGGCCTGCTTGCCTTCTTTCTGCACCAGGCTATCCGGATCTTCGCCGTCCGGCATGATAATGAAGCGTAGCGACTTGCCAGCTTTCAGCATCGGTAGCGCGCGCTCCACCGCGCGGCTTGCGGCCCGCATACCAGCGTTATCACCATCGAACGAGAGGATCGGCTCATCCGCCATCTGCCAGAGGTGCGATATCTGCTCTTCCGTCAGCGCAGTACCAAGCGGTGCCACAGCATAATCGATGCCATACTGCGCAAGTGCGATAACATCCATATACCCTTCCACTACCATCACCTGGCCCGCGTCATAGGATGCAGCGCGTGCGTTGGCCCAGTTATAAAGTGTGGCCCCCTTGTGGAAGATAGGCGTCTCCGGGCTGTTCAGATATTTCGCCTTGGCATCTTTTGAAAGCGCACGCCCGCCAAAAGCAATCACCCGGCCCTGCCGGTCGGTGATAGGGAACATCAGCCTGTCCCGGAAGCGGTCATAAGACGCACCACCGCCTTCCGGCTTTATAAGCATTCCGGTCTCGATAAGCTGATCTTCCCCAATGTTGCGTGCCAGCATGGCATCCTTGAGCGCAGTGCGGCTCGCAGGTGCATACCCAAGCTGGAAACGTTTGAGGGTCTCATCTGTGAGGCCGCGACCTTTAATATAGTCATATGCCGTACGGCCAACCTGCCCTTTAAGCTGGGCCATGTACCAGTTGGCAACCACGTCCATCACTTCTGAAAGTGTGCCGCGTTTTTTGTCCCGCTCTACCTGCTCTCGGCTCGGTTTGGGCACTTCCATGCCTACTTCCCCGGCCAGCACTTCAATAGCTTCCATGAACTCCATGCCCTGGGTGTTCATGACAAAGTCGATAACGCTGCCATGCGCGCCGCAGCCAAAGCAGTGATAGAAGCCTTTCTGGTCGTTCACGGTGAATGACGGTGATTTTTCGCTGTGGAAAGGGCACAGGCCGGAATGCTCCCGCCCGCGATGAACAAGCTTTACCTGCCGTCCAACAACGTCAGACAGTGTAAACCTGTGCTTCAGCTCATCCAGAAATTGCGGACTAAGCGCCATACCACCCAAACCATCAGAGAAATGACCAAATCATCAGAGAAATGAAATGCGCCCCCTCGCTGTATATACCACAACGCAGCAACCTGTTCTGTTTACCGGAGAAGGCTAGCAGGAGTCTACCTTATGATGCCGATACTGGACACTATATGCTATCCGGCAAAAAACAGCTTTAGATCCACTTCCATTTGTTCCATCTCTTCATGCAGCCAATCGATAAACACGGCCACCTTCTCGGGTGGCGGTTCCTCTGAGGCAACAGTGTAGAAACAGTAGCCATTGCTGGACGGCCTGCCGCCCACGCACCGAAGCCTGCCGTCCCTTAGCGCCTGCGCGGCTGTGGCCAGCGGGGCAAGGCCAACACCCGCCCCAACAATAGCCGCTTGTACCAGAAGGCCGGAGTGGCTGTAAGTTTTGCTGAAATCCGGATCAGCGAGCTGAATATCATTGTGGTCCAACCAGTCGTTCCAATAGCTGCGGTCCTCATATCCAACAAGCGGGTAGTCAGCCAGATTATCCCGCGTGATCAACTCGCCACCCGAAAGACTTGGGGCGTATACCGGCATATAGGTCTCAACGCGCAGGGGTTTAACTCCCGGCGGCAATTTACCAAGCCATCCGCCACGAATGGCCAGGTCGTATCCTTCCGCCGCCACGTCGACCTGATGGTCGTCAGCGTTTACACGGATATCAATCTCGGGGTGGACCATATTGAAACGCGGCAGGCATGGGATCAGCCACTGAATGGCGAAGGAGTGATAGGCCGAGAGGCGAATGACATTGGGCTCATTGCGCCGCGTCAGCGTGGTGACGGTCGTATCGATGCCCTCAAGTGCGTTTTTCACCGACTTGGCAAGCGCCCGCCCGGCAGGGGTGAGCTCCACCTCACGCGGACGGCGGATAAAGAGGGAAAAACCAAGCTGTTCTTCAAGCCCCTTCACCTGCTGGCTCACCGCGCTTTGGGTCCGGCCCAGCTCTTTTGCCGCAAGTGTCAGGCTGCCGTGCCGCGCCGTGGCGTCAAAGGCAAGTAAACCTGAGAGCGACTGCAATTTATAACGCATACCGAGCCTTAGTAAAATTAAGCCTTAGGCTTAAAACTATGAATTTGTAATTTCTCCCTATCGTAACAAAATCAAGGATAACAGCGACACAGGAGAAGAACAATGACTAAGAAATATCCAAGCCACAGACATAACGCCAGCTTTTGGCAGAATTTAGCTACGCTATTGGCACCAAGTGACGAAAAGCTGCTCTACACCACCCGCATCATCCACAAAGAAGCGGAAAAGCTTGAGCAAAATGAGCCCAAACGCCGCGCACCCATTGTTGCAGGACCGTCCTTTGATCAGGTCTGCGGGGCGCCAAACTGCTGATTAAAAACACCCCCAAGCGCATAAGCCAAAACGGCATGAGGATAAAATGAGCACCAAACAGACAGAGGCACAAGGAGCCGACACTCCACCATACAAGCGGAGTTTTCTTTCAAACCTGCTGGTGATGCTGGCCCCGCAAGACGAACTGATGCGTTATGCGGCCATGCAGGCCCCAAAAGAAGAGCGCAAAGGCGTTGAGTATGACCATGAAGGCAAGCCGATGATCATTCTCACCCGCTCCGCCCGGCATCTGGGTAGCGTTTGAGCACGCTACTACCGAAGCCTTACCCCCAAAAAACTAGGCGGCTGATCAGGACATCCTGACCAGCCGCATTTTATTAATTGCGCTGTTCTATACCAACAGAAAATACAGCCAAAGTGCGGGCACAGGCGCCGCCAATACAACGGGCATCCCCAGACCCCAAAAGCCTACAGCCTTGAATTTTCCATAAAACACCAGGCTCGCTGTTGGCAGGATCAACGGAAGCAACAACTGCACAAGCTGCCAGACCGCCCCTTCGCGACTATTCGTCCCAATAGTCAGTATACCAACAAAGAGGGGCGACAGCCCAATCACCACACTAGCAACCGCAAGTGATACAGTCGTTGACACCATACATAGCCCACCAACCAACGTTTGCGTGGCCTTCAGCAACTTACTATCTAGATTTGAAGAAGTGATCCGCAACTAGCTCAGCAGCGCCTTGATCGTGCCGCTGGCTTTCGCGAAATCCATCTGGCCGGCGTATTTTTCCTTCAGCACAGCCATACAGCGGCCAATGTCCTTCAGGCCGGTTGCGCCAATTTCCGCCACAACAGCTTCACACACGGCCTTGATCTCGGCATCTGTCAACTGCTTGGGCAGGAAGTTCTGGATGATGCCAATTTCTTCGCGCTCACGCTCCGCAAGTTCACAGCGCCCGGCTTCTTCATAAGCCTTGATGCTGTCGTTGCGCTGCTTCACCATCTTGGATAGGATATCGGTGATAACGGCGTCATCGTCGCGGTCGTCAGAATTCGCGGTCCGCAGCTCGATATCCTTTTCCTTTACAGCCGCCAGAATGAGGCGGATGGTGGATAGCTTGCGAGCCTCTTTTGCCCGCATGGCTGCTTTCATCGATTGATTGAGTTCGTCCCGTAACATTACCCTGTCACCTTGTTTCCATGGTTAGGAAGGCGAGATCATACCTGAAGCCACCGTCGCAAGCAAACAAAGACACGCCCTTTAAACCATTGATTTTATTGAATATTTTTTTAAATTCTTTACTTGACCCAATTGAGCCTTACGCTTATTGTCCCGTCAATTTGGCCGGAGCCAAGCCCTAGCCACGGGCGGGACGTTTTACCGGCTAATCCCTTGATATGCAAGGGATATGTGTGACCCATCAGGCAGGAGGAAACCGCCCCCATGACCGAATCCACACTACCCCTAAAACCACCGGCAGATGATATTACTGCAGTTCTTGTGCTTTCAGACGGCACTGTTTTCTGGGGATATGGATTTGGAAGAGAGGGCGATGCCGTTGGCGAGGTGTGCTTCAACACCTCCATGACCGGCTATCAGGAAATCCTGACAGACCCTTCCTACGCAGGCCAGATCATCACCTTCACCTTCCCGCACATCGGCAACGTAGGCACGAATGATGAAGACATGGAACGCGCCACGGCAGCCTCCCGCGCGCTGGTGATCCGCGATGATGTCACAGACCCGGCCAACTTCCGCGCGGAAGGCCATCTGCACAGCTGGACCCAAACGATGGGTCTTGTTGGCATCTCCGGTGTTGATACCCGCAAGCTTACCCGCCATATCCGCAATAACGGCGCACCAAACGGCGTGGTTGCTTATAGTAAAGACGGCAAGTTCGATATTAAGGCCCTGCTCGGCAAAGCCAAAGAGTGGCCCGGCCTTGAAGGCATGGACCTCGCCAAGGAAGTTACCTGCGATAAAACATATGAGTGGAGCGGCACCCGCTGGACCGTGGCCGCCGGCTACGGCACGCTTGAGAACGCAAAAGCCCATGTTGTGGCGGTTGATTATGGTGCGAAGGATAACATCCTGCGCTGCCTCGCTGCCACTGGCGCACGCGTCACGGTCGTGCCCGCCACCGCAAGCTATGATGAAATCATGGGCCTTAAGCCTGACGGCATTTTCCTCTCAAACGGCCCGGGCGACCCGGCTGCTACTGGCGAATATGCCCTGCCGGTGATCAAAAAGCTGATTGAAAGCGGCCTGCCGATCTTCGGCATCTGCCTTGGCCACCAGCTTCTGGCGCTTGCCTTCGGCGGCAAGACCTACAAGATGCACCAGGGCCACCGGGGCGCCAACCACCCAGTGAAAGACCTGCGCTCAGGCAAGGTGGAAATCACCAGTATGAACCACGGCTTCTCGGTCGATGGTGACAGCCTGCCGGATAATGTGAAAATCAGCCACATCAGCCTGTTTGACAAAACCGTCTGCGGGATTGAGTGCATAGACAAGCCTATCTTCTCTGTTCAACAGCACCCGGAAGCCAGCCCAGGCCCACAGGACAGCTTCTATCTGTTTGAGCAGTTCATGGACATGATCCAGACCCCCAAAAACGCAGCCTAGGATATAAGGGACCACCAATGCCAAAACGCACCGACATCAAAAGCATCCTGATCATCGGCGCCGGTCCCATTGTGATCGGTCAGGCTTGTGAATTTGACTATTCCGGTACACAGGCGTGTAAGGCGCTTCGGGAAGAAGGATACAGGGTTATCCTCGTCAACTCAAACCCCGCCACCATCATGACCGACCCGGAACTGGCGGACGCCACCTATATAGAGCCGATCACCCCGGAAGTTGTCGCCAAGATTATCGAGAAAGAGCGCCCTGACGCTGTGCTGCCCACCATGGGCGGGCAAACCGGCCTCAACACCGCGCTCGCGCTCTCGCAAGACGGCACATTAAAGAAATACGGTGTGCAGCTGATTGGCGCATCCGAAGACGCCATCGACAAGGCGGAAGACCGCAGCCGTTTCAATACGGCCATGGCAAAAATCGGGCTTGAGACATGCCGCGGCAAAACCGCACACACCATTGATGAAGCGCTTGAAATCCTCGAGTGGATCGGCCTGCCCGCTATTATCCGCCCGTCCTTCACCATGGGCGGCACCGGCGGCGGGGTGGCCTATAACAAGGAAGAGTTCCTTGCCATCGTGGCCTCCGGCCTTGATGCCTCCCCCACCACGGAAGTACTGGTGGAAGAAAGCATCCTCGGCTGGAAAGAATATGAGATGGAAGTCGTGCGTGACAAAAACGACAACTGCATCATCATCTGCTCCATCGAGAACGTAGACCCGATGGGCGTACACACCGGCGACAGCATCACGGTGGCGCCAGCGCTGACGCTCACAGACAAAGAATACCAGATGATGCGCAACGCCAGCATTGCCGTGCTGCGCGAGATTGGTGTTGAAACCGGTGGCTCGAACGTACAGTTCGCCGTAAACCCGGAAAATGGCCGCCTGATCGTAATTGAGATGAACCCACGTGTGAGCCGGTCCTCTGCGCTGGCATCCAAGGCAACCGGCTTCCCGATCGCAAAGGTCGCGGCCAAGCTCGCGGTTGGTTACACGCTTGATGAGCTGGATAACGACATCACCGGCGTCACGCCCGCGTCGTTTGAACCCACCATCGACTATGTGGTCACCAAAGTGCCGCGCTTCACCTTTGAGAAGTTCGCGGGCAGCGAAGCCGTGCTTTCCACTGCAATGAAATCAGTGGGTGAAGCCATGGCTGTGGGCCGTAACTTTGCGGAAAGCCTGCAAAAGGCCATGCGCTCCATGGAAACCGGGCTCACTGGCCTCAATGAAGTTGAATTCAAGAATTACCAACCCGGCTCAGGTGACGTGAAAGCGATCCGCCGCGAGCTTGCTGTGGCGCGGCCTGACCGTATCCTCCGTATCGCGCAGGCCATGCGTGAGGGCATGAGCCTCGAGGATATCAACGCCATCACCCATTATGAACCTTGGTTCCTGCGCCAGATCAAATCGATTGTGGACGCAGAAGCCGGTGTTACCGCAAACGGCCTGCCGTCTGATACGCGCAAACTGCGCAAGCTCAAGATGATGGGCTTCTCTGACGCGCGGCTCGCACAGCTTGCTGGCCTGCCGGAAGCGGCGGTCTTCAAAGCGCGGCACGACAGCGGTGTGCGCCCAAGCTTCAAGCGTATTGATACCTGCGCGGCGGAATTTGATGCCCGCACGCCATATATGTACTCAAGCTATGAAACCTTCGCGGACGGTGAAGGCGCTGAGTGCGAAAGCATGCCAACAGACCGCGAGAAAATCATCATTCTTGGCGGCGGGCCAAACCGTATCGGCCAGGGCATCGAGTTTGATTATTGTTGCTGTCATGCGTGTTTCTCCCTCTCGGATGCAGGTTATGAGACCATCATGATCAACTGCAACCCTGAGACGGTTTCCACCGACTATGACACCTCAGACCGGCTATATTTCGAGCCGCTGACGGCCGAAGATGTGATTGAGATCATCCGCAAGGAACAGGAAAACGGCACCGTTAAAGGTGTGATCGTGCAGTTTGGTGGGCAAACCCCACTCAAGCTTGCGCACGCACTTGAAGCCGCAGGTATCCCGATCCTTGGCACAAGCCCTGACGCCATCGACCTCGCGGAAGATCGTGAACGGTTCCAGGATCTGGTTGTACGCCTTGGCCTCAAGCAGCCTGAAAACGGCCTTGCGCGCAGCCATGAAGAAGCCATCAAGGTTGCCGACCGTGTTGGCTACCCTGTGCTTATTCGCCCAAGTTATGTGCTGGGTGGCCGCGCAATGGAGATTGTGCATGACCAGGAGGGCCTTGACCGTTACATCAATGAAGCGGTGCAAGTATCTGGCGACAGCCCTGTGCTGATCGACGGTTTCCTGCGTGACGCCATCGAGGTAGACGTGGACGCCCTGTCGGACGGTGAAAACATCCATATTGCAGGCATCATGGAACATATCGAGGAAGCTGGCATCCACTCAGGTGACAGCGCTTGCTCCCTCCCACCATACAGTCTGCCCGTCGGTATCGTGAACGAGGTGAAACGTCAGGCAAAGGCGCTCGCAAAAGCGCTGAATGTTGTAGGCTTGATGAACGTTCAGTTCGCGGTGAAGGACGGCGACGTTTACCTGATTGAGGTAAACCCGCGCGCCAGCCGCACAGTGCCTTTTGTGGCCAAGGCCGTTGGTTACCCGGTTGCGGCGATTGCGGCGCAAGTGATGGCCGGTGCCAAGCTGACAGAGTTTGAACTTAAAGACCCGATCACCGAGCATGTGGCGGTGAAGGAAGTGGTAATCCCGTGGGCGCGCTTCCCCGGTGTTGACGTGCTTCTCGGGCCAGAGATGAAATCAACCGGTGAGGTCATGGGCATCGACGCCAACTTCGCCATGGCGTTCTACAAGTCCCAGCTTGCGGCAGGTGTGAAGCTGCCGGAAAAAGGCCAGGTCTTCGTCTCGGTGAAAGACAGCGACAAATACGCGCTTGTGGCGCTTGTGAAAGACCTGCTGGCCATGGGCTATGAGGTTGTGGCCACGGGCGGCACGGCGGATTATCTGAAAGCCAACGGGCATGAAGTGAAACGCGTGTTCAAGGTCACAGATGGCCAGCGCCCGCATGTGTTAGATATCATGAAGAACGGTGAAATTCAGCTCATGTTCAACACCACCGAGGGCAAACAGGCCATCAAGGACAGCTATGCGCTCAGGAACACCGCCCTTCTGATGAAACTGCCATATTTCACCACGATGGCAGCGGCGGCGGCGGCAGTTCAGGCGCTCAAAGCCCTTCGTGAAAAGAAACTGGACGTAAAACCCCTGCAGGACTTCGCCGCCTAAGGCAAAACTAAGCCCAACATACAAAAGCCCCGGACATTGCGCCGGGGCTTTATTATTTCCCACCACAAAAAACACCGCCGCAAGCGCGGCGGTGTTAAAGGCTGGGCCATAGTTTGCCTTTGCTTAGAAAACGACACTCACGTTGGAGATATCGCTGTAGTCGACCTGGGCAAGCCACACGCTGTTACCCCCACCAAGGTCAATCATCACACCAGACACATTCTGCGCGTTTGTGGTTGTGCTCGAACGTGCAGCCACATCAGTCATGTCGATAAAGTCATACACGGCACCGGAGAGATCGAGCGCGTCTTCGTCTACGTTGAAGCTCCAAACCTCATCGTCACCAGAATTTCCGTTGAAGCCGAAGGTATCGGCACCGGCACCACCGTCCATATTGTCGTTACCGGCACCGCCCCACAGCGTATCGTCACCGTCGCGTGCTTCCATGAAGTCGTCACCAGCACCTCCGAACATCAGGTCGTCGCCTGCCCCGCCGTCCATCTCGTCGGCACCGTCACGGGCAAACAGAGTGTCATCACCAGCGCCGCCTTCTACATAATCATCACCAGCGCCGCCGCCCAGCACATCAGACGAGCCACCGCCATAAAGGGAATCGTTGCCCGCACCACCCCACAGTTTGTTGACAACGCCCACAACAGCCGCAAGCGCGGATTCGAAGTCGTCGGCATATATGATGTCGTCGCCCAGTTTGCCAAACAGTACATCTGAGCCGGCACCACCTGCGATAGTGTCATCGCCTGCCAGCCCTTGAATGCGGTCGTTAATCGCGTCGCCAAACAGCTGGTCGTTACCGTTTGCACCCTTCTGGATGGCATCAAACAGCGGGTTACCCGGCACCAGATCAGTTATCGTGCCCCCGCCCGTACCACCAGTGCCGCCGCCGGAACCGCCGGTGTCACCACCGAGATTTTCGGAAAGCTCACAAAGGGTGATGTCGCCATACTCGGCAAAATACTCGTCCACCTTCTCTTTGCTGAGGTCGATAACATCAGGGTTGTCCTTGATGATCTCAATACTTTCCCTCAGCGTATCCTTGGTGGCGTCATCAAGTGGGAAAGTTAAGAGCCTTTCCAGAAGTTCGTCCCAGCTAAACTCGTAGGACCCGATTATCTGATACGCTAAATCAAAAATACCCTTAAAATCCGAGATTTTAATATCACACAAACCATCATCTGACATTGGCCTTGCTCCATCCAAAATATTGATTGACGTTTTTACCGCCCCCGGTATCGCCGTTCCTAAAGGGTGATTTACGCGAGCGCGCCAACGTCCACATGACCCAAATGGGCTATGCCTAAGAGGCTTCGCGTCGAATCAGGCTTGAAAAAAATGAAATTCATGGTTAAGTAGGTTTAGGTGCGCCGGCCCTCTTGGGTCGGCGCTCCTGTTTTGTATAAGTGCGGCCATCGGGGCCTTTGATCGGTTTCCGAGAAATGCCGCGCTCAATAAGAATGAAAATGGACGGGATACATGAACGAAAAAGTCCCCATGCTTCAGGACGGTTATGACCGTCTGGCTGCAGAACTCAAGAACCTGAAATCTGTCGAACGCCCCTCTGTGGTAGCTGCCATCGAAGAAGCGCGCGCGCACGGCGATCTGTCCGAGAACGCTGAATATCATGCTGCGAAAGAGCGGCAGGGTCATATCGAAGGCCGCATTATGGAACTTGAAGGCAAGCTCTCCCGCGCTCAGGTAATTGACCCCTCGTCTCTTTCCGGTGACCGTGTTGTTTTTGGTGCGACCGTTACCCTTATCGACGAAGACGACGATGAAGTTGTTTACCAGATTGTCGGCGCTGATGAAGGCGACGTCAAAAAGGGTAAAATCTCATATCAGTCTCCCATCGCGCGTGCCCTGATCGGCCGAAACGTAGGGGCCGAGGTTGAGGTGAAAACCCCGGGTGGTGAGCGCTATTATGAAATCCTCAAGCTCGAGTTCAAATAAGCTCTCATATAAGCCCCTCTAAACCATGAATAAAAAAGCCCGCTCGCCCTGAGCGGGCTTTTTTATTAGCCTCGTCATTATTCGACTTGACCTTTGTCATATCACGTAACATATAAAGTTACATGAAAAGAGACAGCAAACTTTCCGGCATCCTCCACGTTCTTCTGCATATGGCAGAGCATGACAGACCAACCACATCCGAAATGCTCGCAAAAGCCATGTGTACAAACCCGGTTGTTATCCGGCGCATCATGGCGGGGCTCAAACGCGCAGGCTACGTCAGCTCAGAGAAAGGGCACGGCGGCGGATGGTCGATCAGCCGCCCGCTTGAAGACATCACACTGCACGACATATACACAGCGCTCAACAGCCCTGCCCTTCTGGCCATCGGCAACCGCACGGAAAGCCCCGGCTGCCTTGTGGAACAAGCAGTTAACGCCGCCCTTGGCGAAACCTTTGAGGAAGCCGAGGCTTTGCTGCTCAAACGCTTTGGCGAAGTTACTCTCGCGAGCCTAAGCGCCGACTTCCATGCTCGTTTTAAAAATCACCAAAACCACCACAGCAGCACGGCCCACACTTCCTGATCATTTCAACACCCCCGGAGCCCAACCATGAGCGAATTACTCACGCCGTTTTCAGACCCTGAAGCCGTTCGGAAATATGTCGAAGGCCCGCCAAAGTTCGTGCCCGGCCTAGCGGGATTACACCGCATGACTGGTATCCTGCTAGCGGAACACGCACCAAGAGACGCCCATGTGTTGGTGGTGGGCGCGGGCGGCGGCATGGAAATGAAGGCCTTTGCTGACGCCTATTCTGGCTGGACATTCACCGGTGTTGACCCGGCCCCGCAAATGCTGGCGCTGGCGAGCGATATTATGGGCGAGCATGCACCGCGCGCACGCCTGATTGAGGGTTACATTGACGCCGCGCCGCAAGACGAGCCGTTTGACGCGGCCACCTGCATGCTCGTGCTGCACTTCCTGTCAACTGAAGACCGCCTGCAAACGCTCCGCGAAATTAAGAGCCGCCTCAAACCAGGTGCACCTTTCATCGCCGCACATTCGAGCTTCCCGCAGGATGAAAGCCGTGTGCGTTGGCTCGGGCGCTACGCTGCCTTTGCGCTCGGTTCCGGCGCAGATACTGAAAAAGTGGAAACCATGCGCTCGGCTATTGAGACGCACCTCAATCTCCTGAGCCCGGCGGAGGAAGAAGATCTTCTCCGTAGTGCTGGCTTTTCAGGTGTCGAGATATTTTATACCGGCTTCACCTTCCGGGGCTGGGTAGCTTACGCCTGAGGGCTCTCGGCTACCCTCTCTACCAGCATGAAAAAGCCTGCGGGTAAGGCAGGCTTTGATACAGATCTGTTATTTGACCACGCTGGTCCGCTTATCCCACTTCAGGAAGTGGTACACCCGGCGTGTGTTTGCTGGTGCGGATTGTCAGCGATGTTTTCACGCTGGCCACATTGGGTGAAGGTGTCAGCTCGCCCGTCAGGAAATGCTGGAAGGCTGCCAGATCACGCGCAACGATCTTGAGAATGAAATCAATCTCACCGTTCAGCATGAAACATTCACGCACCATCGGCCAGTTATGGCATTGGTGTTCAAATTTCTGCAGGTCATGTTCGGCCTGACTGTGAAGCCCGACCATGGCGAAGACAGTAAGGCCATAACCAAGCGCTTCCTGATCCAGGTCCGCATGATAGCCTTTGATGTACCCTTCTTCCTCAAGCGCGCGTACACGTCTGAGACAAGGCGGTGCAGTTATGCCAACACGTTCCGCAAGTTCCACGTTGGTAATGCGCCCTTCAGCCTGAAGGCACGACAAGATTTTGCGGTCGACGGCATCAAGTTTGACACGCCCCATCAGAATAACTCCTTGAATAAACTCCCCGCCCGAAATGCATACTACAGAAGGGTGTTTCGGAAATAAAGTTCCAAATTCAAACAATTATATTTCTAACTTTAATCATTGCTGGTATCGCGATTCAAATTGAGTAGTATAAGCCCGCAGGGTGATTCGGGAGCTATCTTCACCCCACTTAAAAATAAAATTCGCGGGTAAAATCCAGGCGGGACGGCCACCGCATCACCGGCAAGAGTTGTGATGTGTGACAGTTGAAGTGGGTGCAAAAGTGGGTAAAGCGTCAGCGTTTGACATGAACGCGCTGGACAGTCGTATCAGGGAGTTGGTTGCCTACGCGCGTGAGCGCGACGGCGAAGACCGCACGACTTTATTCCGCAACCTTGTTGACCTTTTCCTCACCGGCAAAGCCCCGATGCGCGAACCGACACGCGGCCAGCTTCTTGATGTGATTGAAGCCCTGTTGCCGCATGTAGACAGCGAAAGCCGCCGTACTGTCAGCGACCTGCTTGCCAGCCAGACCACTCCGCCGATGGACCTTGTCTTGCGTATCTGCCGAGATAGGGCCAGCCTGTGCGAAGCTCTTCTTCAAAACGCTCCCTTTGACGAAGACGATATTATTGATTTAATCCGCGAGACGGGGCGCGAGCACCATCAGGCGCTTGCAACCCGAGGCGATCTTTCCGCCAATGTATGGATTGCGCTTGCCCGGGCTGCCCCTGCCGCGCCGCCGTTTGACAGCCGCTCAACACTGGCTCTGTGGCGCGATGATCTTGGCGCTCAGGGCGACCACGCAGGCAGCGCAACGGTCACAGCGCTGCGGCCCGAAAAAACCGCGAGCCTCAGGATACTGCGCACTGATGAAGACCTGATCGCGGAGCGCGTAACTCAGTCAACTGCAGCCTCCAACACCCGCATGGTGGAAGCTGCGAACGACGAACCTGATACACCTGAGCCCAAAGAGGCCGTTGATCCGGCACCTGAAAAGGCCGAAGCAGTTGAGCCTGTACCGCAAGCGGCAACCGCGCCTGATGAACATGCTGAAGAAACTCCGTCCCTCAAGGACCCTGGCCCCGGCGGCTGGGCGTGGCGCAGTGACCGGGACGGCCTGATTACAGGTGTTTCCCCGCAAGGCTGCCAATTGCTAGGCAGCGTGGATGCAGCCCTTGGCATGGGCATGCTGGACCTGCTTGGCCTCAACACCAAACTTGGGCATCCAGTGAGCCGCGCGTTCCAGCGCCGCAGCACCATTCATGACGCGCCAATACATTTGCCTGACCTCGGCCACAATCACCAGCACTGGACCCTTGAGGCAGAGCCGGTCTTCAGCCCATGCGGCGGTGTGTTTGAAGGCTATGAGGGTGTGCTGACCCCGGTTAAGCCCGCAGTCGACCATTTGGATGCCCCGGCGGAGGACGACGAGCCGCTATTTCTGGACGACCCCGCACCACAGCCACGGCGCACACGCGCATCGGCGGCAGAACGGCCCGATGTGATGCAGGCACGCCTGCTTGAAAAAGCATGGAAGAATGAAACCCGCACCCGCACAGAAGAGCTGGCTGACGAGAAAACCGGCAAGCACGACGAAAAACGCCCTGATGCTGTTACGGCCGCGCGCGATACTACGCCCGACAATGCGAAAGCACCAGCGGCTAACACTGCCATCACCAGCATGGCTGCCGCGATGGTACGCAACGTGGTTTCCGAAACCTTGGGCGCGCCAATGAGTCCAAGTGAGGAAATTGCCCGCTTTGGTCGCGGCGCAGAGCAGGACGAAGCTTTCCCGCAGCCCACTCACACGCCTGAGGCACGAGAGGCAAAAACCAAGCTCAAAGGCAATGCGGAAGCCGCAGCCACGATAGAGCTTCTGGAACAAGCGCTTCTGCGCCTCGCGGAAGCCAGCAAAGACAGCAATATGACCCAGACCCGGTTGCAGGCAGAGATTGCCATGGCCTGCGTGCGCGCGCTCAAGGATCAGATCAGCTAAGCATCCTGCTGGGCCTCACCAACACTAGCCTCACCACCATCACCTTTCCTTGATTTGGCCATGTTCTGCCACCACCTTATGGTGAAAGAAAACAGCATCAGGATGCCTGTATAATGACGACAGCCAAGCCCACCAAAGCGCTCGCAAAAGCGAGAGTAATCTCCCGTGCGAAACAGAAAACCGCACGCAGTATGCTATTGAGCAGCTTGATTTTGGTGCTTGGCTTTGCGGCTATCCTTATGGGCATGGGCCGCGCTGAGGCCAATGATGTCGCCCCAAACCCCGGCCTCTGGAAACTCGCTGACGAGGATAGCGAGATCTGGCTTTTTGGCACCGTTCACATCCTCAACCCCACCCTGAAGTGGCGCAATGAGGCGATCGACCAAGCCTTTCTGGGTGCAGATATCTTCTATAGCGAAGCACCAGTGGTGGAGGCCGATGAAACAGTAATGAAACCGCTCATCGCCAAATACGGCGTCAATCATACGGGTACGTCCTTCCTTACCCGGCTGAGCGCACAGGGGTCGGTTGACCTCAACACCACCATTAAAACACTGGGCTTGCCCGAGACCATCAAACAGCAGTTTGCGGTCTATCGCCCCTGGCTCGCGGGTGTTACGCTTGGTGCGCTGCAGGTGCAGTCGCGCGGCGGTGATCCTGAAGCGGGTGTTGACAAGATCCTGTGGCGCGAAGCCAAGGTTATTGGCAAAGACCTGCGCTATTTTGAAACCATGGAACAGCAGATCAGCCTGTTTGGTGGCATGAGCATGGCAGACGAACTGGCTTTCTTCGAATCTGGCCTACGGCAAATGATTGAAGACCCCGACCTTCTGGATGAGGTCACTTTAGACTGGCAGGCTGGTCGGGTTGAGGCGCTTGGCGAAAAACTCAACGGCGCCATGGTTGGGCAAGCTGGCCTCAAAACGCTGCTCCTTGATGACCGCAACAAAAGCTGGGCACAGGATATCAAGAAATTGATGGACGGCGCGGGCACAGCCTTTATCGCGGTTGGCGCAGGGCATCTGGCAGGCGAAGGCTCGCTGCAGGACCAACTTGCCACGCTTGGCCTCCACGCCAAACGGCAATAACCTCACTCAATTCCACAACTCTCTTTGCAAACAACTCTTCATGGGTATAGGTTGATATCAACTTATACCCATGTTTGACGAAAAGCTGTGCAGAGGAATAGTGATAAAATCTCCGCTTCCTCACTGGGACAAAAGTGATAACGAGAGCAACACGAAATGAGTTTTCAGAGCTACCTTGATAATATCGAGGAAAAGACCGGCAACTCCCCCAGCGACTTCCAAGAGCTGGCAGCGGCCAAAAATTTCACCGATGGCGACAAGGTGAAAACGGGCATCAAAGCAGGTGAAATCGTTGCGTGGCTTAAAGAAGATTATGGCCTCGGGCATGGCCACGCCATGGCGATATACGCCTATTTGAACGGTAAACGGTCCTAACGCTGCAACTCCGCTCTATAAATTGCTGACTCCAGTGTTTTTTCAGCCAGTCGCATCATTCTTGCGGCACGCACACAGCTATATTTGTTGCAATCAATAGGTTCCGCTGCACTTTTGCGACGCGAGAACCGTGCCTTTTTGGGGGAAGAATGATGCAACATTTCAAACATATCGTGGGCCTGTGCCTTGCTTTCACGCTTGGCTTAACCACGAGTGCACAGGCCGACACAACCGTCATCACCGGCGGCACATTGATCGACAGCGCGGGCACCGGCCCGATTGCTGATGCCGTTATGGTGATACGTGACGGCCGCATTCAGGCTGCCGGACCGCGCACAGCCATCGAGTTACCAGCGGACGCCCGCGAGATTGACGCCACCGGCAAGTTTATCATCCCCGGGCTGATGGACGCCAATGTGCACCTGTACCTGAACCTCGACCTCGAAACGCTGATCAAATACGAGGGACGGTATCAGGACATCATTATTGAAGGCGCACAGCTTGCGCTCAAAACCGGGCAAACCACGGTGTTTGACACATGGGGACCATACCCCGCGCTCAAAAAAGCACGCGATATGCTGAACTCAGGCGAGGCCATCGGCAGCCGCATCTATTTTGCAGGCAACATCATCGGTTTTGACGGCCCGCTTTCTGCTGACTTCCGCGAGGCTGCCGCCGCTCATGTCAGCAAAGCCATGGTGTCACGCCTGAATGCAGACTGGGAACAAGACACCGGCCGTGACCTGATGTGGATGGGCCCTGATGAGGTGCGCGGGAAAGTGGATGCCTACGCCGCCAAGGACGTAGACTTCCTGAAATACGGCGCCAGCGGTCATGTGGCGATGGAATTCATTACCTTTTCACCACGCGTACAAAAGGAGATCGTGGCCGCAGGCCATGCGGCTGGCAAAACCGTGCAGGTGCACACCACCTCCACCGAAAGCCTCGATATGGCGATTGATGCGGGTGTTGATATCCTCACGCACTGTGACATCACTGGACCGGTGAAAACCATCCCCGAGGCAACACTTGCCAAGATGGTGGAGCGCGGTATCCCCTGCTCTATCGTACCGATCACCCAGCGCAGGCTTGATGCTTATATCGAGCAGGACCCCAATCAGGTAATGGCCACCTATCAGGGCATTGGCCGCAAGAATATCGCCAATATGATCAAGGCTGGCGTAAGCATCCTTTTGTCCACCGACGCTGGTGTGAAAAGCCCGCTCCTGATGGCAGAGAGCAAACAGCCAAAAGTGGATATGCGCACGGAACTGGGTGAAGGGCATTTCAACGCTTTCACCGCCCTTGAAGAGCTTGGCATGGCCCCGCTTGAAATCCTGAGAAGCGCAACACTCAACACCGCCAAGGCCTATAAGCTTGATGGTGACCTCGGCAGCCTGGAAGCCGGGAAGATAGCCGATCTCGTCATCCTTGACGCAAACCCGCTGGATGCTGCCGCCAACTACCGCAGTATTCATATGGTGATCAAGGACGGTGTGGTTGTCGACACTGACGCCCTGCCGCTTGCCCCCGTTGTCAGCAATCAGATGCCGCCAGAGGAAGCGAAGGAATAGTCCCCTCCAGTGCTGCATAAAACAAAGGCCCGGCGACCTGCCGGGCCTTTTTAATGTCAGGCAGTATCGCTGCCTAGTTTTGCGCTGTCAGCAAATCCCGGCGCGCAGCAACATCAGACGCGCTTACTCGCGCCCAAATGTTCTGCGTGCAAAGTCCGCGTTTGCATTCACTTATTTCCAGTTTGTCAGCATCCAGAAGTGTGAGACGGCCATCTTCACCCCGGCGTTTGCCGGGTGTGTAGATCTTGCCGCCCGCCCACATGCCGCTAACCTCGTGGAAGCGCTTAAGCACCACGGCATCTACTTCGTCACGGTCCTCAGACCAGACGATAGTGCCGCAGAGTTTCGAGGTTTTCGCACTGCACGGCGCAACCTCGATCATTTTTTCCCCACCGGAAGTTTGCCAGAACCCGGTGGGGCTGGGAGCCTCAGCATTACTCAGGTCTGCGCTCATGGCGGGTGTCGCCACCATGAAAGACGCCCCAAGAAAAGCCGTTGCAAGGCCCAGGGAGAATTTGTTCAGAATTTTGGTCGAAACTACTGCTTTCGCAACTATGCGTGTCATGTGTCTGCTCCTCGCGTTCATAACTCAAGCCTGAGGCCGAAGCGGCCATGGATTGAGCATCCGTATGAGCGTCGGTTCTGGCGACATGGGTGCCAACGCTTCATGAACATTATCTTGGCGCTAAAGGGGGAAGCTGACTCGCCGATTTCGAAATCGGATAGTCTTTTCAGAAATCAGCAAGCTTTTGAAAGTTTCAGCGAGAGGAAATACGCCTGAACGCAGGGGCCGGAATAATCCTAGGAAGCCATTTCCAGATCGCTCAGGAACTGGCGGCGATATTCCGATGGTGTCTGGCCCGTACGTTCCTTGAAAGCGCGGTTGAACGGCCCGAGGGAACCGTAGCCAAGGTCCATGGCTATCGTCAGCACAGGTACATGGCGTTCAGCACAATCGGCCAGCCGTTCCTGTGCCACAGATACTCGGTGGTGGTTGAGGAAATCTGAAAAATTACGGAACCCGAGCTGCTGGTTAATCAGCCGCCTGAGGCGGTGTTCCGGCATGCGAAGCTGGTCAGCCAGCCCCGCGATGGTAAGACCCTGTTCAAGGAATGCCTTGTCAGTGATTACACGCCTCAAGGCATCCAGATCATGTTTGTCTTCCACCGGCACAACTGTGGGCGGTTCACTCACAGCAGGGTCACTAAACACAAAGAGGTCAATACCGTCAGGGCCCGATATCCGCCACAAAACAAAGAAGGTTATGATGAAAAAGGCACTGGATTGCACCACTAACAACAACTCGTCAAATCCACGGTCCACAAGGAAGGTTTCAGCGACCAAAATCGCCACTGACAGAACTACCACTGCGGTCACAAACATGCGCCGGAACACACAGCGGCTTTCCATCAGGTCATCCTGACGGCCTTGCCATATAATAAGAACGAGATGAATAAGCGTTGCCAGCGTGATCAGTTTGGAGGTGGCGAATCCCACACTAGTGATTTCCCCTTGCCCACCTATTAGCCCCACCATGGTCACAAATCCGGTGGCAAACTGGGCTGCAACCACACCCCAGTGCCAACGTTTCATGTTGAAATGATCATCAAATTGCGACAGGCAAAACAGCCAGGCAAACGCTGTACCGGGGAAACATAAGGGGATCAGCATTGCCCCGAATGAGAAACCACCAATTATCGGATCAACTTTGGTGCTGACAAGATAGACGATTTGGCTGAGAGCCAAAGCGACACCCAGCTTCCCGCGCACATGGCAGCGAAAATCCCGGCAAATAAGAACCGCCAGCCAGAACAAAAGGCTGATCGACCCATACCGCATCAGGTTGTCAAACGTTTCCAAACTATATCCCCGCCGTGTAGCCCGGTCTTTCTCCCATATAAGGAGTGCCGAGCAAAAAAACCAGAGGGTGCGACCCGATGCCTCTGAAAGTTCCATTATGCAGGAATGAATAGCTCAGAAGTACCCACACCCTTGTGCGCTGCTGGGGTTTAGGCTATAAAGTTAACCATCCTCTCACATCACATTAAAATAATCGACATACTCGATAACAATAATCGAACTTGCTCGGTTGCAATTGATGGCCAGAAGCATAAAGTAAGCCTCGCTGGCGCCGACAACTTTGTGCGGCTACTGCCCATGTGGTTGCGCGCCTATTCAGTTTGAACATTTTGATACCACCCCAAGATTAAGGAGGAACGCATGGCCGTTCTCGCAGCTAAACCAGCTCCAGATTTTTCCGCTGTCGCCGTAATGGAAGATGGCAGCATCAACGAAAACTTTAACTTCAAAGATTACCTCGACGGCGACTATGGCCTGCTGTTTTTCTACCCGCTCGACTTCACCTTCGTGTGCCCAAGCGAGATCCTCGCGTTCCACAACCGCATGAAAAAGTTCAAAGAGCTTGGCGTTAAAGTTGTTGCTGTGTCTGTTGACAGCCAGTTCAGCCACGTTGCATGGCGCAACACGCCTACAGCCGAAGGTGGCCTCGGCCCGGTTGACTTCCCAATGGTTGCAGACATCACCAAACAGATCGCACGCGATTATGACGTGCTGATCGAAGAAGACGGCGTTGCCCTTCGCGGTACGTTCCTCATCGGTAAAGACGGCCTCGTTTGGCACCAGACAGTGAACAACCTGCCACTTGGCCGTAACGTTGACGAATATGTTCGTCTTGTTGAAGCGCTTCAGTTCCATGAAGAGCACGGCGAAGTTTGTCCTGCCGGCTGGAACAAAGGCGACGAAGGCATGAAAGCTGATGCCGCAGGCGTTGCTGACTACCTCGGCAAACACGCTGGCAAGCTTTAAGCCTTAAAAATTTCCAGGCTTAAATATAGAAGCCCCGGGCCTTGTGTCCGGGGCTTTTCTGTTGGTGGCGCAGCAACCCAACGCTAAATTCTTAGCTCACAAAGCCCACCCCTGCCCGTCTGTCCCCTAAGAATTCGTTTTCCAAATGTGTTCAAGGGACAGCCCATGCCACTCAACAGCCAATTCAACGCCGCCATCACTTTAGTGCTGAAAAACCTGAACCCGGTTATTCAGTCCCTGATGTCCCGTAAGGATTACTCGAACCCGAGAGCGCCGTTTGATGTGCAGGAGAAAACCCGCGATCTGAGCGCCTACAAACAACTATTGATGACGACGCAGGCGTCGGGGAGCCAGGAAGATGCGGATGCGCTTCTGGCTATGACAAAAGAGCCAATCCAGCCGGATATCAACCTGATGATGTCCTCCAACATTACGCTTTCGCGCATGGGACAGCTCAACACCGACCGCACCATTGAGCCAGTCACCGCAACTGGGCAGAACAAGCTTCTCGGCAGCCTTGAAGACAGCATCATGAAAATGGTGGCCGCGTCACAATACAGCCCGCAACCGGCACCGCCACCCGACCCGCCGCCACCGCCACCGCCGGTGGTCGGCACAGCAACTATCGCCATCCGTTCCATCCAGTTCACCAGCCGCCACGAAAACCCACCCGGGACAAAATCGCTGGTGCAGAACGCTGCCAATACATACACCCGCGCAGACGGTGTCAATGTTGCCACAACGCTTGATAACAGCGCCGCCGCCTATAACGCGCAGGAGTGGGATATCACCCGTGGCGGCGGTGGGCCTGAGCCTTTTTCGCAAACACAAAACACAGCACCAGCGCTTACCGTTGTGTGCAGAGTGGGCGCTGTCGGCGGTAGCGTTACCGTCGCCGGCTTCGCCGGACAACTGGCCGGCACCCCGGGCCAGATCAACGGTGCCAATTATGGCCCGGGGCCCTTTAATATCGCGCTGAACCAGACTGGCATGCTGCCCGGCGCGCCTGCGGTTATCGCAAGCGGCGCCACACAAGACTTCACACTGACCTTTACGGGCGGCGCCAATTTCCCAACAGAGATCGGCGTGGCAGACCTGGGGCTCAGCGTCACGGTTAACTCGAACGCGCCTGCCGTTACAGATAACGTGGCCGCCGCAAGTCGGGTTTATCTCACCTTTGGGGCACCTGCAGGTACGGTGACTTCGCCAGCACCCAATAATTTTGCGCTCGGTGGCAACGTGCAATCTGTCACACCGGCGCGGCTTGAGCTTGCCATTCAGGCAGTACGTGACGGCAGCACCAGCGGCATCGCTGGCGTACCCGGCTTCGCCTACGCCAATGCAGAAGCCTGTGTGGATGCCAGCTTCCTCTTTCTCAAGAACCTTGGCGTAAGCTTCGCGCTGGGGTATCGCTGGCAGGCGCCGATCAACGAGACCGGCCTTACCAACACGGTCGGCGGGGCGCAGCCGCCGCTTCATACCTACCTGTGGATGGCGATGAGCCCACTCGCCGGGGTGGTGCCGCCCGCGAACCTGCCTGCGACCGAAGCCTGGGCCGAATGCCACAACCTGGCGGTCGCCTTTGTGCTTCTGAATGAAATTCTTGGCCTTGCGCCCTTTGTCGTCAATTACGGCATGGGCAACCTGCTAGGTTACGCGACGGATTACCCGCAACCGCGCCGCGCTGACATCGCCCCCTACCCGCCAATGGTTGGGGCGCTAAAGGGTGCGCTTCATATGCCATACAACAGGAACTTCCTGATGCCCAATACCCTGCCCGCACAGCAGTCGCTCGGATTTGTTGATCAGCATGGCGGCGTGAACAATTTTGAAGGGGTGACCATTTTCAACAACGCGCGGCTCTACCCCATCGGGGAGGTGATCCTGGCCGACCATAACCGCGACACCAATGCCAACAATTATTACGCCGAGTATGACCATACAACGACCGATTACGTGGACCCGGCCAATGGTGTACCGCTCGGTTTCAACGGCGCCAACGGTCTGGCCCCGCTCGTCTTCTCCGGTGACTGGATCTGGTGGTTCCTGAACGGTGGCGGTGGAATTGGTTGGTCCTGGCAGAACGGATACGTACCAGACCCCTATCCCGGCACTGTCGTACCGTTCCTGTCCTTCGGTATACCCGGCTGCTTCTGGTGGCAAAATTAAATGTGGGGAGATAGATCATGAGCGTTACAAAACCAACGCAGATACCGCCTTATGCAGACCTTGGTACCCTGTTGATGACCGCCCCGACGGACAAGGGCACGCGCCCTTCCAGCGTGCAGGAAAAAATGGCCGTTAACAGCCACCTGAGCTGGCTCAAGGCTGTACTTAAAAAAGGCTTCCAGCCCGACGCATCCGCCGCCAGCTACTGCCGCATCTTCGCGCAGGAAGAAGACAAGTTCGACATCGTGCGCGGCGGTTATATGGTGGACATGGACCATATGGTCACGGCCAGCAGCAAGTTTGTGCTCAGCATCTCCACCACCGCCATCCCGGTCAGCAGCGAAGTCACCCCCGCCAAACAAGCCGAAGCCACAGCCCGCGCGCTTTTCAACTGGCCCCCGCGCACAGCGGCGCCCTTTGAGGAGCTGGGCACAGACGACGACTTTCACTATGGCATCCGGCAAGTGAGTAAACCCATGCCACTGAGCGGCAAAAGCACCGAGCGTCACTGGCCATCATGGGAAGAAAGCTTCGCCTGGTGGTGTGACGGGCAAACTGCGTCTTTCATCTTCACCAAAGCCCCCGGCGGGCCGACGCAGGAAGTTATCACGCCTGGCGAGGACGCTAACCAATATTGGTTCACATCACCGCCCAAAAGCCGTTAATCCAGCAGTGCCGGCACCTAAAGGCTTTCCCCACAGCCCACCGGCCTCACCACAAGCCCCGGAGAAATCCGGGGCTTTTTTTTATCCGCCACTCAGGCTAGCCTCACGCTTAAGCATCCAGCAAAACGATACCTTGGGGGAGACAGCCATGACCATATCAACCATCAAAGCAACTTTCACAGCCAGTGCGCTTGCGCTCACTGCCGCTATGCCAGCTTTTGCGCAAACAACGTTGAGCGCGGAAGAAGAGGCTATCAAAGCCGCCGTCGAGGCTGACTATGACGCCCAGATCAACTTCCTAGAGAAAATCACCAACATCAACAGCGGCACACGCAACCTTGAAGGTGTGCGGGCTGTTGGCCGCGAGTTTGATACTGAGTTCAAGGCGCTCGGTTTTGATACCCGCTGGATTGATATGCCCGAAGGCATGGACCGTGCTGGTCATTTTGACGCGAGCTATAACGCGGGCGACGGCAAATCCGTGCTGCTGATCGGCCATCTGGACACCGTGTTCCCAAAAGACAGCCCGTTCCAGACCTTTGAGCGCGACGGTGACCGGGTCACCGGCCCCGGCGTGGTGGATATGAAAGCGGGCGACGTGATCGTGCTTTATGCGCTCAAGGCGCTCAAAGCCACCGGGCATCTGGACAGGGGCAGTTACCGCGTGATTTTCACCGGCGATGAAGAGTCGACCGGCAAACCGCTATCCGTCTCCCGCAAGGATCTGATTGAAGCGGGCAAGGCGTCAGACTTTGCGCTCAATTTTGAAGGCGGATCAGACGGCATGGCGGTGATCGGACGGCGCGGGTCGTCCAACTGGTCGCTCGAGACAACAGGCAAACGCGCGCATTCAAGCGGTGTGTTCAGCGATGATGTGGGCGCAGGCGCAGTGTTCGAGATGTCCCGCATCCTCAACCGGTTTTATGGTGAAGTGCGCGGTGAACATGGCCTTACCTTCAACCCCGGTGTACTGGCGGGCGGCACCTTCATCACGGAGGGCGAGAACGCATCCACTCAAACCGCCTTTGGCAAAACCAATGTGGTGGCGCAAAAAGCCGTGGTGCATGGCGGCCTAAGGTTCATGAGCGAAGAGCAAAAAGAGCGCGCACGCGCCAAGATGCGCGAGATCGTGGCCGACCACCTGCCCGGCACAAGCGCCACCATCACGTTTGAGGACAGCTACCCCGCCATGCAGGAGGGACCCGAGAACACCCGCATGCTGGGCGTGATGAGCGATGTGAACGTGGCGCTGGGCATGGGACCCATCACCGCCTACCCGCCTTCGAGGCGCGGTGCGGCGGACGTGAGCTTTGTGGCACCCCACACCCCTTCCATGGACGGGCTTGGTGCTTTTGGTGGCGCTGGCCACACGCCAGATGAATGGCTTGACCTTTCAAAACAGAAATTCGCCACCACCCGCGCCGCGATCTTCCTATACCGCCTGATGCGGGAGGAGTGACCGTAGAAGCACCGCAGCTTACGGGCAAAAAATAACAAGCCGGAACTCACCGGCTTGTTATCATCATCTCCCGGCGCCAGAGCTTTCGCCAGCGTTCACCAGCGTTCACCAGCGCGCTTACCGGCCGCCTTCATCTTCCTCAGCGCCCGAGCCTTCCGTGCGTTGCTTGGGTTCCTGAATTTCTTCAATACCCACCGTGCCGGTGCGGCTTCCGCGCTGTTTGTTCAGCTTGATCAGCATTTTAAGCTGCTCAGGCGAGAACCGCATATGGTTTTGCGCCACATCGGCCATATCGGTCACCAGCGTGCTGGCAATATTCACCGGCACGTCATTGATACCGCTTACTTGCGCTGTGGCCAGTGCAGAGCCATTGGTTTGCAATGCGCCGCCGTAATCGCGTGTATTGCCGCGTACGCTGGCCACCGTCCAGTCGTCCACATCCGGCTTCAGGCGGCGCGCACCCTCAATATTCTCCCGCACCCGACCCTGATACAGATAGGTCAGCAGGTGCGCTTTCAGGTCTTCCTGAAAGTTGGGGAAAAACATGTTGTAACGCTCATAAAGGCTCGAAACCCGCACGGTTTTCCCACCCTTCAGATAGGTGCCCCGGTTCGAGTTGATGAACTCGGTCGCGTTGGCAGCAAGCTGGGCATAAAGCGTATCGCCGGTGAAGGCTTCTTTGCGGATGTTCGGCCCCGCAATGATCCCCTCAAACAGGCCATAGATAATCAGGGGTTCGTGCGACAGGCTGCGCGCGAGGATGTTATAGCGAATATCGTTGAGCGAAATAGCCGTGCCACGAATGGTGATGAACTTGCGCTCCAGCATGCTGTCATCCCCATACAGGAGGTCTTGCATGTTATTCTGGCTATGGCGCATCAGCTCTTCCAGAAACGCCACATTATGCAGGTTCAGCCAATAGGCTACCTGCTCGTTGGTCGACAGCTGGGTGATCGGCGTTTTATCAAGCACTTTTTCAAGGCTTTGCCTGATCTGCTGTACCACCTCATAGGCGTCTTCGTCCTCTAAAGCGGCGGCGTAAAACCGGTTGCCTTCATAAGCGGTATAAACATTCCGTTTAGCCTTGAAACGTGTGCCGATGTTGCTTTTGATATCACCGGCGCGCTCGCGGGTGCTTGGCCCGGTCACCAGCACGATATTCTTCAAAAGCCCACTCACGTCATCATAGTTGATGCGGATATCAAGGCTTTCGCGGGCTTCCGCGCTGGCCCCGTCATCGGCCTTTTGCGCCTGCACCCCCGGCGCGCTAACGCCAAGCGCTGCCATCAGGCTCATCGCTACAAGTCTTCCTGATAAGTATCGCATGATGCTTCCCCTATTCCTGCTCCACTTATACAGTATTAAACCACTAGTTTAGGCAGAAGTGAAGACGGTACATTCCCCTCACGCCTGTACTCAGGTGTGCCTTTACTGGCCGCTTTCATCTTCCTCCGCGTCCGGGCCTTCCATGCGCTGCCTGGGCTCCATGATTTCTTCAATACCCACTGTGCCGGTGCGGCTTCCGCGCTGTTTGTTCAGCTTGATCAGCATTTTAAGCTGCTCGGGTGAGAAGCGCATTTGGTTCTGGACCAGATCAGCGATATCGGTCACCAGCGTGCTGGCGCTGCTTGCCCCCCTACCATGTATTTGCGCTGTGGCCAGTGCAGAGCCATTGGTTTGCAATGCGCCGCCGTAATCGCGTGTATTGCCGCGTACGCTGGCCACCGTCCAGTCGTCCACATCCGGCTTCAGGCGGCGCGCACCCTCAATATTCTCCCGCACCCGACCCTGATACAGATAGGTCAGCAGGTGCGCTTTCAGATCTTCCTGAAAGTTGGGGAAAAACATGTTGTAACGCTCATAAAGGCTCGAAACCCGCACGGTTTTTCCACCCTTCAGATAGGTGCCCCGGTTCGAGTTGATGAACTCGGTCGCGTTGGCAGCAAGCTGGGCATAAAGCGTATCGCCGGTGAAGGCTTCTTTGCGGATGTTCGGCCCCGCAATGATCCCCTCAAACAGGCCATAGATAATCAGGGGTTCGTGCGACAGGCTGCGCGCGAGGATGTTATAGCGAATATCGTTGAGCGAAATAGCCGTGCCACGAATGGTGATGAACTTGCGCTCCAGCATGCTGTCATCCCCATACAGGAGGTCTTGCATGTTATTCTGGCTATGGCGCATCAGCTCTTCCAGAAACGCCACATTATGCAGGTTCAGCCAATAGGCTACCTGCTCGTTGGTCGACAGCTGGGTGATCGGCGTTTTATCAAGCACTTTTTCAAGGCTTTGCCTGATCTGCTGTACCACCTCATAGGCGTCTTCGTCCTCTAAAGCGGCGGCGTAAAACCGGTTGCCTTCATAAGCGGTATAAACATTCCGTTTAGCCTTGAAACGTGTGCCGATGTTGCTTTTGATATCACCGGCGCGCTCGCGGGTGCTTGGCCCGGTCACCAGCACGATATTCTTCAAAAGCCCACTCACGTCATCATAGTTGATGCGGATATCAAGGCTTTCGCGGGCTTCCGCGCTGGCCCCGTCATCGGCCTTCTGCGCCTGCACCCCCGGCGCGCTAACGCCAAGCGCTGCCATCAGGCTCATCGCTACAAGTCTTCCTGATAAGTATCGCATGATGCTTCCCCCATTCGCGCTCTACCTATGCGGTATTAAATCACTAGTTTAGGCAGAAGTGAAGGCAGTATATTCCCCTCACGCCTGTACTCCTTCTATCGCCTGATGCGGGAGGAGTGAGAGCAGCTTTCTTGCCCATAGTTATAACATGCGTTATAACTATGGGGTGACAAGGGGCAGGTGATGGCAGAAGTTAAAGTAACAACCGTGGGCAATTCCACAGGCGTGGTTCTCTCAAAAGAGCTGCTCGCGAAATTGCGCGTCTCGAAGGGGGACAAGCTTTATGTGAGCGAAACGCCAAACGGCATTGAGCTGACATCATACGACCCTGAGTTTGCCCGCCAGATGGACCTGGCGGAGGAGATCATGCGCGAAGACCGCGACGTGCTCAGAAAACTCGCAAAATAAGCCATGAGCCAACACCCCCTAGACCGCGAGCCTCTATGGGTTGGGGAACAGGTGGTGCGGGCTGTGCATCAGCGCCAGTTGGCGGAGCATGGCGGCGGCGAAGGGGTGCGCGATGAAAGTCTGCTCATCTCCGCCCTCAACCGGCCCAAAAGCCTGTTTGACTATAGCGACCCGGCACCAGACCTCGCGGCCCTTGCAGCGGCCTATGCTTACGGCCTGTGCCGTAACCACCCTTTTGTGGACGGCAACAAACGCACGAGCCTGATCATCTGCCAATTGTTCCTGAAGCTGAACGGCGCAGCGCTCACCGCACCACCCATGGAAAAATACACTACCTCCATGAAGCTCGCAGCGGGTGAGATTGGTCAGGCGGAGTTAGCGGAATGGATGAGCGTGCATATTCAAGTGTAAGGTTTGATCTTCCTCCACCAACTGCGTCGCGATCTTGCTCTACCGCCTGATACGATAGAGACACCGCTCCCAGATTACCTAGTCACCTACCAGTTCACTGTTTGGCCATAGCCACATTTGACTCACTCTCTACAAGAGTAGTAACCTGAAATTGTATTAATGAACGTAAAAGTTAACGGAGAGGACAATGACCGTTAAATCCACAGCCTTTGTGATATCCTTTGCAGTTTGCTTCTGCGGAGAAGAGGCGTTTGCCGGCAGTTCCAAACAGCACGAAGAACTGGAGCCGGGTTCCTGCTCAGATTCCAGTCCCGGTGGCGGAACAGATGCAGACAGGATGATCCAGAATGCTATCAATCACGCCATTGCTTGGTGTAGCGATGCTGGCGGCGTCAAAGAAGGCAATAAGAGGTCCGATTGGACTGCCCGAGATGAAGACGGTGGCCAGTTCTGTCGTGTAACCGGAAGAATTGAGTGCAATAGCTAGTTATTTCTCGGGAGTAGATCAATGCGGTACTGGACTGTGGTTTCAAGCATGCTGCTGTTCTTGGCCATTGTTGTTCCGACCGCTGACGTGGATGCGCAAGACCATCTCACCATCTGTGAATTTGACCCTATTCCGGAAGACTATTTAGTAGTCCAACGCGCGATCCCGTGGTCACCTTGTGGTAAACAGACAGCGATGAAGCTTCGGAAGCTCGGGCCAAAAGAAATGACGGTGTGTGACGGTACGCCGCAACGGCAAGTTCCGCCACCGAACTACCATGTGGTAATTAAGAATATTCCGTCAGGCATCTGCGGTTCGTGGCGCAAAGGACCAGCAACTTGGGAACCATGGACAGCTATCCGCATTCGAAACATACACTAAGCTAGCTGTGGACGACATGCATCCAGGATATGCCGCTGGGGCCTGTTATAAACGCGGCTCGCACACAGCTGAACTGCTGTACCAGGTAGATGCCACAACATCAGCATACAGGACCCGCGGGCCCAGACTTTGCTAAACAATAAACTCCTGAACTTATAAAGCGAATGGCAATCGATTTATGCTTCGCGGCAGCGATGACGCACGTATGACGTCTGGCTCGCCTCAATGGTGAAACCGCCAGAGATTCTCATAGATAACCAACACCATTGATGAACTATCGCCTTATAGATCTTGAAATTGAATCGTACACGATTATATAGGTTACATGATATTAAATCACACTGTACGCAGTGAAGGATAAGGAGCAGGACATGGCGGATGATATGAAGCTGTCGCTCAAGCTGGATGACCAGCTTTGTTTTGCGCTGTATTCGGCGGCCAGTGCGCTTAAAAAAGCTTATCGGCCCGCGCTTGATACGCTTGGGCTGACCTACCCGCAGTATCTGGTGATGATGGTGTTGTGGGAGCGGGACAGCCGGACCGTAAGCGAGATCGGGCACAAGCTGTTCCTTGATAGCGCAACGCTCACCCCCTTGCTGAAACGCATGGAAGGCCAGGGCCTTATCAGCCGCAAACGCGCCGCGGATGACGAGCGGCAGGTGATTGTTTCGCTAACGAAACAAGGTGTGGAACTTGAAGCCCAAGCGGGTGCGGCGCCAGTGGCGGCGTTTCAGGCTTCCGGCTGCACGCCAGATGAACTGATAGCGCTTCGGGACCGGCTTAAGGAACTGCGGACAGACCTGATAGCAGCAACCGGATAGGCGCGGCGACCTGAGGGCAGAAACCTGAGGGCAGAAACAGGGCATCAAGCGAGGTGGTTTCACCTCTCAGCCCCAGCGCTTTCTCCCTATCATGGTTTTGCCATATAAATAGTGCACGATTTAATTGCTAACGAGTAAATGACTATCAACCCTGAGACCCGAACAAACCAACCCTAAACCCCAAAGGAGACTAAATTATGAAACTCGAAAAAACCCTTTATACAGCCCATGCAACAGCAACCGGCGGCCGTGAAGGCACCGCCAAAACCGATGACGGTGTTTTGGACCTTCGCCTTTCCACCCCCAAGGGCCTTGGCGGCGCGGGCGGCGACGGCACCAACCCTGAGCAGCTTTTTGCTGCAGGCTATGCGGCGTGTTTCATCGGCGCGATGAAAGCCGTGGGCGGCAAAACCGGCATCAAGGTGCCCGCAGATGTTTCCATTGCTTCCAGCGTTGGCATCGGCCCGATCCCGAACGGGTTTGGCATTGAGGTTGAACTTAATATCTCCCTGCCCGGCCTTGACAGTGAAACGGCTGAAAAACTGGTGGCAGCGGCGCACCAGGTTTGCCCATACTCCAACGCAACGCGCGGCAATGTGGAGGTAACCCTCAACATCGCATAAAGTGTGGCGGCGCATACCCGGTTTATGACGAAAACCCGCCACACCTGCGCCACACTTATAGCCACACATCCGCCACACCCTTTGTGTAATTTCGCGGATGAAAGCCTGACAAGAGCCCCTTTTTTGAGGGGCTCTTTTAATTTTAGGCGAAAATTCACCCTAAACTGGCCAGCGGCCGCCCGCGCCCTACATGATTTTTGGGGTTACTGGGGGGAACTGGGTTCATGAAAAAATACATCAAGCGCAGCCTGTTGGCTCTTGCAGCCATCATCACAGTGACGACGGTGTTTATTGCTATCTGGATCAGGCCACCAGCAGCGGCGGAGGAGCGGTTGTTTTATGGTGGGCCGGTGATCACCATGGCCGACGCAGGCGTGGTGGAAGCCGTGCTGGTGCGGGACGGCAAGATCGTCGCCGTGGGGGATGAAGCGGAGGTCCACGCGCTTGCAAGCCCTTCTGTTACAAAGATAAATCTGGATGGCAGAACCCTGATGCCCGGCCTGATTGAACCCCATAGCCATATGATTGCCAGTGCGCTTCTGGGGGCCGCGATTGACGTGAGCGGCTTTGCGCATGATAGCCGGGCCGAGGTAATGGCGACGCTGAGGCGCGAGCTTGAGGACTGGCAGGGCGGCGAATGGGCCATAGCCTTCGGCTGGGACCCGGTAATGGTTGACGACCTTGAGCCGCCAACTTTGGCCGAGCTGGATGCCCTCTCGCCTGAGCGCCCACTGGTGATTTTAACCCAGATGATGCATGACGCTTACGCAAATACCAAAGCCCTGAAAGCCGCAGGAATCCTGGAGGATAGCCCTAACCCACCGGGCGGGGAATATGTGCGGGATGCGGACGGCAAGCTCACCGGCACGCTGCGTGAAGTGGGCGCGATCGGGGTGATTTTGGGGGCACCGCCAGCGCCGCCAAAGGGAGCCGCAGACCTGCTCCTCAACCTCCAGATGGGGGCCTATGCGCGGGCTGGTTATACCACGGTGGCGGAGCTTGGCCCGGTGGGACGGGTGCATGACCCGGTGGCGCTGCTCAAGCGCAGGCTGGAGGCAGAAGGCGCGCCCATTCGTGGCCTGATATACGCCCTGCCCCCGCAAATTTCTCCGAGCCAAACCCCTGAAGATAAAGACAAAACCGGCGCTGTAGTTGGTGTTAAGTTCTGGATGGACGGCTCCCCTTACGCGGGCGGTGCAGCGTTTGAGGAACCCTATGAGGACAGCGCACTGGTGCGCGAGCGGCTGCACCTGAAAGCCGGGCATCGTGGGGCGCTCAACTATTCAGGCGATGATTTTGAAGCGGCCTTCGCGGCATACCACAGGCGCGGGTACCAGATTGCTGTGCATGTGCAGGGCGAACGCGCGGTTGACCGTGTGCTGGATGCTGCGGAAAAGGCGTTTGAGGCCAGCCCGCGCGCGGGCCATCGCCACCGGCTGGAGCATAACGCGCTCATCACCAAGGCGCAGCTTGAGCGCGCGCAAATCCTTGGTTTCACAACAAGTTTTTTCATCGACCATATTTATTTTTATGGCCACCGGCTGCCGGAACTGGTGGGCGAGGCGCGCACACAGCGTTATATGCCGATCCGCACCGCGCTTGAGGCCGGGCATCATGTCAGCTTCCATGGTGACCATCCCGCAACGCCCATTGGCCCGTTCCGGAGCTTTGCAACAGCGGCGCTGCGCATCCCCCGGCGCGGGGAGGCTGCGCTTGGCGCGCATGAACGTTTGTCCCGTCTTGAAGCCCTTCAGGCCATGACAACCGGCCCTGCGTGGCAGCTCGGCCTTGAGCATGAGCGCGGCAGCCTTGAAGTTGGGAAATCCGCCGATCTTGTGATGCTTTCGCATAACCCGCTGGAGACCGATGACGCTGATCTCCACGATATTCGGGCGCAGAAAACCTGGATAGAGGGACGCGAAGTAGACGCTCGCGTCGCCACCCGTTCAAACGCGGGGCTGTTGTGGGATGTGATTATCGGTTTCTTCTAATGTGCCGGATTATCGGTGGTAATTCCCGTGCGCGTGCCTATCTATGTCATCCGGGTGCGCGACGGGAGACGATATAATGACTGATACTCAAAAAACGACCGCCACAGGTGGCTGCCTTTGCGGCGCTGTCCGCTATGAAATCACCGGCCCACTACGGGACGTGGTGAACTGCCACTGCGGCATGTGCCAAAAACTGCACGGCAGCTTTGGTGCGCATACCAAGGCTTTGAAAAAGAACATTAAAATCACCAGAAGTGACGGCCTCGCGTTCTATAAAACCTCAGACGTAGCAGAGCGTGGTTATTGCCGCGACTGTGGTTCAAGCCTCTTTTGGCAACCAATTGAGTTGGATGCGACCGGCATCCTCGCAGGGTCCCTTGATGACACGTCGGGCCTTAAAACCATGGGGCATATCTTTGTGGGTGAGAAGGCTGAGTTCGTGGAAATCACCGATGGCCTGCCACAGTTTAAAGCATCGTCTGACGGCGCGTTCACCGGCGATTACCGGTGAATTTCTCGTGAATCATCCGGTGCCTCAAGCCGCTCGTTGAGCCCATAATCCCGCATCACATGGGCAACCCGCAGGCGGTAATGCTCAAATACACGCGCGCGGCCGTCACGCTGTGCTGCGCGATGTTCCATATGGTTTCGCCAGCCCATCACAGCCTCCTCATCCCGCCAGAATGAGAGGGAGAGATATTGTCCTTTATTTGCAAGACTTTCAAAACGCTCGACCGAAATGAAGCCGTCCATCTCAGGCAGAAGCTTGCCCAGCGTGGCCGCGTGGTCAAAATAGGCGTTTTCCATGCCTTTCTTGGGCTGAAGCTCAAAGATAACAGCGATCATGCGGCGGACTCCGGAGCTTTCCCGGTGTTGAAAAACCGCAGCAGTTCAAAGCCTTCTGCGGCGCGCAAAAAGGTTCGCTCTTCCTTGAGGATAAATTTCTCCCGCTGCGCCATCTCAAAATTCTCACGCCCGCGCTCATCGGTTTTAAGGCGGCTCCGGTATGCTTCATAAGCAGCTAAACTCTCAAAACAAATTAGCCCCAGCGCTACATTATTCGTACCTTCATGCGGCAGAAAATAGCCAAAAAGAACACCGCCGCAAGCCGGAATAATCTCCGCCCAAGCCTTTGAATAAGCTTCAAATTCATTCAGTTTAAACGGATCTATCTCATAGCGGATGCAACAAAGAATGCTCATACTTCTCTCCAGTTCACAATTGGGTGTGGAGGCCATGATAGCGGCTTGATCATCATCCTTGCTTCGATTAACATCGAACTATGAAAGACGGACCAGACATCGCGCTTATCGCGTCGCTTATCGGCGACCCGGCCCGAGCCAACATGCTTACCTCCCTGATGGGTGGCACGGCCTTGACCGCGACCGAGCTGGCAGATGAGGCAGGCGTGACCAAACAAACCGCCTCGAGCCACCTGAGCAAACTGGAAACCGGCGGCCTGCTGGGTATTCGCAAGCAAGGCCGTCACCGCTATTACCAACTTTCAGGGCCTGATATTGCGGACCTTCTGGAGAACTTGATGGGCGTCGCCGTTCGCACCGGCCATATCCGCACCCGTCCCGGCCCCAAAGACCCCGCGCTCAGGCATGCGCGGGTATGTTACGACCATTTAGCCGGTGATATGGGCATCCAGCTTTATGAAGGCCTGCTCGCGCGCGGGCTTTTGTTTGAGCATGAAGGTGAACCCGTTATCACCCCCGTTGGCGAAGGGTTCATGAAACGCCTTGGTCTGCCGCTCGACACCCTCGTACGCGCCAAACGCCCCTTATGTAAAGCCTGCCTGGACTGGAGCGAACGCCGCACACACCTGGCTGGCGCCCTTGGCGCAGCCCTTCTTGAGCATATCTACGCCAAAGGCTGGGCAAGCCGGAAGGAGGGCAGCCGCGAGGTGACCTTCACCAATAGCGGACGCGAAGAGTTCAACCGCTTTTTCGGCCCGGCTTGAGTTTCCGTTCCATGATCTGAGTAAGACATCAAATAAGCTATTTGACAGCGCTGTCAAATATAGCAATATTAGCCCCTTAACTGGTACCGATTTGTGCAGGCACTGCAAACTGTAAAATACTTTAAAAACAAAGATTAAGAGACATCACCATGGCAGACGACCTCCTTCACGCACGGCCCAAGTTTAACATTGGGCAATCAAGCCTGTCTGTCGGGCCAATTGCCTATGGCTGTTGGCGCTTTGCGGGCACGGAGGTAGCCCCTGCGCAAGCGAAAATCGAGGCGGCGCTGGCATGCGGCATGACGCTTATTGATACCGCCGACATATACGGCAAAGGCAGTCCCGGCGGTTTTGGCAGTGCGGAAGAACTGCTCGGTGAGGTGTTGAAGGCGCAACCGGGCCTCAGGTACGACATGGTACTCGCAAGCAAGGGCGGCATATGGCCGGGCACGCCATATAACTCCAGCAAAGCTTACCTCACCACAGCTTGCGAAAAGTCTCTCAAACGCTTGAACACGGAGACGATCGACCTGTACCAGATTCACCGTCCTGACTTGTTGACACCCATGGCGGAGGTGGCCGAAGCGCTGTCCGCCTTACGGTCCCAAGGCAAGATACGCGAGGCCGGAGTTTCCAATTTCACACCCAGCCAGTTCAGGGCACTGCAAGCGCATCTGGACTTCCCGCTGGCATCACAGCAGCCGGAGTTTTCAGCGCTGGAGCTTTCACCTGTTTTTGACGGCACGCTCGACCTATGTCAGGAGTTTGGCGCGCTTGCACTTGCGTGGTCTCCGCTTGGTGGCGGAAGGCTGATGACCGGACAGGCTGACACAGCCGAAGGCCAAACGCGTCTGGATAATGTTATCAAGGCACTCGATGACATCGCTGAGAAAAACAACACAGACCGCGCCGCAGCAGCACTTGCTTTCACCATGGTACACCCGGCTGGCGTGATACCCATCATCGGTACACAGACACCGGCCCGCATCACGGAAGCTGCGCGCGCTGCTAAAGTCAAGATCAGTCGAACAGACTGGTACGGTGTACTTCAGGCAAGCATTGGTGCCCGCCTGCCCTGACAAAGCAGGCTAACCCTCATCATCTTCACACTACCGCAAAGCGGCTTTTCAATTTGACATTGCATGCCTATGCTGTGGGCGGGGAATTGATATTTGGGAAGATAATGTTCCGTACCATATTGTGCGCTGCGCTTGTCGCAGCATTTTTCACTGCCCACGCACCGCTTTGGGCTGAAACAGCTGTTATTCGCCATGTCTGGACAGTGGACACCGGCCTTTTTGAGCCGGAATCTGTCGCTATTGATGAAAACCATGGCGCCATCTATGTGTCTAACGTGGTGGGCTATGGCAAAAACGGCCAAGGCTATATCAGCAAGCTCTCAATGTCTGGCCGTGTGATTGCAGCGAAATGGATAGAAGGGCTTGATGCTCCAACCGGCATGGTCCTGTTCGGCGAGGAACTCTTCTTCGCAGACTTCAACATGCTGAAAGTCGCCGATGTGAAAACCGGTGAAATCGTGCGGGAGTATCCAGCACCCGAGGTTAACCCCTGTTTTAACGACGTTGCTATAGCAAGTGACGGAACTGTCTATATCTCCGCAAGCTGCAGCCAGAAGATCTATACCCTGAAGGATGACACGCTTGTGCCTCTAATTGAAGACAGCGCAGCGCTTAAGTTCGTCAACGGGCTCTATGTCGCCAACAATATGTTACTGAGTGGCGGTTGGCAGATATGGATATGGGACCGCAATACCGGCAAGCCTCTGGCAAACGGGCCAGTAACCCGGCAGGCGGACGTGAAGGACATTGACGGTGTTGCCTGGGATGGTGAAGCCTTCATCATTTCCATGGTGGACGACACCCGGCTTTGGCGGCTTGGGGCCGACGGGGTCGCTGCCCCTATCTCCGAAGAAGCTTTTCACGCCGTTGATTTCCAGTATGATTTTGTTACAGGCCTTCTTGTAATACCCCGCATCATTGGGGAAAGTGACCACCGTGTTTCCGCTTACCGGCTGTCGTTTCAATAAGCGCGCCCTGAAGCGCCATGAGCACAAAGGATAATATCATGCGCATTCTGATCACGGCGCTTGCCCTGTTTTTCTCCGCCCATGTGAGTGCAGAGCCTATTGAGCAGCTTGCCCCGCTCGCACCCTTCACCGGCAAAACCTGGCGCACGGTTGATGGCAGCGTGGACGGCTCGGAAAACTTTAGCGATATCTCAAAATGGGAGTGGATATTGCACGGCCGCGTGATGCGCATCACCCACAGCGTTGGTGGCGGCTCCTACGCGGGCGAAAGCCTGATCCATTGGGATGATGTGCAAGGCAAGATCATTTACCGCTATGTCACCACGGCAGGCTTCTACACAGACGGGGTCATCACACCTGTTGAGGGCGGTATTGACGTGCACGAGTTCATCCGTGGGTCAAAAGGCGGCCCCACCGAGACCCTTTCTGGCTACCGTATTGAGAACGGGCAGATGCACGGCTGGTCAAAGCTGTTAACAGATGGTGTCTGGAGCGAAGCGAATACCTTCATCTATGAAGAAGCGCCCGATGCAGTGCCAAATATTGACTAACTAACAAGACTGGCAAACTGCGACAATTGCTCACACTGACGGTGCTCGAAACACAGGCTATGTTCCGCGCAGCTTAAAACTGCCAATGGGATGCCTTGCCATGTCAGACACTGTTTACCGGACCCCTTCGCTTGTCTCCCGCGCCTTCCGTGCGCTGCCCTTTGTTGGCAGCCTTATCAAAGACGCAGGCAAAAGTGACGAAGCGCTGATCTTCGCGCTTTTAAACGCTGTTATGCTGTGGGTTTTTGCCGGTATTTTCTGGGGACTTGAAGGCGTGCTTGCGGTCGCGCTCGGCCTCGTGCCTGTGGTGCTAATCACCTTGTGTGCGGCTATGCTGTTTAGTGGCAAGGCACGCTAACCGGGGCATGCTATTCCACCGGGAAACCGAGCGTCACCGTCGTACCGACACCCTCAATAGATTCGATATCCAGTCGCCCGTCTATCAGCGTCATGAGGCGGCTAACGAGCGGCAGACCAACACTCATGCCGCCGTTAGGGTCTGAGGTATAGGCGTGACCTGGCCGCTCGAAAACAGATAACGCGACCTTCATTTCTTCCTTGGGCATGCCAGCCCCTGTGTCTGTTATTCGGATCGTGAAATGGTTTTCATCAAGGGCACCGTGCACGGTTACAACGCCGTTATCGGGCGCATGTTTCATGGCGTTCGACAGCACCTTGATGAGCGCCTGCCGCATGATGCGCACATCTCCTTTGATCTCAATCGACTGACACTGGGTATCGAGGAAGATATGCTTCTCACGCGCGACAGGTGCCAAAAGCCCAACACTCATGTCCACAACATCCTGCGGGTCGAACGGGTCATGCGCGACCTCAAACCGCCCAGCCTCCAAGTCAGAAACGCTCAATATATCCGACATAAGTACCAGCAACTGCTGCCCGTTATTGCGAATAAGGCTCAGGTATTCGCGCTGTTTTTGCGCGTCAACCGGGCTATGTGATTGGGAAATCAGCAGGTCGGAAAAACCGATGATGGCATTAAGCGGCGTGCGGACCTCATGGCTGATGTTGGCGAGGAAACTTGACTTGATCCGCAAAGCATCCTCTGCGCGTTGTTGCGCGTCATCCAACTCATCCGCCCTCAGACCCAGAGCCTCATTTGCCATGGCAAGATGTTTGGAAAGGGCCGTCCGCTCAGCCTGCTCCCGCCGGTACCGCATGGTGAAAAGCCACATCAGGATAACCGCAAACGCAATCGTCGCCACCGGCACACTTTCAAGTCCACCAAGCGCGCCCGATGCGGTCAGCACTGCGTCCGCCAACATCGCCATGATCATGATGGCCCAACCCGCCAGCGCCACGTTCGCCCCCAAACGGCGCTTGTTGCGGGCCCGCAGGAACACCATCAACACCATCACGCCGCAAATGCCGGCCACCAGCATATAGGGATTGCGCGTTTCAAACACCCAAGGCAGCGGTGCGGCAATCGCGACCAGCGCAAAAAGGCCAGACACCCCAAACAGCAACTGCGCACCGCGCACACTGGCTTCCTTGGGGAACAAACCACAAGCCAGCCCGTAGAACATAGGCAACAGTGTGAAGAAGGTGACATATTCGAACCGCAAGGAAGCGGGATAAGAGATGAAAGGCAGAAACAGCCACTCAAAATCCTGCACGAAAATGAGCCGTATAGCGATCAGCACAAGTACAACACCGCCGCTATAATAATAACTTTCCCCCGCGTGCCATAGCGCCAGCAAAATGGTGTAAAGCCCGATCGCGATAAACAAGCCCGCAAAAAGCATGATGGCCGCCAGCCTGCCGTCCTCCGTGCGCTGTGCCAACGCAGCATCCCGGATAACCGGTGCCGTCATCAAGCCAGCCTGAAAATGCGATGTGTTCGCCACATGCAGCACAAGGGTAAAGTCGCTTGCACCGAAGTCGAGCAGCATATGTTTGGGCGGCGCGCTTGCGCTCGTTTCCGGGTTCACCACTGAGGGGTCCCCATTGCCGCCAAGCTTGTAAACTCGCGGCCCGTCATCTCCGTCCACAACGGCGTAATATCTGTAAACGCTTCTGATCTTGCCAGTCACCAAGGCAGAATCCGCCGGAACGCCAGATACACCTCTTATGTAGGTGATTGTGCCGAACGCACCATCGGCGCCAGACTGGCCACTCATGAAATCAGGGATCATCACTTCGCGTGCGTCTCTCGCACGCGCGGCGGCCAGTTCAGGGTTAACAAGCTCTTCGTCGATCGCGCGCCAGCCAGCTTCAAGCGTCATTCCGTCGCCGCGATCGGGCGCATAAAGCACAAACGGCGACGAAACCATCAGGCCGCCCAAAAATACGATCAACGCAATTAAGATCCAGTGTCTCGCCAACTTGCACCCCTTGCCCCTGCCCGAGCCACCATTGTCGGCACACTTTCATGCGGTAAGGCAATCAGATTTTGGGCATTTCACCAATATAATATAACCGATACTGCAAATGCATGCCTGAAGCTTCAGGCCCGCCTTGTATCGCCGGGATGCTGCCCAATCTTGGTTCCTCATCAGTTGAGCGAAAGGATTTCCAGCATGAAACGGAAGATTGGCAACTCTGACCTTGAAGTGAATTCAATTGGATTGGGCTGCATGGGCCTCAGTGCATTTTACGGCAAACCGGTGGAGGAAAGTGAGGGCATATCGCTAACTCACGAAGCAATTGAGCGAGGTGTTGATCACTTCGACACGGCTGAAATGTATGGGCCGCACACGAATGAAACCCTGCTTGGAAAGGCGCTGAACAGGCGTAGGGATAAAGTGGTGCTGGCTACAAAGTTTGGCATCGTTGCTCCCGCCCATACCGGCAGCAAAGGCGCACTTGATGGTAGCGCAAAAAACTGCCGCCGGGCCGTTGAAGGCTCACTCAAGCGCCTGCAAACAGACCATATTGACCTTTATTATCTTCACCGACTGGACCCTGATACACCGATTGAAGAAACCGTCGGGGCCATGGCTGAGCTGGTTAAGGAAGGCAAGGTGCGCGCAATCGGCCTGTCCGAAGTGTCCGCCGATACACTGCGCCGTGCGGCCAAAATTCATCCAATCGCCGCCGTGCAATCGGAATATTCGATCTTCACACGGGCAATTGAAAACACGCTGTTCCCGGCCCTTGAGGACCTTAACACCAGCCTTGTCGCCTATTCACCACTGGGGCGGGGTATGCTTGCGGGGGCTTATCAAGGCGGGAAACGCCCGGCGGCAGATGATTGGCGCTCCCTCTCCCTACCTCGCTTTGAAGGCGAAAACTTTGATGCCAACCGTATGCTTGCTGCAGAAGTTATCGCGCTCGCGGGCCAGAAAGGCGTGTCAGCATCGCAAATGGCCCTTGCCTGGGTGCTTGCGCAAAGCGACCGTGTTGTGACCATCCCTGGCACCACAAAACTGGCAAACCTGGAAGCCAATTTAGGCGCTTACGACGTCAATCTGACAACAGAAGATCTGGAGCATCTGGCACCGCTTGCGGAACAGGTGGCTGGCACCCGATATAGCGACTTTGGCATGAAGCTCGTCGACGCCTGATAACATGTTGGTCAGCCGGGAGATTTCGACCTTCCGGCTGATTAATTCGCCTTCCCGATCACCCTCATCGAAACATTCCATTGAGTATGCTGCGCCAATCGCTTGGCAAATGGCGGGCGAGCTTTTATGTAAAGGGCAAGACAGTAATGACCCCGTGTACGGCACTAGGCCGAACCGGCAAGATGAGGACACCAGACATGGCTGAAACCAAACACACCGACCTGCTTATAATCGGCTCAGGCCCAGCGGGCTACACAGCTGCAATTTACGCTGCTCGCGCCAGCCTCAACCCAACTATCGTGACCGGTATGCAGGCTGGTGGCCAGTTGACCATCACAACAGACGTGGAAAACTACCCCGGTTTTGCTGACGCGGTACAAGGCCCAGACCTGATGGAGGCCATGCGCCAGCAGGCTGAAAATGTGGGCACGGACATCGTCTACGATCTCATCACTGAAGTTGACCTCAAGGCAACGCCAAAGCGGGCTGTGGGCGATAGCGGCACGGTTTACACCGCAGACGCTGTTGTTATCTCAACCGGCGCACAAGCCAAATGGCTTGGCCTTGAGACAGAGCAGAAGTTCAACGGATACGGCGTATCTGCCTGCGCAACATGTGACGGTTTCTTCTACCGCGGCAAAGAGGTTATTGTGGTTGGCGGCGGCAACACCGCCGTTGAGGAAGCGCTGTACCTCGCAAATATCTGCTCAAAGGTGACAATCATTCACCGCCGCGATGAATTCCGGGCAGAAAAAATCCTGCAGGATCGCCTGTTCTCTACCAAGAATGTTGAGGTAAAATGGGATACGGTGCTCGAAGAAGTTGTCGGCACTGAAGCCCCGCTTGGTGTGACCGGTGTGAAACTGAAGAATGTGAAAACCGGCAATATTGAAGATGTGGCTGTGCACGGTGTCTTTATTGCCATTGGCCACACACCTTCAACTGAGCTGTTCAAAGGCCAACTGCCGATGGACGAAGAAGGTTATCTGTTCAAGAAGCCTGACAGCACCCAAACAGACATCCCCGGCGTTTATGCGGCAGGTGATGTAACTGATAAAGTTTACCGTCAAGCTGTTACCGCCGCAGGCATGGGCTGCATGGCAGCACTTGAAGCTGAAAAATATCTGGCCGAGCTGCACCACGCTGCCTCCAAAGCAGCAGAATAAGCACAGCAGACCACTCGTATATTCGAGATTTCAAGGCGGCTTCGGCCGCCTTTTATTTTACGCCTCAGTTTTTTTGAAACGTAGGGCGATTGTTAGTTTTCTTTTAATCGCAATCGATTACTCTGCGCTCATCCTAAGGGGGTCGAACAAAGCTAAATACATATGACGGTTGAATAAATCCCGTCAGAGGAGAATGGTTTGTGTTCGATGCAATAAAAAAACTTCAGACATCTGATCGCAGTGCGAGTGCATCAATCGATGCCCTATCGCGCTCTCAGGCCATGATTGAATTCAAGCCTGATGGCACGATCCTGAGTGCCAACAGCCTGTTCCTCCAAACAATAGGCTATACGCTCGCTGAAATTGTCGGCAAGCATCACAGCATGTTTGTAAGGGACGCGGAGGCTGCGAGCTCCGGTTACAAAGAATTCTGGAGCGCCCTTCGGCAAGGTACCTATCAGTCACGGACCTTCCAGCGGGTTGCCAAAGGTAACCACCCTATATGGCTCCAAGCCATCTATGTGCCCGTTACCGATAAAAGAGGCCAAGTAGAAAAAGTTATCAAGTTCGCGACAGACATCACTGCCGCTGAACTCAAAAACATCGATGCAGAGGGCAAGTTGGCCGCGCTTGACCGGGCGCAAGCGGTCATTGAATTTGAACTTGACGGAACAATCATCACCGCGAACGAAAATTTCCTTGTCGCCACAGGGTATACGCTCGAGGAAATCGTCGGCCAGCATCACAGCCTCTTCGTCAAACCCGAAGTGGCCGCGAGCGAAGAATACAAACTATTCTGGCAGCAGCTGCGCGAAGGCGAGTTCAAAACCGCAGAATTTCAGCGCATCAATAAGAACGGGGACGATATATGGCTTCAGGCTATTTATAACCCGGTCGTGGACCGCGGCGGCACACCGTTGAAGGTCGTTAAATTCGCGTCAGACATCACCGAACGAAAAATCAGGAACTCTGATTTCCGGGGAAAAATAGAAGCGCTGAACAAGGCGCAGGCCATCATCGAGTTTGAACTAGATGGTACCATTATTACTGCAAACCAGAATTTTCTGGACGCAGTGGGATATGCCCTCAACGAAATACGGGGGAAACATCACCGCATCTTTGTCGAGCAAAGCCATCACGGAAGTTCGGAATACGCTGCTTTCTGGAAAGACCTAGCGGCAGGCGCCTTTCAGAGCGACGAGTATAAACGCGTCGACAAGGACGGAAATGATCTGTGGTTACAGGCTACTTACAACCCGATCTACGGTCCGGATGGCAAGCCCTTTAAAGTGGTGAAGTTTGCCTCTGACATCACTGAAACCGTATTGGCGCGCGATGAAGCCGCCCGCATTGCGGCTCTGGTTGATACCAATCTGGAAAACATTCTGACATCTGTTTCCGAGGCTAGAGAGAAATCTGGCTCAGCGGCCAGCGCCTCGAGCCAAACGGACTCCACAGTACAAACTGTTGCTGCCGCCGCAGAAGAGCTCAATATATCCTTTCAGGAAATCGCCGTGAACGTGGCAACCGCACGGAAGGCCGCCGAAGAGGCAGTAGCGGAGTCTGGTGCTGCCGATGCGTCGACCAAGGAGTTGACTTCGGCGGCTGAGGCCATGAACAAAATTGTCACTCTCATCAATGACATTGCCTCCCAGATCAATCTTCTTGCCCTTAACGCCACTATCGAATCCGCTCGAGCGGGCGAAGCAGGCAGAGGGTTTGCGGTTGTCGCAAGTGAGGTGAAAAACCTCGCAAATCAGGTGGGCACTGCCACCAATCAGATCTCTGGCGAAATTGACCGCATGCAGTCCATCTCATCCGAAGTTGTCCAGAAACTGGGGAAAATCAATAGCTCTGTCACTAACTTGCAAGGAAACGTTATGGAGATTACAAGCTCCATTGACGAGCAGACCGTCGTAACACGTGAAATATCTGGCAGCATGAACACAGCGGCCACTGCGGTCGCCGACATCAACCAGAACCTGCTTTCCCTGACCAATAACATCAGCACAGCTAAAGAATATGCGGAGGAAGGCATCACCCTCTATCGCAGCACCAATACGTAAAAATGTGGGTAAGGGACTCTTCTGGTATGCGGAGCCCAATCCCGCCGAAAGTCACTTCAACGCAGCTTCAATGGCGGCTTTTGCCGCCAGCCCAGCCTCGGTCAACAGTACAATATTCCTGCCGTCGCCCTCGTTTTGTAGCTGGATAATCCCGGCACCGCTTGGTGTCAGCATGGAGATATGCTGATACGCCTGTGGCTCGGTCATACCAACTGCGCGCGCAACATCACCCACCGTTGGTTCGTTCAAATCCACCACAACAAGGAAACAGATAATGGCTTCTGCGGTAAGCCCAGGGTACTGAGCCTTGAAATAACTGGCCGCATGTTCAAGAACAGCTTTGTTGCTCACACTATGGTCCCCAAGCGATATCTGTACCGTTTCATCACTGCAATCGGGGCTTGCTCCCCCCTCTTGATCAGATAGTATGCAAAACAAAGAGTTACAGCAACAGCATCGATTAAATGGCTGGCTATGCCCTTTTAGCGTTTTTGCTGACCGGGAGACACCTGATGGACTGGGACAGGTTACGTATATTTCACACCGTTGCGGAAAGTGGCAGCTTTACGAACGCCGGTGCACGTCTCAACTGTAGCCAGTCCGCCGTTAGTCGTCAGATCCGGGCGCTTGAGGAAAGCTTGAATGTTTCCCTGTTCACCCGGCACGCACGCGGCCTTGTCTTAACACAGGAAGGGCAGGAGCTTTATAACACCGCCCGTGAGGTGGTGCTGCGGATCGAAGAAACCGAACGCAGCCTGATGGAAAGCCGCGAACGCCCCTCAGGCCTTTTGCGGGTAACAACCATGGTTACCTTTGGTGCCGTGTGGCTGACACCGCACCTTGAGCAGTTCATGACCGAATATCCGGATATCGATATCAAATTGATTCTTGATGACGCAGACCTCGATCTTTCCGCCGGGGAAGCTGACGTCGCCATCCGGCTGCACGAGCCGGAACAGGCCGAACTTATCCAGCGCCCGCTCGCTACCTTCCACAGCCACATTTATGCCAGCCCCGAGTATCTCGACGCGCGCGGCACGCCCATCACAACCGATGATCTCGATAACCACGACCTGATCACTTTCGGCATCAGCAACGTGCCCACTATTCGTGGCCTCAACTGGCTACTGACGGTTGGCACACCGCGTAAAAGCCGCGTACCGCGCCTGCAGGTCAACAACCTTTATGGTGTGATGCACGCTGTTGAAGCTGGCATGGGTATTGCCGTACTGCCCGACTATCTGGTGCACAACAGGCAAAACCTTGTGCGGGTATTGCCCAAGGCAGAAGGCACGCCGTTCAACGCTTATTATTGTTATGCGCCGGAGCTCAGGGGCTCCCTTCGCGTGGCTTTGTTCCGCGACTTTATGGTCAGGCAGATCAGAGCAGAGAGCAATATTCTTTAAGGGTTTAGCCTATTGGCGAACCTTATCGCCTACTGGCAAGCTTCATCACCCGCTTTAATCGTACTTGCCTTGCTGATCAGGTCACCCTCTTCAAGCGCAAACGCCGCCTCCAGGCCTTTGGTCACACGGCCAAACACCGTATAGCGCCCGTTCAGGTGTATGTTATAGGCTGTGTTGATGAAGAACTGCGTGCCGCCGGTGTCGCGCCCCGCTGTTGCCACACCCACGGTGCCGATCTGATGATTGCTTTCAAACCATTCCTCACGGATGCTGCCCCACTTGTTAATCTCAGGGTCTTCCGTTTGCCCGGCTTGGGCCACAAAGTTCGGGATAACCCGGTGCCACAACATCCCATCCATGCGGCCAGCATCAGCGAGCAGCATGAAATTCGCCGCCGCATAAGGCGCCGATGACGACGGCGCGACACATATGGTGCCGCGCGTGGTTTCAAGGACCAGCTCACGCTTCTGATAGCTCACCACCAACTTGATTGAAGGGGTTTCGCGCGGCGCTGTTATCGCTTCAATTGATGGGTCAAGCGCTATCGCGGCCTCACGCCCGCGGTTGGTTTCCGGGTTTGCATCCGCATAAGCCTGAAGCACGGCTTTGCCCTCGTCCGACCGGCTCAGCACCGACATCGCCTTGAAAGCCTTGTAATAGTCTTCACGCCGAAGCCATATTCTTGCGAACCTGATCGCCTCACCTTCAGAATGAGCATAAAGACTTTCAAGTGCGGTTGTGGCCAACCAACTGTTTTGGTCCCCCAATGTTTCCTTGAGCTTTTTCACCACGATTGCAGCGCCCGCATTTCGGCCGCCAAGTGCTGTGAGCGCAACCTGACGGGTATGGTCTTCACCCCGGCCAGCAGCCCTCACCAGAGATTTCATCGTCTCCGGGTCTGACAGATACCCCATGGCGCGCAGGGCCGCGAGCTTGACCGGCATCTCTTCGCTCCCGGCAAGCGCCTGCAGTGTTTCAGCCGCAGGATCACCAAATTGCCGCAACACTCGCACCAGCAGGGTGCGCACAATCACATTGTCGGCCTTACTGATAGCCTGCTCAACGGCGCTTTGCTCCAACACGGTGCTGAGCTCGGTAAATCTTGTAAGCAGATAGGCGGCAGCTTCAGCCGTACCCATCTCACCTGTTAACGCCAGAAGATTCGTGAAGTCGAGCCCGTCTATATCACCTGCCGCCATCTGGTCATAAACAACCGACTGCAGGAGCCCGAACAGAGGCATCGTTCGCGGGTTGTCCGGATAGCCCACATTAAACGGGCTACCCGGCTTTATCGCGTTCACTTTCTCAACCAGCAGCTTGCGCGCCGCTGGCCCACCGGAAAAACCGAGCGCAGGGTATAGGTAGTCGTCCCCTGCCGTTGCTGGAAGTGCTTCGGGGAACGCTAGCAAGGCATCGCTTAGCTCTGTATCGTGGCAAAGCATAGCGCCTTTGCGCGCTGCGGCCCGAGCATGAACATCTTGGGCTGTAAGATAGGGGGCTAGTTTGGCGCAGGCTTCGCCACCGATTTGCCCTAGATATACAAGCGCCTGATAGTTTTCGCGCGCTAAGGCGTCATCAAACACCTGATTCAATGCGTCACGGGCATCGGTTGCAGCCAGCATTTCGGCATTCAAACCGTTAAATTTGTTAACTTCATCATTTTTTTGCCACGCCAAAATAGGCGCTGCATTGGAAAAAGTTAACAAGCCGGCAACAGCTGCGTGCTTGAGTTTCATGGCAAAGTCCCCCGCTAATTACCTGTAGATTATAGCCTTTTTAGTCAGCCTTGCTGTACTATTTTTTCTGGTGACCAGAGCTATTCGTTAATCAAACGCACTCAAACTGTAAGCCATGCAAAAAACGCATACCTGCCAAGACAGAAAAATGGGTTTTCTATTAGGCTTCCCAAACATATATAAACCTCACCGCCAACGAGCACGGGCTTTGATCACTCCCCCCGATCTCCCCCCAAGCCAAGGCTCCGCGGCGACGTGTTTTTGAGTTTGACGGAATTCCGTCATAAAGGTCGATCCCGGGTTTCCTCCCCCCTCCCCCACTTCCCCCCGGGATCGACCCTTTTACTTTCGTCTCTTGAGTGAGACACGATGAACCTCCCTATGTTGACAAACTTTTTATAAAGGCTCCGGCGTATTTGCCGGGGCCTCTTTTTTCTATGCGCCTTATAACCGTCAATACAAGTTGACAAAGTTTGATGCAGGTTGCCACCATACCGATTATCGCAAAGTGCCAGTTGCTGAGCATTGGCACCGGCATATAGGGGCCCATCATGAAATCACACTTGACCGCGATTGCCGCACGCACCGCGTCCCTTCTGCGCTGAGAGCCGCATAAACCCACATGATCAAATCTCTCGTCATATACGGTCTCTTTATAGTTAATTTTTTATTAACTATAAGCAGTACTTCAGCCGCAGCGGATTTCCACCTGCCGCTCTACGATTCGGATGACAAATATTTCGCTGACGTTCTGCGCCTTGCCTTGAAAGCGGAAGGCGGAAAGCACGAACTTATCATTCACGACCACACCGTCGGCCAACTGCGAACCATGCGGGAACTGGAAGAAGGCAAGTTCAATATCTTCTATACAGGTTACTCACGCGAGCGGGAGCAAACCTTCATCCAGATCAATATACCTCTGGCGCGAGGCCTGCTGGGTTACCGAGTCCTTGCCATTCGTCAGGTGAGTGAAGACCTGATACGCCAGTTGCACGGCTTCGAGGCGTTCAAATCTGTCGTCACCCTTGGCGCAAACGCGTCCTGGCCAGATACCGGGATTATGCAAAGCGCGGGTCTGCAGGTGATCACAGCCCCCACCGACGCCTTATGGCCCATGCTGAAACGCGGGCGCTTTTTGGCGTTCCCGAGATCTATCATTGAGGTGAAACCGGAGCTTGAGCGCTTCGACACGGACGCGAACAACCCACTGATCATCGCGCCCGATGTCATGCTGGCATACAGATACGATACGTTCTTCTATGTCGCCAAAGGCCGCGATGATCTGGCGCGGATCGTTGAAGACGGATTAAAAGCCGCGTATGAGGATGGAAGCTTCATGGCGCATTTCAATGCCGATCCCAACATGGCCTACGCGATCAGGCAGTTGAAAGACCATCCTAGAAAAATTCACTGGATCAACATGCCTGACATGAGCGAAACTACCCACACCATCCCCGAAAAATACTGGCACGACCCGGCTGTCAACTAACCACCGAACTCTCACAACAACGAAAAAGGGGCGAAGCGACTGCTTCACCCCATGGTACACCGTCCGCGGCAGTGCAGGTCCTATTTTTGCAGTTTCGTCCTTAAGCGGTACCTGCACACTCCAGCATCGCGGCGTCAATCGCCTGCTCCGGTGTCTGGCCGCCCCACATCACAAACTGAAACACAGGATAGAAACGCTCGCACTCGCCAAGGGCGGTCTCGACCATCGTGTTCATATGCTCTTCGCCAATCACCCCCAGAAGCGGGTCGTTGGCAAGGCTTGCGTGCCGATAAAGCAGCGCGTCTTCTTCAGCCCAATATTCAAAATGGCCTATCCACATGCGCTCGTTGATCAGCCCAATGGTGTGATAAATATCGTTACGCCGCCCTTCAGGAACCCGAAGGTCAAACAGGCATGCAAACTGGAGGGTTTTGAAATCTTCGCGCCAGAAGACACGGAATTGCAGATCAGTGTATTGACCTGAGATGAACATGGTCAGCTCATCGTCGCCGTGACGTTCGACGCCCCATTCATTGGCGCCAGCGAGTTCTTCTGCAAGATCAACCGGATTTTGGCTCAGAACTTCAGAATGCCCGGTGTTCAGTGTCGTCATCTCGTTTCCCCCTGGAGATGAGGCCGCCGGGCTAAAGCTTGACCGACGAACTCAGGTTTCGCCGGTTAGCGTTGTCGTCTTAATACCAGAATCACGAAATCTGGCTCCCTTAATCTGACTTAACACTATATGTAGCGTGCCAAAGCGAGGACTCGCTGGCAAGGAAGAATTCGGCGTTTGAGGTATTTTTTTGTGGAAAACTTTGCGCGGCACCGTTCTGGTTTACTGATTAGTCCCTTTCAGACAGCACCTTAGATTCCACTCTTCACCCAAAAAATGGCCTTCACCATATACGCAAGATAATTGCGTATAAGCGTTATTTTTTTGCCTTTTTGGCTTTCAGAAGATCGATTTCGGCGCGAAGGTCTTCATTTTCAAGGCGCGCTTTTTCTGCCATATCCCGAACAACTTCAAATTCTTCGCGGCTGACAAGGTCAAGCCCGGCGAGCTGACGGTCAAGCCATGCCCGGAAATGAGCTTCCATTTCGCCTTTTACACTGTGCGCAGCACCCGCCGCACCAGTGGCCAACTTGGCCATATCGTCGAAGAATTTGTTACTTGTCTGCATGGTCTCGTATCCTTGTTATGGTGCCTTTGATATGGGCGAAACTCATGATGATTGCAATGGGCGAGTTGCCGCAGGCCGTGATCGCTTGACAGGAGAGCCTAGCCGGGGATGATGTCCTCAAACAATGATAGGGATACAACATGAGCCTAGCAGGCATCCTGGGCGTGATCGCCTACCCGGAAATTGACCCAATCCTTATTGAGCTCGGCCCGCTGGCCATCCGCTGGTACAGCCTTGCTTATATCGGCGGTATTCTATTTGGCTGGTGGTACATTCGTCGCCTGACGGCAAGGCCACGCGCACCTATGTCACCCGCTCATATTGATGATTTCATCACATGGGCAATTATCGGTGTCATCGCAGGTGGCCGGCTCGGCTATGTGCTCTTTTATAATCTGCCTGCCTATATCGCAGACCCTCTCGCCATATTCCGGTTGTGGGACGGAGGCATGTCATTCCACGGCGGTGCACTGGGCGTCGTGTTGGCGGTCATTTTCTTCTGTCGCAAACATGGGCTTGATCTCATGCGGGTTGCAGATATCGTCGCGGTTGTGTCACCCATCGGGCTATTCGCTGGGCGACTTGCCAACTTTATCAATGGTGAGTTGTGGGGCCGACCAACGGACGTGCCATGGGCCATGGTTTTCCCGCACGATCCGTTCGCTTTACCGAGGCACCCCAGCCAGCTTTATGAGGCGCTAGGAGAAGGTTTACTGCTTTTTCTGCTGCTGCTGTTCCTCTATCACAAAACCGCCCTTGCCAAAAAGGCGCCAGGCGTCATCGCGGGCGTCTTCTTTATTGGCTACGGCATTGCTCGTATTCTGGTCGAGTTTGTGAGGGAGCCTGACGCACACTTAGGGCTAACAGCGGGTATTTCGCGTGGACAAATGCTGAGCGTGCCGATGTTCGCACTGGCCGCGTGGCTTATCTATAAAGGAATTTCCCGCGCACGACAGGCTGGGCAATGACGCCGCTCAAAGACCTGATCATCAAACGTATCAAGGCGACGGGCCCCATCAGCATAGCCGATTATATGGCCGAATGTTTGATGCATCCGGAGCATGGCTACTATCAGCAAGAGCGTGTTTTTGGCGTGGACGGCGACTTTATCACGGCGCCCGAAGTCAGTCAGATGTTCGGCGAAGTTCTTGGACTTTGGTGCGTGGACCGTTGGATAGCCATGGGAAAGCCGCCCGCGTTTCAGCTTATTGAGCTAGGCCCCGGTCGTGGCACCTTGATGGCTGATATACTGAGGGCCGCAAACTCCGTTCAGGGTTTCCAGTCTGCGGCCCAAGTTCATTTTGTGGAAGCCAGCCTGCAGTTGCGCGCGTTGCAGAAAACCAAGGTACATAATGCGCGCTGGCACGATACGCTGGGCCAGATACCCCTCGGCCCCACTATCATTGTCGCTAACGAATTTTTTGATGCTCTGCCCATTCATCAATTTGAAAAGCAGGACGGAAAATGGCTTGAGCGTGCAATCGCCAGCAACGACGACAGGCTTATCCCCGCGCTTACACCTGCAGGCCCGATCGCAGCCATGCTGCAAGATACCATGCAAACACAGCCAGATGGAGCGATCGCAGAAATATGCCCGGCGGCGCTGTCTGTGATGGGTGAGATAGCGCATCGCGCCTCCGCCCACCGGTGCGCAGCCCTTGTTCTGGATTATGGCTACGTCACGTCTGCGTCCGGCGACACATTTCAAGCCCTGAAGGCGCACAAATATGTGGACCCACTAGCCGAGCCTGGCAAAGCCGACCTCACTGCCCATGTTGCGTTTGACCAGTTGGCTCAAGCAGCGACAGAAAAAGGCGCCGCGGCCTTCGGCCCCGTTGAACAGGGCTCATTCCTGATGAGCATCGGTATCGGTGCCCGTGCGCAGCAACTCGCCACCAATCAGGATGCGGCAAAACAGTCAGGCATTTTATCCGAGCTAAAACGCCTCACCGCACCAGAAGAAATGGGCCAGCTGTTCAAGGTGCTGGCCCTGCAATCTCCTAAGCTTTCGGCTCCGCCCGGGTTTTAGTCCGCAAACTGCCTCAGCATGATGGGGCTACGTATGATCTGCCATGCAAACTTGGACCACATGCTCCAGCTGTTTGCATTGCCCTCAATCGCTTCGAGCATGGAGTTCAAGTCGTCACGGTTATAAACCCCGCCTGCAAGCACAACAGTCTCCACCTGCTTCAAAGCATCCACACCTTCAAGCGGGTTGGCACGCAGCAGAACGATGTCGGCTCTCGCGCCCGGGCTAATGGTTCCGGCTTTTCCTGCTAGCCCCAGAAACTTGGCCGGTGTGGTAGTCGCAGCACGGAGCGCATCAATGGGCGACAGGCCCGCACGTACCAAGTGCGTGAATTCGTCGTGAATACCAAGCCCTGGGAACGCAAAACTATCTGGTGCGTCTGTGCCCAGCATTACATCCACACCCGCTTTATGGGCTTTGCCTGTCAGCTCAATGCCAAAATCAAATACCGCCATATAGCTTTCCTGGCCACCAGCACCCGCGCGTCTGGCCATGCCGTCCGCGTCATCGAGCCATAGGGTCCGCAAGGGCGCGGGAATATATTTGAGCCGTTCGTCGGTTCTGTATGCCGGGTCTAGCGCAAACGCATCCAGCTTGCGTGTTGTATGCGTGGGCACAAAAGCTGTGCCGCTTGTTGCCATTTTCTCGAAAAGGGTGTTGCACATTTCCGGGTCATGCTCGGCGACCATCCTGTCACGCATTTCATTCGTGAACATATCGTACAGGTCGCCCTGCTCACGCAAGGACGGCATACCCGGATAACAATCCCAGATATACAGGAAACCATGCTCAAAACTGCGTTGGCCGGCCTCTATTGCCTCAATGGCAGAAACGGCAAACGGCAAATGCCCAGCCAGATACATGTCTTCTTTTTGAGCCTCATCGGCCATTGCAAAATAACTGTCTCGTGGCAAGTTCGTGTAGGTTTTGAGGAAGTCGATACCCAAAGCCTTGTCATGCCTTACACGAGCTCGCGCACCTTCAGCGGTTTCGCCCCCCAACGCACGCGATACATCGCCGGGAATTTCCGAGCCGCCATCGATCGCGAGGCCTGTGACATGGTCATACCGCGGCGCAACGAGGGCACCTTCTGCGGCGGCGCTGCTCCATGCCCGTTTGTCGTTTTCACACGCTACCCAGGCATCATCAATACCAATACAGCCGCCCATGTCCCGCACAGCTGTGACGCCAGAGGCAATGAAGAGCGGATGCATCAATTCCGGTGCCATTTTCATGGTGTGCACGTGCATGTCAAACATGCCGGGAATTGCGTAGAGCCCTTCAGCATCAATGATTTCGGCACCGCTGGCGTCGAAGTCTGTACCCACATCCTGGATAACACCATCCTCGATCAATACGGAATGCCCGGGCATAAGTTCTCCCGTTTCCATATTCAATACAGACGCATTTTGTATCAACAATCTATCCGGTGCCTGGTGCGGCGTTGGGCGGTCTAACGGCCATAAAGCCCCTACTGAGAATACAACAATCGCCAGCAACAAAATAAGCCCAACGGCTTTACCAATAAATTTGAGAATTTTCACCGCGCTGTCCCCCGATTATATTTATGCATCTTTCTGATATATATCTAATTGATATAAAAATAACAAGATAACAATGACCTAGATGCCCCTGTTTTTCGTCATTATCTTGCTTATAGTGGCACTTGGTACCCTGCACATGAGATTGAAGACAGCTGATGACAAACCATAAAACATGCCCGAACTTCCAATCCCCTCATGGGTTTCTAAGCTGTGATGACGGCGTCTCAACCGGACTGTACACTGGCCTCAATTGTGGGCCGGGCTCCAGCGACGAACCCCGTTGCATTGCTGAAAACCGCCAAATCGCTGCGCAAATTATTGGCGGGGATAATAAACTCCCGGTACTTAGCTGTTATCAGGTTCACGGCGACACTGTTGCCCTCGCCGAAGCTGATTGGGGCGATGACAGGCCAAAAGCCGACGCTATGGTGAGCAACACACCAGGGCTTGTCCTTGGTATCCTGACCGCCGATTGCTGCCCGGTATTATTTGAAGACGCCGCCAATGGCGTCATCGGTGCGGCGCACGCTGGCTGGCAAGGTGCTATTAAGGGCGTATTGTGCCAAACCATCAAAAGCATGGAAACTTTGGGCGCAAACCGGCACACTATACAAGCCGCTATCGGCCCTACAATTGCGCAGGAAAGCTACGAAGTTGGTACTGAGTTTTATAACCGCTTCGTGTCAGAAAGTGCTGGTTTTTCTGTCTTCTTCAAACAAGGAAAAGATACCGCGCACTATCAGTTCAACCTTCCTCGTTTTGTACGCAACCAGCTAGAGGCTGAGGATATTTGCGGCATTTGGGATGCCGCGATTGACACCTACGCCAGCCCTGCACATTTTTCGTATCGGCGCACGACTCACAGGCAAGAGGCCGATTACGGCCGTCAGCTCTCCGCAATCATGCTACGCCGCTAGGCTAAATTTTTGTAATATTCATGTCGCAATCTCCCATTTTGCGCCAATCAAACCACAAATAAGCCCCCTCGCGCCCTACCTCCTTTACAGCCTCGCCTCACGCTGTTAAACGAACCGCACACGCAACATCTTCATTGCACGGAGGCCTTTTATGGGCATGAAGATTCTAACCGGGAACTCAAACCCGGAATTGGCGGAAGCCATTGCCGCCTATCTGAACATGCCGCTTGCCAAAGCTGCTGTGAAACGCTTTTCCGACCAGGAAGTCTTTGTTGAGATTCATGAAAACGTTCGCGGTGAAGACGTATTCCTGATCCAGCCGACCAACTTCCCGGCGAACGACCATATGATGGAACTTCTGGTGTGCATTGATGCGCTCAAGCGTGCGTCTGCGCGCCGTATCACTGCTGTCATTCCATATTTCGGCTATGCCCGTCAGGACAGGAAACCCGGCCCACGGACACCTATTTCCGCTAAGCTGGTTGCTAACCTGATCACCACTGCCGGCGCTGACCGTGTATTGACCATGGACCTGCACGCCGGTCAGATTCAGGGCTTTTTTGATATCCCGACAGACAATCTTTACGCCATGCCCGTTCTCGTGCGTGACCTGAAGGAAAAGTACGCGGGCAAGAAAACCATGATCGTATCGCCTGACGTGGGTGGCGTAGTTCGCGCCCGTGCGTATGCAAAGCGCCTGGACGCGCCAATTGCCATCATCGATAAACGTCGCGAACGCGCAGGCATGTCTGAAGTGATGCATATCGTGGGTGATGTGAAGGATTATCACTGCGTACTGGTGGATGATATCGTCGACAGCGCGGGTACGCTGTGCAACGCCGCCAAGGCACTGCATGCATCGGGGGCAAGCTCTGTCTCCGCTTATGTCGCGCACGGTGTACTTTCAGGCCCAGCCTATGAGCGCATTGAAAACAGCGTGATGGACGAACTGGTAATCACGGACAGTATCCGCCCAACGGAAGCCTGCAATGCTAACCCGAAAATCCGGGTCGTAACCGTGGCACCGCTGCTCGCAGAAGCAATGAACCGCATTGCGCATGAAACCAGCGTATCCAGCCTGTTTGACTAAGGTTTGCGCTATAGAGTTTACAAAGCCCCGCCTTTTCAGCGGGGCTTTTTTTTACGCCTAATCCCCGGTGATGCCAAGATAGCGCATGGTCATCCCCAGAGAGTTGATCGCACCATGTGCCAGAATAAGCGGCATGATATTGCTGCGGCCAAACCAGATATACAACAGGCCCAGGCCAAGGCCGATAGATCCTGTCACCAGACCACCGTTAAGCCCCTGATAATAGACGTGACGGTAGCCGAAAAAAACACTGGCTATGAGCACGGCGATCACATCGGCTTTCTTGTTTCCACCCAGTAACACACTAATTTTCGTGATGATGAATGCCCTGAACAAAAGCTCTTCAAAAAACGACCCATGTGTCCAGACGAGGACCAGCATGAGCAGATAGGCACCAAGGTTGCCTTCCACATGTGCAAACCGCCCACTGGTGCCGACGTCCTCAGCGATAAGATCTGCCACCTCTCCCATCACGCCAGATATCATGATGATAACTGCGAAGGTGAGCACCGAAAGGCCTAAGGTTACGCCCCATTTTTCTGGCCAACGCAAACCCAGGTCCGACCATCTCTGAGAGCGCCGCCTCAGCAACCATGTTGCTGCCACCATGGCCGTTAGTGTCGACGCTGGCCCGGCATAAAGCTGAGTGAAGAGCAGCAAACCCTGCTTTACGGCAACCAGGATACCTACAACAATTATGAGATCACTGAGAGCGCCCAAGTCGCGCGGTGCCGGATTGGGCAAAGGTAATAGGCCAGAAGCCTCGTCGGCTTTCCGTTTGGTCGTGTTCATTATGTATCCTCGCTTTTCGCCCACCTTTATCGGTGTTTGGCTTATGTATTGCCAAGTAGCAGCTTTACGCAGGAAGCAACAGAGTTATCAGCGCGGAGCCCCCCAACACCATCCCCTCAACGCAGGGAGATTAACTATAGGCAAGTATCAGGGATAGATAAGAGAATCCCCGAGCCCCTCACGGTCAAAGAAGGACTTCAGGGTACCATCCGCGCTGAGCCGGGCAAGCAGCGTGCGAAGTGCATCAAGGCTGACGGGTCCCCCTTTTCGCAGCATAATTGGCAGCTCATAACGCTGATCCCCAAAGGGAGAGACCATAAGCCGGTCAGCAAGCTTCGGATTCTCATCAATGGAGCGCCGGAGAAAAGCATCGTTAACAATCGCAACGTCAGCGTTCCCCATCAGCATATGACGTAACGTAAAGCGCTGCTGGTTGGCAAAAACAACATCGTAACGCGACCGAATTTGCTCCGGTTCCGCATTGAAGCCAAGGAAGGCATAGTGGTAACCAAAAGTGATAGCGATCCTGCGTTCGTTGAGATCACGAAACACCGTGTCCCCCAGCTTGTGCCCAACACGAGAAACAAAGAATTCCCTACCAGATAAAATTGGTGCGGACGTATCAACGTGCGACGCTACTTCCGCCCAGCCCCAAACCGGCATCTCAAAAAACATCATGTCAATCTTGCCGTCAGCAAGTTGCTCGTAACGTCGTTTTGCGGGGATATGGATAAACTCAAACAGAAATTCTGTCTGCGCCTCATTTAGCATAGCCGCGAAGTTGGGCGAGACCCCACCTTCATCTTCGACAAACGGCTCAAACTGATACCCGCCAACCACAACAGACCTGCGTGACTGTTCGCCGTCGTCACCTGCATGAACAGAAGGCAAACCAAAACATATCATCAGCATAACCAGCGCTAACGCTAGAGGGCAGCTTCCTGTCACAAGTTGCAACGAATATCTCCGCATAGTTACTACCTCAAAACACTGCCCGAAGATTCCTTAAAAAGGAATAAATCTTCGGCACAAACATCAGCGATTCTCTCATTTTTCAACAAACCACCACTTATACTTGAGAACTAATCTCAGTGGTGTAATGGAACGTGCGCGCTTTATCGGTACCATCCCGGTTCCTGACTATGCCTCTCCATTTTCAGGCTTGGTGACAAAAAGCTTGGGCTATTAGGGGGCAAAGTATCGTTTGAGCCTTGCATTTCGCCGCAAATCGCGGTAAATCGCGCCCGACCGCTATGGGATCGCCCATACCGGCAACTCCGTCCTTGCATCCCTGGAGGAAGTGACGGTCACCGGGTCCGGATGGTCCGACCGGTGCTTGATAGTTTGGAGAAATAGTATGGCTAACGCTGTAACCATCGTTGCCGAGCCGCGCGAACGGATTGGTAAGGGAGCCTCCCGCGCCGCGCGTCGTGCAGGCAAAGTGCCTGCCGTAATCTACGGCGACAACAAAGAACCGGAATCAATTCAGATCCCGCAAAACGAAATCATCCGTCTTCTGAACCGTGGTGGCTTCATGTCACACACGTTTGAAGTTCAGGTTGGCAAAAAGAAGACAACAGTTCTTCCTCGTGATCTGCAATTGCACCCGGTAACTGACCTTCCAATTCACATCGATTTCCTTCGCCTCGGCAAAGGTACTGAAGTTGTGATGGAAGTTCCGATTAAAGTTGTCGGCGAAGAGAAGTCGCCCGGTCTTAAGCGCGGCGGCGTGATCAACCATACCCGCCACGAAGTTGAACTTCATGTTCCTGCGGATGCTATCCCAGAATTCATCGAAGCTGACATTTCTGCGCTCGACATCAACGATTCTGTGAAAATCAGCAACGTGACCCTGCCAAAAGGCTGCACGCCAACGATTACAGATCGTGACTTCGTAATCTGTGCGATCGTTGCTCCAAGTGGTCTGAAGTCTGCTGAAGCTGCATCTGATGATGACGCTGAAGAAGCAGGCGCTGACGACAGCGACGATTAATAGAGCTATCCGGGGCGCTGAACTGCGCCCCGCTGTAGCCGGAGGATTTTCCATGCTGCTTTTTGTCGGTCTAGGCAACCCGGGCAGCGCTTATGAAAAACACCGGCACAACGTGGGTTTCATGGCGCTTGACCAGATTGTCGAGCGCCATATTTTTTCAGCAGGTCCAAAACGCTGGCATTCAGAGACCTTCGAGGGTCGTCTGGCGGCCAAAAAGATCATCGCCCTTAAACCACAAACATTCATGAACCGCAGCGGGCAAGCCGTGGGCGAAGCCATGCGCTTTTTCAAGATCACGCCAGCTGATGTCATCGTATTTTATGACGAGCTTGATCTGGCTTTTGGCAAGGTCAAGGTGAAGGTGGGTGGTGGTGCCGCAGGGCATAACGGTATTCGGTCAATCACCGAACACATTGGGGCCGACTTTACCCGGGTTCGTATTGGTATCGGCCATCCAGGTGACAAGGCATTGGTACACGGCCACGTGCTGGGCAACTTTGCAAAAGCCGAGCAAGACCCGCTTGATGATGTACTGCGGGCGCTGTCCAGTGAAGTGAGCTTTCTAGCCGAACAAGACAACGCGCGGTTCATGTCGGAAGTGGCGCGGCATCTTCAGCCTCCCCGGCCCAGCACTGGCGTTCAGCCGGACAAGAATAAAAAGACAAAAGCAGCGTCACCTGCTGATGTTGAACAAAACAATAATGAAGGCCCTATGGCCAGCGCGCTGCGCGCCTTGATGGGCGGCGCGAAGAAAGGAGACAAGTAACATGGGTTTCAAATGCGGCATTGTTGGCCTTCCAAACGTTGGCAAATCAACGCTTTTCAACGCGTTGACAAATACAGCCAACGCTGCGGCAGCCAATTATCCTTTCTGTACAATTGAACCCAATGTTGGCCAGGTCCCTGTTCCTGATGAACGCCTTTACACACTTGCAAAGCTCGCTGGCTCCAAGGAAATTATTCCAACACAGCTATCATTTGTCGATATCGCGGGTCTTGTGCGTGGTGCCTCAAAGGGTGAAGGCCTCGGCAACCAGTTTCTTGCCAATATTCGGGAAACCGATGCCATCTGCCATGTGCTGCGGTGTTTTGAAGACGACGACATCACTCATGTTGACGGCAAGGTTAACCCGGTATCCGACGCTGAAACCATTGAAACAGAGCTGATGCTGGCTGACCTCGAAAGCCTTGAAGGTCGCATCCACGGCCTTGGCCGCCGCGTACGTGGTGGAGACAAGGAAGCCAAAGCCATGATGGAGATGATTGAGCGCGTTATCCCTATCCTGAAAGACGGCAACCCCGCCCGCATGGTCACGCTGAACAGCGAAGAAGAAGAGCGCACACTTGTCAGCTTGCAACTCCTGACCTCGAAACCAATCCTTTATATCTGTAACGTCGACGAGGAAAGTGCCGCCACGGGCAATGCCTTCTCCAAAGCAGTAGAAGAAATGGCTGCAAACCAGGGTGCCGGTTGTGTGGTGATCTCTGCCGCAGTGGAAGCAGAGATTGCACAGCTGGAGGACGAGGACGAGAAAGGCGAGTTTCTGGAAACACTTGGCCTCGGTCAAACCGGCCTCGCCCGTGTGATCCGTGCAGGTTACGACCTTCTGGAACTCATCACCTATTTCACCGTTGGACCCAAGGAAGCACGCGCCTGGACAATCACTAAAGGCACGAAGGCGCCGCAAGCGGCTGGCGTGATCCATACGGACTTTGAGAAAGGCTTCATTCGCGCAGAGACAACCGCTTATGACGATTTTGTGAGCTTAGGCGGCGAACAAGGCGCCAAAGATGCCGGCAAAATGCGCCTTGAAGGCAAAGAGTATATTGTGGCCGATGGTGACGTGCTGCACTTCCGCTTCGCGAACTAGGCGAACACAAGCGAAAGCGCAAATAACGCAATCACACCAACCATGAAAAACAATATGACAAGCGGCCTCGTTAGCTCGGGGGCGCTTGTTTTATATATATGACCGCAGCCTAGGCATTTGCGACGGTTGCCATGTGGGCTTGGTATCAGAAAATCCAGTAACACAAAAACCGGCAGCCAGATTGGCGCCCGGTAACGAACGACCCTGTCTGAGCTACATGTAGGACATGTATCGATGCAGTCCTCTGGCGCAACTGAGGCTCCACTGGTTGCTTGAGGCGACAGCAGCGCTAACGCCTCCTGAAATTCATCATCCGGTACCCAGAGACGATACCCCTGCGACAACGCCAGATGCGGCATGATGCTACCCGCCTCAAAATTGTCCATATGAACCAAAAAGCCTTCTTGGTCCAACAAGGCCTTTTTCACCAGTACGTCGGTATAGTCACTGCTCTCAAAAAGTATCCTCACGCTGCCTCTCCGGTCATTTCGCTATATCGTGTGTGATCATGATACTAAGTAGTACCAGTGCCCTCAACAATACGAAACGACCGCATCAGATAGGGCAGCGCCCCTTGGGTATATAAGAGAACGGGGGCGTAGATATAATGCAGATAACCGCCTGTCGTCTCCTGCCACCATATGAGGCCTGCCACAAGCACGAGCGGACTGAACCTGAACGCGGTTGAGAACGGTCCGGCTCCTTTCAGGAACGGAGGCAAACGAAATGATCGCTCCATGGACACCTGCACCACCCAAGGCAACGCAACGCCGCAAGCCCACAACCCGAGGCAAACGGCGATAAGCCAATTAATGGCCGATATATCGGGTCGTTTGGTAAACCAGCCAAGTATTGCACCCGCGATGGCGATCCAGACCGGCAGGAGCGAGGCAAACATGGCCACAAAGCACTGCGCCAGCCGCACGTAATACCGGCGCCCTTCGGCACTTTTGATCCGCTCAATAAACGAGAACCACACAAGAGCTGCACAGAGTATTTCGACATTCAGCACGACCTCCCACCACAGGCGGGAGCGGCTGAAACCTACGTCTGTGAGTGTGGTAAAATACGCGCCGCACATAGACGTTAGCACGCCACCGGTGAGCAGCATGGCCACAGCCGTCAGAATAGACCTGTTATTTGAAATTCGTATTCGCAATAAAGGTAGCCCCAGCACTTTTGCCTAGCCTACCCCAGAAGAAGTAACGAAAGTGTTTAAATGTCGCTATCGCGCGGCGACGCATGATAGGCCTTCTTCAAATAGGGCAAGGCACCCTGAATATACATGAAAATGGGCACAAACATATAAAGCGTTACGCTATCCCTGAGCGCTTCGATAACAAGAAGGCCCACCACCACAAATGTTGGCCAGAATGTCTTGGCCCAGGCCACAGGTTTAAACCCCAGTGCTTCCCCCGCCGCGCCCAGATGGCGGCGCCCCACAATCATTGCGGTGAAGACAGGCATTATAAACGACCCCATAGCCCACAGGCCAATCCCCGCAAGCATAAGCACCACAACTGAGCCCTCAGGAGGCGCCACACGGAACCAGTCGAAGTATGCACCAACAACCAGAAGGATTACGGGATAGGAAACCGAGATAATTCCGACAATGAAGTTGAAAATCGCACGGAGACGCCACTTACCCTCGCCCTGCTGCATGCGGTTATGGTGGCAAAACCACATGAACGCCAGACATAGTATCTGGAGGTTGAGAACAATTTCCCACCACCACCGGGACGTCAGCGCACCAGAACCAAAAACCTCAGGCGCAAAGAAAAAGCCCACTTTGAACGCCATAATCGCGCCCACAATCAGCAGCGCCAGGGCACCCAAGAAGGCTCTTGAATCCTGAATTTTTTTGGCCATTCCGATACTTGGTTCCTCAAAGTCCCACCTTGTGGGAAAACACGCTCCACCGAGGCGACGAACCGCCCCAGTGGATAGCATTTGCAGGCGCTTATGCTACTGCTTTTTAACCTGTTTGCCAGCCTTCATCACGAAGTCAACATCGAGAAGTTCTTCAATATTCTCAAGTGGGCTACCGTGAGTTGCGATAATATCGGCATGCTTGCCAACCTCGATCGTGCCAAGGCTATCGGTCATATCAATCAGGTCTGCGGCATTCACTGTCGCAGACACCAGAACGTCCATCGGCGTCATGCCTGCCTTGTGCATGAGAACCGCTTCCTGCGCATTGGTCCCATGGCGTGAAACCCCGCTGTCGGTACCATATGCGATTTTAACACCCGCTTTATAAGACGCCTGGAAATTATCGATCATATCGCCGCCAACACGAAGCGCTTTAGACTTGATGTCTTCCGACATGAAGTTGCTGGTTTTGGCCATATTTACAACGGTATCACCCGCCAGAAGTGTCGGCACCAGATAGGCCCCGCCCTTCTTGAACAGGCGGATGGATTCAGCGTCCGCGTAAGAACCATGCTCGATGCTATCAACGCCTGCGCGCAGTGCTGCATTGATGCCCTCTGCTGCATGAGCATGTGCTGCAACCTTGCGGCCAAGGCTGTGCGCTGTGTCCATAATTTCCTTGAGTTCATCGTCCGCCATTTGCTGGCCGGTCCCGGTGTTTGTGTCTGAAAGCACACCACCCGTTGCCGTGATCTTGATGACATCCGCACCATATTTCACAGCTTCGCGCACGGCGCGACGGCAATCAAATGGCCCATCACAGATGGTTTTGCTGGTATATTTCTCAAGCAGGTCATGCCGCATGCCGTCCACGTCACCGTGGCCGCCCGTTGGCGATACCCCGCCAGATGCCACAATACGGGGGCCTTCCACCCAGCCCCGCTTGATGGCGTCCCGCAGTGCATAGATATGCTGTGGTGATGAAGCGCCCAGATTACGTACCGTGGTGAAGCCCGCCTGCAACGTCTTGTTTGCAAAATGGACGCTATGCATGCCCACATCTTCAGATGACCAACGTAGGACATTGCTATCTGCGTTCGCGCTCAACTCGCCTTGAATATGCACATGCATGTCCATCATGCCGGGCATAACAAAACTATCTTTAAGATCAACCAGCTTGGCGTCGTCGCCATAGTCGGCCGCAGCCTTAAAACCGTCTTCCACAGCTTTGATCATGCCGTCTTCAATAACAACGGTTTGGCTCTTTTTCGGTGCCTTGCCAGGCACTGCCAAAAGCTCGCCGGCGTGAATAACAGTGATGTCCGCCGCGATGGAAGTTCCACCTGCAACAGATGACAACAAAGCGGCAGCCACCGCCATTTTAAGTGAGCGTTTCATCTCATCTCCCCTTTTATTTTTGTACCCAAATCTTAACTTGGGCGGCAGTCTGTCACAGAAGACAGAAAAATCAAACGGAGATACGATAATGTGACCAGGCCTATGGCTCGAGATGTAAACCGTCAGAAGTTTTCAATTCTTTCAGATACATGCGTACCTTGCCCCAGCCCGTATTGAACCCGGCACGAACAGGCAAAGCGAAACCAAGTTCCTTAACCTCCTGAAACCATATAGGCAAACCATCCGGGTCATTCTCGCCCTCTTCGTCGTCTTCATCGTCGTCATTTTGATGCCGTTTGCGGTACCGCTCTGCCTTTTTGCGCGCCTTCTCTTCTTCACGGAGGCGCTTCTCCTTCAGCTTCTCGGTTTCTATGACCTCACCGGCAATCGTCTTGGAGTCAAACCAACATTTCCTCGCCGCGCCGGACATTGGCGAATGGCGACTTTCTTTTATAGAGCCATCCTCAACCGCACATATGATTCCAACCTCGGTGACATGGTCGCCTTCGAACACGCGATGCTTCAGCGGCTCTTCAACATTTTCCAGTACCGATTGCCCGAGCATGAAGGCCATAACGGTCGAAAGACCATCAGGGCCGCGCATCATATCCTCGGGTACAGGCTCACGCTCGATATCTTCGAGCCATTCTTCCGGCCAATCCCGTTCCCAGTGGCTAAAGCTGCCATCCTCAAGGAAAAATATCTCTTTCCGGTAGTCGTCGCCGCTCCAGCGCCCCTCTGAAAGGAAACGGCGAGCCGTATAACTGCCGTCAGGGCCGAGGGTGCCCTCAGCAACCATGTGCCCCTGCCCTTTACTGAAAAGGCGCATCAGGCCCCGTGTTCTCACGTCCATCTGAACGGCATAGGAGACCGTGTCACGCTCCACTACCGTTTCGGCTGTGAACACCACCAGCCCGTTCCAGATAAAATTATACGTTGCCTCGATACGTTCCGCTGCGCTCACGCCCGCAGACGCCAAGCCACAAAGCAAAACTATCCCCAATGTTTTAAAATATCGCACGCTGTCCCTCGTTATTATTTGGCTCAAGTCGTCCTGAGCTCGTTACAACCAGATCAGAGGCAACAGCAACGCCGTTGCCAATCCGTTTACTGCCATTGAAAAGGCTGCAGCAGCCCCCATTATATCGCTCCGTCTCACTGCTTCAGCCATGCCGATGGCATGCCCAGCTGTCCCCAAGGCCACGCCCTGACCTACTTCATCATCTAACCCCAGCATCTTTAGAAATGGTGGTCCAAATATGGCGACCACCAAACCTGTTACGATCACCACGGCCGCTGCCAGCGCAGGCACACCTCCAATTGAAGGCGCCGCGACAACAGCTATCGGCGTAGTAACCGATTTGGTTGATACACTCGCCATCAATTCAGCAGGCGCACCTAACATCCAAGTGATAAGCAGTGCACTACATACCCCGGCAATCGAACCCGCCGCTGTCGCGGCAATCACAGCTGCTTTATCCTTCACCAGAACCTCTCGGCTGTTGAAAAGTGGCACAGCAAGCGCGGCAACCGCTGCCCCCAGCATCAGATCAAACACCTTCGTGCCCGCCTGATAGGCAGCAAACTCAAGATCAAGGTAGGAGAACAGCAGAATAAGAATTGCTGTCGGCATCAGGGTCGGGTGGGCCCAGGCCTTTTCACCAACCCGGCGATAGATGAAATCAGCAACGCCAAAAAGCAGAACCGTGGCGGCGAACCAAGTAGCAGGCATAACACTCGTCATCTGTCATGCCTCATGGCCTTAAATGCCAGCGCAGCGGCGGCAAGGCCCAAAAAGCTGCTTACCGTCACCACTAGCAAAAGAACGAGCCAGTGGCTTTCAATCAGGTCCGTGAGCGTAATGATTGACACCAGGGCAGGAATGAAGAGGAGTGGAAATATCCGGAAAAGTGCGTTCGCTGTGTCATCAATGAACTCCGGCACCTTGCCGTGACTGACAAAAAAGATTGCAAGAACACCCATGACAACTATTGGTGTGGGTATAGCGAGTCCCAGCGCTTGGCAAAGACCGTCGAGCCCCAGAACCAAAAGCGCAAAAAAGACAAACCCGCCAGCAACCTTCACCATTGAGCCAGTTTCCTCCCGATATATTGCGCATGGCTGGATGCAAAACCTATCGCGTAGCAGTATGTTCGCACAACAGAATAACGCGGTTGGCCATACCGCATCAAAACCAAAAACTTTTCGCTGCTTGACTTCTCACCCCCGGCGCACCAATTCACACAACAATCAGGGAGCAAAACATGTTCAAAATTTTCTACGAAGATCTCATTGTTGGACACAAGGAAGCTTTTGGAGCCTATGAAGTCACCAAAGAAGAAGTGATCGACTTTGCGTCAAAATACGACCCACAACCCTTTCATCTTGATGAAGAATTCGCCAAACAATCTGTTTTCGGCGCACTTTGCGCAAGCGGGTGGCATACCTCGGCCATGATGATGCGTATGATGGTTGACCACATGATGGAGACCGGCTTTGCTGGCCTTGGCTCCCCCGGCATTGACGGCATAGAATGGAAAAAACCCGTTTTTCCCGGCAATGTTCTGACCTTGGAAAGCGAAGTGACCGATAAACGGGAAAGCCAGTCGCGCCCCAACATTGGGTTAGTGAAATCCACCTATCATGTGAAAAATCAGAACGGGGATGTGGTGATGATCATGCGCGGCAACGTTATGGTGGCAAAACGCCGTAAATAGTCTCAACCCTAGCCAACTCTTAAACGGCGGCCGCTTTCCGCTTTTTCCGTTTCGGGATTAACCTAGCCAACAGAAGCACAGCAAGAATACCGCCGTAAACAAGCGGCTCTAGCTGCAATCCCTTGCGCATCATAAAGAAATGAATGATCGCCAGTGGGGCTATTATATATACCGCTTTATGCAGGCGCTGCCAGCGGCGAGCGCCCAGCCGTTTCACCATGCCTTTGGTGCTGGTGATGGCAAGCGGGGTCAGCAGCAGAAACGCCGCCATGCCGATGGTTATATAGATGCGCTTCAGCACATCAGCCCACAATTCCGGCCAGTTGAAGAGCATATCAAGCCAAACGTAGCTGAGCATATGCATACACACGTAAAAATAAGCAAAAAGCCCCATCATGCGGCGAAACATCAGAAGTTTTGGTGCCCTAAAAAGGCGGGATAACGGCGTAATCGCCAGCGTTACCAAAAGCATCCTCAGTGCCCAGTCGCCTGAGAAGCGGTTTGATGTCTCGTTGGGGTTAAAGCCTAGCTCATGGGGCATACCCCCAAACGCCAACCACCACTGATACACAAGCCAAAGTGCTGGCAATAAAGCGGTGGCAAACACCAGCGGTTTACCCACCATGCGAACAGCGCGAACAGAAACCTGCATCAGAAGTTTTTCCTGAGATCCATGCCCGCATACAGGTCAGCAACCATATCGCCATAGCCGTTAAACATCAGCGTTTCGCGGCGCCCAAACTCACCGATCCGCCGCTCCTGCTTCTGGCTCCAGCGTGGGTGGTCAACTTCCGGGTTCACGTTGGAATAAAAACCGTATTCCTGTGGCGCAGACAGGTTCCAGCTCGTTTCCGGCATCTTGTCAGTCAGTGATATTCTCACGATCGACTTAATGGATTTGAAGCCATACTTCCACGGCACTACCAGCCGCATGGGTGCGCCGTTTTGATTGGGCAGTTCCGCACCGTATAAACCAACTGCCATAAAGGCCAGGTCGTTCATCGCTTCGTCCATACGAAGGCCTTCCCTGTATGGCCAATCAAGCACGTTGAAAAAGCTCTTCACGCCGTTCATCTGCTTTTTATCCGCCAGGGTTTCAAACGCGACATATTTCGCGCCAGACTGTGGCTCGATTTTCCTGAGAATGTTTGATAGCGGAATGCCTATCCACGGGATGACCATCGACCATGCTTCAACACACCGCAGCCGGTAGATCCGTTGCTCCAGCGCGTTCATGTCGATCAAGTCGTCAAAATCATACATGCCGGGGCGGTCTACCATACCATCAACCTTCACCATCCAGGGCTTGGGTTGCAGCCGCCATGCATTTTCAGCCGGATCTGACTTGCCGGTGCCGAATTCATAAAAGTTATTGTACTGGGTTACAGCTTCAAATGGGGTCAGCGCTTCACCCGGATCAAAAGAGGTTGTTTTGGCCTGCAGCTCCTTGAGCGTCCGCTCCGTGGATGCAACCGCCGCATCTGCCAGCACCCCACCTGCTGCAATTACCGAGGCTGCGCCTACTGCACCAGACATGAACGACCGCCGGTTCAGATAAACTTTTTCCGGCGTTATCGCGCTCTCGCGTTCTTCCCATTTGGCTCGTGATTTAATCAACATGTCTGGCTCTCCTGTTACGCTGAACTTACCATCTGGCCTCTATGGGTCCAGTCACGTCTTGGTCCCAACTGTGTGAACAAGAAGCGAGCACCAACCCCATTTCCAAACCTTTGGGCTTGCGAAACCCTATGACTTCCCCAAATATCTGATCTATAAAGGTGAAAACCAGTCTAATTCGAGCCTTAATACGGTGTGAGCACGACATGCCCAAAAGGAGGACGAATTGGCCATCAGCCGCACTTGTCTGCTATAAACTTAAGTGTAGTAGTAATGGTAGGAACAAGCTGGGTACAAGAACGCACACGACAGCCAAAAAAGTTGGCCAGGGGGTTAGACATTTGAAGGCCGCACTTTCAATGAAAAACGTGTTGGAGACGCTACACCATTCGAAGGCGACGCAAGAGTTGATCCGTTTCTGGCTCAACCTGCCGCGTCCTGCTGGATCAGTGTGTCCAAAACGGTCAGATTTTTCATCCGCGCGCATCAACGGCTCACTACCTGAAGTTTTTCTTAGCGAATGGTACGGCGACGACGCCTTGGTTGTTGTGCAAGCTGGCACTATTCTGGACCGCCTTATCGGCCTTGATATGACAGGCAAAAATATCTTTGATATGACGCCCGCGGAACTCGTACATGACGAACGTATGTACTATAAGGCTTTACGCGAACAGCCCTGCGCCGGGCTGATAACCCGGTCCATGATCAATTTCGCGGACAAGCCATTTATTTATCGCACCGTGCAACTGCCGCTGATCGACCCGTTCCATAACGTCCGCTATTTTGTAGGCACAGGCTTTGTGATTGAGGGCGAGCAGATGGAAGCGGAGTTCGGCAATATAGACTTCAAAAAAGCCCGCCTTGCAGAACGCCGCTTTTTCGATATCGGCGCTGGTGTTCCGACTGAGAAGGCGACGGGCGCCCCCGATGATGGAAGCGCCCGCCCAAACGGGTAAAATTCCCCGCCTAATTACTGTTGAAAATCATAGATGCTGCCCAGCTTCAATATCTGGGTAAGCTCGTCCAGCGCTGCAAAACTCTCTTCCATCAACAATGGATCGCCGAGGTCATCAGCCGCCAACCGGTCCCGATAATGTCTACGTCCCCAAGCCTGAAGGGTTTCTATCAGCCCTTCATTCAGCACAGTGTTTGCGCCCAAAGCGTTCATATCATCGCCTGACAAGGCCACCCGAAGCCGCAAGCAGGCCGGACCGCCACCATTGCGCATGCTTTGCCTCACTTCCAAATAGTCGGCATGGGTGATCGGCCCGCCTGATGACAAGAGGCCATCGACATAGGCTTTGGTGGACGGCGTTTCTGCGACCTCAGATGGCAGGATAAGCGTCATGCCCTCCCTGTCAGGCGTAGAGATCAACTGACTGTTGAACAGGTAACTTTTAACGGCATCGGCAAGTGGCACCGCCGACCGGAGAACGCGGACAAAGCGCACGGGCACATCGCCCATGGCCGTCGAGATATCCCGCTCAAGCGCATCCGGGTCCACAAATGCATCTTCATGGTAGAAGAAAACGTCGCGGTTGGAGACTGCCACCACATCATTGTGGAAAGCACCCGCATTGATCGCCACAGGGTTTTGACGCACAAACAGGGTCTTTTTGTCCCGCAAGCCATGCTGACGGGCAACGGCACGGCTGGCTTCAAGGGTTTGACGCCCCGGATAAGTGAGATCAGAAGCGTTTTCAAACGCGCCACGCCCAAACACGAAAAGCGCCACACCTTCACCGCCATAGTGATCACAAAACCGGTTATGGTTCGCCGCTCCCTCATCACCCAGATGGGTGCCGCCCTCCAGCGCATCATGGTGTGCAAACCGCTCACCTTCCGGGAAGATTGTCTTGAGAACACGGGATGTTACCGGCCATTCGATCGATCGGTGATACATGGCGGCCAAGTTCGCGGGGGTAAAGTGTGTGCGCCCGTCCGCTGTGTCGGGGGACGGTGAAATGGTAGCCGCATTTGCTGTCCACATGGTTGCGCTCGACGCCACATTCGCCACCAACGCTGGGCTGGAAACCCAAGCATTTTCAAGGATTTCCCGGTCACTACCGGTAAAACCGTGGGCACGAAGCGCGCGCAAACTTGGCCTGTCATGCGGGGGCAATACCCCCTGTGTCATGCCAAGGCTCAACAGGTGCCGGGCTTTCTCGAGGCCTTGCAACACACCTTCGCGCGGGTTTGCAATCCCCCCCCGGTTTTTGGCCGACGCTACGTTACCGTAGGAAAGCCCCGCATAGTTGTGGGTTGGGCCGACGATGCCATCGAAGTTTACTTCACGCCAAGCCATTACGCGTCTCCCGCCTTGAGTTTCAGCCCGGCGGGCAACGCACCAACGGCGACCTTACCCTCGGCCTGCTCCATTGTCGCCACACCATAGGCGCAATAGTCCGCTGCATAATACGCGCTCGGCCTATGGTTGCCGGAAAGGCCAATGCCCCCAAACGGCGCTGTTGATGCAGCGCCCGTAAGCTGCTGGTTCCAGTTCACGATGCCTGCCTTTGCGCGAAGATAGAACTGATCATAATGCGCGCGACTGTCTGACAACAGGCCTGACGAAAGACCAAATCGCGTGTTGTTGGCTTCCCGGATTGCGCTTTCAAAGTCAGCCACACGAATAAGCTGCAGGAGAGGGCCAAACACTTCTTCGTCTGGCCTATCTTTCGCGTCGGTCACATCAATAAGCCCTGGCGTGAGGAACGCTGGGCCGCGCTCAAGCTGCTCGCTACGGCGAAGAGATCGGCCACCGGCCTGCTCTAACTGTTCCTGAGCCTTCAGTACCTGCTTAGCCGCCCTTTCGCTTACCACAGGGCCCATGAAAGCTTGCTCCTCGTCGTCCCAAGCACCAACTGTTATGCCGTCAATGACCTCAAGGAGGGCATCAACAAATGCGTCCCCTTCCGCTCCCACAGGCACAATAAGGCGGCGTGCGCATGTGCAGCGCTGACCTGAACTGATGTAAGTCGACAGAACGGTCATCAGTGCCGCCGCTTGTTGGTCCTTCACCTTGTGCACGATCAATGGGTTATTACCGCCCATTTCCAGCGCCTGAATAACCTCGGGCCGATCAACAAGCTGGCGAGAGATAGCAAGGCCTGTGCGGGCACTTCCGGTGAAAAGAAGCCCATCAATGCCTTTTGCGCTAGCAAGCGCCGCGCCGGTATCGCGGCCACCTTGCACCAAATTAAGCACCCCTTTTGGCAACCCTGCCTCATCCCAAAGCTTCACCATCAGCTCAGCAACGGCAGGCGTTATCTCGCTTGGTTTAAATACAATGGTGTTGCCTGCAATAAGCGCCGGCACAATATGGCCGTTTGGCAGGTGTCCTGGGAAGTTGTAGGGGCCAAACACTGCCATTACACCGTGCGGACGATGTGACAGTTTTGAGCGAATAGTCCCGTTCACAGCTTCCTTGAACCCGGTGCGCTCAGAATAGGCAGTCAGAGAAATCTCCACTTTATTCGCCATCGCCGTTGCTTCGCCTGTGGCGTCCCAAAGCGTTTTTCCTGCATCCTGCGCGATCAGTTTTGCGAGCTCGGCTTTGCGCTCAGCAACAAGCCTGGCATAGGCGCGTACAATAGCCACCCGGTCGTCAAAGGCCGTCATGGCCCAACCGTCAAACGCCGCCGTTGCCGCGTCAACAGCGGCTTCCACTTGTGCCGAGGTCGCTTCCCTGCCTTTCCAAATCACATTGCCATTTGAGGGGTCGCACGACTGAAACTCATCCCCGTCACCGGGAAGCCATTTACTACCAATATAATGTGTCATGCGCGCTACTCCTCACTCTGCGTTGTCTCGGTGCGAGCCAAGGGCCCGAATCGAACCGCATCGCCCGTTTTCAGTTCCAGCGCCCCTGCGGCGTCATGTGACAACCAGACACCGCTGGACCCCTCCACCACATTCGTCAAAACCACCCGGAAATTATCTATCGCAGGGTTTACAGCCAGATGCTTGGGATGGTGCCCCTCGCCTTCAACGGTACCACCAAGCACATCGGTAAGGCTTTTGCGCCCGGTCCATATCCCTCGCTTATGGGCTTCCATCACTGGTCCACCGTCAAAAATATCCACTGACCCGGAAAAGCGGAACCCCTCCCTCTCCAACAGGCGAATGGCAGGCCGTGCGCCGTCATGAGGCTTGCCGATTACTTCACGGGCCCTATCGGTCAGGAGCGCGGTATAGATTGGGAATTTGGGCATCAGGTCAGCAATAAACTGGCTGTTACCGCGCCCGTTGATCTCATCAGCTTCTTTGAAATCCATACCAAAGAAGTGCCGGCCAATGGCCTCCCAAAATGGTGAATGGTGATCCTCGTTTACCCAGCCACGAATTTCGGCGATTACTCTGTCAGGGAAGCGATCAGGGTGTGCTGCCATCAGCATATAACGTGCCTTCGCCAACAACTTGCCAAGATTGTCACGCCGGTAGTCAGGATCGAGAAACAAGGTTGCCACCTCAGTAGCGCCAATAAACTCGTTCGAGAGCTGCAGAAGCTCCGTATCCACACGCATTTCTGGCTCATGGCTTATCTGGGTTTGATGCAAAAGCCTGTAGCTATAGAACGGCTTATCAAGCCCGATACCCACGATCAGCGCACTTGTGCCCGCAATGGTGCCGTCTGACAGGTCCTCAAGCACCAGAAGGTAGCTTCGCATCTGTTTTGGGTCAGGTTCAGACGAAAAAGCCTCCAGTGAATTTTGGATTTTGCTTTCAAGGGTGGGTCGGTGGTCAGGTAAAGTTGTCAGGCCCGTGCCGGTTTTTTTGGCAAGCGCCTGCAATCCATCAAGATCTTGCAATCGTGCTGGTCGCACCACAAACATGAGTTTTTCCTCATTTTAGATCCGGGCAGCATGTGAGGGCCCCGGTTGCCTCATGGCCGACCGGCCATGAAAGGAGTGAAACGCGTGTTCTAAATTCCTCCTACGCGCCTCATCCCTTGGCCTTCAGTACATGGTCGAGCTCTCCGCTCGCAAAGGCCATCAGAATCAGTGCAGACAGCTTAGCTCTTTCTGCGAAACTGTCCACGCAAACAAATTCATCCGCGCTGTGGATCATACCGCCGCGCACACCAAGCGTATCGACATTAGGCAGCCCTGCCGCCGCCAGGTTATTGCCTTCACAGCAACCGCCTGTTGGCACATAATCCACACTGATACCAAGCTCGGCACCGCACGACTTAATCGCGTCCATAAGAAGGATATTGGCATCGCTCAATGCTTTCGGCGGCCGATTGATGCCACCGTGAAGCTGCACGCTGTACCCGTCAACACCATCCCATGCGGCAACTATTTCACTGACCTTGCGCTCAAAATACTGGGCGTCCTCCGGCTCCTTGAGCCGAACGTTAAACCGGCACCACGCCATATCGGGCACAACATTTGGTGCAATGCCCCCTTTTATCACCGCAGGGTTGACCGTCATTTCAGGCCTTTCGCCGCTAAGGGAAGCCAGTGCCGTGATAATGCTTGATAGCGCGACCACAGCGTTGCGGCCGTTATAAAACTCACGGCCCGCATGTGCAGCTTTGCCGCGCACAACAACGGTGTAGTTCCCGCTGCCTTTCCGCGCGCCAGCGAGCGTGCCGTCAGCCAGCGCTGGTTCGTAAGTAAGGCCGATATCCGCTGACTTGGCCCGCTCAGCCAGTATCTTGGCACTCGCAAGCGACCCGGTTTCCTCGTCAGGAGAGAGAAGTATCTCCCAACCCACATGTTCCGCCAGTGGTGTTTCTTCAAAAGCCTGAAGGGCGTTCAACATCACAAGGATACCGCCCTTCATGTCCGCCACACCCGGGCCATTCAGTATATTATCATCCAGCCACACGGGTTCCTGGAAGTTGTGGTCTTTCGCGAAGACCGTATCGGTATGCCCAGTCATCAAAACCTTGCGGTTTGCCTGTGGGCGCTTGAATAGGCGAATGGTACGGCCATTTTTTATGGTGACAACCTGCCCGGCCTCATTCACAGCTTCGCCGTCATCCAGCTCGATCAGTTCAACTTCCGGGCTGAGCGGCGCGAACGCCTCCAGCACCAGATCCTCCATATGAGAGAGGCCTTCGAGGTTGCGACTGCCGCTGTTTACCTTCGACCACGCGATCACGGTATCAATCATCACCTGAGCTCGGCTATCAATACGGGTAAGTGCTTCCCGCGCCAGCTTGTCTGTGTTCAGAATAGTGATTGGCGATGACATGAAGACCCCACTTTTAATGCTTGAGGTGAATGATTCTCTTGAGTTCAGGAGTAAGGGAGCCCAAGCCTTGCGTCAAGCCGCCTAAACTTTGGAAATAAAAGGCCTAAAACATACGGAACTCACCGCATCTTCCACTCGCTTCACCGCATTGGACCAAAGTTCAAACACTTTGTTGCTAAACTTTTTTCACAAAAAAACATGAGAGCCATGAGGAGCCATATATTTTCGATTGTCCTAAGAGAGAACCGCAAAGGTCATGGGATATAAATCAACAGCGAGGTTGTACAATGAAAGCACTAATAGTCGATGGCGAAGAACTGATCCGTCTTTCCCTGAAAGAGGTCATTTCTGTCTCCAGCAACTTCCAGGAAATACTGGAAGCTGGAAGCCAACATGAATTTCTGGCACGCACTGCCAGCCACGACGAACTGTCCCTGATCGTCGTTCATCCTTCAAGCCTTGGCAACGACGGCGCTGATTGCCTTCGTCTTGTTCAACGGCTTTATCCTGACGCAGCGCTCGTCGCTATGCTTGACCGTGAAGGCCAGAATGTTGGCGATCTCGGCAATATGGTTACGGTGCTTCGCAACGCTAGTGTGGGGCAGATGGTGACAGCCATTCGTCGTGCGCTTAAACTTCCCCTTGATGGTTTTGGTTCCGTTTCCAACCAGCCATCTCGCCCGGACGTACGCGGCGCTCTTCGGCACGAGTTTGACCGTTTCCAGGAAAACGCAACACCAAACCGCTCGGCAATCGACAGCATCGACCTTGGCCGCCTGTCCTACCGTCAGAAACAGATTCTGGCGATGGCTGCGGATGGCCTTCCCAACAAGGAAATTGCTGCTCGCCTCTCCATTGCTGAAGGCACGGTGAAAGCGCACATGCATGCGATCTTCAAGGTGCTGGGTGTTTCCAACCGCACGCAAGCCGTTATCAGGTATGGCGCAGTGGGAAACGCAAACCCGCGTCCATCGCAAAGCGATAGCTGGATGTACGCGAACGCGAGCTAATCAAGCTTTGATCAGCAAATAAAAAGGGCTGCCAAATTGGCAGCCCTTTTTGCGTTTTTCTTCAGGCTCTTGCTAAAGCGCACCGGTGAGGTGCTTGAGCACCCCTGAAAAATCTTTACCGCCATGGCCATTTTCATCCATTTCCGTATAGATCTCGGCAGCCTTTGCACCCAAGGGTGTATTTGCCGCGACGGACGAAACCGCCTGCATGGCAAGCCTCAGGTCCTTCAGCATCAAGGCCGTTGCAAAGCCCGGTTTATAGTCATTGTTGGCCGGTGACGTGGGCACAGGCCCCGGCACAGGACAATATGACGTTAACGACCAGCATTGGCCCGACGCGTTGGAAGCCACATCAAAAAATACCTGATCGTCAAGCCCAAGTGCCCGACCAAGATTGAACGCTTCCGAAACCCCGATCATGGAAATAGCGAGCAGCATGTTGTTACATACCTTCGCGGCCTGCCCGTTACCTGACGGCCCACAATGCACAATCTTGCCGGCCATTGGTTCAAGCACTGACTTCGCACGCTCAAACGCCGTATCTGTGCCGCCCACCATAAAGGCAAGCGTACCTGCGGCTGCGCCGCCCACACCGCCAGAGACGGGGGCGTCCACCATCTCGAAACCTTTCGTGCTCGCAGCCTCTGCAACCGCGCGTGCGGTATCCACGTCGATGGTTGAGCTATCGATCAACAGCGCACCTTCTTTTGCGTTTTCCAGCACGCCGTCCTCGCCTTCGTAAACGCCTTTCACAATGGCACCCGAAGGCAGCATGGTGATAACCACGTCAGCACCTTTTACGGCCTCACCAACGCTGATAAAGCCTTCACCGCCTGCGCCGCGCAGCCCATCCAGAGCATCGGCAGAAAGGTCAAAACCCCGCACCACCATTTGGGCGCCAAGCAGGTTTTTTGACATTGGCAGGCCCATATTTCCAAGGCCAATAAATGCAACAGTGGTCATTCTTTTTCCTCCCAACTCAAATTTTCAGTTCAAGCGCATCAAGGCTTGTAAAATAGCGATCAATCTCTGTGTCTTTAACGCGGTCGAGCGCGTTAGGTGACCAGACAGGCGCGTTATCCCTGTCAATCAGGATCGCGCGTACACCCTCAAAGAAATCATTACCTTCCATCACACGGTTCACCATGCGGTATTCCATGCGCATGTTGTCGCGGAAGTTTTCCAACACTTCACCACGCCGCAGCTGCGCAAAAGTCAACTTCAGACTAGTGGGTGATTTGCTCATCAGTATCTTGTGCTGCTTTTTCGCCCATTCGCTAGCATCCAACTCAAGCGCCTCTAATATCTCTTCGACCCGTACACCAGAGAAGGCACTGTCGATGTCGTCCATCACTTCCGCCAGCGGCGCGGGTTCCGGGTCGGTATGAAAACGGTCCAGCACTTCTTTTGCATCATCGAGGCTCTTGATCTCAGTGCCCGCAAGCGCCACAATCACATCCTCAACCTGGCTTGAGCCAATCACATGACTTGCAATACCAAGGGCATAGAGGTCGGGCGCCTTGATGCGCGCGCCGGTAAGAGCCAGATACATGCCCGTTTCACCCGGCAATCTGGGCAGGAACCAGCCCCCCCCTACATCCGGGAATAAGCCCAGCCCGGTTTCCGGCATGGCGAACAAGGTTTTTTCGGTCGCAACCCACAAATCACCGGGGATCGAGACACCAACTCCGCCGCCCATGGTGATGCCGTCAACAAAGCTGATGTAGGGTTTGGGAAACTCATCAATGGCGATATTCATCAGGTATTCGTCATGGAAGAAGTCGCGCCATTCCGTTGTGCCTGCCTTGTAGGACTGGGTGACTTTCACGACATCGCCACCGGCGCAGAAGGCTTTATCGCCCGCGCCCACCACTACAACAGCCTGCACCGAAGGCATGATCGCCCACTCGTCCAGCTGACGCTTCAGCTCAACCGCCATATTATGGGTCAGGCTGTTGAGCGCACGCGGCCGGTTCAGTGTAACAAGGCCAATGTTGCCACGTGTTTCAAACGATACTTCTGGGTCACTCATAATCAGTCCTTCAACAGCGCCCGGGAAATCACCACGCGCATAATCTCGTTTGTACCTTCAAGGATTTGATGCACACGCAGGTCACGCAAAATGCGCTCTATCGGATAATCCTGCAGATAGCCGTACCCGCCATGCAATTGCAGCGAGGCATTGGTTACGTCAAAGCCCACATCGGTCACAAAACGTTTTGCCATGGCAGCCGCCGAGGCTGCGTCGTGTGCTTTATTGGTAACCTTCTGCGCTGCCGAATAGAGAAGGAGCCGCGCTGCCTCAAGCTCGGTCGCCATATCTGCAAGACGGAACTGGGTCGCTTGAAAATCCGCTATCGCACGACCAAACTGCTTACGATCTTTTGTGTAGGTAACCGCCTCATCAAGGGCGCGCTGCGCACCACCAAGCGAGCACGCGGCAATGTTCAACCGCCCACCATCAAGGCCCTGCATGGCGATCTTGAAACCCTGCCCCTCTTCCCCGACAAGATTTGCGGCCGGGATGCGGCAGTCATCAAACATAACGGCAGAGGTAGGTTGGCTATGCCATCCCATCTTCTTTTCCTGCGCGCCGAATGAGAGGCCCTCGGTGCTCTTCTCAACGATGAAACAGCTGATGCCCTTGGCACCGTCATCGGACGTACGTGCCATCACCACATAAACGTCGCTCTCGCCGCCGCCGGATATAAAAGCCTTGGCACCGTTCAACACATAGTCATCACCGTCTCTAACGGCTTTGGTCTTGAGGCTTGCTGCATCGGACCCGGCACCGGGTTCTGTCAGGCAATAACTGGCCATTTTCTGGAGTGTCGCCAGATCACCCACAAAGCGCTCGCGCTGCTCATCGTTGCCAAAACAATCGATCATCCAAGTTGCCATGTTGTGGATCGAGATCATCGCGGCAGTTGACGGACAGCCCTGTGAAAGCTGCTCAAAAATCAGCACGCTTTCCACACGACTGAGGCCACAGCCCCCGCCCTCTTCCGAGACATAAATGCTACCAAAACCCAACTCGCCAGCGGCTTTCGCCACTTCCACAGGCCACACCTTGTCTTCATCCCACTTGTGGGCTTCTGGCGTGATCATATCCGCCGTGAAAGTACGTGCCATTTCCTGAATGGCGCGCTGATCTTCATTTAGTGAAAAGTCCAAGACTACCCCCTTGGTTACAAATAATCGGCAGGAGAGATACATACATATACCCCGCAGGCCCAATCTGCGGGGTAACGGGCGGGGCCAACACCCCGCCCGAAACGCTTTAGTTCAGCTTGTTGCCATTAGCGTCCCAAACCTCGAGATCGCCAAGGCCAAGCTCACGAATGCCAGCCTCGATCTGCGCGCGGTCGCCCACAATCAGCCACACCAGTTGATCTGGGTGAATGTTTGCTTTGGCCTCAGCCTTGATCGCATCGATATCAAGCGCCTCATACTTCGCCTTCAGGCCAGGTACATAGTCGTTCGAACGGCCAAAGCGATTGTTTGACAGAAGGCTACCAAGCACGGCCCCCGCTGTTTCAAAATCACCTGGCAGGCTGTTGGTTTGTTTTGCAACAAACAGCGATAGCTCCTCCTGCGTGGCAGGACGATCACCAAGATAGGCCGCAAACTCTTTATTGAGTTCCGCTATCGAATCTTTGGTTTTGTCCGTCTGTACCGGCGCATAAACAAGCCACATACGCTGCCCACGGGCATCGGTTGTGAAGGTATAGGCACCATAAGCCCAGCCCTTGTCTTCACGCAGGTTCATATTCACGCGTGATGTGAACTCACCACCCAAAATGCTGCTGGCCATTTCCTGTGTCATGTAGGTATCGCTACCTGTTGACGGATACAGATGACCGGCCAGAATAAGGGACTGCGGTGAGCCTGGCTTGTCCATGATAATCACCCGGCCTTCAGACGGCAGGTCAGCATCGGTGATATTCTTGGCCGGAACCGGTGTTGCTGGCGCAGACCAGTCACCAAACGCTTTTTCAAGCGATGCTGTTGCTTCCGCAAGGGTGATATCACCTACCATGAAGATGGTGGCGTTATCAGGCCGTATCCAGTCGGTGTGGAACTTCACAAGGTCATCACGGCTGAGGCCTTCAATCGCGGCTTCAGTGCCAGAGCCAGTGTAAGGCACACTATAGCTGTGGCCTTCACCGTACAGTATGGCTGGGAGCGTGCGCAGTGCGAGCTGCACAGGTTGCGCCTTTTCCTGCGCGATAGACTGGATCCAACGCTGACGTAGGCGGTCCATCTCACCCTGATCAAACGCCGGGTTACGCACCACATCGGACGCAAGCGCGAGCGATGCATCAAGGTTTGGTTTCAAGGCTGAGAGCGTAACCGTGCTCATATCCAGGTTGGAGCCGGTTGAGAGGTTTGCACCAAGGCCTTCTGCCTCAGCAGAAATCTCAAGCGCGGAACGAGACGTGGTGCCTTCATCCAGCATGGCAAGCGCAAAACTGGCTGTGCCCAGTGCCCGGCCTGCGTCTGCCGCATAGCCTGCATCAAACTGCATCGCCGTTGTCACGATCGGAACCGTTGGGCGGTTTGCCACCACAACACGCATGCCGTTCTTGAGCGTTGCTTCCTCAATTGCGGGGAACGTCAGGTCCGGCAGTTCACCAACCTCAGGCAAGCCTTTGGAACGGTCAACTTCCGATGCCACGGTTTTATACTCAGGATAAGGCCGCACGGTTAGCTGGTAATAACCTTGCCCAAGCCATTTGTTGGCAACATTCTTCACGTCTGCTGCACTTGCATGGTTCAACTGATCGATGGTTTTTGCATAAAAGCCAGCATCGCCCGCATACAGTTCCCCACGCGCAAGCGCTGTGCCTTTGCCACTAAATCCACCAATCTGCTCCAGCCCCCGCACTTGGTTTGCCAGAACGCTGGTTTTCACCCGCTTCAATTCTTCGTTTGTTGGGCCTTCCTTGAGGAATTTATCCATCTCAGCATTGATCAAACGCTCGACTTCCGCTTCATCAGCGCCTGGCTTCAGTGTGGCCTGAATTTCAAACATGGACGCCAATTCAAAGGGCTGCATGCTGACGCTCACGCTAACGGCCAGTTGGTTTTGGTAAACCAGCGCCTGATAAAGGCGCGAATTTTTGCCGCCGCCCAGAAGGTCAGCAGCAAGGAACATTTCAGCGGTCGTCAAATCTGTGCGCGGTGCCACTGCCCAATTGCGGTAGATGCGCACCTGCGGGGCTTTCTGGTCCACCATCTCTTCAACGGTGTTGTTCACGCGGGTAGGCACCCAGGCTTTATGCTGCTTCAGCGGCGGGCCTGCTTCAATGTCACCAAAATATTTTTCCATCAACGGCTTTGCTGTTGCCGCGTCGATATCACCAGCCAGTACAATCACTGTGTTAGCGGCGCCGTAATATTCCCTGAACCAATCTTTCACATCGTCCAGCGACGCGGCGGAAAGGTCTTCCATCGACCCAATTGTGGAATGACGATAAGGGTGGCCAACAGGGAACAAGCCCTCAAGTTGGCGGTATTCCACAAGGCCATATGGTGCGTTGTCGCCCTGGCGTTTTTCGTTCTGTACAACACCGATCTGGTTATCCAGCTTTTCCTGGGTAACAGCGCCCAGCAGGTGCCCCATCCGGTCAGATTCCATCCACAGCGCCATATCAAGCGCAGGTGTCGGCACGTTCTGGAAATAGTTGGTGCGGTCAAACCATGTGGTGCCGTTCATATTGGTGGCACCCACTGCGTCGAACGGCTTGAAAAATTCGTCGTTATAATTTTCGGATCCATTGAACATCAAGTGCTCAAAAAGATGGGCAAAACCGGTTTTACCCGTCGGCTCGTCCTTGGAGCCCACGTGATACCAAACCCCAACCGCAACGATTGGCGCTTTGCGGTCCTCGTGCACAATGACACGAAGCCCATTATCGAGCGTAAATTTCTCGAATGGAATTTCGACCTTCAGGTCGACACTGGTATCCACAACCGGTTGTTCTTTTTCGGTTTTCGCGCCGCCGTCTTGCGCCTGGCACGAAACCAGCGCCGTCATGACAGCAGCCCCGACAATAAAGTTTCTAATCATCATGAGAATCATCTCCCCGCGTGTTCAAGGCAAAAGGCACAGCGTGCATTTTGCGGATAGTCACAAAGGCAGTGAAACACTTGATACTATTATTATTTTGCCTCGTGACAGATAAACCCGAAGGGCCGAAGCCCTTCGGGTGTCGTAATTTAGCTGTTCAGCGTCGGAATGACAAACTCCGCGCCAGAACGAATACCGGTTGGCCAACGTGACGTTACAGTTTTTGTTTTTGTATAGAAACGTACGCCTTCCATACCGTGCTGGTTGATGTCGCCGAATGCTGAGTTTTTCCAGCCACCAAAAGTGTGGAACGCCAGCGGCACAGGGATAGGTACATTCACGCCAACCATGCCTACTTCAACACGGTTCACATATTCGCGCGCAGTGTCACCGTCGCGAGTATAGATGGACGTACCGTTACCAAACTCATGGATCGACGGCAGGTTTGCTGCTTCATCAAAGCTTTCCGTGCGCATAACCTGAAGCGTTGGGCCAAAGATCTCTTCTTTGTAGGTACGCATGCCCGGCTTGACGTTATCGAACAGGGACCCACCAAGGTAGTAGCCGTTCTCAAACCCCTGCATCTTGTATTCAAAGTTCCGGCCATCAACCACAGCCGTAGCACCTTCCTGATCAGCAAGATCAAGATAACCACGAACCTTTGCGAGGTGGTCAGCAGTTACAAGCGGGCCCATTTCGGCTTCGGTGTCCATCGAATGACCGATCTTGAGCGCTTCAACACGCGGCTTCAACATCTCTACAAGCTTGTCCGCAGTCGCTTTCCCAACAGGAACCGCAACAGAGATTGCCATGCAACGCTCACCGGCTGAGCCATAAGCTGCCCCTATAAGAGCGTCTGTCACTTGATCAAGGTCGGCATCCGGCATGATCAGCATGTGATTTTTGGCGCCGCCCATCGCCTGGCAGCGTTTGCCATGTGCTGTGGCTGTTGCATAAACATATTGGGCGATTGGTGTGGAACCAACAAAAGAGACAGCTTTCACGCGCGGGTCCGTGCACACGGTATCAACGGCTTCCTTGTCACCGTTCACTACGTTGAACACACCATCCGGCAGGCCTGCCTCTTTCCAGCATTCCGCCAGCAAGAGCGGCACGCTTGGGTCTTTCTCACTTGGCTTCAACACATAAGTGTTGCCGCAGGCGATAGCCACACAGCTCATCCACAGTGGAATCATCGCCGGGAAGTTGAAAGGTGTGATACCAGCGACAACACCAAGTGGCTTGCGCATGGAATACATATCAATGCCGGTGGACACATTGTCCGAAAATTCACCTTTGATAAGGTGAGGAACGCCCTGCGCAAACTCTGCAACCTCAAGCCCGCGCTGTACATCGCCTTGTGCGTCTGAGAATACTTTACCGTGCTCAGATGACAGTGCTTCTGCCAACCTGTCCTTTTCACGGTAAAGAATGTGAACGAGGTTTTGCAAAACCCGCGCACGCTTCACAACGGACGTGGAAGACCACGCCGGGAAAGCAGCCTCTGCCGCCGCGATGGCGTTTTCAACTTCGGATTTGTTCGCGAGGGCAACTTTGCCCGCCTGCTCACCGGTTGAAGGATTGAACACGGGGCCAAAACGACCGGAAGTGCCCTCTACAGTTTCGCCATTAATATAATGATGACGCTCATACATGATAAATTCTCCAAATTGGCCGCTTAAGAACAAGGCGTTTCCAAATAAGCTTTCGGAAAATTGCTCTTTGGGCGGCACACTCCATCCCAAAATCTCGCGGAGCATACATTATGCGATATTGCAGATCACTAAGAAGTTTTGCATCAACTTATGTGCAATATTGCACATTATGATATTTTGCCGGGTGTATTGAAATTTCTTCAAAAACCGAACCACAACAGTAGCGCATCGGCTGAAATAAACTAAAGGCTTATAAAATAAACTAAAGGACCATAAGGCATACGCCTTGCTAGCCCAGGCAACATAGTTTGACTTGAATTCTCAAAGCATCCCCCCCTAAACTAACACCGAAAGTCATAAACTTTCTGTTGGGATTAGTATGAGTTAACATAGGGCACTAACGTTACAGGGGGACGACATGAAAAGAGCAACCGCCTTAATTACAGGTCTGCTACTAGTGGCCGCCGGCGCTTTAAACTCACCAAGCTTCGCCGATGAGAAAAATATTCCCGAACCTTTCAGGGGAGAGACCAAAGGTTCTCCTATTGAAATCCGCTATGATGACTGGAACGCCATTTTAGACATGACGGTTCTTGATGCTGGTACATCTGACCGGTCAGTAGCGTCTTCACCCCGGCCCGTGTTCGGTACCAGAACCGTCCGCGGCAATACGAGCAGCACGCGAAACGAAGGCAATCGTATCGCTTTCCCTGCCTTCGCTGACTATGAGGAAAACCTTAGAATTCTCGAACAGATCAAGACAGAATTAGAGGCGATACCCGAGCAGGCACCACTTCGGTTGTGGACGAAAAACGAACAACTGGCCTACTGGCTAAACTTACACAACATCACCATTATTATCGAATTGACCAAACAGTACCCAATGAAGTCGCTCCGCCCTCTCCTTAAAGGGTCCCGCAAAGAGCCAGCCCTTTGGGACCAAAAACTGATGACCGTTTCAGGCATTCCATTATCCCTGAATGACGTCCATGATATTCTAGTTGAGAAATGGGATAGCACCTTGGTGATGTACGGCCTGTTTCAAGGATATGTTGGTGGTCCTAACATTCAAGACAAAGCCTATACCGGTCGCACCGTCCACAAATTACTTGTCGAAAACGCCAAGGAATTTGTTAATTCCAATCGCGGCATGCGGCCCAAGGGTTCAACCCTGCACATCTCCGAATACTACAAAAAAAACAAGAAACTCTTCCCTGACTGGGAAAAGGACCTGAAGAAACATTTTGTCAGTCTTACAGAATTCGCCCTGCACGACCGAATTCAAAACGCCAAACGCATCAAGGCCTCAACAAACGACTTTTATATAGCTGACTTGTATGCTGGCTCTGCCAGTAAAGGTTCAGCGGCAGCATCAAACCCGGCGGCCTTAACAACCGCGCTAGTGAGCTCGAACGACGGGGCAGGCGAAATATTGCCTGACGTTAATTTCGGCATCGGTGACTGGAACTTGGATACATATGCCAACTATCAACTGGCTCCAATCGAAAGTCGGTTCCCCGAATATGTCACTGAGTATATTCAGAAAGTACGCAAGAATAAATCTATGCGACCCGGCAATGTCGACGTCGAAGAGGTTGAAAACGAAACTCCCGAAAAGGAAGGCAATAACTGATCTTCCTGCTAGGCGAAGGACGCCTGATCGCGTAGACATAGTCTATGTTTGACTGGAACGATCTACGCTACTTTCTTGAACTGGCTCGCCGCGGTAAACTTGCCGCGGCGGCCCTGCGTCTTGGTGTTGATCACACCACTGTCGCCCGCCGTATTGCGGCACTGGAAGAACAATTAAACCTGAAACTGTTCGACCGGGAAAACCGCTCCTATAAGCTCAATGAGAACGGCAGGCGGCTACTCGTACATGCAGAAAAGATGGAGGCAGGCTCTGTCGCCCTCCTTGACGAAATAGAGCCTACGTCCACTGAGGGACCTTCTGGTACTGTGCGCCTCGCCACACCCGAAGCCTTCGGCAGCCAGTTCGTTGCACGCCATTGCACCAGCTTCCGCAGCCACAACCCCGGTATCACACTCGAACTTGTTGCAGAAACACGCTCCCTTAACTTCAGTCGCCGGGATGCAGACGCAGCGATTACGCTTTCGCCGCCAGGGCATGGACGAGTGGTTTCTGAAAAACTGGGCGACTACCGGTTGAGGCTATACGCAGCCCCCAGCTATCTGCAGAAACACCCACCAATCGTGAGATTGCCTGACCTGAGCCACCATCACTTCATCTGGTATGTGGAGGACCTGCTGCCAGTACCCGAACTACAGATGCTTGATAAAGCCATTGGTGACCCTCAGGTTATTTTTCGCACCACAAGCGTGACAGGCCAGGCGCACGCCGCAGAAGCAGGCCTCGGCATCGCGCTCCTGCCCTGCTATCTCGCAGACCGGATGAAAGGCCTCACCACAGTCCTACCGAACGAGCTTTCGATACTGAGAGACTTATGGCTTGTGGTTCACGCGGAATTACACCCGGAGCCTCATATTGATCGGGTCGCCTCATTCCTGAAAACGCTGGTGACATCGGAACGCCGTGCCCTGTTGGGGGCTAGCTAGTCTGTAGCGGCGTTGCTTACCAGATATTTCCCGTGCCCTGTTTTCCGAAACAGGTTGCATAGGGGGGTCAAGTCCCGGCCGCAAGTGAGCATCTTTTCGCGTTTTGCGACCTCTTGCAAGAACTCCGCTGGCTCCCGGCCTGTCAACCTTGCGAGGTTATAGCACCGCTGCGGCATGAGCGGATTTCCCCAAGCATCCGACGCCTTCTCGCACGTCTGCAACGATAGCATCGCAGCCTGATAATCCCCAAGCGTCATAAGGACGTTGGTGTGCTTGATCAATGTCGAGCTGAGCATCTCGAGAAGATGCGGGTTCTTTTCGCCTTCAAGCAACAACGTCGCGTCTTCAATAACATTCTCCGCCGGCCCATTGCCCACTGCATGCGCGCGTATCACCCGCATTGCAAGCGCAATAAAACGGTCAGCTCTCGCGTCCTTATTGAGGGTTGCCTCGATCTCATCCATCAGGGCTATTTTGCGCTGTGAACTTGCATAGTAGGGGCTGCGCTCCGCCAGGCTGAGAGAGAGGAACTGCCACATCGAGAGATCGTTTGCGTCCAACAGCAGCTTCTTCAATTGGGCAAGCTCGATTGATGCAGTTCTCGTTCGCTGGGTCAACCCGGCGTGCAACGCCTGTGCCTCATCACAATAGGGAAGCCAACGCCTGCCTTCACTTTGCGCTGCCAGACAGCTATCTGGCGCGAACGGGTTATCAACCTTGTCCTGTGCCATAAGGCTACTGTTCCAAGCCACCAGGAGGAATAGAGATATTAGAAATCTTGATCTCACCGACTACTCACAAGTTAAATGTTACCGCGACCTAACTGGTCGCCTTTTTCAACGCCCTACCTTCAGGGAACTTGAGGCACACACTTGTACCCACGCCTTTTTTGCTCTCGATAAAAATTTCACCACCATGCAGTTGAATAAATGTCCGCACGAGTGAAAGGCCAAGCCCGGTGCCCTCGTGGCTGCGGGTCATCACGCTTTCAATCTGCCCAAAAGGTTCAAGCGCAATCGCGATCTCCTCATTGAGCATACCTTCCCCTGTGTCATTCACCATCAATGCATGTCCGCCATCGGGCATTGTAAACGTTACCGCCGTAATCTTGCCACCTGACTGGGTGAACTTGATCGCGTTCGACAGCAGATTGAGGATCATCTGTTTGACGATGCGGCGGTCAGCCCTCAGGTCGAGGCCCTTTACGATCTGTTTTTCTAGAGTGAGCCCTTTGTCACGTGCATTGAACTCAACTATCGGCAAACATTCGTCGAGCAACTCACCAAGGCAAAAGTCTTCTTCGTCCAACTCCAGCTTCCCGGCCTCCACTTTCGCGAGGTCGAGAATATCGCTGATGATATCCAAGAGCAGCTTACCACTACGGTGAATGAGATGGCTGTATTCTTCATACCTGCGCTCACCCAGCCGCCCAAACACCTGCATGTTCATCACTTCGGAAAAACCGATAATTGCGTTCAACGGTGTGCGGAGCTCATGGCTCATTTTAGCCAGAAATTCCGTCTTGGCGCGGCTTGCGCGCTCGGCCTCTTCAACGGCTTGCTGCAACTGTTTTGTGCGTTGCCGAAGTTCAGATTCGGCAGCCTTCCGACGCCTGACTTCTTCTTCCCACAAAAGCGAAACCTTGAACCAGCGAGAGAGACCCAGGGCCGTAAGGAAAAGCCCCGGCACGTACCCAAAGGCCGCCACCATCAGGTTCCAGGCGTCTTTGCTTGCCATGGCATCAAGGTAGGGCTTCAGTGCGGTTTCTTCGAGATAGTCAACAAACGCCGCCATACACAGAAAAAATGAGCCGAGCAGAATCAGTTTGAGACCACGGTCCAGCCCGGTCAGCCGCCGCACTTTGGCAAGAAGCGTCACAGGCACCAGTATCATGCCTATCAGAATGAGCAGGTCAGCGTGCAATATGCCCATCAGCCCCTCCCTTCGGTGGCGCTAAAAGCGTATTTGCCGCGCAAACACATCTGTTGATCTGACATAGGTTCCCCAAGTAAACAGGTCGAGCAAGGCAGATTTAAGCAAATAACCTGTATTGGTGTCTAACATTTCTTCCGGGATTTGCCTTCAGGAATATTTTTTTCCTTCTTCCCTTCGCTATTTTTGCCTCCATTACATGAATAAAAACTGGAAAGAGAAGAATAGGTTCCGGGTTTACCATTGCGCTTATGCTGCCGCTGCGGCAAAACATCTAACAACCGGTTGAGATACCAATAGGATAACTCCTTAGCCATATTATGCCGAAAATACAGAAAATATATATGTGGCCCGTGTGGTTTTTCGCTCTTTTCACACAGAGCAAGTCTTTCAAGGCGAATCCTTTCATCGGGTCACAGGTATTGAACCGAATGGGGCTTCATGTATTCCGCGTGCTTGCGGCTCGCATCTCGGCCCATTTTCGCTGGTTTCTACTCAGCCGCAAAATGCCGCAGTCATTACGCCATGAGTATGCGGAAAATGGCTTCTGTGTGATTCCCGATTTCCTGACACAGGACGAAATAGCAGCCATAAAAAGCGAACTGGCAAGTTTCAACGGCGAAACGCGGCAAATGATACAAGGCAACACAGCGACACAGCGCATTCTGATTACATCCGATACGAAAAAAATCCGCCCTACCCTGTCTGCCATCACAAACTCCTCTCGCTTTCTCCACCTGCTGCAATACGCCGGTGCAAAAGCGACCATGCCGCTTCTCTATATCCAGCGCATACGCAACGGTTACCTTGAAGGAAATGCCGACCCGCAAAAGACCATGCACTCTGATACCTTTCATCCCACAATGAAGGCCTGGTTGTTTCTGGAAGATGTGAAGCCGGAACATGGGCCGTTCACCTATGTACGCGGCTCAAACCGCCTCACGCCCAAGCGGCTCCGGTGGGAGTATCACCGGTCTTTGACTGCTGCCCGCTTGCATGATGGATACTCTGAGAAAGGATCGTTTCGCGCGGACGCAGTAGACCTCGAACAGATGGATTTGCCCGCGCCCGAAGGCATCACAGCATCAGCTGGCACACTTGTTATTGCCAATACCAACGGTTTCCACGGCCGTGGACAGGCGGCACCGGGTGCCAACAGGATAGAAATATGGGCCTTTAGCCGCCATAACCCGTTCAACCTATGGCCCGGGTTCGGTTTTAAGGTCATGCGGGGCGTACAACATTTTTTCCTGCAAGCCTATTGGCGCCACATGGACAAACAGGCTAAAAAACGTGGGGTAAGGTCCAGCTGGCATCTGATAGATGCAAAAGACATGTTGGAACATCAAAGGCCGGGGAGCCAAAAGTAAATGCCGAAGCACCCAATTTCTGTCGTCGTCCTCGCCGCTGGCAAAGGTACACGAATGAAATCCAAGCTGCACAAAGTTCTGCACGCCATCGGTGGCAAGGCGATGTTGCACCATTTGCTTGATAGCGTCGAAGAACTCTCTCCACAGAAAACCGTATTGGTTGTTGGTGCTGACCGTGAGCAGGTGGAAGCTCAAGCACGGGACTGTTCAATTGTTACGCAAACGGAACAACTGGGCACAGGCCACGCAGTTATGGTGACCAAAGCGGCACTTGAAGGCGCCAAGGGCGATGTTCTTGTGCTGTACGGCGATGTACCCTTCATCCCCAAAAGCCTGATGGATGACATGATTGTCGCAAAGGCTACATCACCGAACACAGGCCTTGTCGTCCTGGGTTTCCGCCCCAAAGATGCAGCAAAATACGGACGCCTTGTCACCGCAGCCAATGGCTCGCTTGAGCGCATCGTTGAGTTTAAGGACGCCACAGAGGATGAACGCCAGATCGACCTCTGTAACTCGGGCATGATGCTGATTGACGGGGAGAAGATATTCCCATGGTTAGCGTCACTCTCAAATGATAACGCTTCCGGTGAATATTATCTCACTGACCTTGTGGCAGCCGCACGCAAAGACGGCTGTAATGTTGCTGTTGTCGAAGCGCAGGAAGAAGATGTTCTTGGCATCAATAGCCGTGAAGACCTGGCGCTGGCAGAAGCAACCTTCCAGGACAGAAAACGCTGTGAAGCGCTTGCCGGCGGGGTCACCATGGTCGATCCGGCAACGGTATATTTCAGCCATGACACAAAGCTTGGTGCCGACATCGCCATTGAGCCCGGTGTATATTTTGGGCCGAACGTAACTGTTGAAGACGGCGTAACCATCAAAGCGTATTCACACCTTGAAGGCACACACATCAGGTCTGGCGCTACGGTTGGACCGTTTGCACGCCTGCGACCAGGCGCTGACATTGGCGAAGGTGCCAAAATCGGCAACTTTGTTGAGGTGAAAAAGGCCAAGCTTGAACACGGCGTTAAGGTAAGTCACCTGTCTTATATTGGGGACGCCACCATCGGTGCAGACGCCAATATCGGCGCTGGCACTATCACCTGTAACTACGATGGTTTCCTAAAGTTCGAAACGCACATTGGCGCAGGTGCCTTCATTGGCTCCAACTCTGCCCTTGTTGCCCCAGTGACCATAGGCGATGGTGCCCTGGTAGGCGCTGGCAGCGTGATAACCAAGGATGTCGAAGGCGATGCTCTTGCTGTCGCCCGCGGCTTACAGCGCAACCGAGCAGGCTTTGCAGCCACCTTCCGGGAAACACAAGCAGCCAAAAAAGCGGCGCTCACAGAAAAACAGAAAGGGCGCTGAGCCATGTGTGGAATTATTGGAATACTGGGTAAAAGTGCAGCAGCACCGCGCATCCTTGAGAGCTTGAAGCGTCTTGAATATCGCGGCTACGATAGCGCGGGCATTGCCACACTGGATAACGGCGAGCTCACTCGCTGCCGGGCCCCCGGTAAGCTCGAAAACCTGAGCGCAAAGCTTGAGAAGGATGCTCTGGTTGGCAATAGTGGTATCGGTCATACCCGCTGGGCAACCCACGGCGAACCCACAGAGGCCAACGCGCACCCTCATATGACAGACCGTATCGCCATCGTGCACAACGGCATCATTGAAAACTTCCGCACGCTCAAAACTGAGCTCCTTGATAAAGGCGTCACCTTTGAAGGCGAGACTGATACGGAAGTTGTTGCGCACCTCCTTACCCGCTATTTGAACGATGGCCTCGCCCCCAAAGACGCTTTCCAGAAAACACTCAGCCGCCTTGAAGGCGCCTTTGCACTTTGTGTCCTTATCAAGGGCCAGAAAAATTTGATGTTTGGCGCGCGTGAGGGCAGCCCCCTTGTTGTCGGGCTGGGGGACGGTGAAAACTATCTTGGGTCAGACGCCATGGCTCTTGCGGGCCTCTCAAGCCGCCTGATCTATCTGGAGGAAGGTGACTGGGCTGAGTTGAGCCGCGAAGCCGTGCAGGTTTATGACGCTGGCGGCAATGCTGTAGCCCGCCCGGTTACACTCAGCCAGGTCGCCGCCACCATGGTCGACAAAGGGAACCACCGGCACTTCATGCAAAAAGAGATTTTCGAGCAGCCGACGGTGGTTGCTCAAGCTCTTGGCCGATACCTTGACCCCAACAAGGGCAAGGTACACCTGCCAGATATGCCGTTTGAGCTGGCAACTGTTCCCAAAATTACGCTCGTGGCTTGTGGCACCAGCTATTACGCGGCCCTTGTTGCACGCTACTGGATAGAGAAGCTGGCGCGTGTGCCTGTTGAGGTGGATATCGCGTCGGAATACCGCTATCGCGACCCGGTTTATGTTGATGGCGGTCTTGCGCTCTTTATCTCGCAGTCAGGCGAAACCGCGGACACACTCGCAGCGCTCAGGCACGCGAAAGCTGCGGGCCAGCATATCGGTGTGCTCGTAAACGTAATGGGGTCCTCGATGGCGCGCGAAGCGGACGTTGTTTTCCCCATTCACGCCGGGCCCGAGATTGGCGTTGCCAGCACCAAGGCTTTCACCTGCCAGCTCAGTGTCCTTGCCGCCTTTGCGATAAACCTCGCGGCTGCAAAAGGCCAAATCACCAGTGAGCAGGAGGATGCCTATGTGGCAGAACTGGAAACAGCACCAAAATTGATGGCACAGGTGCTACATCATGATGAAAAACTGCAAGATATTGCGCGGTCAATTGCACACGCGCGTGACGTGCTGTTTGTCGGGCGTGGCATCCATTTCCCCATCGCCATGGAAGGCGCGCTCAAGCTCAAGGAAATCAGCTATATCCACGCCGAAGGGTATGCGGCGGGTGAGCTGAAGCACGGCCCCATTGCACTTATTGATGAAAACGTGCCGGTGATAGGCATCGCACCGAACGATGATTTGATCGACAAAACGGTTTCCAACCTACAGGAAATCATGGCGCGCCAAGGCAAGGTTATCTTGTTGTCTGACAATGCCGAGAGTGAATCTGAAGGCATGTTCGCGCGTTTTCAGATGCCAACTGCGGGCGAACTTGTTGCCCCGATCATCTACGCCATTCCGGTTCAGCTTCTGGCGTACTATGCCGCGGTTGAAAAAGGCACAGACGTTGACCAACCTCGCAATCTGGCCAAATCAGTTACGGTTGAATAAAAATAACGTCACCCAGTGGTCATGTCTGTGGCCTTCCTCGATAGACCATCAATACTCCCGTTCGTATCTGGATATCCATCTTGTACCGTCACGTTCGCCGCTCCGGTAGTTTGCATGGCAAGCTTGACGACATTTTTATGCTCGTACTGAAGACGCACATTCAAAACTGACATCAATCTCAGCAAAGTTGTGTTGCTTCACAGCATTACGCAAACACATCCTCACAGGAGAAAATCATGAACAAGGAAATCATTGAAGGAAAGTGGAACCAACTGAAAGGTAGCGTACAGACACAATGGGGCAAACTCACGGACGATGAAATAGACAAGATTGAAGGCGACGCGACAAAGCTTTGCGGCCTACTGCAGGAGCGCTACGGCAAGAGCAAAGAAGCCGCTGAAGCAGAAATCGAAGCCTGGCAATTAAGGCACAATCGCTAGGAAAAACATCACGGCAAATGTTCGCCATCTATGCGGTGAGCACCTTTCTTGTCGATGAGCATCAGAAAAAAAGACGCCACACCTTGGAAAAGATGTGGCGTCAGGCCCCAAATACTGGGTGGGAAACCATTAGGGGAGTTGGCCTCGGCGAAACAACCGCCCGAGGCCCGATACTTAAAACCTAGAAGTCATAGCCGATGCTGAACTTGAAGGACCGACCCAGAATTGGGCGACCGTTCGGGGCAGCAGGGTTACGAGGGTCACCCTCGGTAATACCATGGCTGTCTGTCAGGTTATCAGCATGAACCTGGAAGAAGAGGTTTGAGCTGGTGCGGACAAGAATGCCTGCATCAATTTTCTCATAACCTTCAAGTTCCACGGTATTACCGTTGTCACCAAAGCGTTTGCCAACAAGCTGTACCGCGCCGTAAAGCGTGGCCGTTGTGTTACCAAGCTCAAAATCATAGCTTGGCGAGATACGAGCCTGCCATTTCGGCTGACGCAGAACCTGATTGCCGACATCGGTTGCTGTTGTTGACGATGTAATCTCGGCGTCCTGCAATGTGCCGAGGAAAGAGAGATTGAAGGCATCATAAGTATAGTGGCCTTCAAACTCGACGCCCACGGAACGGGTCTTGAATGCAACTGCACCCAGCGTGCTGCCAACCACGCTCGAGAAGCTGTCATTCTTGTTGTAGAAGACGGTCGCGAACATACCAACATGGTCACTGGAGAACTTCACACCACCTTCAAGCTGTTTCACGCCGTTGACGTTGAGGTTGTTTTCCCGCACGTCGTCAAAATGAGGCATCAGGTAACCGTCTGAATAGCGCGCAAACACGCCGAGGTCATCGCTAAAGTCATAGTTCACCGCAGCTGTATACGCCCACTCTTTATCGTTGAGCGTTGTAGCCAGATCGCGTGTGCCATCTGGGAACCCTGGGCCGCTATCGAGTGTGTAATCAATCTCAAACCACTCGTGGCGGATACCAAAGTCAAACCGCAGTTCAGGTGTGATCTGCCAGCTATCCGCGATATAGAGCGCATCTGCTGTCGCGTCACCCGCGCTATCAATCCCGTACGCCCAACAGCCGGAGCCTGAACCCGCATCAGCGAGGTCTGAGCACGCAGTGCCGCCGTCAAGGAAATCACCGTTCGCTACGTTATGGAGCGGGGTGAAATTCCCAATGGTCCAAAAATCATCAGACGACCAAGTTGCCTTGTAGTAACCAAAGGTTACATCATGATCACCAACCATTTTATTGAGGCTGAGATCGTTGGTAAAGCTCTCGAGATCCTTCTGCACAACCCAGTGACCGTAGTTCTGAACGTATTCGCCGCCCGCGAGGTCAACCCCGCCAAGTGTGGTTGCAGAACCGCTGGCAAGCGCAGAAACCTGAACCGGGCTGCCATCGGGCACCAGGCCGTATGTATCGGCAGCACCCTTGGTATAGGATGTGTTGTTACGAACGCGCCAGCCATCGCCCAGGTCAAAGTCGATCTTCAACCCTGAGATGGAACCGTCCCAACCTCGCCCGTCAGCGAAATCAAACTGCTCGGTTTCACCGTTGCCGTGCACCTGCAGCGTACGGAAACGGGTGTTATTGCCAAGCTGTGAAAATTCACCAAGATCATTACCGGTAAACAGCGCCATTGGCAGATACCATTGGCCGTGATCATCGGTCACACGGGTGAAGGCGCTGATCTCACCGTTATCAAACTCTTTGGTCAGATGGACGGTAAACTGATTCCCTTTTTCCGAGTTGAACTCAGCATCGCGAACACCGTGAGAGCTGCGGATATAACCGCCAACCATGTAATAAAGCCCGTCATCAAGCTGACCGGAAAGCACCGCATCAACGCGCTGCAGGTCATAATCAGACGTGGTGTATTTCACCCGGCCCTCAGTTTCAGGCCCACCCTTCTTCAGGTTGAAGTTCAGCGTTACGCCCGGCTCACCGTTCGAGAACACAGAGTTTGGACCGCCGCGCAGTGCTTCAGCAGACCGGATGGTTTCATCCACCCGGAAGATGGAGCTTTGCTCAAAGAAAGACAACATCTCGGTGCCATAGATTGGCGCACCGTTGAGGGACATGGTTACGAAAGGTGCGTCGCCGCCCCCTGGTAAACCACGCACATCAATGTTGGCGCCCGCAATACCGCCTGAGCTCTCCGCCCAAACGCCCGGCACCAGCGTGAACAGCTCTGCGGTGCTTTTAGCGCCCGCAAGGCCGATGGTATCAGCATTCATTGTTGTAATAGCGAAGCTTGCGTCCTGTTTGCGCACACCGGCACCGCCGGGCGTACCCAGAACAACAATTTCTTCAAATGCCATATTGTCTGCATCTGTATCAGCTTCTGCATCCTGTGCAGAAACCGCAGTCGCCGACATGGCTATGACAGCCGCAATCGCGGTCGTGGATTTCAATACTCCGTATGAAAAACGCATTAGTTTGGCCCTCCCACGCCTTACTTTTCCTTGACCTCTTCACGCCGCGACTTGTTGGGCTGATACCATGATGGGAGCCTGACCTATAAAGCTACCAACCGGCAAATACTATAATAGCCAACCGCGCACAGAGGCGTTGATAACATTATAGCTACGCTTCTTTGCAATCGATTGCAATACAAAATTTCAATCGATTGCATGATTTTGTAATAATCCTCGACAATCGGGCAAAACTGCATGTAGTAAAAACTGATGAACAAAAGCAAAAATCTGACCATGGCGGATATCGCGCACCTGGCTGGCGTCTCTGAGGCGACGGTTTCGCGCGCGCTGAAAAACAGTGAACTGATCAACAAGGAAACACGTGCCCGCATTCAGAGCATCGCGCGTGAGCATAATTACAAAGTCAACACTGCGGCCCGCAACTTTCGCACCCAGAAAACACACACGCTGGCCGTTGTACTGCTTGTGGACAAAGAGTGGGGCCACGAGGTCTCGGACGCGTTTTTGATGGTACTGCTGGGCAGCATAGCCGACGAGGCCGCCCATCATGGGTATGATCTTCTGCTCTCAACCAACCCGCACGACATTGATGACCTCGCTGATTATTATATCGACAGCAAACGTGCGGACGGTTTGATCATCATTGGTCAGGGCCGTAACGATCCGCGCCTTGACCGTTTGGCTGCAAGCGGCACACCCTTCATTGTTTGGGGCGCGGAAATGCCGGAGCATGAATACATGACCGTCGGCAGCGATAACCGCACCGGCGGTTATGAAGCAACGTCCCTGCTTATTCGCAACGGTCGCAAGCGAATCGCCTTTATGGGTGACGCCCGCCACCCTGAGATGGAACACAGGCTAGATGGATACTGTGACGCGCTTCGGGCTGCGGGCATCCCGTTTGATGCAGACCTTGTCATCCCGACAGATTTTTCCCGCTCAGACGGTTATATGAAAACCGACCACATCATCCTCGACCCTACCTTCAAGTGTGACGCCATTTTTGCGGTCAGCGATAATATCGTGCTTGGTGTGGTGAAACGCCTGAGCGAAGCCCGTGTTGCCGTGCCAGATGATATCGCCATTGTTGGTTTTGACGATAACCCGCTTGCCGTATTTGCGACACCGGGCATCACAACAGTGCGGCAGGATATCCGCCTTGGCGGCAAGCTTCTTGTGCGCAACCTGCTTGATATCATTGGTGGCAAGGCAGTTGAGCATACAGCTATGCCCATTGAACTGGTTGTGCGGCAGTCTTGCGGTAACGCCTAGGCTGCCAACATCTTCAGCCCATTTTCCAGCAGAAAATCTGTTTGAGGCAGGATGATATCTGCTTCCTTAAGAAGGCTTGCGTCCCCAATACCAATCGCCGTCATACCTGCAGCCTTGATAGCAGCAACACCCGCTGCAGCATCTTCCACCCCGATGCATTCGTCACCTTTAAGGCCGAAGGCACGCGCGACATCAAGGAAGATATCCGGGGCCGGTTTCCCGTTCGGGATCGCCCCTGCATCCGCTGTGTAATCAAAAACATCTGCGATACCGAGGCTTCTGATCACCTGCGGCGCGTTTCGGCTGGCGGACGCCAGACCAATTTTCCAACGCTCAGCTTTCAGCCAATCAAACCCTTCCCTAATGCCCGGAAGGATATTGGCAGGTGAAATTTCACGGATAAGGTTTTTATAATCTTCGTTCTTGTGGTGCGCGAGTACAGCCTTCTCTGCAGGCGAGAAAACCCTGTCAGATTTCGCCAGAATATACTCGAGCGATTCCATACGCCCGACACCTTTAAGCTGGTCATTATCAGCCTGATCAAAAACAACACCTACTGACGAAGCGAGCCGCTGCCATGCGAGATAATGATAATGAGCGGTATCAGTAATCACCCCATCCAAGTCAAAAATACAGGCTTTAAACGAAGACACAAAAACACTCCTGCAACAAATAGATATTTAGAAGGCGATATTTAGAGGGGCATCAGCCTCGGTCCATCGGCTATCAGCTTGATGGTTTCACCGTGATGGCTGATCAGAAGCGGGCCATCGCCAGAAAGCGTATATTCGGCTCCGCTGGTGGATACCGCTACTTCTACCGTCTGGCCGCGAAACTGGACCTTGAAGCCATAGCCATCCCACCCCTCCGGCAGATACGGTGCGAACGATAGCCTGCCAGATGCATACCGCATCCCGGCAAAACCATATGTCACCCCCATCCAGGAGCCCGCCATACAGGCGATATGCACCCCGTAATGGGTATTACCATGCCGGTTATCGATGTCCATGCGGTAGGTTTCTTCAAAAAATTCAAGCGCTTTTGCCTTGTCGCCTACCTCGGCGTTCGCGATCGCATACATGCAGGCGGACAACGTGCTGTCATGCGTGGTGCGCGGCTCGTAATAAGCCAGATTGCGGCGTTTGTCGGCTGCCTCGAACTTGTCTGACAAAAGCATCTGCGCCAACACAACGTCCGGCTGCTTCAACACCTGGTGCCGATAAATGACCAGCGGGTGATAGTGCAAGAGCAGCGGGTAGTGATCCTCGGGCGTGCCGTCAAAATCCCATTCCGGTTTATCGAGGAAGCCGTCACATTGCTCATGAATACCAAGCGCCGCATCATACGGCAGATACATGTTGGCCGCGGCTTCCGCCCAAGCCCCAACCTCCTCATCCTCAAGCCCGATTTTCGTCTGAAGAGACTTGTAAACATCAGGCATGTCTGCCTGCATGCGCTCGGCCAGTGCTGCGGCGTGCTCAAGATGATGCTGTGCCATCATGTTGGTATAGAGGTTGTTGTCCGCCATCGCGGTATATTCATCAGGGCCTGTCACCTCGCTCAGACAGAACTTCCCACCTTTGCGTGGGTTGAAATGCCCGAGGTCCATCCAGATCCGCGCGGTCTCAAACAACAGCTCGGCGCCACCTTCTTTGAGGAAACCATCGTCCCCCGTGGCACCCACATATTGGAGGACCGCATAAGCAATCGCCGCGTTGATGTGATACTGCCCTGTGCCCGCGGGGAAATAGCTGGAGCATTCCTCCCCGCCAATCGTGCGCCACGGAAACAACGCACCTTTTTTGTGCGCCATGGTGCGGGCGCGTTCTCGCGCCTTATCAAGCGAACCTATTCGGTAGCTGAGCAGCGCACGCGCGATCTCCGGCTTTGTAAAAACAAAAAATGGCACCGCATATATTTCCGTATCCCAGAAATAATGCCCGTCGTACCCTGCCCCTGTGAGGCCTTTGGCGCTCAGGGCCCGCTTGCCGTCTTTGCCCGCACTTTGGAACAGATGAAAAAGGTTGAAGCGCATGCCCTGCTGCACGGCAACTGGCCCGGCAACGGTAATATCTGCGGCCGCCCAAAAGGCTGAGAATTTCTTCTTGTGCTCAGCCAGCAGGCTGTCAAACCCGGCTTTTTGTGCTGCTTCAAGATCAGCGCGCAACAGGGCCATAAGTCGTGCCTGATCAGCTGACACCCCGTCACTGTAGGCCACGTATTTTGTCAGTTCCACTTCACTGCCTGGCGTCAATGTAACTGAGACCTCATGCCCCCAAAAGCCCGGCGCCAAAACCTCATTGTTGCCCATTCGCTCACCGAAGCTCAGGATATACCCTGCATTCACCACCGCGTCGCTTGCCGTCACACTGTGGCTGACAACACGCCCGCCCGTCACCAGTTCGGCCTTTGGCGTGGTCAGGCAATCCTTGATTGAAAGCGCACCGGCACGGGGATCACCGCCCCGCCCTGTTGCACCGTAGGCAGCATCGAGGCCGGTCTTAAGCGTGACTTCACCGCGGTAACCGTCAGAGCTAACCTTGTAGCGAAACGCTATCAATCCCGGCCGCGCGAGCGAGACAAAACGCTCACACCGAACATCAACAAACTTGCCCGCGCCCAGTTCCCACCGTGTCGTGCGCTCAAGCACGCCTGTACGCATATCCAGAGAGCGGCGCTGAGACGCGCATGCGTTTTTACCCTGTTTCAGCACATCACCGCCCACAGCCAGCTCAAACCGCTTGCCGTCCGGCACAAGGATCATTTTGTTATTATGGGTCGCGAGGCCAAAAGCGCCCTCATCATAATGGATGGGCTCCCGCAGGTAGACGCCATTGATAAACGTTCCCTCAACCGAAGCCACACCGGGAGCAATAGGGTCTTCGAACGTGCCACGGGTTCCGATATAGCCATTGGCCTGCGCAAACAGGGTTTCCCCCACCGCCAGCGTGTCACCTTCAAAGCCATCTTCTATGAGACACCAAGGGTTGGCTATAAATTGAGGTGCAGCATTGCCGCGCTTATCAGCAGAACTCACGGTCACGATCTTCCCTTCACTCGACCTTAGAATCACCGCTATAATATCTTCTTTGCAATCGATTGCAATACTGATATATTCGCTTTCGGCTTCGGTAGCGATTGGGAAGATCCTACGATCACGCCATAGGGAAAGAACGGGGAGGTGTTATGAGCAACTGGCGGATCAAGTTCTCATTATTTTTGATTTATTTTGTTTTTGCCATTCTGCTCAACAGCGTTGGTACTGTCATCTTGCAAGTTATCAAAAACTATGACCTGACACATGCGGACGCGAGCGTGCTTGAAGGTTATAAAGACCTGCCCATCGCTATTGTCTCGTTTCTGGTGGCTTCGTTCCTGCCACGCTTTGGCTTCCGCAATGCAATGATGACCGGGCTTTTGCTGGTCACGTTTGCCTGTATCTCCATGCCGCTGGTGCCAGCGTTCCTCACTACCAAACTGCTGTTTCTAACCGTCGGGGTCTCCTTCGCACTTGTGAAGGTTTCGGTCTATTCCACGGTGGGGCTTATTACCGACGGCCGTAAATCCCACGCCAGTTTCATGAACACGCTTGAGGGCATTTTCATGACCGGCGTGCTCGCTGGCTACGGCATGTTCAGCTATTTTGTGGAAGACGGAAACCGATACTCCCAGACTTGGCTGGATGTATACTGGCCGCTTGCAGCCCTTGCTGCGCTGAGCATTGTCATCATCTATTTCACTCCCTTTGATGAAAGTGAAGCTCATCACGAAGGCAGCAGCCTGCGCGATGATTTTATGGATATGATGCGCCTCGTCATTCGCCCTATCGGCTATATCTTTGTTATTTCTGCATTCCTGTATGTGCTCATTGAACAGGGAATAGGCACCTGGCTCCCCACCTTCAATAATGAAGTACTGATGCTGCCCGAGAGCATGAGCATCCAGGCCACCAGCATTTTCGCGGCCACACTTGCGATCGGGCGCTTGAGTGCCGGGCTTGTGATGGCGCGGTTCGATTGGTATCCGGTGCTGAATGTTTGCGTCCTGGCTGTTGGTGCGCTTGTGCTTATAAGCCTGCCGATGGCGGAAGATGTGATCGCCAACCCTAATGTGACCTGGACTGACGCCCCGGCGGCAGCCTACATTTTCCCGCTCATCGGTCTCTTCCTCGCACCCATATATCCGGCAATAAACTCCGCTGTATTGAGCGCGCTACCGAAATATCAGCATTCAGAGATGACCGGCTTGATCGTAATCTTCTCTGCGCTCGGTGGCACCACCGGCTCGGTTATTACAGGAAATGTGTTTGGCAGCCTTGGTGGCAGCACAGCATTTTACCTGTCGCTGGTGCCGCTCACCTGTATCCTGATCGCGCTATTTTTCTTCAAACGGGAGACCGTTCGGAACCAAGCCGCCGGATAGTGCAAAGACTCAAAAACAGCGCTCGAGCTCATACTTTTCAGCAAAAGCCGCCGAAAATTCGGCGGCTTTATTGCATTCCGGCCTCAATTTATCCCGTAAAACCAATATTTTACGTCTAATAAGTGTATTCCTGTAACCAAGAGTTTCCTTACAGCCTAAAATGAACACGGGACACCATGCCCGACAACCGCATTTTAGCTGAACAGGAGAAACTCATGTTAACTCATCAGATTGAGAAATCGCCGGAACAACAGATATACGAGCTCCGCTACACGGCTTATCTCGAAAAGGCTTCCATCAAGGAAAACAGCCAGCACGCTTTCATGGACCCCTATGATACGGCGCCAAACTGCCACTCCTTCATAGAATATATTGAAGGCTTCCCTGCTGGTTCCATCCGGGCCTGTATATATCAGCCCGAGCGCCCAGACCTGGGCATTCCGGCACAGGAATTGTTTCCTGACGAGATGGAAGCCCATATCGGTTTTGAAAGCCGTGTGGTCGAATCAAACAAATTTGTTGTTCACCCAACATACCAGCACAAGGCCCTCCGGCTCAAATTCAAGCTTTTCAAGAATGTTTTCGACAAAGCTCTGGAAGTAGGTGCTGATTATATTGTGACCTCGCCCCGCGCGACACAGGTGGATTTCTACAAGAGCATGCAGTTCGAGCCAATATCGGGGGTGAAGCGGTCGCTGGCCCTGGATTTCGATGTAGTTTTAATGGCTTGCAACCTTCGTGTTGCCCGGCAGCTCGTAAACAACGACCCGAAATATAAAACCTTACGACGCTTCGGCCTTTGCTAGGGGCACGCGAAACCGGGGTCATTTTATGGCCCCGGTTAACGCTTATTTCATCTAAAGATGCAAAATAACACGTGATACATGTAGCGCTTAAGAGTAAACCCTTATAGGATGTAATGTAGACAATTACTTAGCAATCACGCTGGAGGGAGACTACGAGTGACCGGTTATCTTGTTGTCGCGTTGATCGACTTTGCAGTTTCGATCTACGTCCTGCGCGCTTCGCGCAGCAAGACAGCTGTATCCTTCGCCCTTTTGTGGTTCTGTTTTGGCATATGGTCGCTCGACCTGTTCCTGGCTTCTTCCGTTCAGGACGCTGCTGCTTTGGCACCCTGGTTTCATGCTCTTCGCTTTGGCATGTTCTTCATCGCGCCGTGCATGATCGTTTTCTTCACCCAGATCACCCGGACACGCGCGACGCCAGCCATCAAAAGTATCATCGCAGCATCGGGGCTTACCAGCCTCTGGCTTTATGTCAGCAACCTTCTTCAACCCAGCATACTTACATCCACGGCTGAGGGCTTTGTCACAGCCCCTGACCTGATCTCAAGTGTGCATGAGGCCAATTTTGTTGGCGCCAGCCTTTTCTGCCTTGTGCTGACGGGCAGCGCGCTCAAAAACGCCATCTTCCGCGAAAAGCAACGCATGCGCTGGCTTATCGCCGCCATTGTCATTGGCACCACGCTGGGCGTTATTAGTTTTGGCTCATCCAAACTGTTTGGCATGGCTGGCAATGTGCTTGGTCTTTCAATCCTCGCGTACGCCCTCTTGCGCCACCATATGATCAGCGTTGGCACAGCGGTACACGCCGGGCTTGTTAAAGCCGTATCCCTGCTCGTTCTTGGCGCAGGGTATGCGCTGCTTGAACTTGGCATGGCCCAAACCGCGTTGACGACATATGAACTTGGCTTCCTTCGTGTCACAGCACTCTTTGGCATGCTGGAGGCTTATCCGCGCCTTGTGCTCGCGATATCCGGCCTTCGTGATCGTTATTTCCAGCAACCCGGCTACAATTATGACTACACAACCACATGGATGCTGAAGGGCTTGAAGAATTGCTCGTCGCTGAGCGGACTCCGTGATCTCTGCGATGAGGCTATGCTCAAACTTATCAAGGTTGAAGATTATCACATCGATCTGAACGCCACCCGGTTTGGCGGGCCCGAGCAGAGCGGCTGGCTGCGCATTGAAACGGGAGCGACTGGCGGGGTGACCTCACTTCTCCCGCCCCCCAAAAACAACCAGGCACTTCTCAGCAGCCTTTCTGACCATCAGGGCATTGCCTTCTATGATGAAGCGCCCGAGGAAAGCAAAGACGGCTTCACCAAGGCTCGCGCGAGTGCTTGTGTTCCTATCCTGCTGCACGGCGACATCGCTGGTTTCATAACGCTGGGTCGCCCCCTGAAAGCAGCGCAGTTCACCGTTGATGACATTCGGCTGCTGGAATGGATCTCATCTGAGATCGGCCCGGCGCTTGAGCGGCTGACCGCGCTTGATGCGCTGGAAAACAGCATGAATGAAGCCGAGAAAACGCTCACCGTTGTGTCTCGCCTCAACGAATATAATCACGATGTTAAAACACCGTTTTCAAACATTGAGGCACTTCTGCTGGCGGGCGATGCCTTCTCACCAGAAGAGCAACAGGCCAAAATCCTTGAGCAGGTGAAAAAGGGGCATGCGCTTGTGTCCACAATGGCGCGCATGCTCAAAGGTCAGCACAAAAAGACATTCAGCCGTTTCAACCTCAATGAGACGATCACTGATGTTGTTTCCAGCTTCCCCACCCACGCCGGGCTCGTCACACTTGAATTGAATGAGGTACCACCGTTTGATGGTTACGAGGAAGAGGTCGGCATTCTGTTCTCCAACATCCTTTCCAACGCCTTTCGCGCTTTGAACAAAGCGAAGTCCAGCGTTGTGGTCTCTACATCCTTTGATCAAGACCGTGACATGATTGTCTGCACTATCAAGGATAACGGCGCGGGCATGAGCGAGGAACGCCTCGCAACCCTTTGGGACCGGTCTGAAACGGGCTACCGCGCCCAAGGCGGCTCCGGTATCGGCATGGGTGTTATCAAACGCATTGTATCCGAGCATGGCGGCTCGATCACGGCCGCGAGCCAGTTGGGTTCAGGCACAGAGTTCCACCTTTCCCTGCCCGCAGCCAAACGCATGAAACCACGCGACGCAGGTGTTACTGGCCTTCGCGCCGTTGGCGGGAACTGACCCCTTCAAACACAGCTGCAAGTTTTTCAACCGTCAGCGGCTTGGCGAAATAGTCCTGCATGCCAGATTCAAGGCACTCCACCCTGACCAAGCTTCCACGCGGGTCATTTGACATTCCGATCAGGTAGGGAATTTGGCCGGCCTTCTCGCTCAGTTGCCGCGCAGCCTCTAACCCGTTCAATATGGGTGTATTCCGATCGAGAAAAACGAGGTCGAAACTCTCCTCGGCGCAGCGTTCAAGTGCCTCGGCCCCGTTGGCGCATACCACAACCGTGCAGCCACTTTGCACCAGCATACGGCGCCCTATGTCCTGATGCAGTTCATCATCATCCACATAAAGCACTCGATAGGCGGCCTGCGGTTCAGCCGCCACAGTGTCCACAGCCCCATCCGCTGAGGGCTCTATCTGTCGCCAGAAAGCATCCAGTCTTTCATTTAACCGGTCGACCTGTTTCTCAATCTCGCGCGCAGGTGACGCTTTGACATTAATATCATCAAGCAGAACCGCGAGTGTGCGAATAGTCAGGAGCGGTGTACGCAAATCATGCAACAGCGCCGCAGCCTCTTTCACAAGCGCTTCACCGTCAACCGTCCCAACTGCAACTTTCTTGCTCATGTATATCCCCCGGCGCGATAGCCCTCATCCATAGGGCTCAGGGCACAAAGCGTCAACTTTCCCAAAATTCCCAAAACTTAGGCAACTACCTAAATATATGTTGCCGGGTGCATCCCGCCATGATACTTAGGCGCATGACTAACAATAATGCAGCCCTTGATCTCGTTTTCCATGCCCTGTCAGACAAAACAAGGCGCGCGGTGATCAAACAATTATCAAACGGCCCGATCACGGTCAGCGAGCTGGCAGCGCCATTCGGCATGGCGTTGCCGTCTTTTATGCAACACCTCAAGGTACTGGAACGCTGTGGCCTTATCAGGTCTACAAAAATCGGCAGGACCCGCACATGCGAACTTGAACCCAGCACACTCGCTCCAGCCGAAGATTGGCTCGTCGGCCAACGCGCGCTGTGGACCGAGCGGCTTGATAGGTTAGACACCTATCTGGTCAAGCTTCAGGAGGAGGAAAACGGAAAGGGCTCGAGCCAAACTAAAGCTTAGAAACTATTACCTATTCCTGCTCGAAATACGCAAAAGCGTGACATTTATCAGACAGTTTTGAGCAATGTAATATGAACGCCAAACGAGAGTGCCAAAACAACTTGCCAGAGAAGAACGAATAGAGAACTTTTGGGCGCCCAAGGCATAAAAACAAGACACGACAGAGACAAACCATGAAATTAACTCGCCAAAGCCTTAACAATCCGGCGGCCGTTGCCATTGTATCTGCAGTTGTAATGCTGCTGGGTATCATGTCGGTCGTGAATATGCCTGCGCAACTGCTGCCGCAGATCCAGAAACCAATCATTTCTGTGGTAAACTCATGGCCTGGTGCATCGCCCGCTGAGATGGAATCGGAAATCGCGGTTCCAGTTGAGGAAGTGCTGCAAGGCACCCCCGGCATGACTGAGATGGTTTCCTGGAATATGGCCAACTTTGGCTTCATGCAGCTTGAGTTCGCGCTTGATACAGATATGACGACGGCGCTCATCGAGGTTATCAGCCGCCTCAACCGCTTGCGCCCTCTGCCCGCCAGCGCGGAAAAACCGCAAATTTTCATGGGTGAATGGGGCGACGCCAACGATACGCTGATCGACTATTATATCCAGATGGAAGACCTGAACCCTGAGCAGGTATCCAAGAACCGTCGTTATATCCGTGACGTGATCGTGCCCGAGATGCAGTCACTTTACGGTGTGTCGCGCATCGAGTTCGATGACGGCAGCGGCGGCACGGGTGAGCAGCTCCAGATCATCTTCGACCCCTACCGCGCTGCGGAGCTTGGCATCGACATTGCGAAGGTCCCGGCCCGTGTTGGCCGGTCGGTTGATATCTCAAGCGGCTTTGTAGATGTGGGCCGCAAACAATATACCGTGCGCCTTGAGGGCCGCTATGACGCTGACGAACTTGCCGACCTTATCCTCGAGTGGCGCAACGGCCTGCCCGTGCGCCTTGGGGACCTCGCCACCGTCAAGATTGATATTGGCCGTGCCGACGGTTTCATCTACCAGAACGGCAACCCATCCTTCCGCATGGGTATCTCGAAGAACAACGACGCTAACGTGCTTGAGGCCCTTGAAGGCGTGAAAGCGAAGATGGACCAGCTGAACGCTGGCCCGTTTGCCGAGCGTGGGCTGAAGGCGCAATTCTCATTTGACCCAAGCGTTTACATCAACCGGTCTATCAGCCTCCTGTCCGGCAACCTTGTTATCGGCATGCTGCTTGCTGTTTTTGCGCTCTGGCTGTTCCTGCGCCAGTGGCGTGCGACCATGTTGATCGCCCTTGCGATCCCCGTGTCTCTTCTCACCACCTTCCTTGTGTTGCAGATGACAGGCCGCACGCTCAACGTTATCTCGCTTGCCGGTCTCGCGTTTGCGAGCGGCATGGTGCTTGATGCCGCCATCGTGGTGCTCGAGAATATCGTTCGGTTACGCGAGAAGGGTGAACGTCCGCTTGACGCCAGTGACAAAGGTGCCACGCAGGTCTGGGGCGCGCTTCTCGCGTCCACCGCCACGACCGTTGCCATCTTTATCCCGATCATGTTTCTCCAGGGTGCAGTGGGGCAGATGTTCGCCGATCTTGCGCTTACCATCGCGATCGGTGTGAGCGTATCGCTCTTTGTCGCGGTCACGATCCTGCCAACAACTGCACGTTTCTGGATGCGACAGCTACCGGAGCCAGAGCAAGGCATTACAGTATGGGACCGTCTCACCGATCGCTTGATGGCTCTGACCAATACGCACGTGAAACGGCTGCTTTGGGTTGGTTGTCTCATCAGCATTTCCCTGACCCTTATTTTTGTACTGCGTCCGCCCTTCAACTTCATGCCTTCCATGAAGCGGGACACGGTGGACAGCTTCCTCTTCTTCCCGCCCGGCACCAATGTGGAAACGGCAGATAAAGAGATCGCGCAGGTGATCGACGCCCGCATCCAGCCATATTTGAAGGGTGAGAAGGAGCCGAAGATCAGCGACTATTTCTTCTGGTCTTTCCCCGGCGCAACCGGCGGCTGGCTGGCGCTCAACGGTGAAGACGGGTCCCGGCTTGAAGAGCTGCAAAATGTGGTGCAAACCGAGATTATCTCCGGCATCCCGGATATGTTTGGCTTCACCATGCGCCGCAGCCTCTTTGGTGGCTTCGATGACAGCAACAGCGTGGAAATGCGCCTGATGTCCCCTGACCTTGACGCGGTGAAAAATGCCGCCATGGCGGGCATGGGCATCGTGATGGGCAGCATTCCCGGCGCAAATGCAAACCCGATGCCTGACCCGTTCGCAGAGGCAACCGAGTTGAGGTTCGAGCCAAACGACGAACGCCTCGCGGAAGTGGGCTGGACTCGTGATGACCTCACCATGGTGGTGCTGGAACTTGGGCAGGGAGCATGGCTTGGTGAATATTTTGACGGCACCTCGCGGCTGGATATCTACCTGAAGTCAGAACGTTTCAAGACGCCGGAACAGATGGCGGACCTGCCAGTGATGACACCTAAAGGCGGGCTCGTGCCGCTGGGTGAACTGGCGACCCTCAAGACAACACTGGGGCCCAACACCATCGCACGTTTCGATCGGGGCCGGGCCTATAGCCTGTCGGTCAACCCGCCGGAGGGCATGTCGCTTGAGGAACTGATTGCCACACTGAAATCTGACATAGAGCCGCAACTGATGGCCATGTTGCCCCAGGGCAGCACCATCACCTATGCGGGCAGCGCGGCAGACCTCGACGAAGGCGTGGCCGAACTGATCAACAACTTCCTTCTTGCGGCTGCGCTGCTGATTCTGATCATGGCCGGGCTTTTCAAGTCGCTTACTGATGCACTGCTTGTCGCTATTTCAATCCCGCTTGCGTGGGTTGGTGGTGTGCTTGCGATCAACCTGATGAACCTGATCAACTTCCAGCCGCTCGACCTGCTCGGCATGATCGGTTTCATCATCTTGCTCGGTCTTGTGGTCAACAATGCCATCCTGCTTGTCGAACAGACACGCCGGGCGGAAAGCCGGGGCTTCAGCCGGGTTGATGCCGTGCGTCAGGCCCTGCGTCTGCGGCTCAGGCCAATTTTCATGAGTACGCTGACCAGCCTGTTCGGCATGGCGCCACTCCTTCTGTTCCCAGGGTCCGGTAGCGAAATTTACCGTGGCATGGCGGCGGCGATTGTTGGCGGCATGAGCGTTTCCACGCTTTTCACTCTTGTGCTGCTGCCGAGCTTGTTGCAACTGACGCCCGGCAAAAATGTGACAAGCGAAGGTGCGGATATGGATAGTGACGACAAGTTTGATAATCAGGCGAAAACGGCAAAATAGCCGAGCGCACAGCATTTAAAAGACAGGATAGAAACGAGTTTACGATGGCATTGAACATTTCTTTTCATAAAACCAGAACAGCGGGCGTGGCTTTTCTCCTCGCCCTCACCGCCCTTGCCCCTGCGCCCGCCATGGCACAGGACATGCCGCAAATGCCACCAGCGCAGGTAGAAGTGGCCATCGCCGAAAAGCGCATGATGGCGCCAGAAATGCTGGTGTCCGGCACCGTGATCAGCGTCAACGACAGCCGCATTGCGAGCGAGGTGGAAGGCCCGCTGGCATGGATTGCCCAGGTTGGTACGGCGGTAAAGGAAGGCGACGTGATCGCGCGGATCGACAGCAGGTTACTTTCTGTGGCAGCACGGCGCGCGGAAGCCAACCTCAAGCGACTGCAGGCCAACCTTGTCTTTCGCGAGCAGGATGTGAAGCGCTATGAGGAACTGGCAAAAAGCGATAACACTTCGCAAGCCAAACTGCAGGAAGTCACCGCCCAGCGCGATATGCTGGCGCAGGAGATCGCCGACGCTGAAGCGACACTTGACCGTGCAAAAGGCGACCTCGCCCGTGCGGAAATCCGCGCGCCCTTCCCCGGCCACGTCGTGCAGCGGCTTGCGAACAAGGGCGAATATGTCAGTATCGCCGATCAGATTGCCCGCCTTGTCGACAATGAACATATCGAGGTTGTAATCCCTGCCCCGATCTCGATCACGCCTTTCCTGAAAGCAGGCGATGAGGTTGCGGTTCATGACGGGCGCACAAGCCGCATGTTGCCCATCCGCGCCGTTGTGCCTGTGGGAGACATGGTCTCGCGCATGGTGGAAGTCCGCCTTACATCAAAACCGGAATACTGGATGGTAGGCACCCCTGTGAAGGTGAGCCTACCCAAGGAAGAAGCACAGGAAGCCGTAGCCGTGCCGCGCGATGCGCTTGTGCTCAAGGGGGACACCCAGTTCATCTATAAGGTAGGTGCCGACAACAAGGCCGAGCAGATAACTGCAGACATTCAGGCGGCGATCGGGCTTTGGGTTTCCCTCAAGCAGGGGCTTGAGGAAGGCGACAAAGTTGTGATCAGGGGTGGTGAACGGCTAATGCCGGGCCAGGATGTCATGATCAAAAGCGACCCCCAAAGCCGCTAGAAAAAGCCGAAACCTGCAATCCATATGGGCTTGAAGTGATGGGCTACTTCAGGCCCATATTCTTTTTGATCTTGGCAACGTCCTCGCGCAATTCCTTGAGAAGGGCGAAGTTCAGGTTCATCGCCTCTGTCACCCCTGCCACGGTAACCGGATCATTCTGAAGTGGTTCCGCTCCCTGACGTTTGGGCACCGAGTTCCAGCCTGGCATCGCAAAGTCCTTCAGGAAGGTGTGTTTGATCCAGTGGTTCTCGGCTTTGAAATGCTCCATGATTTCACGGCGCGTTTCATCATCCAACGGGTGGTTTTGCGAGCTTCCCCGCGTGACGTGAAGGCTTGAGATGAAATCAGTCAGCTCATGGTCTTGCGCATTTTTGAAAAGATAAGGGCTTTCCTTAAGCGCATTGCGCAGCTCATCTGTGACCGATGTATCTTCCTCCGGAAGCACGGCTGGCATGGTGTGCTGCGCCCCAATCGCGTGCCAGAAATCCGGCACGATATGCCCGCCTTCCAGCACTTTTGGCCAGGCGAGCCGCACCCGCATGCTTGAAGCACCAAACACATCCATGTAAGCGCTCAGTGTATCACGGTAAATGCCCTTGGCGGATGCTGCCAGAGACTGGCCTACAAAAACACGCAAGCCCATGCCGGTTTTGAACAGGCCACGGCGCCACGTCTCCACCAACCAGTCGTCCTGCCGGGCAAAATAATAGATCACCTTGCAGTCAAAATAGGCCTTGGCGGCCTTCATCATGCCTGCCATCCCATCGGCATTCAGGCTATCTGCCGCGAGTATCACCGCTTTCAATTTCTGGGCTTCTGCCTTGGCGCTCAGCGCCTGAAACTCAGTGCTAAGATCAACCGTCCTGCCAGCATTCAAATCTTCAAGTTTGCCTGCAAGAAACGCATCCGGGAAAGTGACCGCATCTTTCCGGCCCACCAAAGCGATTGACGCAGAGCAGAGGCCGATACCTTCCGCTGCCAGCGCTGCGTGGTTTTCAGCCAGCGCTTGCCGGACCAGGCCGCTGCCGCAGGCCTCAAGCCCAATGTATAAATACAAAGTGGTGGTCATATATCGCTCCGGTCCGGCACCAGCGTGTTCGGCAACCGGTGCGTATCCGGACCATATAGCCCCGCCCAAGCCGGCAAGGCAATGACCTATTCATCGTGGCTTCATGTGCATCAGGTGAAACTTCGTGCCAACAGCATCTGGCTGCGTGACAATTCGGTGAAGGAAATGCTACACCAAGATGCATTCAGCAACCGCTTTGGAAAATCGCGCCAACAGAAGCGCAAGGCCTGCCACATGTTCAACCCTCTCAGATCAATCAAGACCCTGCGCGACAAACAATTGATACGTCGTGCACGCGTGATGTTTGAGCAAGGGGAAAGGGCGGCTGTAGTCAAGCTCATCGGCTCGCTCGCGGCAAAAGCGTCGCCCCGGCCAGATGCTGTGACCCTTGTGGTGCGCGCGCTTCGGCAGATGCAGGACCACACGGCAGCCAGCCGGTATCTCGCCCCTGCGCTCATCGCTTGGCCAAACCACACAGGCCTGTTGTTTCAGCAAGCATCTTTACTCCTTGAAATGGGCGACGCCCAAGCGGCCTTAGATTTATGCCACACCAAGGAAGCCGCACTTTCCAAACACGCTGGTTATAGCCGCCTGCTTGCAGCGTGCGAAAATGGTGCAAAACTGCAAGCTGTGCTTGGCACCACAAGCCTGATGGCTGAAATCAATGACCTTGAGAATTCAGGGAAATGGCCAAAGGTCGCTGATATCCTGTGGCCAATATGGCAGATGAAACATCCTTTCGATATCCCCACGCTCTATAGCAAGCTGGCCACCGGGCTCAGGCATGCCTTCCGCTTCAAAGACGCCCACGAGGTGATCAGGGGCGGGCTTGAAACGCTGGCTGACACCCATGAGCTTGAAGTTGCGCTTGGGGAACTGTTGATGGCGGAACGCAAGTGGGTGAGTGCAGCCAAACAGTGGCGCAAGGCTATTGAGCTGGCTCCAAACAACCCCGTGCCCGGTCTCTATATCCGGCTTGCCGACGCGTATTTGAACGGGGGTGAGAGTGCGCTGGCTAAAAGCGCTATTGAAGAAGGCTTGGGGCAGCATCCCGGTCAGGATTCCCTCCTCAAAAAACAGGTCCATGTGGCGTTCAACTCAAAAGCATGGGCGCAAGCGCTTGAGCGCGCCGAAGCACTCCCACCAGAGCTTAAAGGCGAACCTGCCATCCAGACTCTTATGGCTGAAGCCCGGTTTGAGCTTGCCTCCCCTATCGCAGAGCAAGCCTATGACCTGATTGGCACTGGCCAGCCTGATGAGGCCAAAGCGAAGTTCGCGGAGGCGCTTGATACCAGCGGCCTCAACGCCTCAAAAGCTGAATGGACGGAAGCTTTTTCTGCACTCTGTAATCTTTCCGCGCCACACACCGATGCTGAACCGTTAAGGCAATACCCGCCTGCGCTGCAGAAAATCATGGTCGCTGGCACGGGCTGGTCGGGTTCCGGGGCGCTTTATGATTTCTTCCGCGAATTTGAAGCGGTCGAGCCTGTGCATGGTGAGTTTCGTCATATTGAGCACAGCGAAGGCCTGCACGGCATCAAGCGCAAACGACCACTGGTGCCTCACGCGACCGCCTTTTTCGCAAAAATCGCATCAGGCCTTGCAACATACGATAACAAAAGCGGTTATATTCCGGTGCAGTCTGCGCGTTGGTGCGCGCTGAAAGACCAGCCCACCTATGCAGCCGCAACTGCGACCTTCCTCAAAACATACGGCGCGTTTGTGCATCACGGCAGGAAAGACCCGTCCAGCCTTCACGCCGCTACAAATGCGCTCATTGATGCCGTGATCGGCGCCATTATGGGCCGCAAACCTGAGCATGAGAAAACCTTCCTGCTTGATAACGTTATCCACTGCCAGAATGTGGCCTTGAGCGAATATCTGGAAAACTTCCACTATTTCGCTGTGTTTCGTGACCCACGCGCGCAGTTCGCGGCCAATATGGCTGAAAACCCGAACTTCCACGGTGATGTGCAGCGTTTCATCAAAAGCTACCGTGATTATCGCCTGAAATTCGAGAGACAACGAGGCACCACATCCCTCCGGGGCGGCGAAATTACTGTCGTCCAATTTGAGGAATTTGTGCTATCCGAAGACTATCGCATGGCACTTGCGGATCTTTTGAACATTGGCCCGCACCTATTGAAACATAAGTATTTTGACCCCGACGTTTCCGGCCGCAACGTGCGACTTCATGACGCCTATGCCGACAAGGCTGCACTCAGGCAGATTGAGGAAGCCCTGCCGGAATTTCTGTGGGAAGAAAAACAGTAAATCCAGAACACAAAAAGACGATCAGGGACTATAGATAATGCCGACAGTTTATATGGGGATGAGCGCAGACCTGCTGCACCCGGGCCACGTGAATATTATCAGGAAAGCGGCCGAGCTTGGTGATCTCACCATCGGCCTGCTGACCGACAGCGCCATCGCAAGTTACAAGCGCCTGCCCTTCCTCACCTATGAGCAGCGCAAAAGCGTGGTGGAAAACATCAAGGGCGTGGTGCGCGTTGTACCGCAGGAGACACTCAATTATGAGCCCAACCTGCGCACCTATAAACCCGAAATCGTTGTGCATGGGGACGACTGGAAAACAGGCGTGCAGCAAAGAACCCGCGCGCGGGTTATTGAAGTGCTGGCGGAATGGGGCGGCAAGCTGGTTGAGTTTCCCTATACCGAAGGCATTTCCTCAACCCAGCTTCACGGCAGCATCAAGGAAGTGGGCACCACCCCGGACATCCGCCGCCGCACGCTTAAACGCCTGATCGACGCCAAGCCTATCGTGCGCATCATGGAAGCCCACAACGGCATCTCCGGCCTTATTGTTGAGCATGCCAAGGCTTCCAGCGAGGGCCGCACGCTTGAGTTTGACGGCATGTGGGGCAGCAGCCTCACGGAATCCACCGTGAAGGGCAAACCCGATATCGAAGTGGTGGATATCTCCACCCGGCTCTCAACCCTGAATGAGATTTTTGAGGTCACCACCAAGCCGCTGATTTTTGATGGCGACACTGGCGGCAAGCCCGAACATTTTGCCTTCACGGTGCGCTCGCTGGAACGTCTCGGCGTCTCCGCCGTTATTATCGAGGACAAGGTCGGCTTGAAGAAAAATTCCCTGTTCGGTAATGACGTGGCACAGCAGCAAGCCAGCATAGAAGATTTCTGCGACAAGATCCGCACCGGCAAGGCTTCTCAGGTTACCCGTGACTTCATGATCATCGCGCGCATTGAGAGCCTGATCCTTGATCAAGGACTTGAGGATGCCATCACGCGGGCAAAAGCCTATCTGGAGGCCGGAGCAGACGGCATCATGATCCACAGCCGCCAGAAGTCTCCTGACGAGATTTTCGCTTTCTGCGAGATGTATGCAGCACTGGACACAGACAAACCGCTCGTGGTGGTGCCTTCAAGCTTCAATGCGGTTTATGAGCATGAACTGCAGGAACGCGGCGTGAGAATCGTTATATATGCCAACCAGCTTCTGCGCGCGGCGTACCCCAGCATGATGAAGGTGGCTGAAAGCATCCTCACCCATGGAAGGTCGGCGGAAAGCAGCGAGCTTTGCATGCCAATCAAGGAAATCCTCGACCTGATACCGGGGACACGCTGATGATTGAACCGCAGGAATTTTATACAGAGCTGCAACGGGCCGGGGTGTCGTTTTTCACCGGTGTACCAGATTCACTGCTCAAAAGTTTTTGCGCCTATGTCACCGACACCATGCCGTCGGAGCAGCATATAATTGCCGCGAATGAGGGTGGCGCTGTAGGCATCGCCCTTGGCTATCATATGGCCACAGGGCAGGTACCGCTCGTCTACATGCAGAACTCAGGCCTTGGCAATATCGTCAACCCTTTGCTCTCGCTGGCGGACAGGGAAGTATACGCGACCCCCATGCTGCTGCTTATCGGCTGGCGCGGCCAACCCGGTGTGAAAGACGAACCACAGCACGTGAAACAGGGTCGTGTGATGTGCGCAATGCTGGATGCCATGGAAATCCCCTTCGCCAACATCGGGCATGACGGTGCGAGCGCCAAGGCGGCGCTGGATGGTGCGCTCAAGTATATTTCCGAACATAACGCACCTTATGCGTTGCTGGTCGAAAAAGGCGCCTTCGCTGACTATAAACTCGCCGGCACCGTTGAAGACCTGCCCATGACACGGGAAGATGCCATCAAGGCTGTCATCAGCACCCTACCGATTGATGCCGCCGTGGTTGGCACAACAGGCATGGCATCACGCGAGCTGTTTGAAGCGCGCGCGCACAAAGGCACCGGCCATCACCGGGATTTCCTTACCGTTGGTGGTATGGGGCACGCGTCGCAAATCGCCCTTGGCATCGCGCTTAACCAACCTGATCGCACCGTTGTGTGCCTTGATGGTGACGGCGCAGCGCTCATGCATATGGGGGCCATGGCCATTATCGCGAACCAGGCACCAGATAACTTCATTCATGTTGTGATCAACAACGGGGTACACGGCTCTGTGGGCGGCCAACCAACCGTGGCGCGCGATATCACCATGACCAGCATAGCCGAAGGCTGCGGCTATAGGGCTGTGCATAGTGTGGATACAGAGGCCGCGCTTGTTGCGCTGCTGGGTGGCGGCCTGCCTTGCCCCGCCTTCATTGAGGTCAATGTGAAACAGGGGTACCGTGCAGACCTCGGGCGGCCCACGTCCAGCCCGCAGGAAAACAAGGCCGAGTTTATGCGCTTCCTGAAAGGCAGCCAAAACTGATGACCGACCAGAAGCAAATATCATGGGCAGAATTGGGGCGGGATTACCTGAGCCACGCCCGTGGTATATTTCTGGTTGCTGGCACCGGGTCTTTCTCTGCCTCCGGCGCTAAAGCCAAGTTCAGCGCCGTGTGTGGTGACATTCCAGCGGTGCGCTTTTCGGACTTTACAGAAAACCCGCAGTTGAGCGAGATCAGCGCGGGTGTAAGGCTTTTTGAGAAAAGTGGTTGCGACGTTATTGTGGCCATTGGTGGCGGCAGCTCAATTGATATTGCCAAGTCTGTCCATATTCTCGCGGGCCACGCGACAGACGAACACACGGCGATACTGAGAGGCGAAAAAAACCTCGAACCCACTGTGGCCGGGCGCGCGTTTATCGCCGTACCCACCACCTTTGGCACAGGCTCAGAAAGCACGCAGTTTGCAGCCGTATATATCGGGGATGCCAAATACTCACTTTCGCACCCATGCGGCCTGCCGGGCGCCTATGTGCTGGACCCGGCCCTTGCGCTATCGGCCCCCCCCGTCATTCGCGCGAGCACTGCGATTGATGCACTTTGCCAGGCCATCGAATCTTACTGGGCGAAAGATGGCAGCAAGGAAAGCCGCGCTTACGCGGCCAAAGCCATCCCGCTGCTTCGGGATAATATTGAGGCTTATGTGAGCAGCGATGACTTGGATGTTGCCGCTAACATGGCAGAGGCAGCCAACCTGTCTGGCCGCGCCATCAACATCTCAAAAACCACAGCACCGCACGCGCTTTCCTACGGTATCACCAAGCGATACGGTGTGGCCCATGGTCAGGCCGTGGCGCTTACCCTGCCTGCCTTTTTTACCCTGAACGCAGACCGCGGGGACGCTGACACCAAGGCCCGCATGCGAGAGATATTTGACCTTCTTGGCGTCAAGGACGGTGCAGCCGCAAAAGTCTGGTTTACCGGTCTTCTGACTGCAACCGGCCTGAAGACACGCCTGCTCGATATCACCTCCGTCAGCGCAGATGACGCGGAAGAGCTTGCTGCCCAGGTCAACCTTGAGCGGCTTGGCAATCACCCGGTGACCCTTACAAGCAGCGACCTGATCGCAGCGCTGCTGGCCTAGGCCAGCTTCAATTATACTGAGTTGTCATACAAGCTAAACATGGGCGCTGTAGCCAAAGGCCGATTATCGTTTGCAGGAAAGCCGATGCCGCAGCACCCAGGCACCACCAATATTCGCACAGCGCTTCGCACGCTATGGCCGCTTTTTGCGGCTGTTGCTGCATTTGTCGCAGCGGGTAGCCTGCAAAACGCACTGGTAGCCTATGACCTCGCGCAGGCGGGTGCGTCTTCCCTGATGACGGGCGTTGTGATGTCTGCCTATTTTGCCGGTTTTTTGCTGGGCGCTTATACAGCACCACGGCTCGCAGCCCGGCTTGACCTTGCACGGCTCTTTCTCATCATCACCGCCCTTTATGCACCGTGTACGGCGCTGTTTGCGCTCGCAGGCAATATGCTGCCGGGGCTGATAGTATTGCAGATCGCCACCGGGTTCGGTATCGCCTGCCAATATGTGGTGATTGAAAGTTGGCTCAACCTTGAAGCTAACAGCAGCTACCGCGCGCGGCTCTTTGGCACCTATATGTTTTTCTGGTTCTTTGGTGCTGGTGGCGGCCCGCTCCTTATTGGGCTGCACCCTATAGGGCATGAGCCCTTGTTCCTGCTCGCAGCCGGGCTTGTCGCCTTTTCTGGCCTTATGCTCCATCGGCTCAAGGATAAAGCCTGGCGGGGGGCTATTTCTCTCCCCATGCCGCTCAGGCCGGTGCTGGAGGCCAGCCCTTCCGGCTTTTGCGCAACGCTGTTGGTGGGTGTAAGTTTCGGTGCCGTGCTGGGCCTGACCGCCGCCTACGGGCAGCACAACGGCCTGAGCCCGACTGAAACGTCGTTTTTTGTTGCAGCGTTCATCTTTGGGGGTGGTCTGACCCAATATATGGCGGGCGCGCTTTCTGACCGGCTGGACCGTCGCCTTGTGTTGACAGTCTTCACCTTCCTCGCCGCGCTCAGCGCGCTGCTTCTGCTCACCGCAAATACCAAGCTGGGCGTGATGGCATGCGCCACCGCGTTTGGCGCGTTCGCCCTGCCCATCTATGCACTTGCTGTTGCGCAAATTCAGGACAGCGTGGCAGAGGACAGGCGCATCGCCACCAGCGGCGGGCTTTTGATCCTGAACGGGTTCGGGTCCTTTATCGGGCCGCTTGTGGTTGGCGGCATGAGTGGCTGGTGGGGTGATGCCGCGCTTTTCATCACCCTTGCGCTTGTGCATTCAGCTATCGGCGGCATTTACCTCTGCCGTTTGCTTGTTCGTCGGTTGCGGCCTGTGGCCGTCTAGCGATTGACCCTTTCATGAAAAATATGGCAGCACTACAGGACCCCTAATTTCGGAGTAGATGTTTTATGCCCAAGCTCGGCATGCAGCCCATCAGGCGGCAGCAATTGATTGACGCGACGATCCGCACCATCGCTCGTGTGGGATACTCTGAAACAACCGTGAGCCGGATTGCAAAAGAAGCCGGGCTTTCCGCCGGTATTATCTCGCATTATTTTGGGGGCAAGCAGGCGCTTCTTGAAGCCAGCATGGCGCGGGTATTGTTTGAGCTGCATGATGCTTTCCTCAAACACCTTGAGGAGGCCACGAGCCCCCGCGAGCGGCTATCAGCGATCATCGATACAAATTTTGAAGATGACCAGTACAAACCCGAAATTGTGCGGGCGTGGCTTTCCTTCTGGGCGCAAGTGCCCTTCTCACCGGAGCTGAAACGCCTGCAGGCCATTTATAACCGACGCCTGATTTCTAACCTCGCGCATGAGCTTCGCCGGATCGTGCCCGGCGACGCCGCGCGTGACGGCGCGGAGATATTCGCCTCCCTCATCGACGGCTTCTGGTTGCGCTCTACCATGGCCGAAGCAGCACCGAACTTGCCCGAAATCAGACGGCAGATCGAACAGAGCATCGACCGTTATATCCGCGCCATGGCCTAGCCACACATTCCGCCACACCTCCGCCGCAAAAACGCGCACACTCGCGCCGCACTTTCACGCACACTTTCGCCACACATGCCACACTTCCCTGAGTGCTAAAGCCCGCAAAAGCTACCGCGCCAAGCCTCACACGCCAAGGCTGGTAGCCCACGGCAAAGTTTTGCAGATGTCTCATATTTCCGTCACCAAACCGTAATGAATTCAGCGCATTAAGACTGCGGCAGACTTTTTATTGAATGACTGTTCAATAAAAAGGGGCATCAATTTTATCATTTCAAGGGCGCAGAATTATGACAGTTAACATGACAAAAAAAATGCTACTGGGGGCGTGCAGTCTTTTTGCCGTTTCCGCTGTAGCACACTCGGAGGAAACTGCTGCGGACGCCTATGCGGATGACGCTGGCGTTGAAGAAATCGTTGTTTCTGCAGAGAAAACCACCTTCGCGAACAACGCAACAGACAGCATCATGCGAGACCAGGAGCCTGATGCAGCAAGCGTGCTTTCCGTGATCGATAACCTGCCGGGCATTTTTGTTTCTGAAGGCGGCACCTTCGGCTCTGATGACTGGTCTACCACCCTGTCCATCCGTGGTTTCACTGTAAGCCTTTCAGAACAACAGGTTGGCATGACAATCGACGGTCTGCCAAACGGTAACTCCAACTATGGCGGCGGCGCAAAAGCCAACCGCTATATCGATAGCGAAAACCTCGCGCGCGCTGTGGTATCGCAGGGCACTGCCGATATCGCCTCCCCTTCCCACGAGGCGCTTGGCGGCACCATCGATTTTGTTACCAGCAACCCATTTGAAGAACAGCGTTTCTGGGCCAGCCTGAGCGTGGGTGAAAACAACGCACAGCGGTATTTCTTCCGCTATGACACCGGTGAAATTGCTTCCGGTACAAGGGCTTACCTCAGCTACTCCAACACCACAAACGATGCCTGGATTGGTGATGCTGGCGGCACAACACGGGACCACTTCGCTGCAAAAATTGTGTCTGAGCAGGACGAATGGACCTTCACCGGTCGCCTGTCATGGGACGATACCCACGAGAATAACTACCAGCGTATCTCGCTCGCCCAGTTTGAAGAAGACCCGGATTGGGACCGCCTGACAGACACCATCACCGGCATTCCGTATGTTGATCAGGTTTATCGTCCGGGCTGGGGCACGCTGCGCGAGAACTGGTTTGCCTATGTAAAAGCGGAATATGAGGGCGATAATTTCGACTTCACCGTTGCGCCTTACTATCACAAAAACGAAGGTCGCGGCGACTGGATCCCGCCTTACCTTGTTGCAGTAGCCGGTGGTGACACACAATCGAACGGCACCATTTTTGGCGGAAGCGCAGCGGCTTCATATACTTATACGGACTCGAACGGCACGCCACTTGCGCCAATCGACGGCTGCACAGCCACCCTCACCTTCCCTTATGGCGGGGGCGCACCAGCCAACAACCCGGCATGTTATCAGGCAGGTGCTATCCCTGTTGGTTCATACCGTCACACCCACTACGCCAAAACCCGTATCGGCGCGACGGCTGACGCCGCATACCGCATTGGCGAGATGAACACGCTTCGTGCTGGTATCTGGTGGGAAAATTCAGACCGTGACGAATCGCGCGACTGGCACAAAGTCATTGATTCTACGGTAGGAATCGAATTTGACGAGACAGCCTACTGGCGTCAGTATGACCGAAACTTCGTAACCGACACCTTCATGGCTTATGCAGAAGACACGTTTGAGCTGGGTGATCTGACCCTGCGCGGCGGCGTGAAAAAGTTCTTCGTTGACCTTGAGCGGAACGACAATTTCGGCTCTGAAGCCACACAGTCGCTCGAGTCCAATTCTGATCTTCTGTTCACCGCCGGTGCGATCTATAACCTGACAGACGACTTTGAAGTGTTCGCCGGTTTCTCGCAAAACTTCGCGGCGATCAAGGACGGTATCATCGAAGGTCAGGCAAGTGCGACAAACCCGAACATCCCTGACCTTGAAGGCGAAACCGCCGACAACTACGACATGGGGTTCCGCTTCAATAATGACTGGCTGCGCGCGACGCTCACCGGTTATTACATCAAGTTCAACAACCGCATCACCTTTGTATCCGAAGGCGATCCGGTTGGCGGTGTTGACTACCTTGAAGAAGGTGAAGGCACATACCTGAACGTGGGCGGCATCAAGTCTAAAGGTATTGAGGCCAGCATCTCTGCTGACTTTGCCAGCTACTGGAACCTCTATAGCTCCCTCACCATCAACAGTTCTGAGTATACCGAAACCACAGCAGAGGTTGTTGAAGGCAACAAAGTGGCCCTCGCTCCCGAGTTCCAACTTGTTGGCACGCTCAGCTACTTCAAGGACGGTGTGCGGGCAGGTGTTTCCGCCAAGCATGTTGGCGAACGTTATGGCGATTTTGCCAATACGCAGGAGCTGCCATCTTTCACGCTGGTTGATGCATGGGTTGGTTACACCGTGGACGAGAATGTCATCCCCGGTATCCAGACCATTGATGTGAGCCTGAACATCACCAACCTCACCAACAAGAACTACCTTGGTGGTGGTACGCCGGGCTCATATTTCATCGGCGCTGATCGCCAGGTCACCGCAAACCTGACGCTCAAGTTCTAAGTTTCGAAGCAACTGGTGGGTGGCTTAGGCCGCCCGCCCTTTTTCCCGGAGACCCCAACATGATCACGCGCCGCACCAGCATGAAACTCATGGCTGCCACTGCAGTTACGACGGCTATGGCCCCCAATCTTTTGGCGGCGAGCACCAAAAAATCCACAACAGAAACGGGCGCAAGTGTCTCACGCATTCTGTTTGGCTCCTGCGCCAATCAAGACAAGGCCCAGCCGATCTGGGCGCCTATCAACGCACTTGAGCCAGACCTGTTTGTCTTTCTGGGTGATAATATCTACGGCGACACGCGTGACATGAGCGTTTTGGCTGCTAAATATCAGAAATTCGCCGCAGTCGAAGGTTTCAAAACGCTTCGTGACAATACGCCTGTTATCGCCACATGGGATGACCATGATTATGGCGAGAATGATGCGGGAGTTGAGTATCCTGAAAAGGAAAAATCCAAAGAGCTGTTTCTGAACTTCTGGAATGAGCCCAAGGGTAGCGCCCGGCGCCGCGATGACGACGGCATCTACACTTCATATACCTATGGCGAAGCGGGCCAGCGCACGCAGGTGATCCTGCTTGACTTAAGGTGGAACCGCACACCACTCACCCACGTGAGCCAAGCCGCAGCCAAACGCCGCGACCAAATGGGTTTTGGCCCTTATCTGCCTACTAGGGCAGAGGGCGCTACCATGTTGGGCGAAAAACAGTGGGCGTGGCTTGAAGGTGAACTCAGGAAACCCGCTGACCTACGCATTATCGGCTCCAGCCTGCAGTTTATTTCAACCTTTCCCGGCTGGGAAGCATGGAGCCTGTTCCCCACTGAGCGCAAACGCATGATAGACCTGATCCGCAAGACGAATGCTCAGGGTGTACTGTTCATCAGCGGTGATACTCACTGGGCGGAGATATCGCGTCAGGACGACCAACATACGCCCTACCCCGTGTATGACTTCACCTCAAGCGGCCTGACGGAAACCTGGCACAACATAAGCCCGAACGCCTACCGGCTGCCGGGCTGTATGTTCACCAAGGCAAACTTTGGCATCATAGAGGTGGACTGGAATGTGCCTGACCCTCATATCGTGCTGCAGGCCAGAGAGGTGACAGGGAACCCCGTGTTTGAGAAGTCTCTGCTGCTGAGCCACCTTTCCTCCCGGTGACGCCGGTTCAGTTGATAAACAAGCAGAGCAGAAGGGATCAGGTCATGCCTGATCCCTTTCAGCATTCTGATTACTGGCCGATCATGCCATCAATCGGTTCACCGGCTTTCAGGCTTTCATGGCTTCCCTCATAGTCATAGCCAAGCAATTTCGCAGCCGTCGCTGCTACTTGAGTGAGCGCAACCGGTTCACCGCCTGAAATCTCACCAAGCACAGGAGTATCCGGGCCAACAGCTGCCATCCAGATAGCGTCATCACCCTTAAAGTTGCTCACCGCTTTGGTTCCGTCCTCGCGGGTATAAGGGAAACGGCCATGATGCTTCCATGCTTCAAGGCTATCGCTGCCCCGGCCATGGTCTGTGGTGATAAGCAGGGTGGTTTTCCCTCTATAACGAGCGTCACTTTCAAGCCACGCCCATAATTCAGCAATAGCCTGATCACTGCGGTGTGCTGCATGCGCATATTGGTCATAGTGCCCGTCATGCGCAAAATCATCTGTTTCGCCGAGAGAGATATAAACGAACTTCATCTTCTCGCTTGCGAGTGCCGCGCGCGCGAACCCCATCGTGAAAGCATCAAGCCGCACCGTGTCCCACGGGCTTGGGATTTTTTCCTGCAGGTTATTAAGCAAGCCAACACTCTGGCCACGGCCATCATAGGCTTCAAAACCTGCATTCACCGGCACGCCAGAGCGTTCTTCATTTATAATGTAGGGAAACACGTCCCACGACCCGAAAGCAGCAACCTTGCCCGCGTTCTCCGGCATCGCATTCAACCACTCAAGGACCGTGCGGTTGGGGTTGGGAAACTTGTCATTGCTGGTAATGCGTGCGTCATCCGCAAAGCCTGTGAGGATCTCGCTATAGCCGGGGTAGGAGAAATGATAGGCGTTAGTGAGTGTGCCAACGCTGCCTTTGTCCCTGTTACCGTATAGCTGCCCGTGGGCCGCAAGCGTGTTCCAGAAAAATGGCATCAAAGCTGAACGCGAAGCCTCCGGTGCTTCAAGCCCGAACTTGGTCTTGAAGGCATCATGTGTTTTTTTGTGAGCGATATAGGCTTCCTGATCAAAGAAGGCTTTATCCGCGCCCCTGAACACTTCCTGCCACCTAAGGCCATCAATGGTAATCAGAACCACTGTTTCTGTTTTGGTAGGTGCAGCATGGGCTGATGTCACAGCCGCAAAAATAAACATGAATGACGCCAGAAAGGTGCGCACAGGTTTCTCCCTTGATCCAATTTCGCTACCCACCGGATAGCATATAGCTTTCAAGCGGGACTGTGCGCCTTTCTGATGAAAGTTTTTTGGCAAAACAAATTTTTATTGAACCCTTGTTCAGCAAAAATCTTCAAACCGACAGCGCCTTGCGGGTGGCGTCATTGGCGGGAAAGAAGGACTCGATGGCTATCTCGGATAGCGTCACATCGACGGGTGTGCCAAAAACGGTCGTGGTAGAAAAGAAAGACAGCTTGCCATCTGGCACTAGAAATTCGAACGGCACAAATACGTCACCGTAACCTTCATCTGGCGCGTTCAGGTCGCTATCCGGGCATGGGTATGACTTCAACTCATCCATAAGGTCTATCAGCACTTCGTCGGCTGTAACATTGATCTGGTGGCGAAGTCGCTCAAGCAGATGTTTCTTCCATTGGGGTAAATTTACGATCTGTGGCGCGAGCCCACCGGGGTGCAGCGACAAGCGTAATACGTTAATGGATTGCGCCAGCAAACTCTGTTCTGTCACACCCGCCAGCATGGCCGGTACCGCGGCATTTGCCGCCAACATGTTCCAGTGCCGATCGATCGCGATTGCCGGGTAAGGCTCATGCCCCTTCAGCAAAAGATCGATCGCCGCGCGCGCCGCCGTGAGCGACGGGTCATCAAGATCGCGTGCCAGATATAAGGGAGCATATCCAGCAGCCAGAAGAAGGGTATTTCTCTCCCTCAGCGGCACGTCAAGGCACTCTGTCAGGTGAATGACCATGTCACGGCTAGGCGTCGACCTGCCGGTTTCAATAAAACTCAAATGCTTTTGCGAAATTTCAGCCTCCAGGGAAAAATCCAGTTGGCTCATACGGCGCCTGTTGCGCCATTCTTTCAGTTGCCCGCCAAAGACCTGTGCACTTCTCTCAGTCGTCATGTTGGTTATCCTCGCTTGTGTGACCCGGTTGCTACCGTCATCCGGTTTTATCGCTGAAAAAAGTTGAGTTCAATTACCTCTGAGTTAATTGGCAAGCCGCTCGTGATCGCTGATCCTGACATTAGACAACAACTGGAACTCGATCACATTACCCCAACCAATGGAGGTTACCATGAGCAAGACAGCACAAACATTTCCACTTCTGAAATATGCGTTGATTGGCGACGCAATCGCGAGCGGCGGCACCGGCCTTCTGATGGCAGCAGGCGCAGGGTTCCTAGGCGACCTGCTTGGCCTGTCAGTGTCCCTTCTTACCTATGCGGGGCTTTTCCTTCTGCCCTACGCGGCGGCGGTCGCCTTTGTCGGCACCCGCAAGGCAATTAACCGCCGCGCGGTATGGCCTATCGTTATCCTTAACCTGTTGTGGGTTGTCGATAGCTTCGTGCTGCTGGCGAGCCTGGAGCCTGCACCAACGATCTTTGGCGTGGTGTTTGTCGCCTTTCAGGCCGTCGTGGTGCTCGCTTTCGCGGTCGCTCAGGCAATAGGCCTGCGGCAGCAAAAAAACAGTGCGGAATTCATGACCGCATAAAAACTCTCCCCTTTCCCCAACCTCAACCTCCCTGCCGCCTTGCGTCGGCGGGGATTTTTTTGATTGTCATAGTCGGCGAAATAAACTCAGCAGTACCATAAAGTAATGTGTCACCTGTGTCGGTAAGCAGTGGGCGTGATCGTTCTTATAAACAGGAAGGAAGCAGAACAGATGCAATATGCCATCCTTTGTTACAATGATGAGGCGGCGATCAGCGGCTGGAGCCAGGAAGAGGAGGATGCCTGTATGCACCGCCTTGAAGTGGTACAGGCTGGCTTGCGCGAGGCTGGTCGCCTTGGGCCAGTTGTGCGGCTCATGCCTACCTCGGCGGCAACAACGCTGCGTAAAGATCAAGACCCTCCGCTCGTGATTGACGGCCCATTTGCGGAGACCAAAGAGCAGTTACTTGGCTTCTACATTGTTGATTGTGCATCACCAGAGGAGGCCTTGGCAGTCGCAAAGGATCTTGGGCGCGCGAACCCCGGAGGAGCCTTTGAAATACGCCCCCTCCTAAGCTTGAAACCCGGAGACATGAGAAAGTGAACGAAATCGACTGGATCGAGAAATCCCTGAAAGCGGCGCGGCCAAAAGCGGTTGCAGCCCTTCTCAGGTATTTTCGCGATCTGGACACCGCAGAGGAAGCCTTTCAGGAAGCCTGCCTGCGTGCGCTCAGCAAATGGCCGATGAACGGACCACCAAAGGACCCAGCAGCCTGGTTGATATTCGTCGGTCGCAACGCAGCACTCGACAGTATTCGTAAAAGCAGCAAACTGCAGGCACTGCCGGACGAAGCCCTGATATCTGACCTGAGCGACATTGAAACACCGGTGGCAGACAGGCTGGACAATGCCCACTTCAGGGACGATATTCTTCGCCTTCTGTTTATCTGCTGCCACCCGGACCTACCCAATACGCAACAGATAGCGCTTGCACTCCGGGTCGTTTCCGGACTTAGCGTGGCTCAGATCGCAAAAGCGTTTCTGGTTGGCGAACGAGCGATGGAGCAACGGATTACCCGCGCGAAACGTAAAATCAAAGAGGCAGAAGTCGATTTTGAAACGCCAGACACCGCTGCCCGTGACACCCGACTGAATACCGTGTCTGCCATGATATATCTTGTATTCAACGAAGGATATACAGCCGCTGGCGACACGCGCACGCCCAAGCTCCCGCTTTGCGAGGAAGCTATCCGCCTTGGCGCGCTGCTTTGCGATCTTTTCCCTAACGCGGCGGAAATTGCAGGCCTACAGGCGCTGATGTTATTACAATATTCAAGGACCGCGGCGCGTTTTTCTGCAGACGGCGAGATCATCCTGCTTGAAGACCAGGACCGGAAACTCTGGAACAAGGATATGATTGAGGCCGGTCTCACCCGCCTTGACGAGGCAATGGCCCGGCGGCAACCCGGTCCGCACCAAATCCAGGCAGCCATCGCGGCACTGCATACCCGCGCCCCTAAAGCCACGGACACAGATTGGGCAGGTGTCGTTCAGCTATATGAAGCGCTGGAACGCATGACCCCTTCGCCCGTGATAACGCTCAATAAAGCCGTCGCCGTTTCAAAAGCTGAAAACGTGGCGGTCGCACTTGAGCTGATCGAACCGCTAGAGCGTCATCTGGCCGGTTATTTCTATTTCCATGGCGTGCGGGGTCATTTCCTCGCCTCCCTCGGCAGAGAAGACGAAGCGCGCCTTGCGTACAATGAGGCCATATCGCTTGCACAAACCGCAACCGAGGCTGCTCACATTCGTCACCAACTTGATAATTTATCAAAATAAATCAATATCTTAGAAAAAAACCATTCTCCTTTTTCAAAATAATTTCTTCCTGTGTCGGGAAGCTCTGCGCCTACACGTCCTATGGGCAACACCGAGTAACACAACAGCGAACTTGAAACTTAAGGAGAAACAAAATGCGTGTGATGATTCTTATCAAGGCCGACAAGAATACTGAGGCCGGTGTTCCGCCAACAGAGCAACTGCTTACCGATATGATGCATTTCAATGAAGAACTGGTGAACGCGGGCGTTATGCAAGCGGGTGATGGCCTTATGCCAACTTCGCAAGGGGCGCGGGTCCACTTCACCACGGAAGGGCGCACCGTCGAAACCGGGCCGTTCCCTGAACTCGGGCAGCTAATCTGCGGTTTCTGGCTCTGGAAAGTAGACTCGCTCGAAGACGCTATTTCATGGGTTAAAAAGTGCCCTATGCCCCTGGATGATCGGGCGGAGCTGGAAATTCGGCCGCTCTATGAGATAGAAGACCTTGGCGAAGCTGCCACACCTGAATTGGTTGAGAAGAACGATGAGCTGCGCCGGAGAACACAAAGCGCCGCATAAACAAGCGTCACGGTAGCGAGAATTGATAACACCGGGCCCGGAAATCCGAACCCGGTGTTAATATGCTGGTGTGGTATGTTCGTCCAACCTAGCCTCTCGCAAATGCAAGCAGGTCGGTTTTGAACTGAGCTCTGTGTGTTATGGGAAGCCCGTGGGGTGCGCCTTCGTAAACCTTGACCTGAGTACCGGACACGAGTTTGCCAATTCGCGCTCCCGAAAGTGCAAAGGGCGTGGAAGCGTCTTTATCGCCGTGAACTATAAGTGTTGGTAAATCAAGCTTCTTCAATTCTTCCCTTAGATCAGCCCGGATCATTGTATCGTAACATGCCAGCAGCGCAGGCAGTGACGTTTGCAGCATCAGCTCACGCCCCCATTCCTGCATCTCCAAGCTCGCCGCGTTGAGCCAGAATGCGGCTTCTCCCTCCTTAAGCCACTTGGGGAAGTCTTGTGCCATCAAGGCTTTGGCCCCTTCAAGCATTGCGCCCGGCACCCCTACTGTATTGTCGCCACCGAGCATCAGGCAGGGTGCCGTGCTTGAGAGGAATACGATACGGCTGATGCGCGCGTTCCCGTGTTTCGTCAGATACCGCACAGCCTCCCCGCCAGACATAGAATAGGCCACCAGAGTGACATCTGTTAAATCGAGCATCTCCAGAACAGCCGCAAGGTCCTCAGCCAAGGTATCATAGTCATACCCTGTGCCAGGATCATCTGACCGGCCGTGACCGCGCCGATCATAGGCAACGCAGCGCATCCCCTCGTCCAACAGGTCAATAAAATTATAGTGCCAGAAGTCCAGCGGCAGCCCCCATCCTGTAAGAAACACAATCGGTTTCCCTACACCCCAGTCCCGTACCCGCAAGGTAACACCATCTGATGTTACAATCTGACTCTTACGCCCTGTGTGTGCTGCTGTCGTCTCTGCCGTGCTGTGCGCCTGTGCGCCCACCCCGGTTGCAAGTGTTCCCAGCGCCACGGCGCCTGTTGCTGCTGCACCTATCGAGAAGAAATCACGTCTACGCATTTGAACCTCCATCCTGACCGGGAAAGCCATCCCTCCCTTACCCTCATCAATCCCCCAAACCTGAGGGCACAGCAACTACCCGAAAGGTAATGAAGCTGACGTTATTCAGGCCCGGTCTATGCGCGCCAGATAACAACCCCGGCCCGCCGTATGTGCATGAATATAAGAAACGCCGATGTCAGATAGCAGCGCATCAAGCGCATCGGCAGTTTCTGCCCCCGCTACCACACATGCATCAACCATCATGTGAGTGTCGTCATATGCGCGGAGCGAGATGAGCTGGCGAATACTCAGTATCTCAGGCACCTGACCCGGTTCAAAGGTTTGGCTTTGCGCACCGTCTGCCACAAAAATGGCGTGCCGGGAGTTATAGGGCGTCGGCACATCCAGATGTGCATAATTTAAAAGAATGACCCGTGTGCCCGGCTCAACATCCTTCAATAACACCCGACACGGAAAGCCCGGGTGGCTATCAGCAACATAAGCTCGCGCATCAAGCGCCTGAAGCTCCTCATCGCTTTTACCAAACAAATAGCCAAACTGTGCCGCATCCAAACCGGAAACAATAAAACTCATAATACGCCCTCATGTGTGTTGATTATCCTGAGATGAGGTATGCCCGGCCGTTCTCATCGGCACACTCCGGTCCTTGCGCCTGAATTTTTCAAGCGCGGAATATTGCACAAGGCTTTCACGAAACCCCACGGTCTTGTCCTGCTGTTGGCCGGCGCTTGACATCGCTATAGGCCAGTGCCATGGTTTACATGTAATCGGTTACATTTAAGTGCGTTTTGAGTAATGGGAAGGAAGAGGCAACCTCCTATTCAGGGTGTGTTGCCGGGTATACTGGGGAGGACTAGATGGTTGCATCCAACAGCGAACCATACGACGTGATCATTGTTGGCTCTGGCGCAGGGGGCGGCATGAGCGCTTATTCCCTCACCCATGCTGGCATGAAGGTATTGATGCTGGAAGCCGGGCGTGACTACGACCCTCTCACTGAAACTCCCATGTTCAATATTCCCGCCGATGCACCGCTCAGGGGCACAAGCACACCAGACAAACCTTTTGGCTTTTTTGATGCGACGATTGACGGTGGCTGGAAAGTTCCAAACGAGCCCTACACCATCGCGGAAGGTTCAGAAGAATTTAAGTGGTGGCGGCCACGTATGCTGGGCGGACGCACCAACCACTGGGGCCGTATATCCCTGCGGTTTGGCCCATATGATTTCAAGCCCCATAGCCGGGACGGTCTCGGTTTCGACTGGCCTATCACTTATGATGATCTGGCACCCTGGTATGACAAGGTGGAAAAGCTAATCGGTGTGACCGGACTTGCTCACGGCCTGGAGAATACACCAGATTCGCCAGCAGGCATTCTGCAACCTCCACCGCCCCCGCGGGCTTTTGAAATGTTCCTCGAGCGTGGCTTCAAGAGCATGGGCATACCCGTCGCCGCAATGCATGCGGCGGTTCTCACACAACCCATAAATGGTCGCCACGCCTGTTTTTACGCCACACCCTGCGGTCGTGGCTGCGCCATTCGTGCAAACTTCCAAAGCACAACGGTGCTTATCCCCCCAGCGCTTGAAACTGGTAACCTCACCATCATGGTCAACGCACTTGTCTATCAGGTAGACTTGGACAAAGAAGGCAAAGCAACAGGCGTGAGCTTTGTGGACCGTGTGACCGGCGAACACCACAGCGCGAAAGCGAAAACCGTGGTGCTTGCCGCCGGCGCCTGCGAAAGTGCACGTATTCTCCTCAATTCAAAGAGCGCCAAGTTCCCTGATGGCTTATGTAACGACGAGGGTTTTGTCGGGCGCTACCTGATGGATACGGTAGGCTCCAGCACCGGCGGTCAGTTCCCGGCGCTTGAAAACCTGCCACCCACCAATGATGACGGCATGGGCGTCGGGCATATCTATGTGCCGTGGTGGGAATACCAGAAACAATCCCGCAAGGAGATGGATTTCCCTCGCGGTTACCATATTGAAATGGGTGGCGGCCGGAGAATGCCATCAGTACGCACCGGTGCGCTTGCCGACAATGAAACGTTATATGGCGGCGCGCTTCGGCAAAGTTTGCGAGAAAAATACGGCAGCCATATCGGTTTCGCTGGCCGTGGTGAGATGATCCCCAATGATGACTGCTATTGTGATCTGGACCCTGATGTCACCGATAAATGGGGCATTCCTGTGCTTCGTTTCCACTGGAAATGGAGCGAACATGAGATCAAGCAGGCTTCCCACATGCGGCAAACCTTCCTTGAACTGATCGACCGCTTGGGTGGCAAACCGCTTTGGGGCACAGATACTGACGGCCAAAAAGCGATCTCCAAGGGTGGAGAGATTATCCACGAGGTTGGTACTGTTCGCATGGGTTCATCTGCCAAAGACTCTGTTGTGAACGAGTATGGGCAAAGCTGGGCGGTGAAAAACCTGTTTGTTGCAGATGGTGCCGTCATGGCCTCCAGCCCTGACAAAAACCCAACCCTCAGCATTCTTGCACTCAGTTGGCGAACCAGCGACTACCTGGCTGAGCAAGCTAGAAAGGGCGCGCTATGAGACACCCAAAACTTCCAACCATGACCCGGCGTACCGCCCTGGCCCTTTTGGGGGCAGCGGCGACCATCCCGCTTACTGGTGCCCGCGCGATTGAGCAGATACTGCAACCTTTCCCTGAAGGGTACGGCACTGATCCAAACCTCATAGACCCTATCGTTCCTTGGACTGGTATCATGAGCGAAGCGCAACTAAAAATGGCGGCCTATTTCGCTGACTTTATCCTGCCCGCTGAAGGGCAAGCACCAGCCGCCAGCGCGCTCGGCATCCATGAATTCATCAACGAGTGGATCAGCGCACCCTACCCTGAGCAGACCAAAGACCGCACTACGATCCTTGAAGGGTTTGCGTGGCTCAATGAGGAAGCAAACGCTCGTTTCGGTAGTGATTTCATGAGTGTAACCGGTGAGAACCGAGACAACATTCTACAGTTCGCTGCACAGCACAAGAACGCAGAAAACCCTATGCCTCACGATTTTTTCGTTCGCTTCAGGGCTCTTGTGGCAGGCGGTTATTACACAACGCACGAAGGTTTTCGCGACATTGGCTATATCGGCAATATCCCGCTGGAGACCTACCCCGGACCTTCAGCATCGGTAAAACAGGCGCTCGAAGAGCAATTCAAAAAGTTAGGCATTTGAGGGCATAACAATGAAAAAGATACTTACCAGCATTCTCATGGCGTCAGCCCTGGCCACCTCAGCGCTAGCCGGTGACGAGAACACCCTGAGCACCGCTGAAGAAGCGGCAGGTTGGCAATTGCTGTTTGATGGAGAAACCACAGATGGCTGGCGCAACTATGGGCATGAAGACCTGTCTGGGGATTGGCGCGCCGACGGGGGAACACTCACCTTCAACCCCGGCAAGGCCGGTGACATTATCACGGACGCGACCTTTACCAACTTTGAGCTTTCTATTGACTGGAAGATATCCAAAGGCGGCAACAGCGGTATTTTCTTTAACGTTGTAGAGGGACCGTCATACGCCTATATGACCGGGCCTGAGTATCAATTGCTGGACAACGCCAACAGGGACGAGTCCCCTCTCGAGCAAGCCGGCGCGCTCTTCGCACTATATGCACCCACAACCGATGTAAGCCATCCAGCGGAAAGCTGGAACACCAGCAGACTTGTGGTAAACGGCGGGTATATTGAACATTGGCTCAACGACGTAAAGGTCGTGTCCTACGATATGGATTCCGATGACTTTAAAAACCGGGTTTCTGCATCAAAATTCTCACCTGATGGTCCCAACGCAGATGTGATGAAACATTTCGCTACCGCGCGCAGTGGTCATATTGCCCTGCAGGATCACGGCGACAAAATCGCGTTCCGCAACATCAAGATCAAACCACTGCCTTAGGCCTTCTTCCCGCCGCGCGACGCGATATAGGGAAAGACAATCAAGGCCAGAAGAACCGCAATCCCGGCGCCAATAGCGATTTCAACACCAAAGCGCTGGGATGGTGGGAAATCAGACAGCGCAAACACGGAAAAACCGATCATAATCGCGAGTGTTGATATAAGAGCCGGCCAGCTTTGGGTCTCCAGCGCCGCTTTCCACACTGCCCAATCCCTGAAGGATAAACCTTTTTCTTTGAGCGTGCGCTTGGCGGTGACTGTGATGTGAATCATATCGTCCACAATGAGCCCCAAACAGATATTGATGGCAGGAGACGAGATAATATCAACAGGCATACCAAGCGCGCCAAGCCCACCCAGAATGATCGCGGAAATTATGGCTGCACACAGCATGACAGCAAATGAGACCATCAGTGTGCCGGACACGATGTAAGCGATCACACCAAACATCAGGATAAGTGTCACCACTCCTGTTGTCATGCTTCTCGCTACCGAGGCCGCCAGCTCGCCTTGCAGATAGTAGGTGCCCCCGGTCAGCGTGATCTCAAAACCATGGGAGCCCGGTATCTTCTCCACTTCATTGATGATCTCAAGCCGGTCTCGCTCGCGCCCGCTTTCTCGCATACGCAGCATGAACAACGCGTGAGTACGGTCTTCGGTCACAAAGCTTTTTGCAACGGCTCCATAGTCAGGGTTAGACAATATATCGAGCAGCAGGTTCCATGGCAGCAGTTGGCCAAGCCAGTGCTCGTCTCCTTCCGCCATAATCACGGGTAGTGAAATCACGGAACCTACAGCCTCATGTTCGCTCAAGGCTTGCTGCAGGTCCCACATCTTTTTGTAGGATTCGCTGTTATCCAGCTTCTCCAGATTTTCCCGGCGCACCACCAGAAGAAGCGGATTGCTGCCCCCATTTTCATCTACATGATAGATGCCGTTATGAAGCTCTGACTCTTCCTTGAAATACGAAAGCAGGCTTGGGTCTGTATTCAGCTTTGGCAACCCAACCGCCGTCAAACCGATAGCGAGCACGAGCATACCTAGCGTAAAAACTCGCGCCCGTTTGTGAAGGGCGAGCGACAAACCACCGGCCGTGTTGGACATTGATGACGATGCGATCCTGGCTCGGGCTAAAAAATACGGGTAAACACCGTAGGCACACACCAGAGCGCATACTGTGCCCACTGTGCCACCAACACCAAGCTGGTTCAGCGGTTTTGCATCAACAAAGATCAGGCTGGCAAAACCAAGAAACGTGGTAAGCGCCGCCCACGTCGAAGCAGGGAAGGTGTGTGCCACCGTTTTCATCAAAGGGGCGTTCCCATCATCACCCATGTCGTTTTGCCTGTTTGAGGTCAGGAAAATGACATGAGACAAGGTCAGCACAAAAACAATGGCGCCCAAGTTTGCCGTTAGGATACCGATGGGGATACCAAACAGACTTTGCACCGCCAGCGTAAGCATCGCCGCCGCGATGCATGTCGCTATGGCTCCAATCACAACACGAGGGGAGCGAAACACCACAAACAATACAAGCGCGCTGAGCAGCATGGCGCCCAGGGAGAATGTTTTCATATCCGATGTGAGATTGCGGCGAATTTGCTCAACGATATAGGGCAAACCCGAAATGCGAATGGCGAACCATTTGTTTTCTTCTTGCCCCACAATGGTCTCGATGCTTTCCACTAATTCGGTAAAAGAATCGGTATCAATAAACGCAATAATAAAGCTGGATTTGTCGTCATTACCGATCAGCAATCGTCGCCATAGCGGGTTTTCCCGCGCAGCTTCAAGGTCGTCAGGACCGTTGGTGATGCTCTGAACATCTGTCACGCCCTCCACCTGCTGGATACGTTTGGTTAGCGTATCGATCTTCTCGATAAAGTTGGGGTCTTCAAAGCTACCCGCTGTCGTCACATTAAGAAGTATCTGCTGCTGGGAGGGAAACTCATCCACGATTTTCTGGTTTTTCTGGAAAATCTCACTATCAGACGAGAAGAAAAAATCCGGCGTGATTTTAGGTTCCAGATCCACCTTGAAGAAAAAGAAGGCAGTAATAAGAGCCAGAAACAATGGTGCAATGATTTTATAAGCCGCGTTAGATTTACCGCCACCCTGCGCTGATAACGCCATATGAGCCCCCTATCGGTTATCTCCATCATCCACAATATGGCGTTGCTGTAAAATATTTCAGTGGCTCAACGGGCTTCTCTTCCTCAATAGAAATGCCGGAGAGCAGCTTTCACCACTCTCCGGCACCTCTGGTACAGCCTAATAGCTTCCTTGGATTAGCTAACCATCACTACCTTGGCAGATACGATCTGCTCACCAAGGCCTGCAACTTCACTGTCCATAACACCAGTTACCTTGACCTTCTGGCCCGCAGTAACGGTTACAGCTTCTTTGGTGTGCACGTCGATCGTCTCGCCGCTTTCACCTTTTAGCGTGAAGGACATCTTGTCATCAGCTACCGATTCAATGGTACCTGTGATTGTTACAGGGCCCTCATCTGGCAGAGCGTCGACTTTTTTCATCTCGTCGTCACCAGCGCCGCCTTTAACAGAAGGCTCGGTTGGAGCTGGGTCCTCAGCATCCTGTGGCTCTGGGCGGGCTGCCTCATCAGCCGCGTCAATCACGGTTACGCTTGTGGCGTCGATCTCTTTGCCAAGACCCAAGGCTTTGTCATCAAGAACACCAACCACTTTGACGCGGTCACCTTCATGAAGGGTAAGCTGGAACTTGGAATCGATCTCGATCGTTTTGCCGCTCGCATCACGAAGGGTGAATTCCTTGTTGCTGGAAATACCCTCAACGGTACCTGTAAGGGTTACAGAACCCGCTTCAGGCAGTTGTGCGATGCTAGCATATTCTTTGCTCTGGTCGTCAGCCGACGCCACAGAAGAAACAGCCAACATGAAACCAGCGGTTACAAGCGCAGTTGTTGATTTAATAAGCATTCTCTCTCTCCTTTGTTGAGTGTGGCCGACCCGCTTCTGTTTTGGGTCCGGACCAGCGCTACACCTTCTTGCTACCAACGCCTGCGTCAGGTTTCGATGCTAATGCAACCCATTGAATACAAAGGAATTATAAAGATTTAGAGAGAATCACAGACCACCGCTTCAATCATGGCGAGAAAAGGGAAATTTGACGGCAAAACCGCGGTATTTGGTTCATTTTCAGTGGCCACAGGACAGAACTGCGTGCACGATGCGGAGTATAGGCATTGACCGAATAAAATGGCGGAGAGAGAGGGATTCGAACCCTCGGTACGCTTGCACGCACAACGGTTTTCGAGACCGCCCCATTCGACCGCTCTGGCATCTCTCCGCATCGGGGCATAACCGCACAAGCGGGGTGCGGCAGCGGCGCGCACCCTACTCCAAGCCCAATTGGCGTTCAAGCGCTAATCTTGGTCGATATCGAGGAAATATTGCCGCACGTCTTTATCGGGCAACTGGCAACTATCGGTTCGACCAAAAAACCGATACCTGTTCTGGCCCACTTTGTTATAAACCCAATCCCGCACAGGTTTTGGTATGATCAGAAACACCACCATCACCGGCCAGAGCGCCGACAGCTTTGCCATGATACGAAGTGCAGC